>JAYRKT010000081.1:0-6672 GCA_041905595.1 Rhodobacter sp.
GAAGACCGTGCAGGAGGCTCCTCCCAACGCCACCCACTGGAGCCGCTCGATGATGGCCGAAGCGGTGGGGATCTCTCCTTCAAGCGTGGGACGCATCTGGGCGGAGGCGGGGTTGAAGCCGCATGTCTCGCGCGGGTTCAAGGTGTCGAACGACCCCCTTTTTGAGGAGAAAGTCACCGAGATCGTCGGTCTGTATCTGAACCCGCCGGATCGCGCTGTCGTGCTGTGTGTTGATGAGAAATCGCAGATCCAGGCCTTGGATCGGACCCAGCCTGGCTTGCCGCTCAAGAAGGGGCGCGCCGCCACGATGACCCACGATTACAAGCGCCACGGCACGACTACCCTGTTCGCCGCGCTTGATGTCAAATCCGGTCTGGTCATCGGTGATTGCATGCCGCGTCATCGGGCACGGGAGTTTCTGACCTTCTTGCGCCGCATCGACCGCGTCGTCCGCAAACCACGTGACATCCATCTCGTGCTCGACAACTACGCCACCCACAAGACGCCCGAGGTGCAGGCCTGGCTGGAGAAACATCCACGGTTCAAGCTGCATTTCACACCAACCAGTGCCTCCTGGCTCAACCTTGTCGAGCGCTTCTTCGCAGAGATCACTGCAAAGCGCATTCGCAAAGGCAGTTACACCAGCGTGAGCGACTTGGAGGACGCAATCTACGACTACCTGGCGCAGCACAACATCCGGCCGAGGCCCTTTGTTTGGACCAAGTCAGCCGACGATATCCTCCCCGTGAACGGCGCGCGCTCGATGCACTCGATGGTATCCGCGGGAACAGGTAGCAAGCGTCAGACTCAGAACACTAGCCTTTCAAGACAGACAGCAGAACGCCATCAGAACTGCAACCGAGGAGGTAGCAATGTCGGACAGGCATGCCACCGCACCCGAGAAGCAAGAACCAACGCGCCGCGGAGAGATGGCGCAGTTCCTGCTTCTGGCTTTTGGGATCTGGCCGATCGTCGCCGTGGCTTTCGTGGGGGGCTACGGCTTTCTTGTCTGGATATACCAGATGATCGCCGGACCCCCGGGCCCGTCGGGGCATTAGGACATGCCCGCCCGTCCCGGGATATCGAGGCGGAGCCTGCTGCGCGGCATGGCCCGGCCTGCGCCTTTCGTGCCGCGTCCCCCTGGGGTTTTGATGACGTCGCTTGCCGCCTGCACCGGCTGCGGGGCCTGCATCGACGCCTGTCCCCAGGCCATCCTGGTCCTGGCGCCGGATCGCGTGGCGATTACGCCCGAGGCTGGCGAATGCGTCTTCTGCGGCGAATGCGCCGCATCCTGTCCCGAACAGGTCTTCCTGCCCGACCGGCGCATGGGGCATGTGATGCAGATCTCGGCGGGGTGCCTGGTCCATGCGGGCATCGCCTGCATGAGCTGCCGGGATGTCTGTCCCGAACAGGCGATCACGGTGCAGCCACGGATCGGCGCGGTGTTCCTGCCGCGGATCGACGCGGCTTCTTGCACCGGCTGCGGGGCCTGTTCGGCATCCTGCCCGGCCGAAGCGATCCTGGCCGTGCAACGGGAAGCCCAAGAAAGCGAGGTCGAGAATGCCTGAGCCACGCTGGCATGTGTCATCCGCCGTTGTGACGGTTGCCCCGGAGGCGATGGCAGAGGTCCGCGGCCTGGTCGGGCGGCTGGAGGGCGTCGAGATCCACGGGGGCGACGCGACCCGCCTGATCGTCACGATCGAAGGAAAAAGCACCGGGATGCTGGGGGACCGGCTGACCGAAATCAACCTGATGAAAGGCGTTCTGGCGGCCAGCATGGTCTTCGAACACGCCGAAGAAACGGAGGAAGTGCCATGCCCCTTGACCTGACCCGGCGCGAGCTTCTCAAGGCCCATGCCGCAGCACTTGCCGCATCCGCGGCCGGGCTGCCGCAGCAGGCGCTGTCCCAGCCCGTTCAGGGCGGCGTCGAGGCGCTGAAGATCCAGTGGTCCAAGGCGCCCTGCCGGTTCTGCGGCACCGGCTGTGGCGTGATGGTCGGCGTGAAGGAAGGCAAGGTCGTCGCCACCCATGGAGACATGCAGCACGAGGTCAATCGCGGCCTGAACTGCGTCAAGGGCTATTTCCTGTCCAAGATCATGTACGGCGCCGACCGCCTGACCACGCCGCTGATGCGCAAGACGAATGGCCAGTTCGACAAGAACGGCGAATTCGAGCCGGTCAGCTGGGACGAAGCCTTTGACGTCATGGCCGAAAGGGTTAAGAAGGTCCTGGCCGAAAAGGGTCCCGAGGGGATCGGCATGTTCGGGTCGGGCCAGTGGACCGTGCTGGAAGGCTATGCGGCGACAAAGCTGATGCGGGCCGGGTTCCGGTCGAACAACCTCGATCCCAATGCGCGTCACTGCATGGCCTCGGCGGCGGTGGCCTTCATGCGCACCTTCGGCATCGACGAGCCGATGGGCTGCTATGACGATTTCGAACATGCCGATGCCTTCGTGCTGTGGGGATCGAACATGGCCGAGATGCATCCGATCCTGTGGACCCGTCTGGCCGACCGCCGCCTGGGGACGCCGCATGTGAAATGCGCGGTCCTGTCCACCTTCACCCACCGGTCGATGGATCTGGCCGACATCCCGATCGTGTTCAAGCCGGGCACCGACCTGGCGATCCTGAACTATATCGCCAACCACATCATCCAGACCGGGCGCGTGAACCAGGACTTCGTGGACCGGCATACGGTCTTCAAGAAGGGCGCCACCAATATCGGCTATGGCCTGCGGCCCGAACACGAACTGGAACGGGCCGCCACCGGCGCCGGCAATCCCGGCCTGATGGAAGACAGCGACTTCGAGGCGTTCAAGGAGCACGTCTCGACCTATACGCTGGACCATGTGAGCGAGCTTTCCGGGGTCGAGCCGGGCTTCCTGGAGGACCTGGCCGAACTTTACGCCGACCCCGACCGGAAGGTGATGTCGCTATGGACAATGGGGTTCAACCAGCATGTCCGGGGCGTCTGGGCCAACCAGATGATCTATAACATCCACCTGCTGACCGGAAAGATTTCGGAACCGGGCAACTCGCCCTTCTCGCTGACGGGGCAGCCTTCGGCCTGCGGCACGGCGCGCGAGGTGGGCACCTTTGCCCACCGCCTGCCCGCCGACATGGTGGTCACGAACCCCGAACATGTCGCCCATACCGAAGAATTGTGGAAGCTGCCTCACGGGCTTCTGAACACCAAGCCGGGCTTTCACGCCGTGCTGCAGGACCGGATGCTGAAGGACGGTGTGCTGAACTTCTATTGGATTCAGGTGAACAACAACCTTCAGGCCGCGCCCAATTCCCAGAACGAGACGTACCAGGGCTATCGCAACCCCGACAACCTGATCGTGGTGTCGGATGCCTATCCGACGGTGACGGCGATGGCCGCCGACATCATCCTTCCGGCCGCCATGTGGGTCGAGAAGGAAGGCGTTTATGGCAATGCCGAACGGCGCACCCATGCCTGGCACCAGCTTGTCGATGCCCCGGGCGAGGCCCGGTCGGATCTGTGGCAGCTTGTCGAATTCTCCAAGCGTTTCACCACGGATGAAACCTGGCCCGCCGAGATCCTCGACGCCCATCCCGAATTCCGCGGCAAGACCCTGTTCGACGTCTGCTTCGCCAACGGCCAGGTGGACCAATTCCCGCTGGCAGACCTGCGCGAGGATTACGCGAACCAGGAGTCCAGGGATTTCGGCTTCTACATCCAGAAGGGCCTGTTCGAGGAATATGCCGCCTTCGGTCGCGGGCACGGCCACGACCTTGCCCCGTACGACGTCTATCAAAGCGACGATGTGCGCGGCCTGCGATGGCCAGTCGTGGACGGCCAGGAAACCTTGTGGCGCTTCCGCGAGGGCCATGACCCTTATGTCAAGCCGGGCAAGGGGGTCGAATTCTATGGCAACCCTGACGGCCGGGCGGTCATCATCGCCGTTCCCTATGAACCGCCCGCCGAAAGCCCCGACGATGAATTCGACATGTGGCTGGTGACGGGGCGGGTGCTGGAACACTGGCATTCCGGGTCGATGACGATGCGCGTGCCCGAGCTTTACAAGGCCTTTCCGGGCGCCAAGGTCTTCATGAACGCCATCGACGCCCGCGAGCGCGGCCTGAACCAGGGGATGGAGGTGCGCATCGTCTCTCGCCGCGGCGAGATCCGCAGCCGCGTGGAAACCCGCGGCCGCAACCGGATGCCGCCCGGCGTGATCTTCGTGCCCTGGTTCGACGCCAGCCAACTGATCAACAAGGTGACGCTGGACGCCACGGACCCGATCTCGAAGCAGACCGACTTCAAGAAATGCGCGGTCCGGGTGGAGCGCGTGTGATGGGACAGATCCGCCTTTCGCTTGTCCTTGCCGCCTGCTTTGCCGCCAGCTTCGTCATGGCGCAGAACGTGTCCGAACTGTCCGGGCCGCAGCCCGATCCGATGCAGTCGGGTCCGGCCGCGCCGATCCCCCGCTTCGTCACCGACGACGTGCGGCAGATGCGCGCCTATCCCGAACAGCCGCCGATCATTCCCCATTCGATCGAGGGGTATCAGCTTTCGGTCAACACCAACCGCTGCATGTCCTGCCACACGCGCGAGATGACGCAAGGGTCGGGCGCGCCGATGATCTCGATCACCCATTACATGACGCGCGAGGGCCAGATGCTGGCCGACGTGTCACCCAGGCGGTATTTCTGCACCCAGTGCCATGTGCCCCAGGCGGATGCGGCCGCCCTGATCGAGAACACCTTCACCGACATGTCCGAGATGGGCGCGACCGGCGCGGGGAGGGAATGACATGCGCCGGATCCTGCAACCTTTCCGCTGGTTCTGGCGTGTCCTGTGGACCCCGGCGGGCACCCTGGGTCTGGGTTTCCTGACGCTTGGCGGCTTTGTCGGCGGCGTGGTGTTCTGGGGGGCGTTCAACACGGCCCTGGAATTCACCAATACCGAGGGCTTCTGCATTTCCTGCCACGAGATGCGCGACAACGTGTACGAGGAAATGTCCCACACGGTCCATTACTCGAACCGGTCCGGGGTGCGGGCGGGTTGCCCTGCATGTCACGTTCCGCATGACTGGACCGACAAGATCGCCCGCAAGATGCAGGCCTCGAAAGAGGTCTGGGGTTCGATCTTCGGTACCATCGACACAAGGCAGGAGTTTCTGGAACATCGCCTGGTGATGGCCAAGCGCGAATGGGCGCGGCTCAAGGCGAATGACAGCCTGGAATGCCGCAACTGCCATTCGGCCATCGCGATGGACCTGGGACGCCAGGCGCCGCGCGCGGCCGAAATCCACACCAAATATCTTCTGTCCGGCGAACGCACCTGCATCGAATGCCACCAGGGCATCGCCCACGAACTGCCGGACATGACGGGCGTGGATCCCGGCTGGACCGTGCCACCCGAGCTTCAGGGAGAGATCCTGCCGGGGATGACGCAAGCAGAGGAGGTCCGAAGCTATCTGGGCCAGTTGCCGAGGGGAAATTGAGATCCACCTGTCTGTTTCCCATGGGACACAAAAAGGAAACGTCGCTGCAGCCGATGACCTGGGCAACTGGTTCATTCGGCCACGGGAGTTCTGGCCAGCTCCCTGATCACGGCAAAAGTGAAGCCATGGCGGCAGATCACCCATGCCAGAGCAAGGCTGGCCTGCTTCAGCTGGACGAGCGCCGATCAGGTTGCTGGAGCGGGAGGCCGGGCAAAGGGCTCCCGGACCAGCACGGGTGCCGAGGCTGCTTCCTCAAGCCACGAATAGATGCCGGAAGGCATCCGGCCTGCGTGCGGCATCCGACAGGCGACACTTGTCCAGCACCGTCATGAAGGCTTCTCTGGCTTCGGAAAAGACGTCCGGCAGGCTGCATCCTTCGGCGATCCGGCAGGTACTGCAATCGACAATCCTGCTGTCTCCTTCGGTATGCCGGACGACCTGGCCAATGGTGATGTCCGCAGCCGGCCGGGCCAGTGACAATCCCCCATAGCGGCCTCTGGTGGTCTTGACGAAACCAGCAGCCCCCAGGTCCTGAATGATCTTCATCAGATTGTTTTGTGAGATGCCGTGGGCTTCCGCGATCTGCCGGATCGACACCCGCCCACCGTCATGGCCGGCAAGGTAGATCAGCGCACGAAGCGCATAGTCGGTGTAGCGGGTCAACTTCATCTTTTTACATTAGATGCATTCCAATTGCATGTATAGGGAACTATAGATGCATCTATAATGCATGATTAGGAGAGACTCATGCCGCGCCCCCTGTCGCAACAGACCATTGCCGTCGTGAAGGCGACGGTGCCCGCGCTCGAACAGCATGGTCCCCTGATTACCGAGACGATGTACCGCCGCCTGTTCCGCAACGCAGACATCGCTGCGCTGTTCAACCAGGCCAATCAGAAGAAGGGCACGCAGCGCCTTGCCTTGGCGCAAGCCGTCCTAGCCTATGCGCAGAACATCGAAAACCTGTCCGCTCTCGGCGCGGCGGTGGAACGGATTGCCCAGAAGCACATCGGCTATGCGATCCTGCCGGAGCACTATCCCTTTGTGGCCGAAGCTCTTCTTGGCGCCATGGAAGAGGTTCTGGGCGATGCGGCGACACCGGACATTCTGCAGGCATGGGGCGAGGCCTATTGGTTCCTGGCAGACCTTCTGATCGAACGCGAAGCCGCCATTCGCGCAGACATCGAAGCAACGCCCG
>JAYRKT010000082.1:0-6623 GCA_041905595.1 Rhodobacter sp.
CCGCGCAGCCGGGCCTGCCCTTCTACACCGGCAGCCTTCCGCCGCAGCGCGCACTCGGGACGGGGTCATCGCCGGATGGCGGGCCGTCACGGGCGAATGACGGAGCAGGGCGACTCCTCGTTCTGGGCTTTGCCGGCGACCTCGGCTTTTCGGGGAGCGGTGACCCGCCAAGCAGCGAAGGGTCGGTGAGGCACGGCACGGTCATTCCCTGGGCCCAGCTCGCAGCGTCAGTCTCGCCCATGCTCGCTGCCGATGCCAGTTTCGCCAATCTCGAGACGGTCATTTCGGAGAGCCGGAGCCTCACTCCGATCGAGAAGTCCTACACCTTCCTCGGCGACCCCGCCGGCCTGCGCCATGCCATTGACATGGGGATCACGGTTCTCACCGCCGCCAACAATCATGCCGGAGACTTCGGGCCTGACGGCATCGTCGAGACGTTGAGCCATCTTGCCGGGGCCAGGGCCTCCGGCCTCAGGGCCTTTGCCGGGCTGGGGATCGGGGCGGCGAGATATGAGCCCGCGTCCTTCGACCTCGGGGAAATGCGCGTCGGCGTGGCGGCAATCGGCCTTGCCGTCAATCATGCCGGCCCCGACGGGCCCGGCCAGCCCCTCTATGCCAGCCCGCAGGACTTCGCGCGTGTCGTGACCGGTCTCGCCGACACCGAGGCCGACATCCGCGTGCTCTCCGTCCATTATGGGCAGGAACTCGTGTCCCTGCCCGGCGAGCGAGATAGCTTGCGCTTCCGGCGCAGCATCGACGACGGTTCTGCGGACATCGTCTTCGGCCATCATTCGCATGTCGCATCGGGGATCGAGTACCGCCGTGGCGGCCTCATCCTCTATGGCCTCGGCAACTTCATGCATTCCGGCACGCAGGACATGAGCCGCTACGGCGCCTGTCGCGACTTCGGCCTCTATGCAAAGGCCTATCTCTGGTCAGAGCCGGGGCGGGCGCCGGTGATCCGCGCGGTGGAGGTCTTCCCGATCCGCGGCATGCATGCCGTGCCGCAGCCCATGCCGCAGGTCGACGCCATCCGCCGCATCGCCATCGTCAATGCGATGAACGTTGCCGTAGCCGGGGCGGGCATTCCACCCGTCCGCCTTGAACCCACCAGCCGTGCTTCGGGTCTTGCCTGCTTCGGGAACCAGTCATCCTATGGTGACGAACTCGCCGCTCGCTGCCGTGCCTCCTTCGGCCCCTTGCAGCAGTCGTCTCTCACGACGGCCGCAGACATCGATGGCTGTGGCACAGCACCTGCAGCGGCCCCGCCGCCGCAAGTGGCGGCCGTCCAGCGTGCCACGCCGCCCATTCCGGTTCCGCGGCCGTCCTTGCGAAGGCCGCTCAAGGCCGCCGCGGCCGCCGAGAAGCCAAAGGCAAGGGCCTCGATCTTCCAGAAACTGTTCGACTAGGGCAAAGGCCAAGGTCGCGACCCTGATCCCGTCAAGCGCGGGAGCGATGGATGGTTGTCATTGCCGCCGGCTAGTGCAAGGTATCTGCAATGCCGGGCTGCTCCAGGCGAGATCGATCCTCGCTTCGGGCCATCCGAGGGAGACTGGACTTGGAACATATTTCGGCGCAGGCCCTGCGCCACAACATGCAGCGAAAGGAGGTCATCACCCGCCATCCCGATGCCCGCCACCTCGCTGGCCCGAACCACTGGACGGCACTCGCCATTCCCGTTCTCCTCACCTTGCACTGGGGCATGGCGTGGCTCGTCGGGCAGTCCAACCTTGTCTGGTGCTTCCTTGCTGCGTTCTTCATTGGGCAGCTCATCATCCACTCCGCCGGCGCCCTGCTGCATGAGACCGCGCACCGGCTGGTGTTCCACAAGACCGGACCGAAGCTTGCCTTCGACCTTGGGCTGGAGCTGATCCTGGCTTCCTTCGGCAAGCAGCTCACCTACCAATATGAACACGTGACCAGCCACCATCCCTTCCTCGGCAACTACGAGCGCGATTACGAGCATGAGGACATCTGCAGCTTCAACGCCCGGCGGACGATCAAATCGCAACATCCCGGCACGCAGCGCCTGCTGACGGCCCTGACACTGGTCCTGCACCTGCTGCCCTTTGGCTTCATCTTCTCCGACAAGATTCTGGTGCCGCTCTACGAGCGTGCATCGGGACTGACGGTGAAGGACAGGAGCCGCCACATCGGGGCGCGGAAGGTGCCGCGCAATTTCACGCTGCTCTTCATGGCCGTGTCGCTCGCGGTGAACGTCTTCCTGTTCCTGGCCTTCGGCTTCCTGGGCTGGCTCTATCACAACTGGTCGCTGTCGCTGTTCCTCGGCAAGATGGGGGTCTCCAACCTCGGCCAGTCGCTGAGCGAACATGAGGGCATGAACGAGGTCGATCCCACATTCTCGGACTACCGGCTCCAGAACCTGTTCCTGTTCAACACCGGCTATCACCATGAACACCACACGTTTCCGAATGTCCCGTGGAACCGGTTGCCGATGCTGAGGAAGCTTGCGCCCGATGTGTTCTGCCGAGAGAACCCCCGCAATTACATCAGGCTGTGGCTTGACCATGTGCGAGGCGACTTCACGCCCTCGCGGCGCAACGTTCTCATGACGCGGGACCTGACGGAACGTTGCCCCAGGACGTGAGGATCCCGGAGCATGGCGTGCTGACGATGTCTCAGCCGCGCACCTGCGGGAAGTCGCGGCACGTCCAGATCTTCCATGCCCAGCGCCAGAAGTCCGCACAGATCCAGCATCGCTGCTTGTGCGGAATGGTCATGCGCAAGTGCAGCCGGCACATGATGTAACGGTGGCGCAGGAAGCGCTTCACCTGGCGCGGCGACTTGTACCATTCGCCGCAGAACTTGATCTCGGACAGCGGCAGTACCCAATCCTCTTTCACATCGTCGACCTGGGGCCGCCAGAAACGCATGATGTCGGTGCGCTTGGCGGGATCGTCACGGCACAAACGATTGCCGAAACGATGCCAAGCTTCGAGGTCGCCGATCTTGCGGCCGCCGTAGAATATCCGTCCATGTTCGAGTTCGAGGCCGACACCCACTGCCGCCAGCTCCGGCAGTGCGGGCTCCAGTTTCGCGGTGTCCTCGGCGAGGTAGGACATGTCGAGGTCATGATCGTAGGGCAGGCACTCGCCGATGCGCCAGGCGCCCAGCAGCGTTCCATAGTCAAGCCACCAACGCACGCCGTGCCGATCCATGGCATCGCGCAGGTGTCTGGCGACGACGCGGATGTCCGCCTGGTCTTCGAGTGGCGTCGCGCATGGCTCGGACCACATGTGCCGCTGATTTCGAAGCTCGTAGTAGAGCAAGGTGACCAGCGCACCTGATGCAAAGCCGATCGCGACGAGAAGGAATGAGGACATGTGCTGAGCCCCAGGGGAATTCCCGGACCGGAATAGATCATAGCGAGCGTGCCCGGGCAACAGGAGGCCGGACGCCGGCACGCCGCCCCCGTCGGATCAGGGACAGATGTCCGCTACGATCGAGCCCTGCAATCAACCCGAGCGACAGCTCGCAACCACATCCGCGGCGGCGTCCTGCCAATGCCTCAGCTTGATTCCGAAGCGCTGCCTGAAGGCGCTGCAATCGAGGCGAGAATTTGCGGGCCGTTTGGCGATCGACGGGTAGTCGCGCGTCGCAACGGCCTCGACGACTGGCTGGGCGCCGCCACGCTTCCCGCTTTCGGAAACGATGAAGGCGGCGAGACCGTGCCAGCTGGTGCTGCCTTCTCCAGCGAGATGATACAATCCACCTGGTTCCACGCGCAGTATGGGTGCGACCTTCAGGATTGCCATCGCGAGATCGTTCGCCGATGTGGGATTGCCGAGCTGGTCGTCCACCACGCGCAGACGTCGCTTGTCGTTCGCGGCGCGCAGCATTGTCTTCAGGAAATTGCTCCCATAGGGACTGAACAGCCACGAGGTACGGAGTATGAGGGCGTGCGGATGAGCATCGCGAACGGCACGTTCACCCTCGAACTTCGACCGGCCATAGACGTTGAGCGGGCCTGTTTCGTCTTCCTCGGCATAGGCTGAGGATTTGCAGCCATCGAAGACATAGTCGGTGGAGATGTGAATGAGAGGAACTTCCAATTGCGCGGCCGCACGGGCTGCCGCTGCCGCACCGTCCCTGTTCACGGCGAAGGCGCGCTGCGCCTCGCTCTCGGCCTTTTCCACCGCGGTATAGGCGGCCGCATTGACCACAAGATCCGGCCGCCTCCGCACGATCTCCCGAAACGCATCGTCCGGCCGCTCGAGATCCAGTTCAGGCCGGCCAACGAACGACAGGTCGAATTCAGGATGCTGTCTCGACTGTTCGGCAAGGGCCGAGGCAAGTTGCCCGCTCTGTCCCGTCACCAATATCCGCATCATGGCACGGCCTGGCCAAGGCGCCCGCCTGCGTAGCGGGCGGCGCGGAGCGGCTTCCACCAGTCGGCATTCGAAGAATACCAGGCCACGGTCTCCCTGAGGCCGCTCTCGAAGTCATGCCTTGCGCTCCAGCCCAACTCCCGCTCGATCTTGCTGGCATCGATGGCGTAGCGGAGATCATGGCCCGGCCTGTCGTCCACGAAGGTGATCAGGGCGTGCCGCGATGCTGTACCCGATGGCGCCTGCTCATCCAGGATGTCGGCGATGGCCCTGACGACCGCAAGATTGGTGCGCTCGTTGCGGCCGCCGACATTGTAGGCCTGGCCGAGCCTTCCCCTGGTGAAGACCAGTGCAAGCGCCGCGGCATGGTCCTCGACGTGCAGCCAGTCGCGCACGTTCTCGCCCCTGCCGTAGACTGGCAGGGGCTTGCCCTCGAGCCCATTGATGATCATCAGTGGAATGAGTTTCTCCGGAAACTGATAGGGCCCGTAGTTGTTGGAGCAGTTCGAGACCACGACCGGCAGGCCATAGGTGCGATGCCAGGCCATCACCAGGTGGTCCGAAGCCGCCTTCGATGCCGAGTAGGGCGAAGAGGGCGCATAGGCCGTCGTCTCGCTGAAGAGCTGGCCGTCTAATGGCAGTTCACCGAAGACCTCGTCGGTCGAGACGTGGTGAAAGCGGAACGCCTTCCGTCGCGATGCTGGCAGCTTCTCGAAGTGGGATCGGGCGGCCTGCAGCAGGGAATAGGTGCCAAGAACATTGGTTTCGATGAAGGCCCCGGGTGCATCGATCGAACGGTCGACATGGCTTTCGGCGGCCAGATGGATGATGCCATCGATGTCCTCCGCGGCCATCACCCGTTCCATGGCGGCACGGTCGCAAATGTCGAGCTTGTGAAAGCGATAGGCGGGCTTGCCCAGCAGCATTGCGGTCGAGCCCTCGGTCGCCGCATAGGTCATCTTGTCGACGTTGACGACATGGTGACCAAGATCGTTCACGAGGTGCCGGCACACCGCCGAACCGATGAAGCCAGCGCCTCCGGTGACCATGATCTTCATTGCGGCACATTCATCTCAGATTTCGCCGCTCGCGGCAATCGAGGCCAGCGACGCGGCCGCACCATCCTTGTCCGACAAAATCGGACGCTCGTTCCCCCCGAGGGGCCAGGCGATGGCGATGTCCGGGTCATCCCAGGCGATCGCCCGCTCGCAGGCCGGTGCATAGGCGGCGGACACCTTGTAGCTCACTTCGACGCCGGGCTCCAATGTCAGGAAGCCGTGGGCAAAGCCAGCCGGGATGAACAGCTGGTTGAAGACTTCGGCCGAGAGATTGCAGGAGACCCACTTGCCGAAGCTTTCCGACCCCCGCCGCACGTCCACGGCAACGTCGAAGACCGAACCCCTCAGCACCCTCACCAACTTGGCCTGCTCCATCGGCCGGATCTGCAGATGAAGACCGCGCAACACGTGACGATGGGCGGAAAACGACTGATTTTCCTGAACCCAGTCCGCGTCGAGTCCAGCCTCTGCAAATCGCCTGCGATGCCAGGTTTCCGCGAGGTATCCTCGCGCGTCGCCATGGCGGCGCGGCACGATTTCCCGGACACCGAACCCCAGGTCGCGCACTTCCATCAGCGACTGCCTCGCGGCCCGTGGCCCTCTTCCTCGACGAGACGACGAAGGTATGAGGCATAGTCGGTCGCCCCCATGGCGGCAGCGCGGCGTAGCATGTCTTCTCCCGTGATCCATCCGGCGTGGAAGGCAATCTCCTCGGGGCAGCATACCTTGATGCCCGTTCGCGTCTCGATGGTGCGGATGAAGGCGCCGGCATCCTGCAGACTGTCATGCGTTCCGGTGTCGAGCCAGGCATAGCCTCGCCCCAGTCGCTCGACATGCAGGTCACCCCTCTCGAGATAGGCGCGATTGATGTCCGTGATCTCCAGCTCGCCACGCGCCGACGGCTTGAGCGACCTGGCAATTTCGACCACGCCTGCATCATAGAAATAGAGCCCTGTCACCGCCCAGTTCGAGCGCGGCCTTGCGGGCTTCTCCTCGATCGAAACAGCCCGTCCCTCGTCATCGAAGGAAATGACGCCATAGCGCTCGGGATCTGCCACGTGATAGGCGAAGACCGTGGCCCCCGACGTCCGAGTTGCAGCAGCGCGGCACTTGGCCTGCATCTGATCGCCATAGAAAATATTGTCGCCCAGCACGAGGGCGGCAGAACTGCCGTCCAGAAATGTCTCACCGATGACGAAGGCCTGAGCCAACCCAT
>JAYRKT010000030.1:0-56933 GCA_041905595.1 Rhodobacter sp.
CCAGGTCGCGGTCGAACATCCCGCCGGGCACCAGGGCAAGCTTGCCGCGCGCTTCATCCTGCGCACACCATCGGGGGAACGCATCGAGCTGATGTTCGAGAAGGGCGATGCCTCTTCTGCCAATCTCTGGGTCTGCAAACGCTTCGTCACGGGTCTCCTGGATGCGGGCATACCCTATCGCTACGCACCGGGATCCGCCGCGTTCAAGATCAAAGCGGCAGACGGGAAACCCATCTACGGCCGCCATTCGGCGCTCAAGACGATGGACCAGCTCGCGACCGACGATCTCATCTGCTTCGGGCTGCGGACGGTGGGGGAACTCGATGTCGTTCTATCGGAACTCCGAGCCCGACCGTAGATCAATCAACCCGAAGCATTGCGGACGGGTCGCCCTCACGGGTGAGGGGAATGGCCAGACTGCTATCGCCGGACGGGTGGGGATGAACGGAAGTCCTAGAAAGTTGGCATCCCATGATGAGGATGGCTCGGGGCGCCGCGACTGAGAAATGCGGCAAACCTCCGATGTTTAACCACTATCCCTTCTGTGCCATCGCGGCAGAGAAGCCCAGAAGCGGAAGGAGCGCCTTCGCCACAATCCGAGCACCATCGACAGACATGTGATGGTTGTCGAAATAGAACGATAGCCCGTCTTTACCGGCAAAGCAGGTCGTGTCGTCACAGACTAGCGGCGTTGTGTCCAGAACCACATGCCGCGCCAGATTGGGAGCCATCACCTTGTCGAAGACCGCCCTGCGGGCCATCCAGTCCGGCCGTGATCGACCGGGCAGTCTGTTGTCATAGACGGCATCCGAATAGGTGATGATCTTGTGAATGTCGCCCGGCAGGGTAGGCATCTGCGTGACGTAGATAACGCGCTTGGTGCTCGCCAACCGATCGAGGATCACACCAAGCGCATCCGTGATCGCCGCCTCCTCGACGGGGTGATCCCCCCCCACCCATGTCGCAACGCTATAGCTCACCACCACATGCGTGATGGCCGGGTCTGCCAGAATGGACGCAACCGCTTCTTCTGTCCAAGGCCTGCAATAGTCAGGGTCAGAGGGGGCCCCAAAGGCCGGCGGACAACCGGAAATCGTTTGCTGCTCGACCCCGATGCCAAGGGGGCGCAGCGCTTCGGCCAGGGCATAGGACAGTTCAACCCCGTGACTGTTCCCGAGGACAACGACCTTCGGTGTTAAGCCGAACAGATGGCAAGCCTCTTTGGGCGATCGATAGTCGGGGCCGGTGGTATGACAATCCTTGCGGAAAGGGCTGGCGGCCGCGGTGTCCAGATAGCTTTGCTGCATCGGGCTTGAATCAAATCGCGCCGGAAAGCCATCCCGCAGCACCCCCAAGCCCCCGACAATCAGCACGACGATGCTCGCGGCCAGCGCCGAACCGAAGAGTTCCGGCCGCCGGGGTAGGAGAGGGGCTCGCCCACGGAACGGCTGCTCGACGAAGCGCCAGCTCAGCACCGCGAGCGCAAAGGAGGCAAGGATCAGCAGGCCCATGGTCGCAGGCGACACATCGCCAATCGTGCGGATCCGCGCGAAGGCGAAAAGCGGCTGGTGCCAGAGATAGGCCGAGTAGCTGACAAGCCCGATCCCGACCATCGGCTTCAAGCCGAGAAGCTTTCCAGTCCAGGTGCCGGAGGTCGCGAACAGGATCACCAGCGCCGTGCCGGCCACCGGCACGACCGCATATCGGCCGGGGAAGGGCGTTTCGTCCGTATAGAGAAAGATCGGCACGACCAGCATCGCCAACCCGAGCGCCGCCAGCCCCTCATGCCCGCGCAGCGGCCGGCGGAAGTGCCAGATCGCACAGAGGGAACCCGCGAAAAGCTCCCAGGCGCGGGTTGGCAGCAGGTAGAAATTGGCGGTCGGGGCATGGCGCGAGGCCCAGTCGCTGACGGCAAGGCTCGCCAGGGCCGTCGCCCAGACGAGGAGAGTGAAGCGCTTCGCCCCGAACCGCCAGAGCAGGGCCACCGCCAGCGGGAAGAAGACGTAGAACTGTTCCTCGACCGCGAGGCTCCAGGTGTGGAGCATCGGCTTTTCCTCGGCCGCCGGGGCGAAATAGTCGCTCTGGCGCCAGAACAGGATGTTCGAGGCGAAGACCATCACCGCGACCAGGCTCTTGCCGTAATCGCGCAGCTGTTCGGGAAGCATCCAGGCCCAGGCGAAGGGCAGGGTGGCCAGGATCACGGTGATGAGCGCCGGCAGGATCCGCCGCACCCGCCGTTCGTAGAAGCGGACGATGGAGACATGCCCCGCCTCGGCCTCGGACAACAGGATCGTGGTGATGAGATAACCCGAGATCACGAAGAAGATGTCGACGCCGATATAGCCGCCGCCGACCAGGGAGAGACCCGCGTGATAGAGGATGACCGAAGTGACGGCGATGGCCCGAAGCCCGTCGATCTCTCGCCGATACGACAAGGACATGGCATCTCCCCGATGCTGCCTGCCCCCCGGAAGACTCTGCAGGACCCCAGGGGCCGAGTCACCCTCAAACTCCCGTTCCCGGCCCGCATCCGGCTCGAACCCAGCAGAAACAGGCGGAACTCTGCCAAGACTGCTGGCAAGAGCGTCATCTTTGGGAGGCGCGAACCGCAGTCGCGCGACATCCCCTAAGCAATATTATGTAAATTCGCTTAAGCCAGCGGCCGCTTCAGGCTGGTGATTTCGCTCATCCGTTTCCCGTCGCTCTTGCGCGACAGCGAGGCGGTGTGGCGCAAGAGGCCGTCCTCCATCTCGCGGGCGTGCAGCCGGAAGACCAGGGTCTCGGTCGGCTCGGAATTGGCGAAATAGAGGATGTCCTTGCTGACCGTGCTGTGGCCAAGCAGGAAACCCTTGCCCTCGAACCGCTCGAAACACAGGTCGAAGACCGTCGGATAAGCGGCGAAATACAGCAAGCCCACGCCGTTGATGTCATGCGGCGGCAGGATCTCGTAATCGCATTCGAAGATCGCCGGGCCCGGATCGGCCGCCCGGCGGGTCCGGTATTCGGCGCCGAACTCGGGCAGTGTGTCCAGCGAGGGCAGCGCCTCGGGGTCGGGGATCAGCGGCGTGCCCTTGATGAGCGAAGTATTCTCGCCCCGCTCGCCATATTTGGCGAAGGTCGACATGGTCCGCGCCCGGCAGGTCGCCTGGGGTCCGTTGACGTGATGGGTGCCGAAGAACATCCCCGCGCCATAGCGTTCCAGCGACGAAGAGATGTCGAACAGGTCGTTCTCGCGGAAGCCGCGCAGGCTGGGCGTCGCCTCGAGCAGGATCCGGGTGAAGGTGGCATAGAGACGATCCCCGGTCTCGTCGGCGATGCCGCTGGACGGGCTTTGCAGGAAGGTGGTGATCATCGCCCAGTGGATGTCGCCCAGTTCCTTGAACAGCCAGGATTCACCCAGGCCCGACAGCGCCATCTGCGGCATGTTCAGCATGTAATGCCGCTGCGCCTTGCCCGAGGCCACCTGGGCCGGGGCCAGCCGGACCTGCGCGGACGCAACCGCTTCCGGCACACGGGCCGGGGCCGCAGCCTTCGCGCCGCCCGACAGGCTCGGCAGGCGCGCGATGTCCGAAACAGAGCCTATTCCGGCCCATTCGCGGTCTGGAATGCCGACGCCAAGCCGCGCCTCGATCGCCATGCGCAGCGAGATCAGGTCGAAACTGTCGATCCCGGCCTCGTCCAGCGGCAGATCAAGGCGCGCCGGATCGATCTTCACCTCGTCGGCGATCAGCCGCAGCAGGTCGCGGTCGGCGGCGACGTCGCGGGCGATGACATGCACGTCGCCGGTGCGGATCGTCCGCTGGCCGATGACGCGGGCCGGGTTGCCGGCGACGATGGCCCCGGGGGGGATGCTGTCGCGCACGACCGCCCCCGCGCCCACGATCGCGCCGTCGCCGATGGACGCGCCCGCCAGCACAACCGCGCCATAGCCCAGCCAGACATCGCGGCCGATGGTGATGTCGGCCTCGTCCATCGCCTGGTCGTTGATCGGGCTGCCGTCGTTGAAGCGATAATTCGCCGCTGTCAGCATCACCCCCGGCGCGATCAGCGCATCATCTCCCAGGATGATCCGCCCTCGCCCCGGCCCGGCCCAGACGAAGGACCCCGCGCCGATATGGACGCGGTTGCCGATCTCGATGTTGCGGCCATTGGCGAAGCTCGCGGTCGGGCTGATATGAAGCCCCGTCCCGCGCCGCGCCTGGCGCAGTTCCACGACATGGGTGGTGTTGTAGAAGTTCACGATCTTGGCCATGTGGCCGATCGCCCGCGGATCGAAGATCGAGCCGAGAAGCCGCAGGAAGCGCTGGCCGCGGCTCAGGCGCGGCTTGTGGGCCTTGGGGGGGGTCATGCGCGCTCTCCGGGTCGGGTCCTGGGGGGTCGGAACAGGGGACGGCTATTGCCGGTGCCGCCATGCTTCACCAAAGCCGCAGCCGAGGGCAAGCCTTGCAATGCTGCACGCGCATCCATTCCCCGGACCCTATTGCGAGACGAAGGTCTGGCTCGGGATGACATATTTGATGACATCCAGCGTCGGCAGCAGCGCCGAGGATCCCGAGCCGCAGGATTCAAAGGCGTGGGCCCCGGCGAACTGCACCTCGGCCCCCGAATGGATCGCAAGGCCCCGGTGCAGCGCCGGCGCCCCGTCGGGCAGGCCGCCGATCCGCACCGGCCCCGCGATCACGAAACTCGCGTTCGAAGCCGTGAAGCCAGCCGGAACCGTCATCGCCCCTAGCGCCATGATCACCGCCTGACGGCTGGCGCGGCAGGCCAGCGCCGGGTCGGCGGCCATCGCGCCCTCCTCGGCGGTCAGCACCGCGTCGAGCCCGGTCCGGGTCGAGATCATCACAGCGTCACGAATCTCGGCCGTGGGCGTGAAGTGGAAGGCGCAGTTCGACAGGAGCACCGATCCAGCCAGCACGAAATGGTCGGGGGCAGCATCCGTCCCTGCCCCGGTGTCAGACGAGGTCGTGCCGCTGGCGGCCGGGGCAGAGACGCCATCGCCCCCTTCGTCGCCCGCCATGGCCATTTCCTCGGAACTCATGCTCTCCGCCGCCATCAGCGCCGCTTCCGCCTCAGCGGTCGAAAGGCCGATGCGCAGCACTGCGCCATCCTCGGTCCCGCAGGTGACCTTGTAGACCAGACCGGCCGGCAGGCTGCGGGCGCGCTGGAACAGCGTCGCGGTCAGCGGCACGACATCGCCGGTCTTGAGCTTCGTCGTGTCGACCCCCAGCTCGTCCAGCGCCGAAAGATCGGTGGCCAGCGGATGGGCGGTGAAAAACTGTGTCTCGGCAGAGCTTTGCTTCTTGGGGTCGCCGAAACTGTCGACAAGCCCCCCGATGAACGTCGCCGTCTCGGGCATCACCAGGTTCACCGAGGCGGCGGCGGCATCGTAGCCCGGACTCGACGAATCATCACAGAAGCCCGAGCAGCGGCCCATATCCGGCATGCTCAGCCCTGAATTGGCGGCGAAGGAGGATGGCTGCTGCAGCGCCACGAGCTTCTGGCTGTGCAGGCAGACATCCGTGCCGACCATCGACTTGCCCGCGAGAGTCACCTGCCCATGGGCAAAGACGCCCTCGCTGCCTTTGCAGCGCTCGGTCGGCACCACGGCCGAGACGCTTTCCACCGCGATGTTCCAGTCATCCTGACCGATCAGGCGCAGAAGGAAGGTCGGCACGGGGTTGCGGACGCGGTCGTTGCGCTCAAGCCGGACGGAAACCGCGTTGATCGGGCCGCTCAGCATCTCGCGGTTCGAGACAAAGTCGTAATGGAACGGCCGGATATCCTCGATGGCATCGTAAAGGACGCGGCCGTATCTCTCCTTGGGGGTGTTCAACTCGATCGCCGTGTTCGCCGCGACCATCGCCCCCGCCGCCGTGCCGCCGCGGGCCAGCACCCCTGCCCCGGCATGGGCCGCGACATCGGCCGACAGCCGCAGGATCTCGCGCTGGCGCCAGGCATTGCTGTAATCGACAGCCATTCCGGCCAGCATCAGGCAGACGGTGATACCGAACAGGGCAAAGACCGTCCCTGCCCCGGCCTCGTCACGGCCGAAGCCGCGCAAGGCCCTGCGGCAGGCCAAGAGGCTGGACATCAGATCGGCTCGAGCGTCTGCGTCACCTGGGCGGAAACCGTGCTGCCAAGCGCAAGCCCCAGCACGCCGAAAGGCGCGAGCTTCTTCGCATCGCCGGTGATCGTGACGGTGACGGTCGAGGCGATCGGATCGACCCGGACCGAGACATCAGGCGTATAGCCGCTGAACCGTGCCTGACGCTGTGCATAGCGTTGGGCCTCGCCGGTATCGAGTCCGTGGCGCGAGACGATGCGCGCCGTATCGCGCGAAACGGTCCAGAAATTCGACTGCCGGGTGAAGGCTAGCGAGGCATCCGCGGTGACCAGGATCAGCGCAAGAAACAGCGGAAGCCACAGCACGAACTCGACCGTGACACTGCCGTCATTTCCCTTCAGGAACCGGCCCAGCCAGCCCTGCCTGCGATTGGTAGTCCCCATCTTCCAGCCCGCCTTCTTGTCCGACATCTGCCCCCCGATTCCGGCACGCGACCGGGATCGCATGAGACAAGCGGTAGACATTTCCAATGGCGGAAATTGGGCGCAAATCCGGCCGATTGTGCGGGATCTGCCGCATTATCCGCGCCCGGAGCCCATTCTGTTGCAGGGCCGTTACGATTCCCCGCCGACTTGTAATTATCGAACCGCGAGGGGTTCATTTGCGTTCGAAAGCCGCTACTAAGAAGATGGGGGATCGGACGGCGGGGCTTTTCTGCCCCCACCGTCATGTCCGAAGGAGCTGGACCATGAAATACGTGATCGCCCTTCTGGGCTTCCTGATGGCCGTCACCTCGGCCTCGGCCCAGACCGGCTATACGCTGAAGCCCGGTGATGTGCTGCGCATCGAGGTGCTCGAGGATCCGTCGCTGAACCGCGAGACGCTCGTGCTGCCCGACGGCACCATCGCGCTGCCGCTGGTCGGCCTTGTCCAGGCGGGGGGCCGCGGGCTCGATGCCGTGCAGGCTGAAATCACCCAGAAACTGACCCCGAACTTCGCCGCAGCGCCGACCGTCTATGTGGGCATCGCCCAGCTGTCCAACCAGCAGGGGGGCGGCGCTCCCGCCGCGCCGGCCGGGGTCACGGTCTTCCTGATGGGCGAGTTCTCCAATCCCGGCAAACTCAATGTCGAGCCCGGCTCGACGCTCCTTCAGGTCCTGGCGCAGTCGGGCGGGATGACGAATTTCGCCGCCAAGAAGCGCATCCAGCTTCGGCGCGGGACATCCGTCTACAATTTCGATTATACTCAGGTCGAGAAGGCCGGCACGGCAGCAGGCTTCGACACTGTCGTCACTGAGGGGGACGTGATCGTCATTCCGACACGACGACTGTTCGAATAGAACCAAGTCCAAGAACAAAAACAATAAATCGAGGTGCAGGTGGGTAAGAAGTCAGCAACGCGCGTCCTTCTTCTGGGCGCTCTGTCCTTGCCGGTGATCGCACAGGCACAGGACCAGATCGATGCGTTGCGGATGCGGCTCGGAATCTCGGAACGGATCGAGACGGGCCGCAACCTGCAGCTCGACTATCCCGAACTTGGATCGAGCACGATTTCGACCACCGCCCTGTCCTTCGGCATCACCAAGGATACCGATGTCGAAAAGCTGAATTTCGGCGTGTCGGGCGCGCTGCAGGTCCAGAACACCCCCGACACCAATGGCACCGAGTGGGATTTCGCCGATCCGCGCTTCAACCTGACCTATGACCGCAACGGCGAAAACGCCGACCTGTCGCTCTTCGCCAACTACTTCCAGAGCAATATCGACACGCTGACGCTGTCGGATTTCATCGACGCCAATGGCGACGTGATCCTGCCCGAGGACTTCCAGAACCTGCAGGGCAACGGCACGCGGACGAGCTATGGCGCGGGCATCCTGCTCCAGACCAATGAAGGCGACCCGCTGCGCTTCAACCTGTCGGCCGGGGCCAGCGGCATCGACTATTCGGGGCAGGTTGATCCCGATCTCTACAACTACAACCGGGCCTATGCCGGGGTGAAGGCCTTCCTGCGCCTGTCCGACGTGGCGCGCGGCACCGCCGCGGTGCGCTATTCGACCTATGATGCGCAAGACTCCGTCGAGACCTACCGCACGACCACGACCGGCACGGTCGGCTTCGAATATGACATGTCGGCACGGGCCACGCTGAACGGCTCGATCGGTCTGACCCATATCAACACCCAGGAAATCGGCTCGCCCGACGACACGGTCGACAAGCCCGTCGGAAATCTCGGCTATGTGCTCGACATGCCGAACGGCCAGGCCACGGCCGATCTCGCCTATCTGGTCGATGCCGAGGGCGCGCAGCGGACGGACCTTGTCTTCGGCCGGTCGCTGGAGCTTCCCGATGGCGGGCTGACCGTCACCATCGGCCTGACCGACCCCGAATTCGGCAATGTCGAACCGATCGGCAGCCTGAACTGGCGGCGCAAGCTGCCGACCGGCACGCTGTCGGCGCAACTCGCACGCCAGGTCACGACCTGGAACACCGACGAGACCAGCCTGTCCTCGCTGGTGGCGCTGAACTACCGCCAGAGCATCAACGAGGTTTCGGGCTTCGGCCTGACGGCCACCTATGCCCAGGCAGACGGCACCCAGTCCTCGGATTCAAGCTGGCGCAGCAGCCTGACGGCCAGCTACTACTACCAGCTGACCAAGGATTGGAACCTCGATACCGGTGTCAGCTACCGCACCTACAAGGAAGACGGCATGGGCGGCACCGCCACCTCGCCGCTCCTCTACGTCACCATCGCCCGGAACTTCGATTTCACCCCCTGAGGGCGTGCACTTTCTCGCCACAGAGCCATTCTGGCTGTTCTGTCCTGCGGACAAGCTGTTTCCTGGGGCCCCTTGCCTCGAAATTTCACGCAGAGATGATTAATTTAGGCCGCAATTCCGTGTAGTTTCCTCCCGAGCCATCCGGGGGGAGGCGGCGACCGTATTTTCACGCGCCATTTCTTGCGCAGTCACAGGGTAACGCATGTCCGTCTCCGCCCCCTCGTCGAAGACCCTCAGCCTTGCCTCGCGCGTTGCGCTGAACCCGGCCGGCCTCTTGTGGTTCGCACTCCTGATCCTGTCGGCGCTGCCGGTCTACTGGATCGGCTTCGTTTCGCTCGGCAAGGCCTGGTCGACGCCGGAATACAGCCATGGGCCGCTGATCCCGCTGATCTCGCTCTACCTGTTCCTGCGCGAACTCAGGATGACGCCCCCTGCCCCGCCCGGCACGCCGGCCGACCGCCGCCCGGGCATCCTGCTCATCCTCTTCGCGCTGGTTTTCGGCATCTTCGGCAACCTCGTCCAGATCCCCGACATCGTCACCTATGCGCTGATTCTCTGGGTCGGCGGCGTGATGCTGACCGGTTTCGGCTGGGCCCAGGGCAAGCGGCATTTCCTGCCGGTGGTGCACCTCGTCTTCATGCTGCCCCTGCCCCAGTTCGTCTACTGGAAACTCTCTATCTTCCTGCAAGGCATCTCGTCGGAACTGGGCGTCTGGTTTGTGCAGTTGGCAGGCGTTCCGGTCTTCCTCGAAGGAAACGTCATCGACTTGGGCATCTACAAGCTTCAGGTGGCCGAGGCCTGTTCGGGGCTGCGCTACCTCTTCCCGATCCTGAGCTTCTCCTACCTGTTCTCGATCCTCTATCGCGGCCCGATGTGGCACAAGGCGGTGCTGCTCCTGTCGGCGGCGCCCCTGACCGTGCTGATGAACTCGTTCCGCATCGGCGTGATCGGGATCCTGGTCAACAGCTACGGGATCGAACAGGCCGAGGGCTTCCTGCACTTCTTCGAAGGCTGGGTGATCTTTCTGCTCTGCGTCGCGATCCTCTTCGGGATGGCCATGGGCCTGCAGCGGCTGACCCCCAACCCGAAATCGCTGGCCGACACGATCGACCTCGATTTCCAGGGCTTCGGCCCACAGGCGGCGCGTATCCTCGGCATCACCGCCTCGAAGGGGTTGATCGCCGCAGCGCTGCTTTCCACCGCCGTTGCCGCCGCTTGGGTGCTGGTGCCGCGCCCCGAACGGGTGGAGCCCCCGCGCGAGGCCTTCATGCTGTTCCCGCGCGACCTTGGCCCCTGGTCGGGCGCCTCGAGCGAGCTTGCCCCGGATGTGGCGCGGGTGCTGGCGGCGGATGACTACATCAATGCCTCCTATGCCGCGCCGGGCGAGACGGGCTACGTGAACTTCTTCGTCGCCTATTACGACAAGCTGACCGAGGGTCAGGGCATCCATTCGCCCGAGGTCTGCCTGCCGATGGGGGGCTGGGAGGTCTTCTCGATCAAGCCCTATCATGTCGACATTCCCGGCACCGCCTATGGCAGCTTCGACGTGAACCGCGCGGTGATCCAGAAGGGACTGTCGAAGCAGATCGTCTATTACTGGTTCGAACAGCGCGGCAAGCGCATGACCAACGATTACAAGGCCAAGGCCTCGGTCGTCTGGGACAGCCTGACCATGGGTCGCACCGACGGCGCGCTGGTGCGCTTCGTCACGCCCCTTGGCCAGGGCGAGAGCGAAGCCGATGCCGATGCCCGCATGCAGCGCTTCATGGAACTGGCGCTGAAGAAACTGCCGGATTACGTGCCGAACTGAGGGCCGCGCGCGGCGTTTCGCGCGCGAAACCTCAGGAACAGCCGGGCAGCAGCCGGCCGATCTCGGCCACCATCACCGGCAGCGCGATCTCTGTGACGCCCGCATCGGTCGGATGCAGCCCGTCGGGCAGAAGCTCCTGCCCCCTCCCCGCCGCCAGCGCCGCCGCCCAGAGCGGCGCCAGGTCGATCAGGCCGACCGCCTGTCCGGGCCCCTGCGTCGCCGCCAGATCGCGATACTGGGCATAGTGGGCTGCGAGCCAGGGCCGCATCAGCCCGCGCAAGCCCTCGGCGCGATTCATGGTCATCAGCATCAGCGGCAGGCCCGGGCGCCCGGCCTCCAGCGCGCCGATCAGCGCCAGATGATTGTCGCGCGCCCGGGCGAGCGAAACCCCATCGCGCAGGTCGGCATCGTTGATGGCGAACTCGATCAGGACGAGGTCCGGGGACTGCGCCAGCACCGCCGCCGCCTGCTCGCGCCCCCAATTCGACCCTGCGCCGGCCTTTGCGACCCGGTCCACCCTCACCGGACGCCCCGCGCAGGCCGAGAGCCTCGCGCCTAGCCTGTCCGGCCAGTCGCCCCGCGCCGTCAGGCTGGTGCCAAGCGCCACGATGCGGAAGGGTCCGGTGCCGGGCGCCGGGACGGGCTCGGGCAAACGGTGCGCCGGCACGGGAGGCTCGGCCGCATAGAGGCCGGCGGCACGCCCTGCGGCCCAAAGCCCGCCCGCGACAGGAATCAGAAGCAGAAGAAGCAGGACCGCCCGCAAAGGCCCTACTCGGCCGCCCGGACCAGGACCGCATCCTTGCGCGGCTTGTTCGCCGGGTCGATCCGGCCGTAGGTCAGAAGCTCGACCCCGCTGTAGATCACCCGCGCCGGATTGCCGGCGACGATGGTGTTGGAGGGAACCGATTTCGTCACCACCGAGCCGGCGCCGACGATGCAGCTGTCGCCGATCGTGACGCCCGGCAGGATCAGAGACCGCCCGCCGATGAAGCAGTTCTGCCCGATCCGCGTGTGGCGGCGGATGTTGCGGGTCATGTCATGGGTCAGGATGCGCGCCTCGAAGGCGATATAGGTATGGGCGCCGACATGGACGCCCTTGGGATGGGTCAGGTCGAACTTGGCCGACAGCGACATGTCGACGGTCGGATCGATGTCGAGCTTCCAGACCTTGCGCAGCCAGGTCCGCTTCGCCCAGACCAGAATCCGGCGCAACCTGGTGAAATCCTTGAGACGCATTGCGACCCGGTCCTTCTTCCTTCCGGCGGGCATGATCGCCCGCCCCTGCCCCTTTTGCAACCGCATCACCAGAATTTGCCATGGCGCCGCGGAATCGCGCCGCTGTATCCTGCCGGGGCTTTAAGGCAGGAGAACGGCGTGCAGCATGGCGGGAAAGGGCGGCAGCGGGGAGGACAGCTTCCCCCGGTCCTGATCTGGCTTGCGGTTTTTCTCACCTTGCCCGAACTGGTCCTGCAGGCCGCCGATCTGGGGCTGATCGGCTCGGCGCGCTGGCGGCCGCTCGCCTACCAGAACTTCGCCTTCTGGGTCGGGCTCCTCCATGACTGGCGACCGAATTACGCGCTCCAGCCCTATGCGATGTTCGTGACCTATTCGGTCCTGCATGGCGGCCTTGGTCATCTTGTCGGCAATCTGGCGGCGCTGGCCGTGCTGGGGCCGATCGTGGTGGATCAGGCCGGCCGGCGTGGCTTTCTGGCGGTCTGGATCCTGTCGGTCCTGGGCGGGGCCGCGGCGTTCGGCCTGCTGTCGTCGAGCCCCCAGCCCATGGTCGGCGCCTCGGGCGCGCTGTTCGGGCTGGCCGGCGCCTGGCTGGCCTGGGACGGACAGGAGGCGCGACGCATTCAGGCGCCCCTGTGGCCGGTTCTGGGGCGCATGGCGGGACTTGTCCTGCTCAATGGGGTGCTCTGGGTGCTGCAGGGCGGGCAGCTGGCCTGGGAAACCCATCTCGGCGGCTTTGCCGCCGGATGGGTCTGGGCGATGTGGATCGCCCCCTCACTCCGCCCTCTCCCGAAAAAACCGCCTGCATAGAGCCTGTTTCAGGCAGCGCTGATCCGGCGGGGGATGGCCAGAAGGGCCAGTGCACCGGCCATCAGCCACAGCCCGGCGGGAAGCGGCACGGCCACGGCTTCGGTTTCACTCGGGCCGACCTCATCTGTGCCGGTCTGGGTCAGCGCGGCGGCCGTGGTGAAGACTGGCACCGCCGTTCGCGCCAGGATTGCGCCAGAGGCGTCCCCGGCGGCATCCCCTTCGGTTGTCATGACCGCGACCTCGGGGATCAGCAGTTGATTGGGCGAGGCGGCGGTCTTGATCACAGCCGCCGCCGGGCCCGATTTCACGGTGGCGAGGATGGAGGCCAGCGTCGATGCCGGATCGGCGATCACGCCGTTCTTGCTCGAGACCACCTTGTTGGCCTTGTCCGAGGCCCCGATGTATTTCATCGCCTTGTTGCCGCTGACGGTGACATTCCTGGACGGCGGGCCCTTCTTCTTGTCGAAGACCCCGATCCAGGGATAGCCCGCCTTGTCGCCCTTGCCGTTGACCACGGTGTTGCCGGTGATCTGCACGCCCCGCCCGCCATAGACGGCGATGCCGTGATAGGCGGTGACGGCGATGCGGTTGCCGGTGATCTTCAGATCGTCATACCAGCCGTCGAACAGGCCGACCCCCTGCAGTTTGGCGCGATAGGGGCTCTTTCTGGCCGAGGACCACTCGACGATGGTGTTGTCGGCAATGACCAGCCCCTTCACCGGCTTGCCATCCTGCGCCCAGGACTGGATGGCGTCGGGGTGGTTCTTGTTGATCCGCACCGCATCGGTGATGAGGTTGCCGCGCACGGTGCTGTTGTTGCCCAGCACCCGGATGGCATCCATCGAGAAGCCGCGCACCGCATTGCCGTCGACGGTGGCCCCCTTGCCCAGCATGACGATGCCGAAACCCACGCCGGTGAAGGTGCTGTTCGTCAGCGTGACATTGGCGCCGCGGGCCTGGAAGCCCTTGGCGCTATGCGCCGCCCATTGCGCCTTGGTCCAGCCGGCATAGCCCGACGCGGTCGAGGCGCTGCGCACATCAAGCCCGTCGAAGGTGACATTCGGCGCGAAACCGGCATCGACCCGCGTTCCGCCCGTCTTGTCCGGATTGGACGACCAGACACTAAGATTGCGGAAAACCATGTTTCCCGAGGTGCCGGTGATAGCGATCCGCTCGAGATGGGCCTTGCGCGGATTTTCGGCGCGGATGGTGACGGGGGTGGAAAACTTGCGGTTCTTGACCACCAGCGCCCCGTAATCGCCATCGAGCAGCACGATCGTGTCGCCCGCTTTGGCCTTCGCCAGGGCCGCCGCCGGCGTGGACCAGGGATGGGCCTTGCTGCCGTCCCGGGCGCCGCTCACGACGGCGTCCTTCGGGGCGACATAGAGGGTGGCCGCACCTGCGGGCAAAGCGAGCAGGAACGACAGCCCCGCGGCAAGCAGGGTTGGGGACAAACGCATGGGAACTCCTTGGGCGCGGGACACGTAACGGGGTAAGCCGTCACCAGTGGTCCATCGCCTATGCGACATCCTGATAGGCGCAGACCACCCTCCAGACGCCATTTCGCAACAGATTGTGGTTCGGGTCCCGTTTTGCGCGAGTGCTTGCCGATGCAGGACGGCGATTCTCAGGGGTTGTCAGCGAAAGCCCGCGCAAGGTGTCTCCGACTCCGCCCGAGCTTTCAGCATTGGCGGGTTCCTGCCCACCCCTCCCTGCCAAGATGGATTCGGGTCAGGACAGAGGCTCAGGCGGCCCCGAACAGGCGCTTCACCCGGCGGCCGAGGCGCGCGGCAAGCCCCTTCGACCGTCTCGGGCGATAGACAACCCCGCGATCGGCGCGGGCGACCATGCAATCCAGCACCGCCCGCGCCGGATTCCGCGGGGTGCCGTGGATGGGATAGGTGTGGACACAGAAATTGCACGAGGTGTTCAGTTCGATTACCCGGCCCGTCCCGCCTTCGAACTCCGCGATCAGGTCCACACCTGCGACGCCGAGGCCGGGAATGGCCTGCACCGCCTGTTCCGCGATGGCCCGTAGCGCAGGCGGCAGCCGGTCGGTCACATCCACCGCCTCGCCACCCTGATGGATGTTGGCCCGGCGTGTCAGCAGCCAGACCTGGCCCGCGGCGGGGCGGATCCCACCCTGCCCCTCCGGCACCCGCAGCACATAGTTGTTGTGATAGGGGTTCCTGCGTCGCGTCTCGTTCTTGGCCGCGACAAGGGCCGCGACCGTGCTCTGGCCGTCGCCGACTACATGGGCCTGCACCCGGGTCGCGGCGCAGACGAAACGGCCCTCGACGACGATCGCCCGCACGTCGAGCCCGTCGATCCGCTCTTCCAGGATGATCGGCAGCGAGGGGTCGGACAGGTTCGCCCGCGCCAGATCCCAGGCCTGCCGAAAGGCCGCGGCATCGGCGACGCCGACGGTGATCCCCTCGCCGCCGTAGCTGTCGCTCGGCTTGACGACGAGGCGGTCGCCCTGCCCGTCCGCCCAGTGGCGCAGGGCGTCGTCATAGCCGGTCTCGGGCGGGAAATACCGGGATTGAGGGGTCGGCACCCCGGCAGCCTTCAGAAGGTCCAGCGTGCGGGTCTTGTCTTTGCAGATCGCTACCGCCGCATCGCTGGTCAGGTCCGGGACCATGCCCCGCATCTCGCCGATCAGTCGGCCGCGGCGGTAGAACCCGGTTTCCTTCGGATCGGGCCGCCGCATCTCGAGGCCCAGATCACGGCAGGCGGCAGCAAAGCCGTCGGCATGGCTGCCCCGTTCGACCGTGTAGACATTGGGCGGATCGCGGGAAACCTCGGCGGCGAATTCCTCGAGCGTCACGATGCTCTCCTGCCAGCAAACCATCACGGGCCGATCCGCCAATCCGTCGCGGGGCCTGCAGCGAGCTTAGCCCGAACGGGCGATCCGGCCAAATATCCGGTCATAGGCCGCCAGCAGATGCGGCACCGAACTGTCCCAGGACAGGCTCTGCAACACGCGTTTGCGCCCCTCCTGCCCCATGCACCGCCCCTCGTCCGGATGATCGATCAGCCAGGCGAGTTTCGCCGCGAAATCCTTCGGGTCATTGGCCCGGGCATAGACCGAGGCATCGCCGGCCGAGGTGCGGCCTTCCTTCAGGTCGAACTGCACCGACGGCTTCTCGAGCGTCATGTATTCCATGATCTTGTTCATGGTGGAGATGTCGTTCATCGCGTTCTTCGGATCGGGCGCCACGCCGATATCGGCGGTGTTGAGCACGCGCAGCAGATCCTCGCCATAAAGCGGACCGGTGAAGGTGAAGAAGTCGCCCAGACCGCGGCTCGCCACGTCCTTCTCGACCTCGGGCAAGTGCGGCCCGAAACCGACGATGGCGAAATGCACGTCCCTGTAGCCCATCTGGCGGATCAGGTGGTCTGCGGCCTCGACCAGAAGGTCCATCCCCTCCTGCTGGCCGATGACACCTACATAGCCGATCAGGGTCTTTGCGCCCTTCTTCAGCTCGGGCACCGGTGGGCGCAGCTCGAACTTCTCGATCCGCGGGGCGGAGCGGACGACGAAGACATCCTGCGGATCCATGTGGCCGCGGCGGATGGCGATGTCGCGAAAGCTTTCATTGGTGGCGATCGAGACCGAAGCCGTGGCGAAGGTCATCCGCTCCCAAAGCAGCATGACGGTGTAGAGGAGCCCCTTCTTGCCGAACTTCGCCTCGAACAGTTCGGGGCTCACGTCGTGATGGTCGAAGAGGTAGCGCACGCCCGACAGGCGGTAGCGCAGGCCGAGAAGGAAGATCAGGTCGGGCGGGTTGCAGCCGTGGATAACGTCGAAACCCTGCTCGCGCCGCACCTTCTTCGCCAGGCGGAACATGTGCCAAAGGGCGGCGCCGTATTCCCGCGCATAGGCCACCGCACCGGAATGCGCCTCGAGCGGCTCGGGATAGCGGTAGATATGGACGCCCTCGATTTCCTCATAGAGCTTGTCCCAGCCGCGACCCGTGGGGCAAATGACGCTCACATGGTAGCCATGGGCGGTCAGGGTCGTCGCCTCGAGCCAGACCCGGCGATCGAGCGGCACCGGCAGGTTCTCCACCACGATCAGGACGCGGCGTTTGGTCGGGGCAGGGGAGGCAGGCATCGGGACACTCGGGGCTTCGGCGGCAATTCGGCTGGTCAAATCGGACAGGGCGAATTGACCAGCCGACTGCGGCGAAGAAAAGGCGAAAAGCCCGACAAACCGGTGACAGGAGCGATCCGGCACGCGCTTTGCCCGAAGCTGTGGCAGGGACACGCCTGTTTCGCGCGCGAAACGCTCAGCCTTGCGACTTCAGCCAGTCCTCCAGCCGGGCCTGCAGGGCCTCGTCGAGCTTCGGACCCGAAAGCGTCAGCCTGCGGTTCCTGGGCGAGCCGGCAAGCTGCAGCCAGAGGCCGGGTGCGATCTGGCGCGGACCAGTTTCCGAAGGCGGCGCATCGGGGCGCAGGGCGCGGGTGAGAAGGCCCTGCTCTTCGGCGGGGGTCGTGGCCTCGGCCTGCGTCAGAAGGGCCTGAATCCGCGATGTTAGGGTCTCATCCGCCTCGAGCGCCTGCGCAAGCGCCAGCCCCAGCCGCTCGGGGATCGCGGCAGGGAAACGCAGGACCGGGTCCAAGGCACGGTAGACGGTCACGAAGCTGCCGATCTTCGACCTCTTGGCGCGGCTGGCCGATTGGAACAGGTGGCGCAGCGCCGTCTGCACGTCCGGATAGACCCCCATCTCGGCGGCACGGGCGGCGATGCGGGCGCGTTCGTAATGGCCGAGATTGGCGCGGATCTCGTTTTCCTCGACCATGGCCAGATAGGCCTCGGAGGAGCTTTCGGGGCGGCGGAGCAGGGCCTGGATGGCGGCAAAGCGCGCCTCGCCGGTTTCCCCATGAAGGTGGCGCAGCGCCGCCAGCCGCCGCCAGCCCGAGATCAGGCCATAGCGGCCCTGTCCGAGATCGACGACCTCGATCGGCACCTGCTGGCCGCGGGCGCGGAGCGACTCGATCAGCGCCGCCATGTCCTCGTCATCCTGCACCAGCCGGTCGCGGACGAGGTGATCGGCCTCGATGGCCCCGAGCGGCAGGCTTAGCACCATCCGCCCCTCGGCCCGCGCCGCCTCCAGCTCGTCGGCGATCTCGCGCGCGGCGTTGAGCGCCGCCGCCTCGGCGGCGACATGGGCGATCGGCGCGGCCGAGAGGGGCGGGCTGGGCGAGAGCCGCATCGAAAAGGGCGAGCCCAGGGATTTCGTCTCTAATCCGGCGGAAAGGTAGGTTTCCTGCGGTGGGGTCAGGCGTTTGCGCTTGGCCATGGGGACCTCCCGGTGCGGAATGGGGAAAAGGGCTGGAACAGAGCCTGTTTCGCGACGGTCACAGAAGCTTTCCTTCCGCCTTCAGCTCGTCGCGCCGCCAGCAGCCGAGCAGGAGCTTCTTGAAGGCGGCATAGGTCTCGTCGAAGGTTTCGCGGCCGCGCATGTAGGTCTCCCGGTTGAAGTCGCGGTAATCGGCTTCATAGATGCCCGAGATCCTTTCGCCGGCCTGACCGATGAGCGCGGTGAAATCCTGCCGGAACGGGGTGAGCGCCCGGCCGAGATAGGCCTGCATCAGCCCCGCCAGTTCCGCCTGCTGGCCCGCGTCATAGCGGGTGATGACCGCGCGCACCGCATCCCATTCGAAAGCCAGCTCCTCGCGCCCGAGCGCCCGGGCGGCGAGGTTCTCGCCCTCCTCGATCGAGGAGAAGGTGGCGTGGAGCATGTCGAAGAAGCGGCCCGTCGAGTCGAACTCGAGGAACGAGGCGCCGACCGGGACCAGAAGGATGTCCGAGGCCGCGAGGCCGTTGATCGTCAGGTAGCCGAGCGCCGGGGGCGTATCGAGGAAGACGATGTCGTAGCTGTCCAGGAGCCCGTCATCGGCAAGGATGTCCGACAGCGCATCCCAGAGCTTCCAGCCGCGCGCCGCCATCCGCCAGACCGGGATCTGGAACTCGGCCCAGTAGAGGTTCAGCTGCGCCCCGATCAGGTCAATGTTCGGCCAGTGGGTCTTCTGGATCAGGGCATCGGCCTTGACCTTCAGCGCCTCGCTCAGCGTGTCGTCCAGCGGCAGGGGGGTCTCGTTGCGGTCAAGGCGGCGCTGGTTCTCGGTGCGCAGATGCGTGGCATAGTGGCGGGCGATCAGCGGAAAGACCGTGCCCCATTCATCGGCGACCTTGCCGCCGAAGATCGAGGTCATCGAGCCTTGAGAGTCCAGGTCGATCACCAGCACCTTGTAGCCGTCGAGCGCCGCCGACATGGCCAGATGCGCGCAGGTCGAGGTCTTGCCGACGCCGCCCTTGAAGTTCGCAACCGCCACGATCTTGGCCGGCAGGTCCTTCGGCCGCCAGGGCAGGTATTCCTTGGCGCGCGAGCCTTCGGCGGCAAAATGGGCGCGCAGCCGCAGCACCTCATCCAGGGTGAACCACTTCGCGCCGCTTTCGGTTTCGCTCATGCCCTGCGGCAGGTCGGGGTTCTGCTTCAGCACCCGGCGGAAATGGGCGGGCGCCACCGGGATCAGGTAGCGGGTGATTTCCCAGGTCGAGAACAGGCGCAGCGTTTTTCGCCCTTCCTCGCCAAGCCCGCGGCTGGCAAGATCGGCGCGACCGCGGGCACAGGCATCGGCCAGCGCCGCAAAGTCCGATGTCGCCGTCGGCGCCCCGAGTTCGGAGAGCGCCGCTTCGGGCGAGATGTTGAAATAGGGCGGCTGCTCTTCCGCGTCCCTTGCCATGAAAATTGCCTCATGTGCGTTGTTTTTGGCAATCTACCACAAAACATGTCACATGGAAGAAAAGCCTGCACAAAACCCTTATTTTCTCAGCAATTCCTGTGGTTTCCACCGGGTTGGCCGGTGGTCATCCGGGACGTCGCGCATTTTTTTGTCTGTTATTGATGGGTTATTGAATCTGTTAAAGCCTGATCCCTTTCGGGTAACGTCTTGGAACTCTTCGGGCATTTCTGCTCTCATCAAGTCCGGGTGACTCTGAACCCACGATAGGGCGACTCTGAACCCCCGCTCCGGTGACTCCGATCCCCCGAAAGCTATGCTGGACCGGGGCTGTGGATAACCTTACCGTGGGTGTCATCGAAACCACGAAACGAATCCCGCCGGTTTGGCCTTGGGCAAACACGAGAACGGGACGATCGCGGGATCGGGCAGTGAACCGCAGGCGCCCGTCAGAGGTGCCGCAAGAGAACAGGCAAGGCGATGACCACAGCGGTGGCAGGCGGGGGCGGCGGCCCCCTGATGCGCATATCCGGGCTGCTGCCCGACCGTCATCCGACGGGCGATTTCTTCGTCTGCGACATCCTCGATGCGCTGCCGAAGGACGATATGGCGACGATGGAACACCCCGTCTTCTCGCTCGCTACCCGGCCCGACCTGCGGGTGCTGGCCTATGCCCATAACGGGGTCGAGATCACGGTGACGCCCTCGGTCAAGGGCCTCGCGACGATCCATGACAAGGACATCCTGATCTATTGCATCAGCCAGTTGATGGCGGCGCTGAATGCCGGGCGACAGGTCAGCCGGACGGTGACGCTGCGCGCCCATGACCTGCTGGTCGCCACCAATCGCGAGACCTCTGGCGACGCCTACCGGCGGCTTCGGGAAAGCTTCGAGCGGCTGGCGGGCACGCGCATCACCACGAACCTTGCGACGGGGGGCGTCGAGGTCACCCGCGGTTTCGGCCTGATCGAGGCCTGGGAGATCGTGCGCAAGACCCGCGGCGGGCGGATGATCTCGGTCGCCGTGACGCTGTCGGACTGGCTCTTCCGCGCGGTGCTGTCAAGCTCGGTCCTGACGCTTTCCAGAGACTATTTCCGCCTGAGGAAGCCCTTGGAGCGGCGGATCTATGAACTCGCCCGCAAGCATTGCGGCCGGCAGGAGAGCTGGCGCGTCTCGGTCGACACGCTGCTGAAGAAGTCGGGCTCGGCCAGCCCCCGCCGGGTGTTCCGCGCCATGCTCCGCGAGATGATCGCCGAGGATCATCTGCCGGACTATGCGATCGCCGAAGAGCCGGGCGACATGATCCGCTTCAGCAATCGCCATGCGGTGATCGAGGGTCCGGAGGCCGGCCCGCAGCTGCCGCCACTCTCAGTCGACGCGCTGGACGAGGCCCGCCGCCTGGCGCCCGGCTGGGACGTCTACGCGCTCGAGGCCGACTGGCGCGGCTACTGGGCGGCGACGGGGCGGCCCAGGCTCAGATCGGCCGAGAAGGCCTTCCTCGGCTATGTGAAGGCGAGGGCAGGGGGCAAGGACGCGCCCTGACGTTTCGCGCGCGAAACGCTGTGGGATCAGGACAGCGCCTCGGCCATCCGTCGCAGGTAGCGGGCTAGGCGCTGGCGGGCCGAGAAGCTCTTTGCCGTGGACTTCCCGGGCATCCGGTGCAACTCCCCATGGCCCTCCCGCGCCAGAAGCTCGGCCCGTGTCACCCAGACCTTGCGATAGCCGCCATTATGGAGCCGGGAGCGCACCTGCGCCCACTGCCGGAGCCGGCGCTCGAGATCGTCCCGCAGGCGCTCGGCGATCGGATCGAGGTCCGTCCGTTCGGGATGACGGGCGCGGAACTCCGACAGGTCTTCCTGCATCCGGAGCCGGATCGCGATGGCATGGGCGGCCGAGGTTTCGTTGGCGATGTCGGGCGTCCGGGTCCGGTCCTGCACTTCCTTGCTCAGGTTGCGGCTGTGCTGGCGCCAGGACATCAGCGGTTCGGCCAGGTAATAGGCCCCGCCCAGAAGCCCGGCGCGGAAGGGCAGGTGCAGGTCGGACGAGCCCCAGAACTGCTCGGGGGTCCAGGCGGGGAACGCGGCGAAGAGCCCCCGCGTCCAGGCCTGCGTCGCGCCCAGATGGCGGCGGGTGAAGCCGGCGATCACCCGGTCGGGCGTCACCCAGCCGGAAGGCTCGTCCTCCAGCAGCAGGCCATGACGGCGGCCCGCCTCGTCGATGATAAACCCGTTGCTCGAGACCAGGTCGGCCCCCGTCTCGCGGAAGACCTCGAGCAGGCGCCGCGCCCGCTGCGGTTCGGACAGGTCGTCGCCGTGGAACATGACCGTGTGGCGGCCTCGGGCGCGGGCGGCCGTCAGCATCAGGTTGCCCGACCCCCTGTTCGTCTCGTTGCGGCTCAGCGTGACGCGGTGCGGCCCGGAATAGGCCGCGCATTCCTCCTGCAGGATCTCGAAGGTGCGGTCAGGCGAACAGTCATCCGAGATCAGGATTTCGGCCGGCGCACAGTCCTGCGCCAGCAGGCTTCGCACCGCGTCGCGGACGAAGCCTTCCTGCTCGTAGGTGATCATGACGAGGGAAAGCTCGATATCCTGCATGGTGGGGGCCTGTTCCTTCCTCGGCTGTCTTTCAGGGCAGGGGGATGCCGGCGGCAACCCGCAAATCCACCAGATCCCTGAGCTGTGCGGCCGCCTCCTCCCGCAGGGGCGGGGCGCAGTCCGACCAGTAGGTGTAGCGATCGCGCAGGGCCTGCACCGCCCCGGCAAGCAGGTCGACCGTGGTCAGCCCGTTGAGGAAGGCGCGGGTCAGGAGCGCGCCTTCGACCCCAAGCTGGGCAAAGCGCGCCAGCGTCAGGTCCGACGGCATCGGCATCGTGGCATCGTCGATCCGGGCCACCCCGGCCAGATGGAAGGGCTTGCCGCTGCTGCGGACGGCGGCGGCGATGGCCGACATCATCTCGGAGGTCATGATGACATAGCGGCTTCCGACCCGGCTGGAGATCATCATGTCGGTCAGGCCGACATGGATCTCGTCCAGCCCGTCGATCGCGGCGATGCGGTCGATGAGAAAGGCCGCCGCCGCCGTCTCGACCAGCGCCACCGTCCGCGCGCGCCCACCGACAAGCGCCACAAAGCGCTCCACCTCTTTCAGGCTATGGAAATAGGGCAGCATCACCACCGAGGTGCCCTGGGTCAAAACTGTCTCTATCTCTGCCTCCGAGCCGGAATGGATCGGATTGATCCGGACAAAGAGTGCGGCGGGTTTCACCGCACTGATCAGCGCGGGCAGGCAATTGATCGAATGCCAGGACAGGCGGGTGCCAAGGTTGGGCTGGCGCTCAGCCTTGCCGATCTTCTCAAGATCGGGGCCAATCCGCTCCACCCCCGCCGCAGCGGCCATGGCTGCCAGCGCGGGATCGTCGGTCAGACAGGTCAATACAAGTCCGGGCGGAGGAGCACTTTTCCCGGCCATTGTCCTGGAGGCGCGCTGATTCATTCGTTCATCCATGGATACTCGCTACACCGACAAGGTAGCAAAAAAGTCGTATAGGATGCAGAAACAGTCTGTCCTAGGGCCGGTGGGCCTGTCTCAGTTTCCCCAGAGTCGGACCTTGGCCTCAAGCCCAATGAGGTTCGAGACAACGCGATGCATGCGTGATCCAGGGTTGTCGCGGAATCCGAGGCTATGCATCGCTGCAACGCCGCGGCGCCCCAGATCGATCTGCTTGGTCTGAAAGGCCGTTCGGGTGATCGTATATAGCTTGCTGACAAGCAGCGGGATGAACGCTTCGAAGGAGGTCCCCTTAGCTCCCTCGATCAGGCCAAGAATGACCTTCATCCGGCTTTCTGTGGCTTTGCGGGAGGCGCTGCGCGAGATCGAGGCGGTGTTGACATTGGCGTAGACTGCAGCACCGATATCATTCTTCATGATCACCGGGCGGTGGAACATCGCGCGGAGGGTGATGTCCAGATCCTGGGCGCGGGCTAGGGTTTCGTCCCAGCCTCCAATGCTCTCGACAAACTCGATCCGCCACAGAATGGAGGATGGGTTGAAGTAGTCACCGTTCAACCATCCGACAAAGAAGGTCTCGGGCTCTACCCGTCCTGAGTAGGTAGATCGTTCCTCGCGATGACCATCCATATGCTCTACATGCATGTTGCACAGAACGAGATCAGCTCCGCTTCTTGCTGCGACATCAGCCGCCCCGGCCAGCACGTTGCCTTCGAGATAGTCGTCCGCATCCAGAAAGAGGACATGGGTTGCCCCTGCCGCACGGGCGAGCGCCATGCCTTCGTTACGTGCGTGACAGGCACCTTGGTTCGGGCCAGTCTTGAGCAGGACACGGTCCCCGAAGTGACGCACGATCTCAATGGAGTTATCCGTCGAGCCATCGTCGACCACGACCAGGATCAGATCGCTGCATCCCGCTCCGAGGGCGCTGCTGATCGTGCGTTCAATCCATTCGGCTGCATTGTAGCAGGGAATGACGATCGAAAGCCTAAGTCCATTCTTGTTTGGCAAGTCGCTCACGGGCTCAGTTTCCCCAAAGCCGGACCTTGGCCTCAAGGCCGATCAGGTTGGCGACCACCCTGTGGCCCCTGGATCCCAGATGCTTCCGGAAGCCCAGATCCCGCAGTGCCTGCACACCCTTGCGCCCCTGCTCAATCTGCTTCATCCGGAATGCCTCGCGGCTGATCTTGTAAAGGCGGTTCTGCAGAAGCGGCATAAGCGGCTCAAAATCCGTTCCGGGCATTCTCTGCAGCAGGTTTGTCAAAACGCGAATCCGGGCATCTGTCGAGCGCGGAGAGACATTCTTCGAAACGGAGCCCGGCGTCTCCAGATTGTAGATAGCGGCCCCTTCCTCATTCATCATGATGAGCGGATCATAGAACATGCAGCGCAGGAAAAACTCCGTATCCTGAGCGCGTGACAGGCTTTCGTCCCAGCCACCCGTGCGCTGGACAAAGGCGATCTTCATCAGAACCGAGACGGGGGCAAAATGCCGCCCCGTCATCCAGCCTTCGAAGAAATCCTTGGGCATAACCTTCCCGGTGAAGGCAAAGCGCTCGATGCGTTTGCCATCCTCAAGCTGGATGTGGTTGTTGGACAGGACAATATCGGCGCCTGTCTCGGCCGCGACCTTGCCCGCGCCCGAGAGCATGGGTCCCTCGAACCAGTCGTCTGAGTCGAGATAGAGAACGTAGGTAGCCCCCTTCTCGGCTGCGATGTTGGTGCCGCGGTTGCGGGCATGGCAGGCGCCGCGATTGGGGCCGGACTGCAGGATCACCCGCTCCCCAAAGCCGCGCACGACCTCGGCCGAGCCATCGGTCGAGCCGTCATCGGCGACGATCAGGACGAGGTCGGGATAGCCCTGGTCAAGGACGGAGGAGATCGTCCGCCCGATCCAGTCGGCGGAATTGTAGCAGGGGATCACCACGGCTATGCGGGGCAGCTTAAACGTCATCTCAGTCAAGTCTCTTGCTTCTGGCGATCAGACTACTTTGCCGCGTAACCGCGACATGATTTCGACGCCAACAATTTTTCCTGCAATCCGTTGCCAGACGGGACCAGTGCTGCGTCTGTAGCCAAGACGCTTCAGTTCCTGCAGCCCCATGTGACCAAGATCCCGGTGCCCAACAATGAACGCTTCCTGGATCAGATAATGGTAGCGCCTAAGCATCACCCGCATGAGCAGCTCCATTTCCGTTCCCGGTGCCCGATCAATGAGCGCCAGTTGCACCCGCATCCGGCTTTCCATCGCGCGGTGAGACGGGTTTCGCGACACCGAATTGGGGTTTACTCGCGCATGGATGGCCGCGCCGTGGTCGTTCTTCATGATGAGCGGGTTCTCGAACATGGCGCGCAGCGAGATGTCCTCGTCCTGGGCGCGGGCGAGTGTCTCGTCCCATCCGCCGATCCGGTCCACGAAGGGCAGGCTCCACAGGATGGCCGAAGGGTTGAAATACTTGCCCCGCAGCCAGTCCTCGAAGAAGACGACAGGCTCGACACGGCCGGAATAGAGAAAGCGTTCGTCGCGGCGGCCGTCATACTGGATCAGGTGCATGTCCGACAGCACGATGTCGGCACCGGTTTCCGCGGCTGTCCGGGCCGCGCCCAGAAGCATCGGCCCTTCCAGCCAGTCATCGGCATCGAGATAGAGGATATGGCTCGCCCCTCGCGCCCGGGCGATGTCGGTGCCGCGGTTGCGGGCATGGCAGGCGCCGCGGTTGGGGCCGGTCTGCAGGATCACCCGCTCCCCAAAGCCGCGCACGACCTCGACCGAGCCATCGGTCGAGCCGTCATCGGCGACGATCAGGACGAGGTCGGGATAGCCCTGGTCAAGGACGGAGGAGATCGTCCGCCCGATCCAGTCGGCGGAATTGTAGCAGGGGATCACGACCGCAAGGCGCGGCAGGTCCTGGCGTGCAAGGGCGGGCCTGTCGTTCATCGAATGTGGAAAACCCTGAATAACTTCAATGTCTGGACATCAGAATACATCGCGGGGCAGACCTGACAATCGCCGGGGGCGGAAACAGAGTCTTCTTGTGCCTTCGTGCGGCTGCACATGCGGCAGTCTGCCCTCCTCCTGGGCGATCTAGGGATGCCTGGGCTGTCCGAGCATGACCAGCACCGTGGTCATCGATCCGCCTGCAGTCAGGGTCAGGGCTGCGACGAGGGGAGGCTGGCCAAGCAGAAGCGCACTGCCGGCGACCAGATAGCCGGCCAGACTTCCCAATATGACGGCTCCGAGAAACATCGCGATACAGTGCCCAAGACAATATGGTCCGAGTAGAGCATCGCATTCGGGCGGATTTGCGGCAGCCTGTCCCGGGGGGCCTCAGGCGCAGCGCCGCCCCGGTCCTCCCATCGGGCTGCAGCCAGGTCGTTCCGGTGCCATCCCACTACCAGCAGGTCGGGATCCCTATGGGGGGCGAAGCTGGCATGACTTCGCTCATGCGCCGATGTAAGTGGAGGAAACGGCACGTTCAGGCCCTATGGATGTCAAAATCTGCTGTGAAACACTACCTGTGTTTCTGCGTGCGACGGTATCCGTAGGTTGATTTCTCCAGAGGTGCATCTGTGAAACCGTTTGATGACGTATCCTCATGGTGCCGTCTTTCGTCCTCGCTTCCGGAGGCGGGACGGGGGCCTCTCGCCAGACCGGGATGGCCGTCATGACCGCGCGGTCGACCCGTGCCTTCGTGCCGATGCCCCCTGCGCTGGCAGAGGATCCGGCCCGGATGTCTGGACACCCCCTTCCGGCGCAAAGCCGGCCAGGGGCGCAGGCCCGTCCGAAACTGGCCGTCTGCTTCTTCGGAATCACCCGGTCGCTGCGCTACACGCTGCCCTCGATCACCGCCAATGTGCTCGCCCCGCTGCAGCAGCGGGGCGATGTCCGGGTCTATGCGCATTTCTTTCAGCAGACCGAGATCGACAACCCCAGGACAGGAGAGAAAGGGGCGCTCGACCCGTCGGAGCACAGGCTGCTGAAGGCCGACAGACTGGTGCTGGAGGCGCCTGGACCCGGATCGGTAACAGCCAGTTTCGACAAGATTGCCCCCTTCGGCGATTACTGGAGAGACGACTTCCGCTCTCTGCGCAACCTGCTGCACCAACTCCATTCTCTTGATGCTGTCACGGAGATGGTCCTGGCCGATGGCATCGACATTTGTGTCTTTTGCCGACCGGACCTGCGATATCACGACAGTTTCGATTTCGCGCTGCGCCGGGCGCTGGCGGTGTCGGGTCCGCTGGTCCAGTTGCCCTGGTGGCAGCCCTGGCACGCCATGAATGATCGCCTTGCGATCGCCTCTGGTCCTGCGGCGATCGCAGCCTACGGCCGGCGGGGCCGGTTGGCCCTGGAATATTGCCAGACCCGGAACCTGCCTCTCCATGCCGAGCGGCTTGTCCAATACGCCCTTGAGCAGGCCGGCATTCCGGTTCGCCGGATCCCTCTGCGGGCGGGGCGGATTCGCTTCGACGGCACGGAGGTCAAGGAGGATTTCCGCCACCCCCTGTCGATCAGGTTGCAGAAGCGCATAGGGATTGATGTGGATCCGATCCTGCGGTGGCTCAAGCGATGAGTTTCAGGGCAGACCGGCGTCTCGTCCTCGTCCTTCGCCATCCGGGGCTGCATTCGGCAGACGGGCCGTGCTAAGACGGGGAACACCGCAACAAGAAATTTCTACAAGGGATCGCCCGGGATTCGAAGAGGCGGCTTTGGCAAGGCAGACAGACATCTGATGACGACGCGAGTGATTTCCTCGCCCCGACGCGCCGGGGCAGAGCCAGCCGCTGCGCCGGGCCTCGCCGGACGCATCGAGGCCGCGACCGCGCCGGCGCTGGTTACCCTGTTCCTTGCGACCGTCATTATTCCAGTCTTCCTGTATGTTGGAGGATTGACGCTTAGCTTCTCCCGCCTCCTGCTTCTGGTGCTCTGCGTGCCGCTTTTCGTGCGGCTGGTATCGGGGCGGGCGGGGCGGCTCCTGCTGGCCGACTACTTCTTCATGCTCTACGCCTTCTGGATCATGGTCAGCCTGACCTACAATCACGGCATTTCCCGGTTCGCGTTGTCCGGCATCACCATCGTAGAGCATTTCGGCGCCTATCTGCTGGGGCGCACCCTGATCCGCAACGTGGCGGATTACCGGCATTACCTGAAGGTTTTATTTATCACGATGCTGATCCTGTTTCCCTCGGCAATCGTTGAGTTGAACACCAACATCAACCTTTGGACTGATTTATGGGGAACAGTCTTTGATGTCGCCCGAAAGGGTGGATCTGCCTATGGCCGTATGGGCCTCGAACGAGTGCAGGCAGGTTTCGAACATCCAATTCATTTCGGCATGTATTGTGCGCTCGGGGTAGCAAACTTCTTCTATCTCTATCGGAACAAGCTGGCCCGGGCCCTGCCGATGATGGGTTTCTCCACCTTCATGAGCTTCATGTCACTGTCCTCGGGGCCGCTTCTGGCGATCGCGCTGCAGGTGATCCTGATCCTCTGGGACCAGATCACCCGCGGGAAGTGGAAGCTCTTTATCATTCTCAGTGTAATTTGCTATGTAACGATTGACTCTCTATCCAACCGGACGCCCGTCACCATCCTGATCTCGACCCTGACCTTCAACTCGGGTTCGGCCTGGACCAGGATTGGCATTTGGGAGTTCGGGATGATGAACGTATGGCGTAGCCCTATCTTCGGCATAGGTTTGAATGACTGGATACGACCATTCTGGTTAACCAGTTCAGTAGACAACTTCTGGCTACTCACCATGATGCGTCATGGTATAGTGGCGCTGGTATTCTTGGGATGCGGGGTCTTGTTCGGCCTGCGGGCTATCGTCCGCACCAAGGGGCTCGACGAGGAGCATAACCTTATCCGCACCGGTTACGTGATCTCGGTGGCGGCGCTGCTCTTCTCGCTCAGCACCGTGCATATCTGGGGCGCGGCCGGGTCCTATGTGATGTTCTATTTCGGGGCGGGGCTCTGGCTGTGCAGCGCCGGGGCAGACAACCCGCCCGAAGGCGAGGCCGAAGCGGAAACAGGCCTGGATATGCGCCGCCGCGCCCAGGCCATGAGCCGGCTGCAGCAGGGGACCCCAGCCGCAGCCGGCCGGGCGCCGGCCCAGCCCGTCGCGGCCGAACGCGGCGGCGGGCGCGACCTGCCGCAAAGCCGTTTTGCCCATGTGCACCGCCGCGAGGGCGGGAAAGGGTGACATTCATGCGTCACGGACCGATCTCGCACTCGTCATCATGGGCTTGCCATGACTATGCCAAGATGCCTTTCGAGAAGGGATGCCGTCCCCGCGGTGCCCGTCCACACCAAGAAGTCAGATGCTAGCCACATACCGAAAACTGTTCGACCTGCTGAACGCCCATGAGCGGCGGCGCTTCTACCTGCTTCTGGCGCTCATCATCCTGATGGCGCTGGTCGACACGATCGGCGTGGCCTCGATCATGCCGTTCCTGGCGGTGGTCGCCAATCCCGAGATGATTGAGAAGAACACCCGGATCGCCGCGCTCTATCACTGGCTGGGCATGGCGGATGTGAAGCAGTTCCTGATCGTGCTCGGCTGCATCGTCTTCGGGATGCTGGCCTTCAGCCTTATTGTGAAGGCCGCGACTCTGATTGCTACATCGCGTTTCTCGCAAATGCGCAACTATTCGATCAGCGGCCGACTGCTGGCCGGCTATCTGCGCCAGCCCTATGCCTGGTTCCTGTCGAGACACAGCGCGCAGCTGTCGCGGTCAATCCTGAACGAGGTCAACACCGTAGTCGCGGGCTCGTTGATCCCCGCCATGCGGATCATCGCCCAGGCGATCACCCTGATCTTCCTCGCCACGCTGCTCTTCTTAGTCAACCCGGTGGTGGCCGGCAGCGCGATCCTGATCTGCCTTGGGTCCTATGCGCTGATCTTTTTCGGCTTCCGCCGCAGATTACTGCGGCTCGGCCAAGTGCGACTCGCGGCCAACAAGGCGAAATATAAGATCACTCACGAGATCTTCGGGGCGACCAAGGACATCAAGCTGCTCGGCCTCGAGGAGCGGTCGCTCAAACGCTTCCAGGAACCCTCCTATGAGATTGCCCGGATTGGCAGCGTCACCAACGTGATAGGCGAAATGCCGCGCTACCTTCTCGAGACGATCGCCTTCGGCAGTATCCTTCTTCTGATCCTGATCCTGCTGATCACCGGGGACGGATCGCTCTCCAGCATCCTGCCTACCCTTGGGGTCTTTGCCTTCGCGGCGCTGCGTATGTTCCCGGCGGCGCAACTTCTCTATTATTCGCTGACCGGCATGCGGTCGGGCGCGCCGACACTCGACTCGGTGCACCAAGAATACATGCAGGTCATGGCGCTTGGCACACCGGCAACCACCCCAATGAAGGGTCCGCGGATCCACCTGCGCGATCGGCTGGAGCTGCAGGACATCCGGTTCAATTATCCGGCGACGGAAAAGACGACGCTGGACGGGCTGTCGCTGACCATCGCGGCCAATACCACCGTCGGCATCGTCGGCGGAACGGGCGCGGGCAAGACGACGGCGGTCGACATCATGCTGGGGCTGCTGACCCCGCAATCGGGCGAGGTCATGATCGATGGCACGGTGCTGACGGCGCAGAACATGCGCCGATGGCAGGATGTGCTGGGCTATGTCCCGCAGCAGATCTTCCTCGTCGATGACAGTGTCGCGGCCAATATCGCCTTCGGCGAGCCGCCGGAGAAATGGGACCGCGCCGCGATCGAACAGGCCGCCCGCATTGCCAACCTGCATGACTTCATCATGTCGGATCTGCCGCATGGCTATGACACCCATGTCGGCGAGCGCGGCGTGCGCCTGTCGGGCGGTCAGCGTCAGCGCATCGGCATCGCCCGGGCGCTTTATCGCAACCCCGATGTGCTGATCCTCGACGAGGCGACCTCGGCGCTCGACAACCTGACCGAGCAGGCGGTGATGGAGGCGGTGCACAACCTGCGCCATGCCAAGACGGTCATCATGATCGCGCACCGCCTGACCACGGTGAAGAATTGTGACGTGATCTTCCTGCTCGAACATGGCCGCCTCGTGGCGCAGGGCACCTATGAGGAGCTCCGCGCCGGCAACGAGACCTTCCGTCGGATGACCGGAACCTGAGGGATGAAGCCGTCCCATCCCCGCGTCGCGGTGATCGCGCCGATCCTCGGGATACCGTCGGAGGTCTGGATCGCCCGGCAGGCGCAGGCCTTCCGCCAGGTCACGCCGGTGTTGATGGGCTGGCGGGCCGAGCCAGGCTGGCAGGCGCCGGAGGGGATCGAGACACGGATGATCCCCGGCCAGCCGGGGTCCGAGAAAAGCCTTTTGCAAAGGATCATGCGTAAACTGGGCCTCGCCCGGGCCGAGCGCCCATCGGCGGCGCAGATCCGGATGACGAGGGGCGCGATCGAGGCGGCGGGCGTGCAGGCGGTGCTCTGCCATTTCGCCTGGACGGCAATGGCCGTGGCGCCGGCTCTGCCGCCGGGGATGCCGCTGATCCTGCATGTGCATGGGCGGGATGTCTCGGCGCTGCTGGCCTCGCCCGCCTACCGGAAGGCGCTGGTCCAGGTGCTGGCGCGATCGCAGGCGCTGATCGCGGTCGGACGCCATCAGGTCGAGCGGCTGCGCCCGCTCGGGCTGCCGGCGCGGACCCGGGTCATTCCCTGCGGCGCGCCGCTCGAGCTTTTCGCCGCCGGCCCGATGCCGGTGCAGGCGACGGGAGGGCCCTTGCGCTTCATCTCGGTCGGGCGGATGTCGGCCGAGAAGGGGATGCGCGAAAGCCTGGCCGCCTTCGAGACGATCGCCGGGGAATTCCCGCAGGCGGAACTGGTCCTGATCGGCTTCGGGCCGGAGTATGACTCTATTGCCGCTGCGGCCGCCGCCAGCCCCCATGCAGATCGCATCCGCCTGACCGGACGGCTTGATCCGGAAGCGATCGCCAGGGAACTTTCGGCGGCGCAGGTCTATCTCCAGCATTCGCGCGAGGTGGGGGGCTGGGTCGAGGGGTTCGGCGTGACGCTGACCGAGGCGGGCGCGGCGGGCCTGCCGCTGCTCGCCAGCGCCTCGGGCGGGCTCGTCGACCAGATCGAGGAGGGGGTGAACGGCTTCCTTTTTCCCGAAGGCGATGTCGCGGCTCAGGCGGCGCTGATGCGGCGGCTCGCGGCCGATCCGGCCGAGCGGGCGCGTCTGGGCGAGGGGGCACGTCGGCTGGCTTCGCGCTTCGATACCGCCCGGATGGCAGCGGAGCTTGAGGCGGAGATCCTCGCGGTGATCGGAAAAAGTGTGGCATGACGGAACGCCCGCAGGTTTCAGTCGTCATCGCCGCCTGGAATGCCGCGCCTTTCCTTGCGCGCGCCGTGGACTCGGCGCTGGCGAGGCAGGGGGTTGGTCCGGTCGAGGTCCTGATCGTCGACGATTGCTCGACGGATGGCACGGTGGCGGTGGCGGAAACGCTGGCACAGGCCCATCCGCAGATCCGTGTGCTGCGCAACGCGCACAATTCAGGGCCGGCGTGGTCGCGCAATGCCGGGATCGCGGCGGCGCAAGGGACCTGGATCGCGGTGCTCGATGCCGATGATGCCTTCGCGCCCGGCCGGCTGGCCCGGATGATCGCAGTGGCGGAAACCGAGGGGTTCGAGGCGCTGTCCGATCTGCCGGTGATGTTCGACCTTGCCGCAAATCAGGCGGCGCCCGAGCAACTGCCCGCCTCGGGCAGCGTGTCGCGCCTTGCCTTGAGCGATCTCCTGCGCCCCGATCCCGAGACAGGACTCGACCTCGGGCTGATGAAGCCGGTCTATCACCGCTCGCTCGCCGAGCGCGGGCTGCTGCGCTATCCCGAGGGCATCCGTCATGGCGAGGATCACCGGCTTTATGTCGAGCTTCTGCGCCGGGGCATTGCCTTCGGCCTGCTGCGCGAGGCGCATTACATCTTCTCGACCCGGATCGGCGCGATCAGCGGCGCCTATTCACCGGGCAGCGTCACCCATGTCGATTATCGCGCCATTGCCCGGCAGAATGCGGGCCTGGCCGAAGAGTTGCGGGCAGCCGGGGAACTGACGCCCGAGATCGAAGACCTGCTGGCCAGGCGGCAGGCGCAGGCGCTGCGGCAGAACCGCATCTACGGCTGGACCACCCTGCGCAAGCGCGACTGGCCGCGGCTCAAACGCTGGCTGGGGCAGGAGGGCAATGCCCGCGACCTGGGCCGGGTGATCCTGAAGAAACTCGCCGGGCAGCGCGGGCTGCCCGACTGACAGGAAGGGCCGTCAGGGGCTGGTCGACCCCGACCCACCCTGGGTCGCCGCGCCCGAGGACAGTTTTTCCAGTTGCGCCTTGGCATCGGCGAATTGCGGCTGCGGGTTGTTGCCGGCGAGCTGGAGCGCCCGTTCGAACTGGCGCTTCGCATCGTCAGGCCGCTTCATCGCGAGATAGGCCATGCCGAGGTGATACTGGGTCAGCGCGTCCTGTGGCAGGCCCTTGGCGGCGGGTTCGAGACTGCCGAGCGCCTCTTCGTAATCACCGCGGCGATAGGCGATCCAGCCATAGGTGTCCTGGAAGGCCGGAACCTGCACGCCACGCAGGCGCCGGGCGATGGCATAGGCGCGCTCGAGGCTTTGCGGATCGTCATTGTAGGAGGCGATCAGGCTGGCCAGGTTGTTGGCGAGCACGGTGTTGCTGGAATCCTTGGCATAGAGCGCTTCGTAGATCGCGATCGCGCCGGGGATGTCATTGGCCTTTTCCAGCTCGCCCGCCTTCATCACCTGAAGCGTGGCCGAGTCCGGATTGGCGGCAAGCGCGCTGGCGAGCACAGCCGAAGCCTCGTCGGTCTTGCCCTGCCACATCAGCAGCGCATAGAGGCCGCGCACCGGCTGATCGGCTTGCGGATATTTCGTGATCAGGGCCTGATAGGCGGCAATGGCGTCGTCTGGTTTGTTTTCGAGCACGAGGAGCCCGGCATTCAGTAGCTGGAGCTGCGGATCGTCTGGTGTCTTCGCGAGTTGCTGGTCGAGATAATCGCGCGCCGCCTGAAGATCCCCGGCGCGCACCTTGGTCTGGACGATGGTCGCGACCGCGGCGGTGTCGGCCTTGCCGCTGTCGATCAGCCCCTGCAGGAAGCCGATCGTCTCGTCGGTCTTTTCCTGGCGCAGCATCAGCCCGGCCTCGAGATTGTCGGCGGCCCTCGTCGCCTCGGGTGTGCCGATCGCGCGAAGCTGGCCGATCAGGGTCGAGGCCCGCGGCCAGTCGTTCTGGCGCATGCGGACATCGGCCAGAAGCACCAGGAGGCCGACATTGCCCGGATTGACCCGGAGCGAATCCTCGAGCGTTGCCGCCGCCGGATCGAGCCGGCCGTCGACAATCAGGAAATTGGCGTAGCGCAGGCTTTCCTGCACCCCGGCGCCCGAGACCTCGACCGCGAGCGCATAGCGTTCGCCGGCCAGTTCGCGGCTGCCGTCGCGTTCATGGGCCTGGCCCATCAGTGTCAGGATCTCGGGGTCGCGCGGCGCCTGGTCGAGCGCGGTGCGGAGCGTCAGGATCGCATCGCCCGGCTTGTCATCCTCGATCAGCCAGACCGCGCGCATCTTCAGCGCTTCGACATTGGTCGGATCGTCGGTCAGCACCTCTTCCACGCGCGCGCGCGCGCCCACGGTATTGCCGGTCGTCACCAGCATCTGCGCCAGCGCCAGCTTCATGTTGCGGGTCTGGTCGGAGGAGGGCGCATCCTTCAGGAGCGTCTCCATCTCGGCGATGGCGGCGGCCTGATCGCCGCCGGCCTCGAAATCAAGCGTGGCGAGGCTGGCGCGATAGAGGCGCTGGTTGGCGTCGTTGAGGGCGATCAGCCGGTTCAGCTCGGCCTTGGCCGCATCGGTGCCGGAGGTCTGGCGCAGAAACTGGACCAGCGTGATCCAGCCCGCGGTATCCTCGGGTTTCTTCTCGGCCTGCTGGCGCAGGATGGCCTCGGCACCGGCATTGTCGCCCTGCTGGATATACCAGGCGATCAGCAGCTTGCGGACATCCTCGTTGTCGGGGAAGCCCGCATACATCGACTTGAGCTGCGCGCCGATCCCGGCCTGGTCCTGGGCAAGCGCCAGGAGCCTGAGCTTCTGCATGTTGAGATCGAGCCGGTCGGGCGTGATCGCCAGCGCCGCATCGATCTGCGTCAGGGCGCCGGCATCGTCCTTGTGGTTGGCCAGATAGTCGATCACCACCCGCCGCGCGATTAGGTCCTTCGGATTCTCGGCCAGAACTGCCTGGGCCTGCTGCTCGGCGGCCTGGGCATCGGCATCGTTCTTGGCGAGCAGCGCCTTGCGATAGTTGAGCGCGGCGACGATGCCGCGCGTCTCGATATTGGCGGCGTCGAGCTTCTCGGCGGCGCGGCCATGACGTTCGGCCTCGTCCCACTGGCCGTTCTCGACCGCCATCTCGGCCAGGGCAAGCCGGGCCTCGAGCGTATCGGGATATTGCTCGATCACCCGCAGATACTGGCTGTAGGAATCCTGCAGTTGCCCCCGCTCGCGCTGGATGCGGGCATAGGCAAGCCGCGCCTCCTTGTGCTGGCCGTTCAGCTTGAAGACGTTGCGGAACTCGACCAGGGCACGGTCGACATCGCCGGCCTCGAGGAGCGCCATGCCCGACTGGTAATATTTCTCGGCCCGTTCCTCGGCGCTGTCGCAGGCGGAAAGGGCAAGAAGGGAAACGAGAAGAAGCGGTTTGAGGAAGGGGAGGGGACGCAAAGGGGAATACTCTTCCTTGAAGGAGGTCACGCACATCATGCGCAGGACAGGCCGCCGGAGCAACAGCTCCGTCCCCTGCGGCCCATCACGCGTTAGTGGCCGGTTCCGCGCAGCACCACCCGGACGGTGGCGAAGAGGAGGCCGAGATCGGTCGCGAGCGACAGCTTGCGGTCATAGGTGGCGTCGAACCGCGCCCGGTCCGCAAAGGAGGACTCGTTGCGCGCCGAAACCTGCCAGATGCCGGTAATGCCCGGACGCAGGGCGTAATAGGCCTGTCCCGGATAGAGCGGCGCCTGTTCAGGCAGCATCGGGCGCGGACCGACGAGGCTCATGTCGCCCCTCAACACGTTCCAGAGCTGCGGCAGTTCATCGGCCGAGCATTTGCGCATGATCCGGCCGATCCGGGTGATGCGCGGGTCCCTCTTGAGCTTCTGGCTGTGATCCCATTCGGCGCGGGCGGCCGGGTCGGCGGCCAGATGCGCCTCAAGCTTGGCATCGGCGCCGGGCACCATGCTGCGCAGCTTCCACATAGTAAAGACGCGTCCGCCCCGACCCACGCGCTTCTGCGCGTAGAAGGGCGAATGACCGTCCAGCGCAACGCCGGCGGCCATCAGCAGGATCAGGGGGAGGGTGATGAAGGAGGTGGCCAGAACAGCCAGAACATCGAAGCCGCGTTTGAAGGCGCGGCGATAAATCCCATGTCGTGTGCCGGAATGCGTCGTCAGGCCCGCAACACGAACCGACTGCACCTGCTCGACAAGGTCAGGATAATGAGCCGTCATTCAACTGTCTCGCACTCGTTCGAGAAAATTCTTGTGTAATCAGAAGATTGCAAGCGATGCCGCTTAAGGGAATTGCGTTGGTCCTGGATCATGGAAGGGCGCCGCATCGGTTTTCGACTTAACACTTCTTTAGCCGGAATCGCAATGAAAATCCCGTAAACATTCCAGGGCGGAACTGTGGCGCGGGGCCCGAAGCGGCAATGTCAGACCGCAAATCACGAATAATTGTTTCCAGTTCCGCAGCAATTGCGGAGCGGGGGTTTTTTTGTCCGCAATGGTGAGATGATCTTAATCAACCCGCTGTTAAGACAGCTGACTTCGGGTGTTGGCGGGCGCGAATCGATGCTAGATTGGCGACAGCTTTTGGCCGAGACGGAAACTGGTTCACGCAAGAGGCCGTGGCCCCCGAAATGTCGCAAACCTGCCACGCGCTGGCCTTGCAAGGTTGGTGTCGTGGGGCGGAAACAATCCCGCGGCTGGTGCGGGTTCCGCTGTCCTAGGAGTTTTTTGATGCGCCTTCGTCCCTACCTACTTGCGACCGGGCTGGTCCTGTCGGCAAGCGCACCCACCCTCGCCGCCACCTATTATGTCGCGCCGCGCGACGCGACGCCCTGCGCCTCGCCGACCGGCACCCAGAGTTGCCCCTTCACCACCCCGGATGCGGCCATGTCCAAGGCCAAGGCCGGCGACACCATCCTGCTGAAGGATGGGGATTACGACGGCTGGGAGATCTCTGGCAAGGCGCCCGCCACGCCGATCACCATCCGCTCGCAGAACGGCAAGAAGGCCCGGCTCGAATGGATCCGTGTCACGGACGGCAGCCAGAACCTTGTCATCCAGAACCTGAGCCTGTGGCCAAGCAATCCCGATACGGCCGGAGCGACCAGGATCAGCGTGAGCGGGTCTTCCCAGATCATCATCGACGGCATGGATGTCAGAAGCGCCGAGGATGCCGCCAACTATCCCAACTGGGATTCCGCCACCTGGGCCAACAGGAACATCAAGGGCGTCCAGACCCGCTTCGGTTCGAATGTCACAATCCGCAATTCGTCCTTTACCGGTTTGGGTTATGCGGTCGTGCTTCTGGAAGACGGTGATGTCCTTGAGAACAACCAAATTCGCGGCTTCTCTATGGATGCGATCCGGATTCTAGGCGACAATAGCATCGTCCGTGGCAACCTCATCACCGACTGCGTCCGGATCAATGACAACCATCCGGACGGGATGCAGTCTTGGTCGCAGGGTGGTGAGCCCGTGAAGAACATGCTGATAGAAGGTAATGCCATCCTCGAATGGTCAAATCCGATCGTCAGCCCGAACCGATGCCGACTGCAAGGAATCGGCTTCTTCGATGGCTGGTATGATAACATCACCATCATCAACAACGTAGTCTCTACTACTGCCTATCATGGGATCACAGTCGTTGGTGGGCGGGGTGTAGAAATCATCAATAACACTGTCGTCAACGGTAAGGGTGAAAAGCAAACCTACCCATGGATCCGAGTCGCCAATAGGAAAGATGGGGCGCCGTCGACGGATGTAACTGTAGTGAATAACATCGCCATGAAGGTTTCGATAGGAATCTCCCAAAGCAACAAAGTTGTTGCGGATAATTCCGTCATCGTTACCCCGTCGAAGGTTCTAGCGGATGTGACGACGTTCGACTACCGACCCAAAGCCGATAGCGGCTTTGTCGATACCGGCAATGCAAGCTTTGCTCCGCCGGTCGACCTGCGCAACTACAAGCGCCCGGCGGGCAAGGGGCCGGATCGTGGCGCCTACGAGACGGGCAGCGCGCTCGTCTCCGGCAGCGGCACCACGGCCGCGATGGCGCTGACCAACTGATCTCTGCCGCCTCCCGGCCCGGCCGGGGGGCGGTTCCTTTTCCCCGTTCGGGGGCCTGGACGCCGGCTTGAAGAATTTGGAGGGTGCCTTCCCTCGCAAAAAGACGATATTGCAACCTGCATTGCCCTGCCCTGAACCACTTTCGGACATGATGGATCGGTAGAAGTTCATGGCAGGCAGAGAAGGCAGGCTTGGCGCACGCGAGATGGGCAGTTCCCTCGACATCTACAACGAGCATTTCGGGCTCAAGGAACGGCCGTTTTCGCTTCAGCCCGATCCAGACTTCATGTTCTGGTCGCCCATGCATCGCTGGACCTACACGATGCTGGAATACGGGCTTCTGACCAAGGCGCCGATCACCCTCATCACCGGTGAGGTGGGCGCGGGCAAGACCACGCTCCTGCAATACCTGCTGCGCTCGCTCGGCGAGGACATCAAGGTGGGCCTCGTCTCGAACGCGCAAGGCGACCGGGGGGAGCTTCTCAGATGGGTGCTGATGGCGCTTGGCTGGCCGGCCGACCCCAACACCTCCTATGTCGATCTCTTTGCCCAGTTCCAGGCCCGGCTGATCGAGGAATATGCCCAGGGTCGCCGGGTGCTGCTGATCTTCGACGAGGCGCAGAACCTCAACCGCTCGGCGCTCGAAGAGCTCAGGATGTTCACAAACATCAACACCAACAAGGACGAGCTTCTGCAGCTTCTCCTCGTCGGCCAGCCGGAGCTGCGCGACATCGTGCTGCGCCCCGACATGACCCAGTTCGCGCAGCGGGTCTCGGCGCATTTTCACCTGAACGCGATGGACGAGGCGACGGTCAGGCACTACATCGCCCACCGTCTGAAAGTAGCGGGCGCCAAGACGGCGCTGTTCTCGATGGCAGCGAGCGAGCTTATCTATCAGGCAACCGGCGGGGTTCCGCGACTTGTGAACCAGCTCTGCGATCTGGCGCTGGTCTACGCCTTTACCGGCAACAACAAGCGTGTCATGCGAGTAACTGTCCAGCGTGTGCTGGATGACGGGGTGTTCTTCGGGGGGGGAGCCCGGCGAATAGAGAGACAAGCCGAATGAATTTCGATCTCAAGTTCTACTTCTCGCGCTTCCTCCGGCGCATCCATTATTTCGCGATCATCGCCGTGGCAGTCTCGGCCATCGGCATCACGCTGGCCTATATCCTGCCGCCCTCCTACGAGGCGCAGGCGACGCTTCTGGTCGAAAGCCCGCAGATCCCCGGCGACCTGGCGGCCTCGACGGTTTCGGCGAAGGTGACCGAGACCCTCAAGATCGTGCAGCAGCAGCTCTCGACCCGGGCGAACCTTCTCGACATGGCGCGCCGGCTCAACATCTACAAGAACATGCCCAGCATGACCCCCGACCAGATCGTGGGCGACATGCGCAACCGCATCATGGTCAAGCGGTCGGGCAGCTTCGTGACCATCTCGTTCTCGGCCGCTTCGGCGCAGATGTCGGCGGAGGTGACGAACGACATCGTCACCCAGATCCTGCAGGCCAGCGTGGCGATGCGCAGCCAGGCCTCGGGCCAGACGCTCGAATTCTTCGACCAGGAGGTCGCCCGCCTGAACGAGGACATGGCGCGGCAGAGCCAGAAGATCCTCGAGTTCAAGCTGGCCAACAAGGACGCGCTGCCCGACAGCCTGTCCTACCGTCGCGCGCGCCAGGATTCCCAGCAGGAGCGGTTGACCCAGCTTGACCGCGACCTGACCGATCTCAACGAACGGCGCAGCAAGCTGATCGATCTTTTCAACCGGACGGGCCAGGTCGGCGAGGTCAGCAACCAGCCGCGCAGCCCCGAGGAGAAGAAGCTGCAGGATCTCCAGCGCCAGCTCGCCTCCGCGCTTCTGGTCTATGCGCCGGCAAACCCCAAGATCAAGGTGCTGCAGGCCCAGATCACCCAGCTTGAAGGCGTGGTCGCCCAGCAGATGGGGGCGACGCAGGGCGACGGGCAGCCTTCCGCCTTCGATATCCAGCTTTCCGATCTCGACACCCAGATCGCCGCGAAGGTCGAGCAGAAGAAGCAGATCGAGGCCGAACTCGAACAGCTCAAGACCTCGATCGACGCGACGCCGGCCAATGCCATCGCGCTTGACGTGCTCGACCGCGACTACAAGTCGATCCAGCTGCAATACAGTCAGGCGCTCGAACGCCAGGCGACGGCCGCGACCGGCGACCGCATCGAGGCCATGTCGAAGGGCCAGAGGATCACGGTGATCGAACAGGCAACCGTTCCGGGTGCGCCGACCAGCCCGAACCGCCCCCTGATCGCCGCGGCCTCGGTCGGGGCGGGGATGGGCCTTGGCCTGGCCGTGGTGCTGCTGCTTGAACTCCTCAACCGCTCGATCCAGCGGCCGAGCGACCTGTCCTCGCGGCTTGGCATCCAGCCCTTCGGCGCCGTGCCCTATATCCGCACCGCGCGCGAGACGACGGTGCGGCGCACGGTGATCTCGCTTGGATTGCTGCTGGGCCTCATCGGGATTCCGGCGACGCTTTATGCGATCCATGTCTTCTATCTGCCGCTTGATCTGCTGATCGCCCGGCTGATGGACAAGTCCGGCATGGCGGGCTTCGTTGCCACGCTTGGCTCGTCAACCTGAGGAAGGAGACGGAAGATGGAACGTATCCAGTCCGCCATCAGCAAGGCCCGCGCCGCGCGCGAGGGCAAGGTTCCGGGCACCGCCGCCGCGCCGCAGACCGCGGCCTATTCAAGTGGGCCTTCCGCCGAGGCAATGCCCTCGGCCCCCGCCGCCTGGGACGCTCTCGCGGAAGTCGCGATCCCGTCCAAGGTGCTGGCCAAGCATCGCATCGTGACCAACATTCCCGGCCCGGCCGCGACCGCCTTCGACGTCATTCGCACAAGGGTGCTGCAGCAGATGCGCGCCCAGGGGTGGAAACGGCTGGCGATCACCTCGCCCGATCCGGCCTGCGGCAAGACGATGATGTGCCTCAACCTGGCCTTCAGCCTGGCGCGTCAGCCGGAACTGCGCACCGTGGTGGTCGAGCTCGACCTGCGCCGCCCGTCGATGGAAAAGGTGCTGGAACTGCAGACGCGCCACCAGTTCTCCAAGGCGCTCGACGGCGGGGCGGATGTGGCCGATCATCTGGCGCGCGTGCGCGGCCTCAACCTGGCGATCGCCACCAACCATGCCGCCGTGCGAAACTCAGCCGAGCTCCTGCATTCGCCGACGGCTGAAACCGCCCTCGCCGAGATCGAGCGGCGCTATGCTCCCGACCTGCTGATCGTCGACCTGCCGCCGACCCAGGTGGGCGATGACGTGATGGCTTTTGCCCGGCGGGTGGATTGTGTGCTGATCGTGGCGGCGGCCGGGGCGACCTCGGTCGCCGAGGTCGACCATTGCGAACGCGAGCTTGCGGCGCAGACCAATGTCCTGGGCGTGGTGCTGAACAAGTGCCGCTATCTCGACAAGCACCAGAGCTACGACGCCTATTCCTACTGATCCCCTCAGGATGCGGGAGAAACCCTCTCGCATCGTCGGCGGCAAAAAAGCAAAAGGGCCGGGGAAATTCCCGGCCCTTCGCTTTGTCGAGATCCTGAAGGATCAGGCCTTGCGGCGACGCACGGCGGCGAGGCCACCCAGGCCGGCAATCAGCATCAGGCCAGCGGCCGGAACCGGAACAGCCGCGACGTTGCCGAACTCGAAGGCGTTCTTCGTGACGGCTTTGCCTTCCCAGACGTTGCTCGAGTAGAACTCGACCGAGTCAAACTTCACGCCAGCGATCGTGAGGAAGGAGGTCGGGCCTTCAACGGTGGCAACGCTGCCGCTCGGACGAACGGACGCGGTTCCGCCAAGCGCTTCGCCACTGATGCTGTAGACTTCAGCACCTGCCAGCTTGAGCACGAGCTTGTTGTAGACGTCGGGCGAGCCCCAGAGCAGGCTGAGCGAGGTGCGGACCGACTTCAGCAGGAGGATTGCCGGGCTGTTGACCGGAAAACCACCTTTGGAGGTGGTGTCGACCGACTCCACGAACCAATACGGCGTTACTTTGTCGCCATAGGGCGACTTCGCGATGCCACCGACGGTGCCGGTCGTCGAATGCGCCTCATTCGGCGTCGGAGCCCACTTGCCGCCATCCGGCAGGGTGAGCGAGGTCGACTTGAGGCTATTGATGTCCGGCGAAGCGTTGATAGAGACGGTTGCAGCCTGGGCGCCAAGCGCCGCAACTGCACTGATGCCCGCGGCAAGAGCGATCGATTTAATCATTCCCATGTTGTTCACACTGTTCCAAATGGTTGCGTTTGGCCTGGTTATCCCGAAGTTCGGGTCCCGCCTCATTCTTAACACAATCTCGCCATCAGTCCTAACAGAAAACCGGCCTTCGAGGGATCATTCTGCGCCACAGCGAAGATGTGGCCCGTCTGCCTCTAGCCTCACCACCATAGGTTGTGTCTGTCGCCATGGGCGAATTATCGCCACTCCCGGGCAGATTTTGTCGCTGGTGCGTAAACAATGCGGCAGAAATAAGGCTGGGTTTTTCAATGCTTTTTTCGTCGAGTTGTCGGACTGGACCCGCGAAGCCGCCTTTCCGAAGCTCTGCACGCAGGCCGGACCCAGCCAATCACGAGTTGTTGATTCGCTGTCACGGGCGGGGGGTCGATCGTCCGGACGGACCGCGGGCGGCTTGATCTGAAGGGCCGTTTTGCGTAAGGAAAATGCGGGGGATGCGAGAGGATTTGCTGCGCTGCGGCAACCCGATCTGGAAAGCACGCGATGCCACACTCCGACCCTCGTCCCACACCAGTGTTGTCGATCCTCGTCATCAGCTACAACACCCGCGAGATGACGCTCGACTGCCTGCGCTCGGTGAAGGCCGAGACGACGGTCCCCCATGAGATCATCGTGCTCGACAATGCCTCGTCCGATGGCTCGGCCGCCGCAATCGCCGCCGAATTTCCCGATGTGACCCTGCTGGCCGAGACAGTGAACCACGGCTTCGCCAAGGCCAACAACATCGCCGCCCTGCACGCCAAGGCGGAATTCCTGCTGCTTCTGAACCCCGACACCGTGGTGCTGGACCAGGCGCTGGACAAGCTGCTGGCCTTCGCGCGAAAGACCCCCGAGGCCCGGATCTGGGGCGGGCGCACCGTCTTTGCCGATGGCAGCCTGAATGCCGCCTCCTGCTGGCGACGGATGTCACTCTGGTCGGTGATCTGCGGCACGACCGGCCTCAGCGCCGTGTTCCGCAACACGCCGGTCTTCAACCCCGAAGGCTATGGCGGATGGGACCGCTCGACCGAACGCCAGGTCGACATCGTGACCGGCTGCCTGTTCCTGATCTCGCGGGCCGACTGGGATGCGCTTGGCGGCTTCGACCCGGTCTTCTTCATGTATGGCGAAGAGGCCGACCTGTGCCTGCGCGCCGAGACGCAGCTTGGCGCCAAGCCCCGCGTCACGCCCGAGGCGGTCATCATCCATTACAACGGCGCCTCGCAACAGGTCCGGAGCGACAAGATGGTCCGCCTCCTGCGCGCCAAGCACGACCTGATCCAGCGCCACTTCCCGGCCTGGCAGCGCCCGATCGCCTCGGGCCTTTTCGCGCTGCAACCGGCGGTCCGCAGCCGCGCCTTCGCGCTGATGTCGCGGCTCGGCCTGCGCAAGGGGGCGGGGGAACAGGCCCGGGTCTGGGGCGAGATCTGGGACCGTCGCGACGAATGGCGGATGGGGCATGCCTGACACCCGCCAACAGACGGCGCGGATTTCCGTCGTCATCCCGCATCTGAACCAGCCCGCCGCGCTGGAGCGCTGCCTGCGCTCGGTCTGGGAGGGGACACGCCGCCCCGACGAGGTGACCGTCGTCGACAACGGATCGGGCGAGATGCCCGAGGCGGTCTGCGCTGCCTTTCCGGGCACGCGGCTTCTACAGGAACGCACGCCGGGCCCGGGTCCGGCGCGCAACCTCGGGGCCGCCGCCAGCAGCGGCGATGTCATCGCCTTCATCGATGCCGATTGCGTCGCCGATCCCGGCTGGCTGGCCGCCGTCGAGGCGACATTTGCCGACCCGCAGGTGCAGGTGGCCGGGGGCGACGTGCGGGTTGGGGTGGCCGATCCGGCGCGGATGACCGAGGTCGAGGCCTATGAAAGCATCTTCGGCTACCAGATCGAGCGCTATATCCGCGACATGGGATTCACCGTGACCTGCAACCTGGCGCTGCGCCCGCCCGTGCTGCAGGCAGTCGGGCCCTTTGCCGGCATCAAGATCGCCGAGGATCGCGACTGGGGCCAGCGGGCCACCGCCCTGGGTTACCGTATCCTCTACGTGCCGGGGATGCGCATCTACCATCCGGCGCGCCGCGACTTCGCCCAGCTGACCAAGAAATGGGACCGGCACATGGGCCATGACTTCGCCGAGGCCTGCGAGCAGCCGCGCGGAAAATTGCGGTTCCTGATCAAGACTTTGGCCATGGCGCCCTCGATCCTGGCCGAACTGCCGAAGGTGCTCGCCTCGGACCGGGTGTCGGGGGCCGGCAACCGCTGGCGCGCCTTCCTCGGGCTGACCCGGATTCGGCTTTACCGGGCGGGCAGGATGGCCTGGCTGGTGGCGGGCGGCGACCCGGCAAGGCTGTCGGGGGCCTGGAACCGGTCCTGAGCCTCGGGCCCGGGGTCCGGCATTGGGAAGAGGTCGCGGAACCGCTCGCCGGGTTTCAATATCCCGGCCTCGTGCCAGACCGCCTCAAGCCGGGCGGCCTGCCGGGTCGGCAGCCCGCGGATGCGGGCGCGATGGACCCCCAGCATCATCTCTTCCCCCGCCTCGGCCCGGTCCAGCAGCCGGTCGACCTGCTCGGCCGGGGTCGAGCGGAAGATCGTGCCCGAGGCGAAGAGCCCGTCGGCAAAGACCTCGGTCCGGGGGCCGATGAACGCTTCGGTCGCCGCGTGGATCAGGAAGAACTCGGTCGCCGGACTGCGCCGCTTCAGGAAGAACAGCTCGACCGGCCCGACCCGGTCCTCGATCGCGGCCAGCACCCGGCGGAAGACCTCTGCCGGCAGCAGGCAGGGCGTGACCGTCGGGGGCAGGGGCGTGCCCTCTGCCGGCGGCGTCAGGCCGAGCGCGGTGTAGGAGGCGCGGATCCAGCGCAAGCGCTCCTCTCCCTCGTGGCTCTGCAGCCGCGACCGGGGTCGCCCGTCGGGGGCGACCAGATCCGCCGCCGCGACCGGTTTGAGGAAATGGTTCTTGGCATCGAGGATCAGCACCATCGGCGCCGTGACTGCCCGCGCCGCCGCGAGCTTCAGCGCCTGCTGCACGATCCACCCGCGATGCCCCTTCCAACCGCCCTCGTGCCGCCGCCCCGGCAGGCGCAGGGCGATCTGGCGCAACCGGTCAAGGCCGCGGGCGCGGGTGGTGAACAGATCGGCCGGGCGCAGGGTCTGCAGGCGGGCGGCATGGGGTCCGTAATCGGGCCGCAGCGCCTCGATCGCGCGCAGGCAGGCCTCCTCCTCGACATCATTGACCAGCACGAAGATGCGGCCGAGCAGGTCTGAGGGAAAGAAGGCCGCCAGCGACCGGGCCTGAAGGCGCAGCAGGTCGATTTCGCCCGAGAAGCAGATGGTGAGGATGTCAAAGGCGGGCTTCTGCATCTGGCACCCGGACAATCGTTACAGGAAGGCCGACCCGGCCCACACAAGCTCGCACGGCCCTGATTAACGAGACGTAAACAGATCAGGTCAAGTTTTATTGAGCTGTTGCCAACAATATGGGCGCTTTCGGGCGATCATGCCGTCCGCGCGAACAATCCTTGTCCCGCCAGCCAGGCCGACAGCAGCCAGAGCCTGGCATCGAAGGGAGAGAGCTTCCGCGCCTCGGCCAGCGCCGCCCGTGCCCCGGGGATGTCGCCCAGCCGGCGCCGCTCGCCAGCGATCGAGCGGTAATGACGGGACAGCAGCGCAGGCCGCTCCTTCAGCAGGTCGAGGTTCTTGGCCACCACCCGCTCGCGGGCAAAGGCACGCTTCTGCCGCGACTTCGTGATGCTGTTGTCCGAGAAATACTGCCGCACCAGCGGCTCGTCGACGAAGGCGAAGGGACCAAGCCGGGCAAGCCGCAGCACGCAGTCCCAGTCGACCAGCGCCGGCAGGCTTTCGTCGAAGCCGCCCACCTGTTCCAGCAGGTCGCGACGGGCGACCAGCGTCTGCGTGCTGATGAGGCTTTCGCCCAGGAGAGTGTCGAGGATATCGCCCTCGCGCGGACCGACCTCCGGCCCGGGATGGTAGCGTTCGGTCCCGCCCGCACTGCCGGCATCGGCGTTCCCGATGATGACCATCCCGCAATAGGCGCCGACGCAATCCGGCCCCAGGGCGGCAATGCGCGCCATCTGTTTTTCCAGCTTCTCGGGCAGCCATTCGTCATCGCTGTCCTGAAACGCGACCCAGGCGCCGCGCGCTTCGCGGATGCCGGTATTGCGGGCGGCGCTGACCCCGCGGTTCTGCGGATGGACGACAAGGCGAAAGCGCGGATCGGCGATCCCCGCCAGCGCCTCGGCCGTGCCGTCCGAAGACCCGTCATCCACGACGATCAGCTCGAAATCGCGGTAGGTCTGCCCCAGCACGCTTTCCACCGCCGCGCGGATCGAGCCAGCGCGGTTGAAGGCGGGGATCACGGCGGTGACGAAAGGGGCAGGGAGGATCATAGACGCCTAGAATCTAGAATGACATGCTCGTAAGAAATGCCATGATCTGCCCGGGTTAAGCGAGAGACATCCTCAAAGTAAGGTATATCTCACCGCACCATGACGCACCACGATGAGGACAGAATGCCGCGATACATCTGGGTGGACAACGCAAAAACCATTCTGATCTTCCTCGTAGTTCTCGGCCATTTTCACTACATCTATGGTCCAGTCGCAGGCAAGAATCTGATCTACGCCTTTCACGTTCCCGCATTTCTATTTGTTACAGGGTTTCTCGTTCCGATCGATTTTGGTGGCGTTAGTGTCCGCTCGCTCTTCAAGCGTTGGATCGGGCCCTATGTACGAGCTTATGCCTTCTTCTCTCTGATCGCCATTGGCATTTGGTGGATGGGTGTTATCGTCGCTAAGCGCGAAATTTTTTCACCACTGCCTTCCATCTGGGGAGCGCTTTACGGTGTAGCTGGACAACAAAATGGACTTGTTCATCAAGATCAACCACTCTGGTATTTCCCGTTCCTCATCTCAGCGATGCTAGGCGCCTGGGCAGCAGCAGCTCTTTCAACGCATTGGGGGGCAGTCGGAGGATGGATTTTCGTAGCAATCTACGCAGCTATTGCCTTTCTTTACCAGGGGCCACGATTGCCTTGGGATATAGACATCGCTGGAATAGGGTCATTCATGATCTTTGCTGGACATCAGTTGCGGAGACATTATATTATACTATCACCATACATCGAATCCAGAGCAACCGGACCAACGGTAATTATATTATTCATCTTGGTGCTTGCCTCTGTTTCAGAGATGAACGGCGCCACCAATATCAATGGGGCCGAGTTTGGCGCAAACGGCTTCCTTTTCATTATAGGTGCAGTTTCTGGCAGCCTCGCAACAATGGCAGCCGCCGCCCAAATTCCACCGACACTGTTAGCTAGAGTTGTCTCCATAAATACATTAACTATATTTGCATTGCATATCTATTTAGTGCGACTCTTTGCCGCTTTACCTCGCCCATTTGGAGACAACGTCACAATACAGATGGCCCTCTGGATGTCGGCAGCCATGGTCGTCCTACTCTCCTTGCCGCTTGCATGGCTTTTGCGACCTTTACTTCGACGTTGGGTGATCCGTTCAGCGACTACTCCTAGTTAAATAGGTGAACCAGCTCTTTATCTCGAACTCCGGGATCTTGGAAAGGCAGCACCTTCGAAAAACGGTCCAATCCGAGCCCGCAGACCCGTGATAGACCGCTGAAATGTATGATCTACAAAATCGAAGCTGGCCTTAGCAATAATGGCCGCCGCGAAAGACGTCGGGATCGCAATTGATATAGTGAGAAGCTGAGACATATCCAGTTTCTGGAGTATGAAGACTACGGCCTCATGCAGAAGATAAACGAAGAGGGTCACTGAAGCGAGTTGCTGAAGCCTTTGCGACAGAATCTTTGGCATAAGGATTTTCGGATTGGCTGCAAGCGCCACAATAGTGACCGCAAGAAATACAACCGATCCCTGCCCGTCGGATATATACCCGAACAACAGTAGCGTCAAAACGGAAAGGGCAAGCGTAGCAATTGTTTGCCCAACTCCGTTCATTCGTTGGATCATCCAGCCCAGGGCAAAGATGGGCAGACACTCGACGAGACCACGGGTTGGGTGATGCATAAGAGGCTGCAGGGCGATATTGCCATCGCCGATCATTCCGGGTGGCAGGGTTAGGGACGCTTCTATTAGCAATAGTGCCGGCATGATCAATGCGACCGTTCCCCATGGTGCTTTGGCCACCCTTCGCCGTATGGTTGGCACTAGTGCGACTATCATCAGAATGAATACTATCTGCACGTAGAGGCTAACGAACCAATACACCGTAAGCAGCGACCCTTTGGACCAGAGCTCATAATTTCCATACAGCAGCCAACTGCTCTGGGGCACGTCTTTGCGAAAAAATGCATAGATCAGTAGTAACAGGAGATAGAGTGGTAAGATTGGATATAGCATTCGCCAGCCGAAACGGAGCGCCTTTCCCTCGACAATCAGCGGAAGCTGGAAGCGGGCCGCAGAAAATCCCATGATAGCGATCAGCACCCAGACACCACCATAGAGCGGATAGTTGCTCGCGTGTTGAGCTACAACCAGACATATGGCAACAAGCCTCAGGATCACCTCGATGCCAACCGGACTGCGTTGTCCATGTTGCATGTCTATTGGAGTCATTGCCTCGAGTTGGGTGAGGCTCATATTTTCCCATCCGTCTGGAGCACGGCCGAGCCGCAGCTCCAGCGCCATCTGCATCTGCAGGTAACTAAGCGAGTCTCCCCCAAGCGAAGTAAAACTGTCCTTTGGCCCGACTGAACGGCTACGCGTTGCGGTCATTAGCGCTTCGGCAATTGTCCCGCCGTGCTCGAGCGGGCGGTCCTCCTCTGCTGCCAGCACCCCTGTCGCGATAAAGTGGAGTGTCCTTTGGTCCGTTTTGCCAGAGGCCAGTAAGGGCAGTTTTGCCAAGTGGCCAGCATGAACGGCCGCGAGTGGCAGTTCATACTCCGTCGCAACAGCGGCGCGCGCCTCGGTTCCTTGATCGGCGTTCTCATGCAGGATCACGAGTTGGTCGCCTACTGAGACCGCGTGAGAGGGGATGTTCTTTTCGCGCAGGAATGCTTCGATCTGGTCCAAGCTGAGCCTGAGCCCAAACAGCTTTACGAAACGCTTCTGTCGGCCGACGATACGAAAAAGACCATCTGGGGTGAGTTCTGCTATATCTCCCGTCCGGAGTTCATCCACCTCCTCACCTCGTGAGAGGTCCTGGCGACTCTCGGCATAGCCCATCATCACATTGGGCCCCTCGTAGATCAGTTCACCTGGAACACCCGGGCGAGTGATTTCCTTCCCAACTTCATCTGCCAGCCAGAGCCGGCCACCCGGGATCGCCTGCCCAATCGTATCGGCGGCCTGGGGTAACGCTGTCGGCGGGACATAGGAAATGCGAGGAGCAGCTTCCGTCTGTCCATACATCAGCACCAGATCCCAGCCCGCCGCGCTGCTCATCGCGTGGAAACGGCGCACCGTGTCGGGTGGAAGTTTTCCGCCGGCTTGCGTCATGTAGCGCAGTCTGGGTAAATCGCGGCTTGAGAAGCCGCTGCGCTCAAGTAGGTCAAACTGATGTGGAACTAGAGCCAGGCTGGTTGCACCAAGGTCGTTGAACTCCGCCCAGAAGGCGGGCTCGACCACAGACCGTTCGGTTAGCACCAGAGATGCTCTCGCCGCGAGATAGGAGTTCAGGACGGAAAGGCCGTAGGAATAAAACAGGGGCAATGTCGTCATCGCCCGATCTGAAGCAGTGATTCCCAAATACTTGGCAATTGATCGTGCATTAGAGTCGATGTTGCGGCCTGAGAGCCTGACAAGCTTGGGATCGCCGGTGCTTCCCGAAGTGGACAGGAGAAGTCGTAGATCTACATGTGGCTCCGCAGCCGCGGCTGGTGGGGCTTGTTCGAGCGCAACTAGCGCACCATTTTGCTCGACTACATGAATCTCCGGTTGCCAGCGCTGCCGAAGTGCAGATTCAGCCCCCATTTGCCCGGGTTCGACGGCTAGGATGGGCAAACCGGCCCGCAATGCCCCCAGATAGGCAGCGATCGCAGCCACACTTGTAAAAAACTCGAGCACCACTATCGGCCGTCGACCTGCAGCCAGCTCCAGAAGCCGGTTCTTCCAGTCCTCTGCCAGCGCATTCAGCATTTCATAGCTAACTGGTGGCTGGTCCGGAACGATCAGCGCCGGCGTATCGCCTAGCTCATCTCCAAAATCCCAAAACGCATTCATCGACACACGATCGCCCAGCCAGTTCACCGCAAGATATCATTCAAAGAGCTATCGCCCGGCCTTCCGTGCATCAAGTCAAGCGCACAAAGTATGCTGCATCGCAGAATGACATGGTTATACTGTCGGGGCAACTTCCGCCTAGCAACGTTGGTATGAACTATGCTTGCGCTCCTCTCCACAGGACCTGTAACACGCCGTCTTGGACAAATTTTTGGCGTCTTAGCTGGTTACACCCGGCTCGCAATCATTGTCTTTCTGCTGCTTGACCAGTCCGTTTTGGAGTGCGCTTGAAAGTAGGATCGAACAGGCGGGATAGGAGCAGGACCACCTTGCTGGCAGCAGTGCTGAACCCGAAACTGGGCGCGGTCGCGCGCGGGCGCGACAACAACCTCAACCTCATCCGGGCGCTGGCCGCGACGGCGGTGCTGGTGTCGCATGCCTATCCGCTGAGCCTCGGGGCCGGCGCGGTCGAGCCGCTCGAGGGCATGTTCGGCAAGTCGCTCGGCTCGCTGGCGGTCGACGTCTTCTTCGTGATCTCGGGCTACCTGATCGCGGCGAGCTTCGCCCGGTCGGAGAGCCTTGCGCAATTCGTGGCGGCCCGAGGCCTGCGGCTGTTACCGGGCCTCCTCGTCTCGCTCCTCCTTGTTGCGCTGGTGATGGGGCCGGCCGTCACCTCGCTGCCGCTGGCCGAGTATTTCCGCAACCGGGAATTCCTTGAATTCGTGCCGAAGAACATGCTGCTCGTCTCGCCGGCCTACGAGCTTCCCGGCGTGTTCGAGACCAATCCCTACCCGGCGGTCGAGGGCTCGATCTGGACCCTGTTCTACGAGGTCGCCTGCTATGCCGGGATCTTCCTGATCGGCATCGCCGGGGCCTTCCGCGACCGGCGGCGGCTGTTCGTCTTCCTTGCCGGCTTCTACCTCGCCTGGTTCGCCCTGCACTTCGCGGGCCTCGCGCTGCATCCCAAGATCGACAACCTGCACCGCCTGTCGCTGCCCTTCGCGATCGGCACGACCTTCTATGCCATCCGCGACCGGATGCCCCTGTCGTTGCCGATCCTGGCGGGCCTTGTCTTCCTGACCTGGCTCGTCCACGGCACCACGGCCTTCCCGCCGGTCCTGGCGCTGGCGATCGGCTACGGCACCTTCTGGCTGGCCTTCATCCCGCGCGGCGCGATCCTCGGCTACAACCGCATCGGCGACTATTCCTACGGGATCTATGTTTATGCCTTCCCGCTGCAGGGCCTGGTGATCTGGCTCTGGGGGCCAATGGGACCGGGGCTGAACATCGCCCTTGCCCTGCCGCTGACCCTGATCTGCGCCGTCCTGTCCTGGCACATCATCGAATCCCCGGCGCTCGAGATGCGGCACCGGTTCGGGCCGGCACGGGCGCGGGGATAGGTGGCTGGCATAGGCCACATCCCCCTTGTTGGGATTTCATCGGCGTCATCGACCCCCAAGACCTTCCCGACATTTCCAGCGCAATAACTGTGTTCAGTAGATCGCAACACAGAGTTGGAAATGCCGAAGAAGCCCTATGCCCACACCCGTCTAGCGAAGTTCGTAGAGGCTCGCATCCTCGCACTGAAACCCCTCAAGACCCAAGTGGATATCGCGGCTGAGGCAGGCTACACCAATCCCAACAACATCACGCTGATCAAGCAGGGTGCGAGCAAGCTGGCATTGGACCGGGTGCATGCAATGGCCCGCGCGCTCGACTGCGATGCCGCCATACTTCTTCGCATGGCGTTCGAGCAGGAAACGAAGGCAGCATCCGCCATCTTCGAACTGCTCGAACCGCTGTCCAAGAACGAGCGTGCATGGATTGAGCAGCTCCGCGAGGCGTCGGGTGATACAGACCCTCCGCTCACGGCGCGCGCGACGAAATCAATCAGGGCAATCTTCGACGCGTAATCTTCGCAACTTTCGGAATGGTGCCGCGGCAACCGGGACATTCCGCCAGGATTTTCCCGCCGATCGTCGGCCAGGCCGTAAGGGTCCTCGCCCTGTGCGGCCTGGATCGGAAGCGTTCGGGCAAGGGCCGCTCTAGTAACTGCTTCTCTCATGCCACTACCTGCCTATATCCCCTCTCACCTTCCCCTCAGCTTGGTTGCCTCCCTCTTCTGCAGTCCCTCCAATGCGCGTTGGATCATCTGGTTCATCTCTTCATAGGCGACATAGTGGGCCTGCACACCCGAACCCTGCCGCTCCATCCTGGAGGTGACCTCTAGCCGCTTCCTCGCGCTCCTGATCTGCTGGCTGTTCTGTTCCCTCAGCGCGACCCTTGCCCGACGTTCGGCTTCAAGACCAATGAGACCCGCTTTCATGAAGATCTCGGCGCGAAGGTGACTATCCATCCAGGTCTGCATAGCACCGATCAGCGTCTCTCTATGCTGAGCCTCCGGGGTGCGAAACGTAGGCAACATGAAGCGGAACTGGTCACCCTGCAGGCGTGCGAACTTGAAGTCGATCAAATCCCGCGGCTGCACCAGACCCAGCTTCTTCAGCTCGGTCCACTTCAGCACGACCTCCATGCGCACGCGCTGCTGATCCGGCCCGAGAACTGTTCGAGTGCCAGCGGCAGGATTCTGATCGTCCAGCTGTTTGTGCATCAGGCGGATCATCCAGTCGCCATCCCTCGCGCCCAGATAGTAGGTTCCATCAACAGGGAGCACCTTGAGCTGAGCCGGAAGCAGCGATGAGCCGTCCACCTGGGGCAACAAGAAGCGGCGTCCACGCGCCTGCCTTCCGGCATCGATCCGGGGCCGTGTTCCCTGGCTCCAGATGTCGGCCTGAGGCAGGTAGCAGCGCTGCAGCACGCCGATCAGGCGCATCTTCTCATCATCAGACGCACGCTCGGGCCAGAAGTCTATGCTGATCTCGAGCAGCTGGAGGTCCGGCATAGCGGTCAGGCCGAACGTGGTCAGCAGATAGTCTTCGATCCGCAGCAGCATCGCTGCGCTCGCCTCCTGGACCGTCAAATCGAAGGATATCAGACGAAGTGGGGAGCACCCCACTGGCTCACAGTGTGTCTTCTTGATGCCGAGGACCACAGACAGCTGATCGCAAAGATACGCGGCCTGCGTCGGGCGAGCGATGCTGAACCTCACGATGACCCTGTCGATGACAGCCTGGCAGCGGAAGTCTCCCAGATCAATCACCGGGCTCAGCGCCATGCGCCCCTGAAGACGTTTCTGGCGATGGGCAATCTGGACATATGAGAAGGCCAAATCAACCCATTCGGTCCGGGGCCGCTTCACGAAAGGCAGTTGGATCTTTTGCATGGGAAACCTCCATTGAGGTTTCCGCTATAGCAATCCGTCTTCGGATTGCGCTCAAATCGCGAAACTTTTTTCAGATCGCCTCATCGAGTTATGGGTGGGCCAATCAAAAGCCCAGCAAAACCTGATGGATACACGCATATACTGGGACAGGCAGGATGCCCCGCCGAACCTTTCCCCAGCTATGACCACTGATCTTGCGCCACATTCCCCGCCGGACATTCCCCACCCGATGCCGGAAACCTGATCAGGGCCAGGCACTTACGCTCGGGCATCTGCCCCTGCGCATCGCTCTGTCCGTCAAGACAGCAATCAGAGTGAAGAGGTCACCAGAGCTATTTCCCCCGCCGATTAGATGGCGAGGGACTATCCGGGCCAAGCCGGCTTGCGGATCAGAGTGAGGGCTCATCTGCACTGGCACAACTGTGCGTGTCGCGACATGTGCTGGCTCGGCGCCGTGCCGGATGGATGACAGCCTGGGCAAGACGCTAGGCGACCTGGCAAGGAGGACAGCCACAGCACGGCTGTCACGTGGGGGCGCTCAGCGCCTGCCCTTACCCTCCGGTCGACGAAGCTCGGAGCGATAGGTGCGCACCACATCCTCGACCAGCTCAGCAGGTCCGATCTCCAGCCCCACGCTGACGGCCAGAAGGACGGTCAACGAAGGCTGCCGATCGCCAGTCTCCAGATACGAGACGTGCCGCACCGACAGATCCGATCTTGCGGCCAACTCCTCTTGCGACAAGCCGGCAGCCCGCCTCCTGGCTCTCAGGGTCTCCGCGAAGGCGGCAACCAGCGGCTTGTTCACACGTTCCATGCGGACAGCCATTCCGCATGCCTTGACAACGGACCACGAACAGTTGTGCTAGTCGCGTTGACCCAATCCCTGCGTGTCTCACCAGTAGAGCTGATCCCGGATGACCTATTCGACCTCGACCATCGGCGCCGTCATCGACCGACTGAATACCGAGCTTTTCCTTCCCGCCATACAACGACCCTTCGTCTGGAAACCGAGCCAGCTGCTCGCGCTCTTCGACTCCTTGCTCAAGGGCTACCCGGTCAGCAGCTTCATGCTTTGGGAGGTCAACGACGACACCAAGCGCGAGGTCCGGATCTACCGCTTCTTCGAGAACTTCAGGGCAGGGGACACGCTCAACGAGCCGGTCCAGCCGGATGGAAGGAAGGTCGTGCTCGTTCTTGATGGCCAGCAGCGTCTGACCTCTTTCCTGATCGGCTTGCGCGGCACCTACAGCGAGAAGGATCGCTACGCTCGGAAGAACAACCCGGATGCCTGGAGCCGCTATACGCTCTATCTCGACCTTCTGAAGGATCCGGAGTCTCCGGATGAGGAGGAGGAAGAAGCCGACGAAAAATTCGGCGTTACCTACGGGTTGAAGTTCCTGAGCTCCGCTCCCCGAAACTCGAACCGCCATCACTGGATCCGGCTCGGCACGATCCTCGATCATCCCACCCTGGAGCACCTCGACCGGCTGGCTGAACGCACCCGGCGCGAGATGCATCATGGCGTGACCGCCTATGAAGCAGACGTCGCGATACGCAACCTGCGCCGGCTGCACCAGGCGATCTGGGTCGACGAGGCGGTCAATTACTACTCCGAGATCAGCCAGTCTGTGGATCGTGTGCTCGACATCTTCGTGCGCGCCAATGATGGCGGCACCAAGCTGAGCAAGCCGGACCTGCTGATGTCCATGATTACTTCAAAATGGCCAGAGGGCAGGGCGCGCGAAGACATCTTCGGCTTTGTGAATTTCATCAACCAGTCTTTGGCAGCTGAGAACAGGATCAACCGGGACTTCCTGCTCAAGGCCTGTCTCGTGCTCTGTGAGACCGACGTCCAATACAATGTCTCGAACTTCACCCAGGCGACAATCGAAATGATCGAGGCGAACTGGAAGGCGATCAAGGCTGCAATCGAGAACACATTCCGGCTGCTGAACAGCTTCGGCATCACGGGAGACAACCTGACCTCGCTCAATGCCGTCCTTCCGATCGCCTACTACCTCTACCGCTCGCCAGAGTATTCGTTCCGCGGCCAGACCGAGTTCGAGCGCTCGAATGCTCGCCAGATGCAGAAATGGCTGCTGCAGAGCCTGCTCATGGGAACCTTTGCCGGCTCCTCGGATCGGACAATTTCGCTGGCTCGCAACGCAATCCGCGAGAGCATAAAGCAGGATCGCAACTTCCCGGCCGCCCGCCTCTACTACGATCTCGCCATTGGCGGCCGCCTCACACGGGTGGACGACCGGGCAATCGAAGAGATCCTCGAGCTCAAATACTCACAGTCCAAGACCTTCCTCGCGCTGTCCCTGATCTACGACGATCTGGACTGGGTCGGCACCAGCTATCACATCGACCACATCATCCCCCAGGCCTCGGCACACAAACGCGTCCTGATGGGACAGAACCTGCAGGAGGTCCAGATCAAGAGGATCGAGGATGCAGTCAACAAGCTTGCGAACCTCCAGCTCCTGCCAAGCAACGAAAACCTTGAAAAAAGCGACATCTCCTTCGACACCTGGATCACGACCCGGGATCGGCATTACCGCGAACGGCACCTCATCGGGGAACGTGTTGACCACTGGTCTGCGGGAAAGCTCCCCGAATTCGTTGCCGAGCGGGAGAAGCTGATCTACGCCCGCCTGAAGCGCCTGGTGGAAGGACCGATCGCGTGACCTCTCTCGATATGCCGCGGGTCGCGCTCAAGCGCGCCTGCATGGATCGCCTCGCCCAGGTCGCGGTCGAACATCCCGCCGGGCACCAGGGCAAGCTTGCCGCGCGCTTCATCCTGCGCACACCATCGGGGGAACGCATCGAGCTGATGTTCGAGAAGGGCGATGCCTCTTCTGCCAATCTATGGG
>JAYRKT010000031.1:0-14510 GCA_041905595.1 Rhodobacter sp.
TCACCATCCTCCTGAAGCGCCACGGCGCGCTGGCGGTCTGGGATTATGCCGGCGGCGGCCCCTACCTGCCGATCGACATGCGTGCGGGGACGGCGGCGGAGAAGGACGCGGTCGTCGTCTCGCCGCACAAGTTCGTCGGTGGTCCAGGCGCTTCGGGCGTGCTGATCCTGCGCAAAGGAGCGGTCCATCATGACCGCCCGACCGTCACCGGCGGCGGCACGGTGCGTTTCGTCTCGCCCTGGGGGCATGACTATTCGGCGGACGTGACGGTGCGCGAGGAAGCGGGTACGCCGAACGTGATCGGCGACATCCGCGCGGGGCTCGCCTTCCTCGTGAAAGACGCGATCGGCCAGTCCTATATGGACCGCCGCCACGAGGAGCTTCGCCAGCGCGCCCTCGCCGTCTGGTCGAAGAATCCCAACATCCAGGTCATGGGCAACCCGGAGGCCGCGCACCGCCTGCCGATTTTCTCGCTCCGCATCCGCGACCCGAAGGGCGGCATGGTCCACCAGCAGCTTTTCACCCGGATGCTGTCCGACATCCACGGCATCCAGGCCCGCGGCGGCTGCGCCTGCGCCGGCCCCTATGCGCACCGCCTGCTCGGCATCGACCGGGATCAATCGGAAACGCTGCGCACCGCGATCCTCGGGGGCGAAGAGGTGCAGAAGCCCGGATGGACCCGCCTCAACTTCTCGGCGCTGATTGACGACGCCAAGGCCGACTTCATCATCGCCTCGGTCGATACGCTGGCCGCCGATCCCTATCCCATGATCGAGTCCTATCGCGGCGACGACGCGACGGCGCGGTTCAAGGCGGCGTAGGAACCATTGAGTACACCTGAAGGTTCTGACCGTTTCCATACTGAACTCGGATGATTTCCGATTTGTCATCAATACCGGCTCGGCCACATTCTTGACAAATTCGCTCAACATCCCTACCCCTTCCGCATCTCTCCCAGCCGCACCGCAAGGAAGAGCGACCACACCCCGCGTGGTTCGCCTTCGGGCCACGCCTGCATTGCGGAGTTTACCAATGACCAGACGTCTTTACGCCGCCGGGCTGCTGCCCGCGCTGGCCCTGCTTTCCGCGCCCGCCGGCGCGGCGACCTCGTCCTTCCTCGTATCCGACCAGGGCACCGACCAGATCCTGCTGGCCACCGACCTGAACGGTGACGGCGATACCAATGACGAAGGCGAGGTCAGCGTGTTCTTCAGCGCCGCCAATGCCTCGGGCCTCGTCTCGCCATCGGGCAACGTGTTCGGCCTAAGCCAGACCAAGAGCGGCGCGGTCCTGATCGGCGACGGCGACACGGACGCGGTCTATCGCCTGTTCGACCTGGATGGCGACGGCACCGCCGAAAGCGCGGGCGAGGCGGCGGTGTGGTTCTCGGGCGCGGCCAATGCGGCGGGATTCAAGCTCAACACCCCGAACGGAATTGCCGAAGGCCCCGACGGCGCCATCTATGTTGTCGAGGCCGACACCACCGGCTCGCCGACCGGCGACTGGGTCTATCGCACGCAGGACCTGAACGGCGACGGCGATGCCAATGACGAAGGCGAGGCGACGCGCTGGCTGAGCCTGACCGGCCTCAAGTCCACCTCTTCGCCCTTCGAAATCCGCTTCGAGGGCGACACGGCCTACATCACCGACACGGCGGGCGGCGTGGCCGACGTTATCTATCAGGCGCGCGATGCGGACGGCAACGGCGTGATCGACGCCGGCGAGGTGCATGAATTCGCGAGCGAGGCCAACTCGTATGGCGCCCTCTTCGACTTCGCGCTGGATGTGGGCATGGGCTCGGTCTGGACCTGGCAATGGCTGGCCGAGGGCGGCATCGCCTCGGTATTCCGGCTGACCGACCTTGACGGGTCCGGCGTGATCGACGCGGCAAGCGAGGTGGTAGAGGCCTGGAACACCTCGCTTCTGCCGGCCGGTTACAGCTTCCTCGCGGGTTTCGGCCTCGACCTGAACGAAGAGACCGGCGAAGTCTTCATCACCTCGAACGGCTCGACGCCGGGCAGCGACTGGATCATCCGCCTGCTCGACGAGAATGGCGACGGAACCTTCTGGGATGACGGCGAGACGACTGTTGCCCTCAGCCGCCTCGATCAGGGCACCTGGCCCGACCGCCCGCGCAACGTCGCGGTCTATTCGACGCCGGGCGACGCCCCTGCCCCCGTTCCCCTTCCCGCCGCGCTGCCGCTGCTGGCGGCCGGGATCGGGGCGCTCGGCCTGATGCGCCGCCGCCGCGCCTGAGCCCAGCCTTGCACCTGGGTCGCGCGGGCTGCTAAGCCCGTCCTGCGGCCCCGGACGGCCGGCGCGGGAAGCGGAGGACGTGCCTGATGTTCCAGACATTTGAAACCACCTCCGATCCCTCCGCAGGCCCTGCCCGCCTTGCGGCCCTGCGCAATCGGCTGGCGATGGATGGTCTGGCAGGGTTCCTCGTCCCCCGCGCCGATGCGCATCAGGGCGAATACGTCGCTCCGCATGATGACCGACTGCAGTGGCTTACGGGCTTCACCGGCTCGGCCGGGTTCTGCGTCGTGCTGCCGAGCATTGCAGGCGTTTTCATCGACGGACGCTATCGAACACAGGTCAAGAGCCAGGTCAATCTGGCGCATTTCACCCCGGTGCCCTGGCCCGAGACGAAAGTCGGCGACTGGATCCGGGGGCAACTGGACAAGGGCGTGGTCGGGTTCGACCCCTGGCTGCATACCGAGGACGAAGTCGCCAAGCTGACCGAGGCTCTGGCGGGCAGCGGCGTCAGTCTACGGCCTGTTGCCGCGAACCCGGTGGATGCGATCTGGCCCGATCAGCCCGCGCCGCCAAACGGCAAGGCCTTTGCCCATCCGATGGAATTCGCGGGCGAAGGTGCGGAGGCCAAGCGGGACCGGCTCGCGGCCGGTCTGCGCGATGCGGGCCAGAAGGCCGCCGTCCTGACCCTGCCGGATTCGATCTGCTGGCTCTTGAATATCCGGGGCGAGGATGTCCCGCGCAACCCGGTGCTCCATGCTTTCGCGATCCTGCATGACGACGGCCGCGTCGACCTGTTCGCCGATCCGGCGAAGTTCGACGACACCGTGCGGGCCCATCTTGGCGGGGGCGTGACGCTTTTGCCGCCCGACGCCTTCCTGCCCGCGCTGGATGAGCTGTCGGGCCCGGTGCGGCTGGACCGGACCTCCGCCCCGGTCGCGGTCCGGCAGAGGCTGGAGGTGGCCGGCATTGCCGTTTCCTGGGCCGACGACCCCTGCCGCCTGCCCAAGGCGCGCAAGAATTCGGCCGAACTCGCCGCCACCCGCGAGGCGCATCTGCGCGACGGCGCAGCGATGGTCGAGTTCCTCGCCTGGTTGGACGAGGCCGCGCCAAGCGGCGGGCTGACCGAGATCGACGTGGTCCGCGCGCTGGAGGGCTATCGGCGGGCGACCAACGCGCTTCATGACATCAGCTTCGACACGATCTGCGGGGCAGGTCCGCACGGCGCGGTCATCCATTACCGGGTGACCGAGGAATCCAACCGCGGGCTTGGCCAGGACGAATTGCTGCTGGTCGACAGCGGCGGGCAGTATGTCGACGGCACCACCGACATCACCCGCACCGTCGCGCTTGGCAATCCGGGGGACGAGGCGCGTATCGCCTTCACCCGCGTGTTGCAGGGGATGGTCGCGATATCGCGCATCCGCTTTCCGGCGGGACTTTCGGGGCGCGATCTCGACCCGCTTGCGCGGGCGGCCTTGTGGATGGCGGGGCAGGACTACGACCATGGGACGGGACATGGCGTCGGCGCCTTCCTGTCGGTACATGAGGGGCCGCAGCGCATCAGCCGGATCTCGGAAGTGCCGCTCGAAGCCGGGATGATCCTGTCGAACGAGCCGGGCTATTACCGAGAGGGTGAATTCGGCATCCGGATCGAGAACCTTATCGTGGTCGAACCGGCCCCGAACCTGCCCGGCGGCGATGACCGCAAGCAGTTGCAGTTCGAGACGCTGACCTGGGTTCCGATCGACCGCCGCCTGATCGTCACGGCGATGTTGTCGCCGGGTGAGCGGGCCTGGATCGACGCCTATCATGCGGCCACCCGGGACAAGCTTGCGGGCCGGGTTTCAGCGAAGGCCCGGGATTGGCTGGAGGCGGCGACGGCGCCGCTGTGACGGGCCGGCCGAGCCCGGTGAGAAGAAAGGGGGCCTTCAGCCCCCTCTGCGCGCTGCAGCGCGCATTCACCCCCGAGGATATTTGGGCAAAAGAGACGGGGAGGAGGCTGGTCGATTTGGCCGGGCTGGCCGGCCCCCTCACCCGGCAAGCAGGGCGCGGGCCGCGTCGCGGGCTGCGTCGGTGACGGTGTCGCCGGACAGCATCCGGGCGATCTCGTCTACGCGGTCGGCCGCAGAAAGCGCGGTCACGGTCGAGGTGGTGACATCTTCTGACACCCGCTTTTCCACGCGCCAGTGATGCGCGCCACGGGCGGCGACCTGCGGGGAATGGGTTACGACCAACACCTGTCCGCTTTCCGCCAGGGACTTGAGGCGGCGGCCGACCGCATCGGCCGTCGCACCGCCAACGCCACGGTCGATCTCGTCGAAGATAAGGGTCAAGCCGCTTTCATCGCCGGTCAGGCAAACCTTGAGCGCGAGGAGAAAGCGCGACAGCTCACCCCCAGACGCGATCCGGTCCAGCGGACCTGCGGGTGCGCCGGGGTTGGTGGCGACAAGGAACGTGACCTGGTCGCGACCTTCGGGTCCCGGCTCGGTCGGAACGATGTCGGTGGTAAATACGGCGCGCTCCATCTTGAGGGGCGCAAGCTCGGCCATCACCGCCTCGTCCAGCCGACCGGCAGCCTGGGAGCGGCGGCCTGAGACAACCGCAGCCGCGGCGTCATAGGCCGCGTCGGCCTCTGCCACCGCCCGGGCCAGCGCCGCGAGGTTGCGCGCCCCGCCATCCAGCGCCCCAAGCCGCCGGCGAAGCCCCTCGGCGAAAGTGCCCAGATCGTCGGGCAAGACCCCATGCTTGCGCGCCAGCGCCCGGATGGCGAAGAGCCGCTCTTCCAGCGCTTCAAGCTCCGCCGGGTTGAAGTCGAGCTTCTCCAGCGCAGCCTCAACCCCGGATTGTGCCTCGCCAAGCTCCGTCAGCGCCCGGCCGATTGCGGCGAGCGACTCTTCCAGAACGCCCTCAGCCTTGTCCGCGGCGCCTTCCAGCCACCGCCGTGCATCGCCGATCAAGCCTTCGGCGCCTTCTGCCGACAGGGCCTGCCAGGCGCGCTGAACGTCCTGACGGATGCGTCCGGAGGCCTGCATCAGGCGGCGTCGGGCATCCAGTGCCGCTTCCTCGCCCGGCTGCGGATCAAGCTTGTCGAGTTCGCCGACGGCATGGCGCAGGAAATCCTCCTCGGCCCTGACCTGGGCCAGTGCCGCCGCGGCCTCTGCCTGCGCCTTCTGCGCCGCACCACGGGCCGACCACGCCGCGCGGAGAGGCGCGAGGTCGATCCCGGCATAGGCATCGAGCAGCTGGCGGTGGCCGCGCGGATTGAGAAGCCCGCGGTCGTCATGCTGGCCGTGCAGCTCTACCAGCCGGTCCGACAGTGCCCGCAGGACCTCGCCCGTCACGCGGCGGTCGTTGACCCAGGCCGTCTTGCGGCCATCGGCGGTGTTGATCCTGCGCAGGATCAGCTCGTCCTCGGCCTCGATCCCTGCTTCGGTCAGAACGGCACGCGCCGGATGACCGGGAGCAAGCTCGAATTCCGCCGTGACCTCTCCTTGCGCGGCCCCCTGCCGCACCAATTCGGCGCGGCCCCGCCAGCCAAGAACGAAGCCAAGCGCATCGAGGAGGATCGACTTGCCCGCACCGGTTTCGCCGGTCAGCACGTTCAGCCCCGGCTGAAAGCCGAGGCTGAGCCGGTCAATGATGAGCAGGTCACGGATTTCAAGAGAGCGGAGCATGGCCCGCGCCCATTACAGCCACTCGCCGCGAACCATCTGGCGGTAGACCTTGTTCAGCCAGTTGTCGCCCTTGGCCTCGGGGCTGAGACCGGCATTTGTCAGCAGCTGGTAGGCATCCTGATAGAACGGGCTGGCACGATAGTTGTAGCCCAGGATCGCCCCGGCGGTCTGCGCCTCGTTCGTGAAGCCGAGCGCAAGGTAGCATTCGACCAGACGCATGAGTGCCTCGGCGGTGTGCGTGGTCGTCTGGTAATCCTCGACCACGACACGGAAGCGGTTGATGGCCGCCGTGTAGTTGCCGCGCTTCAGGTAGTAGCGGCCGATCTCCATCTCCTTGCCGGCGAGATGGTCGAAGGCGAGGTCGAACTTCATGATCGCCGACTGCGCATAATCGCTGTCGGGATAAAGCTCGATCACATCGCGCAGTGCCTTGAGCGCCTGGAAGGTCAGGCCCTGGTCGCGGCCGACAAGGTCGATCTGGTCGTAATAGGACAGCGCCAGCAGGTACTGCGCATAGGGTGCGTCCGAGTCGCCGGGATAGAATTCGAGGAACCGCTGCGCGGCGGAACGGGACTCCTCGTATTGCTTGGCCTGGTGATAGGAATAGGCTTCCATGATCAGCGCGCGCTTGGCCCAATCGGTATAGGGGTAAAGCCGCTCGACCTCGGCGAAGTAATGCACGGCATCCTTCGGGCGGCGACGCCCCTCGAGCTGGTATTCGCCCATCTGGTAGATTTGCTCGGCAGTCAGGTTTTCCAGAGGCTGGTTTTTCTGTCCACCGCCGCCGCAGGCCGACAGAAATCCAACCAGAACGGCGGTGCCCATCCAGCGCGCCCCGGTGCCCAAGCCTGCCATCTGCGACCTACCTCGAAGATTCCTTGTGCCGGGCCACTTGGCATGACCCGATCTGTTGCCCGGTTCCTAACACAGATAAATCCGGGGCGCAAAACGCCTTTCGGCGCTCAATGCGCCCGCGAGGGAACAGGTCAGGCGAAAACCGGCAGATCAGAAGCGGCAACCCCAACGCCCGGCAGCTTGCGCCCGGCTTTCGGTTCGATTTCGATCATTTCCCAGGCATCCGGGCGGGCGAAAAGCGCCCGCAGCAGCCGGTTGGTCAGGGCATGCCCGGCGCGAATACCGGTATAGCGGCCAAGGATCGGACCGCCGGCAAGATACAGGTCGCCAAGTGCGTCGAGCATCTTGTGGCGCACGGCCTCGTCACGGTGGCGGAAGCCGCCCGGGCTAAGCACCCGGTCGCCATCGACGACGACGGCATTCTCGAACGTACCGCCAAGCGCAAGACCGTTGGCCAGCATCGCGTCGACATCGGCCTGACGGCAGAAGGTGCGGCTGTCAGCCAGTTCACGCACGAAGGCGCCGTTCGACATGTTCAGGGTCTTTTCCTGCCGGCCGATCGCCTCGTCCGCGAATTCGATCTGGAAGTCGATCTCGAGCATGTCCGAGGGCTCGAGCCGAGCAACCGCCTGCCCTTCGCGCACTTCAACCGGCTTCAGGATCCGGAAGGCACGCACGGGCGCATCCTGCTGGCGCAGCCCCTTCGCAAGGATGGCGCGCACGAACGGGGCAGCGCTGCCATCAAGGATGGGCACTTCCGGACCGTCGATCTCGATCAGGGCATTGTGGATACCGCAGCCAGCCAGAGCGGCCATAAGGTGCTCGATGGTCGAAACGGTCACGCCGGCAGAATTTCCGACCAGCGTGCAAAGCCGGGACGGGATCACCGCATCCCACCGCGCCGCGATCATGCGGTCGCCGATGACATCGTCGGTGCGCTTGAACCAGATCCCGTAGTCGGCCGAGGCTGGGCTGACCACCATACGCACCGGCGCGCCGGAATGGAGTCCGACGCCGGTAAAGACCACCGAAGATTTGACCGTGTGCTGCACGCGACTTAACCCCAAGGTTTCCGCGGGGCCGTTTCATGGCTCTTTTCCGCAGCTTGCAGGTAATCGCAGGGCCTCGGCATCACAATTCACTCTTTGTGACGCCCTGTAACAGAACTGGCCGGGTCCGGCGCAATGCCGCCAACATGATCGCAACATACTGAATTATTTAAATTATAATGATCTGCATCTCAGAGTTCGTGAAAGTTTTGTTACTGATCTTCTTCAACAGTCGCCGGAAATCCTGCTGCGATGCGGCGAAAAATGCCGCGAACGCACGGAATCGTCGCGATCTGCATCCGGCGCAGGGGGCGCCACGGGCGCTGCGTACAAAGTGAAAAGGCCCGGTTGCCCGGGCCCTCAACTGGTCTTGAACCGTGCCGCCTCAGTTTGCCTGACGGCGCAGGAAGGCCGGAATCTCGATCCGTTCCTGGTCGGCGCTCAGTTCCGGCTCGTCGTCATAGCCGGTCACAGGCGGTTGCTGGCGCGCGGCAGCGGCACGATCGGCCGCCTCGCTGTGGCCGGCCATCCGGTTGATGAGCGAGCCGATCCCGAAACGCGGCTTTTCAGCCGGACGGGCGGCAGGGGCCGGAGCGGCTGTGGCCCGCGGTGCGGCAGCCGGGGCTGCGGCGCGCGGCGGAACCTTGCTGGCCGCGGCCTGCAGACGCGCAAGCGCCTCGGGCGACGGCTGGCCGGTCGGACGGGCGCGAGGGGCCACGAAGGCACCCGGATCGCTGTCAAAGGCCGCCGGGGCGGGTGCAGCGGCGCGAGCCGGTTGCGGAGCGGTCTGCTGCGGCTGATAGGCCGGCGGCGGCAGCTCGTCACTGGTATCCTCGTCGAAGAACTCTTCGTCGGCCTCGTCCGCCAGCCCCTGGAACAGGGAAGGCTCGTCGTCCTCGATCTCGGCAACCGGCGCTTCGCGGCGGGGCTCCGGACGGGCTTCGACGCGCGGCTCCGGGGCTACCATCACCGGGGCGGCGGCAACCGGTGCGGGGATCGGGGCCGCCATCGAGCGACGAGGAACCGGCGCGTCGGCACGGTTCGACACCGTGGCGTCGATGCCCGTCGCAACGACCGAAACGCGGATCGCACCTTCCATCGAGGTATCGAGCGTCGAGCCGACGATGATGTTTGCGTCCGGATCGACTTTCTCGCGGATGATGTTCGCCGCTTCGTCCAGTTCGAACAGCGTAAGGTCGTAGCCGCCGGTGATGTTGATGAGCACGCCCTTGGCGCCGTTGAGGCTGATCTCGTCGAGCAGCGGGTTTGCGATCGCCTTCTCGGCGGCCTGCACGGCGCGGTCCTGGCCGGTGGCTTCGCCTGTGCCCATCATCGCCTTGCCCATCTCGTCCATCACCGCGCGCACGTCGGCGAAGTCGAGGTTGATGAGGCCGGGGCGCACCATCAGGTCGGTCACGCCCTTGACGCCCTGATAGAGCACGTCGTCGGCCATGGCGAAGGCTTCGGTGAAGGTCGTCTTTTCGTTGGCCAGCCGGAACAGGTTCTGGTTCGGGATGATGATGAGCGTGTCGACGACTTTCTGAAGCGCCTCGACGCCTTCTTCGGCCTGGCGCATCCGCTTGGCGCCTTCGAACTGGAACGGCTTGGTCACGACACCGACGGTCAGCACGCCCAGCTCGCGCGCCGCCTGAGCGATGATCGGTGCGGCGCCGGTGCCGGTGCCGCCGCCCATGCCCGCGGTGATGAAGCACATATGCGCCCCGGCCAGGTGGTCGACGATCTGCTCGATCGATTCCTCGGCCGCGGCGGCGCCGACGGTCGGACGGGCACCTGCGCCCAGTCCCTCGGTCACGCGCACACCCATCTGGATGCGGCTGGTCGCCCGGCTTTGCATCAGCGCCTGGGCGTCGGTATTGGCAACAACGAATTCGACCCCTTCGAGGTTCTGGTCGATCATGTTGTTGACAGCGTTGCCCCCGGCGCCGCCAACGCCGAACACCGTGATCCGCGGCTTCAGCTCTTCTTTTTCGGTGTTCGCTACAAAGTTCAATGTCATCGCCAATCCGCCTATTTCCTGTTGTCCCGGCCTCGCCCCTGCCCGGCGCTTCTGCCTGCGCCTTTCGCGGGTTTCCGCTTGATTGTTGCCGATTCTACCCACAGCAGGCTCCAAGGTCACGAAAAAAAGCGGCTTTGCCCACAAAATATGGGGTCGCTATCCCACCTCTCAGCGGGATTTCGCCGTTCTGACTTGATGTTGCGGTTACCAGTTATCGCGGAACCATCTGATGGCCCTCTTCAACGATCGGGCGGGGATGCGCTCGGACGGAATATCGAAATCCCACCACTCGTCCTGCGGGTGAGCGGCGAACAGACACAACCCTACGGCACTCGAAAATGCCGGCCCGGTTGTGGCCTGGGGCAGGCCTTGCACGCGGAGCGGGCGCCCCAGACGCACGCGCTGGCCCAAAATCCGCGCGGCAAGGCCGTCCAGGCCGGGAATCTGGCTTGCGCCGCCGGTCAGCACGATCTGCTGGCTGGGCAAGTGGTCAAACCCGGCTGCGTCCAGCCGTGCCCGGACCTCTTCCAGAATCTCTTCGACGCGCGGACGCATGATGCCGATCAGCTCGGTCCGGCTGACCGTGCGGCGGTCCTTGTCCCAGTCGCCCGAATCGGCGCCGATCTCGATCATCTCGCGGTCGTCCATGCCGGTCGCCACCACGCCGCCATGGCGGGTCTTGATCCGTTCGGCAGTGGCGATCGGCACCTGCAGCCCCTTGGAGATGTCAGAGGTGACGTGATCGCCGCCCATGCGCACTGCGTCCGCAAAGATCATGTGCTTCTTGATGAAGATCGATATTCCAGTGGAGCCGCCGCCCATGTCGATGCAGGCCGCGCCAAGTTCCTGCTCGTCCTCGACGAGGCTGGAAAATCCCGAGACATAGGCGGATGACGCAATCCCGGCGAGTTCCAGATCGCAGCGCTTGATGCAGTAAAGCAGGTTCTGGATCGACGCCGCCTCGACGGTCAGCATGTGCATGTCGCAAGCGAGCCGGTTGCCGATCTGCCCGCGCGGATCGCCAAGGCCGCTGCGGTGGTCGAGGGCAAAGTTCACCGGCTGGGCATGCATGACTTCGCGGCCCTGCCCGATGTCGGGCACGTCACAGGCCGCCAGCACCCGGGCTACGTCCTGTTCGGTGACGACGCTATCCTGCAGGTCCCACTCGCCCGCCAGCCCGTAGCTGCGCGGCTCGGCCCCCGAAAAACAGACGATGGCGTGGTCGACGCGCACGTTGGCCATCTTCTGCGCCGCCTGCACGGCGGTGCGGATGGCGCGTTCCGTCTCGTTCATCTGCGCGATCTCGCCGAAACGCACCCCGCGCGACCGGGTGGTTGCCGCGCCGATGATGCGGAAGCTCGATTGCCCCGCCATCGGGCCGATCCCCTCGGCCTCGCGCAGCACGTCGGGGCCGTCGAAGCGCAGGATCAGGCAGGCAATCTTGGAACTGCCGACATCGAGGATGGCGATCACACCTCGCTGCATCGCAACCCGGCGCATGTGACGCATGGCACGCTGAGACTGGTAGAGATCGGTCATAGGTTGCTTGCTCCGGTATCGGTGGGGGCGCCGGCGTTGCGCATCTGCTCGAGCGCGCCGGGGGTCAGGCGCAGCACCGGTCGGTGTTCGTTCCTGAAGTCGACCGCGACGATGTCGCGATCCAGTAGCTTTTCGGCCTTGTCGAGCGCGATAACCCGCTCGAGTGCAGGGATCGGATCGACCTCGGGCAGAAGGATGCGCTGGTCGCGGTCAAGGACTACGTCCCACCGCCGCTCGCCCACCCGCACCAACCCGCGCATCCGGGCCGAGATCGGCTCCGCCGCGGCGATCAGGGCCAGCGCCTCGGGTACCGCGTCATCCGCGCCTTGCCCGGTCACGATCGGCAGGTCAGGGCGGTCGGACCGCTCGAAGATCCGGGCCACGCGCGTGCCGGTCGCATCGAGAAGCGACAGCTCGGTTTCGGTGCGCCAGATCAGCACCGGCACCCGCTCCTGGATCGTCACCTGCAGCACGCCGCCCGTGCGCACCCGCAACTCGGCATTGGCCACGGCGTCAAGCTCTTCCGCCTTCTGCTTCAATGCCGCCATGTCGAGTTGCAGGGACGAAGCCGGCAAGGTCAGCGCCAGCTTGGCGCGCACCGCCTCGGACAATGCGGGCGAGGCACCGTCGATCGCCAGAAGGTTGACCATGAATTCCGGCCGTTCCTGCACCGCCTCCCAGATCCCGGCCGAGGCCGAATTCAGGCTGGCGCGCCGCTGGTCGTCCGACAGGTAAAGCCCGATCGAGAAGATCAGCGTGAAGGATGGCAGTCCGACCCGCAGCAGAGCGCGGAACAACGGCGTAAGCCACAGCCGGTGCATCCGGTAGGCCCACCGGCTGGGCGCCGGGTCGTGGGGGGCAAGGGGCACGGATCTCAGCGGTTGCACGAGGCATCCTCCACCATCCAGCGGCACAATTCGGGGAACGATATCCCCAGATGTGCCGCCTGCTCCGGGGCAAGCGAGGTCGGCGTCATTCCGGGCTGGGTATTCGTCTCCAGCAGGATCAACCCGGCCAGACCGCGCGCCTCATCCCACCGCAAGTCGGTCCGGCTCACGCCCCGGCACCCAAGTGCCCGATGGGCCCTGAGCGCGTAGTCGAGGCAGGCGGCGGTGATTTCTTCCGGCAGCTCAGCCGGAAGGACATGGCGCGACCCGCCCGGCTTGTACTTGGCATCATAGTCGTACCAGCCCTCGGTGATGATGTCGGTCACGCAAAGCGCGCGGTCGCCCATCACGGTCACGGTCAGCTCGCGGCCAGGGACATAGGTCTCGACCATGACCGTTGGCGGCATCTGTGGCGACAATTGCGGCGGTCCGTTCGCAGCCTCGTGCACAAGATAGATGCCGACGGACGAGCCTTCGTTGTTCGGTTTCACCACATAGGGCGGCGCCATGACATGCCGCGCCCGCACCTCATCAACCGGCGCGATCAGGCTTTCGACCACCGGCAGCCCTGCGGCGCGATAGGCCTCCTTGGCCCGCGCCTTGTCCATCGCAAGGGCAGAGGCAAGCACGCCGGAATGGGTATAGGGGATGCGCAGCCATTCAAGGATGCCCTGCACGCAGCCATCCTCGCCCCATCGGCCATGCAGCGCGTTGAAACAAACGTCGGGCTTCAACTCAACAAGGCGCGCAGGCAAATCGAGGCCGGCATCGACCTCGTCTACCTCGAATCCTGCCGCCCTCAGCGCGGTTGCGCATTCGCGCCCGCTGACCAGCGAAACCTCCCGCTCCGCGGAAAGGCCGCCTTTCAGTACCGCCACTTTGGGGGCTGCCCTGCTCGACATGCCCACCGCCGCCTCTGTCCCGGTCTTTTGACCGATTGTTTTTCTTCAACGTGACCTTAGGTCATACGCGAGCCGGTTCGCCGACCCGCATGATTTCCCACTCTAGCGTCAAACCACTGGCGGCGAAAACCCTTTTTCGCACCTCTTCGCCCAATTCCTCGAGATCGGCGGCGGTGGCTCCGCCGGTATTGATCAGGAAATTCGAGTGCATCTCGCTCATCTGGGCTCCGCCGCGCCGGGCCCCGCGCATGCCGGCCTCGTCAATCACCTTCCAGGCTTTCAGCTCGTGCGTGTCGTCCGTCTTGCCGGTACTTGAAAAACCGGCAGGGTTGCGGAAGGTCGAGCCCGCGCTGCGCTCCTTGGTTGGCTGGCTGGCATCCCGTTTGGCGATCTGGTCGGCCATCTTTGCCCCCAGTTCCTCCGGATCGCCTGCCTCCGCCCGGAAGGTGGCGCCCGTGATGACCCATCCCTCGGGCAATTCGCTCTGCCGGTAGCGCAGGTGCAGGTCGGCAGCGGGGACAACCACAGCATCCCCGGCGCGCGTCACCACCCGCACGTCGATCAGGTGATCGGCGACGTAGGAGCCATAGCAGCCGGCATTCATCCGCACCGCCCCGCCGATCGAGCCCGGAATGGTGCGCAGGAAGGTAAGATCGCGCCCAGCCTCGGCCGCCCTGCGCGCAACATGCGCGTCCAGTGCCGCAGCCCCCGCGATCACGCGGTCCCCCTCGACCGAAATGCCGTTGAAGCCGCGTCCGAGCCGGATCACCACCGCCCGCAAGCCGCCGTCCCGCACGATCAGGTTGGATCCGACACCCATCGGAAAGACCGGCATCGCCGGATCGAGATCGCGCAGGAAATCACAAAGATCCGCCTCGTCCGCCGGCTGGAACAGCCAGTCCGCCGGCCCGCCGACCCTGAGCCAGGTCAACTCGGCCAGCGGGCGATCCGCCGTCAGCGTACCGCGCACGGAAGGGGGAAGCAGATGTTGCGTCATCATGGGCACCTCGCCTCACAGCGGCCTAGCCCAGCAGACCGCCCCAGGCAAGACGCGTGTCCTGCAATCGGCAGGCCGCCGCCCGGCAGCGTCAAACGCCCGCTGCGCTCAGCCGCGGGACAGCACCACGGCCGGCCGGACCTTTGCGATCCCGCTGGTGATAAGACCGGCAAGGCCCGCCTTGATGATGTCTCCAGCCAGAAACGGTGCCGCGAGCAGCATCGCCTCGGGCAGCGACTTGCCCAGGACAAATGCCATGCCGGGAACGCCAAACGCATAAAGCACGACGATGCCGCCAAGGATGGCGCCAGCAAAAGCCGGAAGACCCACCCCC
>JAYRKT010000031.1:14520-16440 GCA_041905595.1 Rhodobacter sp.
GAAAGCCGATGATGTAGCCGACCGACGGCCCGGCGAGGACGCCAAGCCCGCCGCGCCCCCCTGCCAGAAGCGGCAAGCCAAGCAAAACGAGGACAACGAAGAGAAGGACCGCAAGCGCGCCCCGCCGCGCCCCGAGGACCGTCCCGCACAGCATCACGCCGAGCGATTGCGCCGTGATCGGAACACCGGACACGAGGTCGATCTTCGGCACCAGCCCCAGAACCGCAATCAGCGCGGCGAACAGGGCAATCAGGGTCACATTGCGTTCCAAGTCGTCCTACCTTTCGTCATAGCCCGCCCCGCGCCCTGAGCGCTTCAGCGACCCGCTCGGCATCATCAAGCGCAGTCAGCGTCAGCGGCACGACAACCCGCCAGCCCGGCCGACGCGGACTCCGGGCACGCCAAGCCTCCATAAGCTGACCCGCGCGCAACAACAACACCGGCGTGAAGCGGATGACCAGCGCCATTGCGACAGCCAGGGTTCGCGGATTCAGTCCGATCCGCGCCAGAGGCCGCGCCGCCCGTTCGACGACCCCGATCAGGTCGTCAAGCCGCGTCGTCATGGTCACAAGGTTCGCCAGCGCGATCGCCGTCAGCATCCGCAGCGCGATCCCGACACCCGTCGTCAAATCCCCAGTCGCAACATGCCACACCGCCAACACCGCCAGCACCGGCCAGAGCGGCCGGAGCATCCGCGCACCGGCCCGGGCGAATGCAGCGCCCTGCATCAGATAAAGGCCCCCCACCAGCACTGCCATCACCGCGATCCAGCGCAAATCGGTCATCGGCACGATCACCAGGGTCGCCAGCGCCAGCCCCGCCAGCTTTCCACCGGCCGGGACGCGGTGAAGCCATGTCTCAATCGGCGAGGTCAGTGTCAGCATCGGCCTGTCCCAACCGCATCATCTCACGAGAGAATTCATCCAGAACCGGCGCTGCCGGCCCGTCGCGCTGCACCCGGCCGCTCTCGATCCAGACGACCCGCTCCATCCCGGCCAGCACTTGCGGATCGTGGCTGACGATGATCAGCCGCTGCGACAGGGTCTCCAGGCGCCGCCTCAGCCGGATCTGCGTCGGCAGATCCAGCGCGGCGAAAGGCTCGTCCAGCAGGATGGTGCCCGGCCCCATCGCAAGCACGGCCAGCAGGCAAAGATATTGCCGCTGACCTTGCGACAGCGTGTGGACCGGTGCCGTCGCCCAATGCGATCGTCCCTCTGCGGCAAGCATTTTCGCCACGGCGTCGCGCGCCGCCGCGTCAGCATACCCCATCTGTCGCAGGCCAAAAGCAAGTTCCTCGGCCACGGTCGGAAAGATGATCTGGTGGTCGGGGTTCTGGAACAAGATACCGACTCGCGCCAGCGCCGCCTTCCGGTCCGTCGCAGGATCGATCCCGTCCAGCCGCACCGTTCCGGCTGTCGGCGCCACCAAACCGGCCATCACACGCAACAGGGTGGTCTTGCCTGATCCGTTCCGCCCGGCAATACCGATCCGCTGCTCGGACAGGCCCAGATCAATGCCTGACAGAATCGCTTTTCCCTGCAGGGAGAAGCCGACATCTGCCAGGATCAGGCCATTCTCCATGATGTTGCCCTGCCCGCTTCGCGCCGATCGGCAGTGCTTAGCGTCCAAAGCCGGGCTTGCCAAACCGGAAAAAGACAAAGGGGGCTGTCCGCCCCCTCGCCCCTGCGGGTCTCACCCCCGAGGATATTTGAGCAAAAGAGACAGGCGAGAAGAGCGTCGGGCGCCCCGACAGGGGATTGCTCCAGCCGCGGGGCGCCGTCTCTCCTGGCGGTCATCGGCTTCCCAGCCTGTACCGCAAGGTCAAATTGGCAGGACACGCTTAAGAATGCGTAAAGGTCTTTTCTGCCCAAATATCCTCGGGGGGAGGCGCCAATGGCGCCGCGGGGGGCAGACAGCCCC
>JAYRKT010000031.1:16450-56490 GCA_041905595.1 Rhodobacter sp.
TTTTATTTTTTTTTTGTCCATATTTTTCTGGGGGGGTCGGGGCTTTGGGCGGGGGGGGGGGCCCCCCCCCCCCCGCTTCTGACCTCAGCCCTTGCGTGCCGCCGCGATCGCTTCTTCCAGGATATCCATCGCCTCGGCGAAATGCGCATCCGGAATGGTGATCGGAGCGAGGAAGCGGATCACGTTGCCATAGACGCCGCAGGTCAGCAGGATCAACCCGCGCTTCAGCGCCTCGAGCCGGACCCGGCCGGTGAAGCCGGCATCGGGCTCCTTCGTGCCGGGCTTGCCGAATTCGACCGCGACCATGAAGCCAGGTCCGCGGATGTCCATGATCTCGGGCGTAGTGGCGCGGATCGCTTCCAGCTTCTGCTTCAGACGCGAACCCAGTTCATTTGCGCGATTGCAGAGGTCTTCCTCCTCGATCACGTCCAGCACGGCATTGGCGGCCGCGATGCCGAGCGGGTTGCCGGCATAGGTGCCCCCAAGACCGCCCGGTTGCGAGGCATCCATCAGGTCGGCGCGACCTGTCACAGCCGAGATCGGCAGGCCGCCGCCCAGACCCTTGGCCATGCAGGTGATGTCGGCCGCGACACCGTGCGCCTCCATGGCGAAGAGCGTGCCGGTGCGGGCGAAGCCGGTCTGGACCTCGTCAGCGATCATCACGATGCCGTTGTCGTCACAGAGCTTGCGTACCGCCTTCATCAGGTCGGTCGGCGCCGGGTAGAATCCGCCCTCGCCCTGCACCGGCTCGAGGATGATCGCGGCGACCCGGGCCGGATCGACATCGGCCTTGAAGAGCTTGTTGATACCTTCCATCGCCTGGGCGGTCGAGACGCCGTGGACTTCCTGCGGATAGGGCACGTGGAAGACATCGGGCATCATCGTGCCGAAGCCCTTCTTGTAGGGCTCGACCTTGCCGGTCAGCGTCATGCCCATGAAGGTCCGGCCGTGGAAGGCGCCGCCAAAGGCAATGACGGCGTTGCGGCCGGTGGCGATGCGCGCGATCTTGATCGCGTTCTCGACGGCTTCCGCGCCGGTCGTCGCAAAGATCGTCTTCTTCTGGAAGTTGCCCGGCACCTTCTCGTTCAGCCGTTCGGCCAGACGGATGTAGTTCTCGTAGGGCAGGACCTGGTGGCAGGTATGGGTGAAGCGGTTCAGTTGCTCGGCGACGGCGGCCATCACCTTCGGGTGGCGGTGTCCGGTGTTCACCACGGCGATGCCGGCGGCGAAGTCGATATAGCGGTTGCCCTCGATGTCCCAGATTTCCGAGTTCAGCGCCTTGTCGGCGTAGATCTGGGTGGTCATCCCGACCCCGCGGGAAATCGCGGTCTCGCGGCGGCGGGCTACATCAGCGTTCAGCATGGCTCTCTCCGAATCGGTCCGGGGCGCCGGAAGGGCGCCGGACATGTCCTGCGCTGATTTGATCAAATTTTGCAGGGAAGTTCAATCGGCGTTTCGCGCAACTCCGGTCTCATCGCCAAGAATTCGTGTCGGGGCAGATCAACCTTTACTCGCCGTTAACCGTGAGGTCGCAGGGTGACCCGGCGCATGAGGCGAGGCTCACGATGGCTGAAGGTCCGTTCCTGTCCCCCACACCCTTCACCCCACCCACCCCGGAGGATGACGGATCGTCGTGGCTTCGCCTCATGCGTTCCCGCAGGGTTGGACCTGCAACCTTTCACCGACTGATGGCCGAGCATGGCTCGGCCGGGGCGGCCCTGCGGGAACTTCCCAGGATCGCGAAGGCGGCGGGGGTCGAGGATTACCAGCCCTGCCCGGTCGAGGTTGTTCAGCACGAAATGGCACAGGCCAGGCTGGCAGGGGCGACACTCCTGCTCTGGGGGCAGCCCGGTTACCCAACCTCGCTGATGGATTTGCCGGATGCGCCTCCGCTTCTCTGGGCGCAGGGAAATCTGTCGTTGCTTGACTTGCCGATGATTGCGCTGGTCGGCGCCCGCAATGCCTCGAGCCTCGGCCTCCGCATGGCAAGACGGCTGGCCGAGGGACTTGGTCAAGCTGGCCAGGTCGTTGTTTCGGGCCTGGCGCGCGGCATCGACGCTGCCGCGCATGAGGTTGCGTTGCCCCATGGCACGGTTGCGGTGCAGGCCGGGGGTGTCGACGTGATCTACCCCGAAGAAAACGCGGCGCTCGCCATTCGAATTGCGGCCGAAGGGTGCCGCATTTCCGAACAGCCGATGGGTAAGATCCCGCAGGCGCGCCATTTCCCGGCGCGGAACCGGATCGTGGCGGGTCTTTCGCGGGCCGTGGTGGTGGTCGAAGCCGCAGCCCGTTCCGGCAGCCTCATCACTGCCCGCGCCGCGCTCGATCTCGGACGCGAGGTCATGGCGGTTCCGGGGCATCCCTTCGATGCCAGGGCCGCGGGCTGCAACATGCTGATCCGCGACGGCGCGGCGCTTGTCCGGGGCCCGCAGGACGTGCTTGAGGCGCTTGGTGCGGCGGCCGACACGGCTCCGGCAGTCAAAATCGAACCGCCGCCGCCTCCCCTACCCGGCCCTGTTCCCCGGTCACGTCCGCTGGCAGAGGTGGCTGCACTACATTCCCGCATTCTCGACCGCCTGGGGCCCAGTCCGCTGGCCGAAGACCAACTGATCCGCGACCTTGCTCTGCCCGCGGCGCATGTGACGTCGCAACTGGTGACGCTGGAACTCGAAGGGCAGATCCTGCGGCAGCCGGGCGGTCTGCTGTCGCGCATCGGCTGAGGTTGCGCAGGAGTCGCAGCCCGAATTCCAAGAGTCTTTCCAAGAACTCTCGAGAATTCTTGCCTGAACATCGCATCTGCCGCGCTGCGGGGAAAGGCCCTGGCAGCCTTTGCCGACTGCGCCAACCCCTTCCTTGACATTGCCGCGCTGAGCCCCAATTTTGCGCCGCCATGTCATTCGTCGCTTTGGAAAGAGGTCCTTGATGCCCGTCGTTGTCGTCGAGTCTCCCGCCAAGGCCAAGACAATCAACAAATATCTCGGCTCCGACTACACGGTTCTAGCCTCTTACGGCCATGTCCGCGATCTGCCGGCCAAGGACGGCTCGGTCGACCCCGAGCATGATTTCGCGATGGACTGGGAGGTTCCGCCCGAGTCGAAGAAGCACGTCCGCGCGATCGCCGAGGCTCTGAAAACCGACGACTCACTGATCCTCGCCACCGACCCGGACCGCGAGGGCGAGGCGATTTCCTGGCATCTGCAGCAGGCGCTCGCCCCGTCGCTGAAAAAGGGCAAGACCGTCCGCCGCGTGACCTTCAACGCCATCACCAAGGACGCGGTGACCCAAGCGATGAAAGAGCCGCGCGATGTCGACCAGGCGCTGGTCGAGGCCTATCTCGCACGCCGCGCGCTGGACTATCTCGTCGGCTTCACCCTGTCGCCAGTCCTTTGGCGCAAGCTGCCGGGCGCGAAATCGGCGGGTCGCGTGCAGTCGGTGTGCCTCCGCCTGATCGTCGAACGCGAGATGGAGATCGAGGCGTTCCGCGCTCGCGAGTACTGGACGGTGAAGGCCGTGCTTGCGACGCCACGCGGCCAGGATTACGAGGCGCGGCTGACCGTTCTTGGCGGCAAGAAGCTCGACAAGTTCGACATCGCCACAGAAACCGCCGCCGAACTGGCGGTGCAGGCTGTCGCTTCCCGAACCTTGAGCGTCAAATCGGTCGAGGCAAAGCCCGCGAGCCGCAATCCCTGGCCGCCCTTCATGACCTCGACCCTTCAGCAGGAGGCGAGCCGCAAATACGGCATGGGCGCCAAGGCCACCATGTCGGCGGCGCAGCGGCTCTACGAGGCGGGCCACATCACCTACATGCGGACCGACGGAATCGACATGGCGCCTGAGGCGGTCATGGCCGCCCGCGCCGAGATCGGCCGCCGCTTTGGCGCATCCTACGTCCCCGACAGTCCGCGGATGTACAAGAACAAGGCCAAGAACGCGCAGGAGGCCCATGAATGCATCCGGCCGACCGACATGTCGGCCGCGCCCGAGTCCCTGCGCCTGACCGAAGCCGACCAGCGCAAGCTCTACGACCTGATCTGGAAACGCACCATCGCCAGCCAGATGGCCGCCGCGCGGCTGGAGCGCACCACGGTCGATGTGACCAGCCCTGACGGTCAGGTGGAACTGCGCGCCACCGGCCAGGTCGTGCTCTTCGATGGCTTCCTCAAGGTTTATGACGAGGGCCGCGACGAGGATCCGGAGGATGGCGAGGGCCGCCTGCCGCAGATCATGCAGGGCGAACCGGCCGAGAAACGGTCGGTCACTCCGGAACAGCACTTCACCCAACCGCCGCCCCGCTACACCGAGGCAACGCTGGTGAAGCGGATGGAGGAGCTGGGAATCGGCCGGCCGTCGACCTACGCGTCGGTGCTGTCCACGATCCAGGACCGCGAATATGTCCGCAAGGACAAGAACCGGCTGATCCCCGAGGACAAGGGCCGGCTGGTCACGGCCTTCCTCACCAACTTCTTCCGTAAGTATGTGGAGTACGACTTCACTGCCGATCTTGAGACGGAACTTGATGACGTCTCGGCGGGCGAGCGGAACTACAAGGAGGTGCTCGCGCGCTTCTGGCGCGATTTCTCGGCCGCCATCGCCGAGACCGCCGACCTGCGCATCGGCGAGGTGCTGGAAAAGATCGACGACTTCCTTGCGCCGCATCTCTACCCGCCCCGCGCCGATGGCGGCGATCCACGGGCCTGCCCGGTCTGCGGCAACGGCCGGCTGCATCTGAAGACCGCCCGCTCGGGCGGGGCCTTCATCGGCTGCGGCAACTATCCGGAGTGCCGCTATACCCGCCCGATCTCGGTTCCGAATGGCGAAGACGGGGCGATGACGGCAGACGGCAAGGTCCTTGGACAGGACAGAGACGGCCTGGACATCACCCTGCGGACGGGCCGATTCGGGCCTTATGTCCAGCGCGGTGAAGCGACAGCAGACGATCCCAAGCCGCCCCGCGCCAGCCTGCCAAAGGGCTGGTCGCCCGAGAGCCTGACGCTTGAACGCGCGCTCATGCTCCTCGACCTGCCGCGCCCGATCGGTGCGCATCCCGAGGACGGTCAGCCGGTCGAGGCCGGGATCGGCCGCTACGGGCCCTACGTGAAGCACAACTCGACCTATGCCAACCTGCCGGACGCGGAAGAGGTCTTCACCATCGGCATGAACCGCGCGGTCGAGGTTCTGGCCCTGAAGGCGACACGCGGCCGCCCCGCAGGCCCCGCGACAGCGTTGCGCGATCTGGGCGAACACCCCGAGGGCGGCACTGTTCAGGTCATGCCCGGTCGCTATGGCCCTTACGTCAAGTGGGGCAAGGTGAACGCCACCCTTCCCAAGGAGCTTTCGCCCGAAGCGGTCACGTTGGAGGAGGCGCTGGCGCTGGTGGCGGAAAAGTCTGCCAAGGGCGGCAAGGCCAAGGCCCCGCGCAAGGCGGCCGCGAAAGCAGCAGCCGCCAAACCTGCTGCGGCAAAGACATCCAAGGCACCGGCCAAGAAAGCTGCAAACAAGGCCAAGGCGCCCGTCCGCAAGGCAGCCCCGAAGGCCGTCAAGGCTTGATCCGCCTCCCGCCGCGGCGCGGCGATTGACCTTCCGGCGTCGAGCCGCCACAAAAGGCGCCGAGAGTTTGCGGGAGGGCCCTGATGGACAAGACCTACGGTTCCGCGAAGGAGGCCTTGGACGGCCTTCTGTTCGACGGGATGCTGATCGCCGCAGGGGGCTTCGGCCTTTGCGGTATTCCGGAACTGCTGATCGCCGCGATCCGCGAGGCCGGGACGAAGAACCTGACGGTCGCGTCGAACAATGCGGGCGTCGACGGGTTTGGCCTGGGCGTGCTGCTGGAAACCCGGCAGGTGAAGAAGATGATCTCGTCCTATGTGGGCGAGAACGCCGAATTCATGCGCCAGTACCTTTCGGGCGAGTTGGAGCTTGAATTCAACCCGCAAGGGACCCTCGCCGAGCGGATGCGCGCCGGTGGTGCCGGCATTCCCGGCTTTTACACTGCGACAGGCGTGGGCACGGTGATCGCCGAGGGCAAGGAACACCACGACTTCGACGGCAAGACCTATATTCTCGAGCGCGGGATCGTCGCCGATGTCTCGATCGTCAAGGCATGGAAGGCCGACCCCTCGGGCAACCTCGTCTTCCGCAAGACCGCGCGCAACTTCAACGTGCCCGCCGCGACCTGCGGCAAGGTCTGCGTGGCCGAGGTCGAGGAAATCGTGCCGCTCGGCTCGCTCGACCCTGACGCGATCCACCTGCCCGGCATCTATGTCCACCGCCTGATCAAGGGCCCGCACGAGAAGCGGATCGAACAGCGCACCGTCCGCAAGAAGGAGACCGCGTGATGGCCGAGGAACTGAAGGGCTGGGACCGCAACCAGATGGCCGCCCGCGCCGCACAGGAATTGCGCGACGGTATGTATGTGAACCTCGGCATCGGCATTCCGACGCTGGTGGCTAACTACATTCCCAAAGGCGTGAACGTGACGCTGCAGTCGGAAAACGGGATGCTCGGCATGGGCCCGTTCCCCTTCGAGGGCGAAGAGGATCCCGACCTCATCAATGCCGGCAAGCAGACGATCACCGAACTGCCGCAGACTGCCTTCTTCGATTCTGCGACCTCGTTTGCGATGATCCGAGGCGGCAAGATCGCCATGGCGATCCTTGGCGCGATGGAAGTGGCTGAGAACGGCGACCTTGCGAACTGGATGATCCCCGGCAAGCTCGTCAAGGGCATGGGCGGGGCGATGGACCTTGTCGCGGGCGTGGGCCGTGTCGTGGTGGTGATGGACCACACCTCGAAGCACGGCGAGTCGAAGGTGCTGCGCGAATGCACCCTTCCCCTGACAGGCAAGGGCGTGGTGGACCGGATCATCACCAACCTTGGTGTGCTCGACGTGGGCCACAAGGGGTTGCACATCGTCGAGCTTGCTCCAGGTGTATCTGAGGCTGAGCTGCGCGCCGCGACCGAGGCGACGATCGTTGGCTGAGTTCGAGATCACCCGCGAGGAAACGGCCTCGAAGGGCCGGTACGTCATCCGGCTGAACGGCGAGGAGGCGGAATTGACCTACTCGATCACCTCGCCAGTTCTGCGCATCGCCGATCATACCGAGGTGCCCGACAGCTTCCGCGGAACCGGCGCGGGGCTTGCACTGGTGACGCGACTGGTGGCCGATGCCCGGGCCGAGGGCTTCAAGATCATGCCGCTCTGCCCCTTCGTGAACGCGCAGCGCAAGCGCCATCCGGAGTGGGCCGACGCCTTTTCGGTCTGAGGCCAGCGCCTAAGCCCTGACAAGGGCGCGAACTCCTTCGAAGAAATAAGCCAAAAGCCTTCAGGGGCTTTTGGCTTAGGCCCATGCCAATGCTGTTTCCTTGTCCTTGCCGACCGGACTGGGGTCATTGGCCGGCATGCGCGGGCCTCAGTTGCTGGCAGACATGATCCGGAAGACGCAGGGGTCCGTGACGAGTTCCGGCGGCGTCAGGCACAGACCCTGCGCCACCTGCCAGGCCGCCAGCACCTTAGGCACGTAATCGCGCGTCTCTGCGTAAGGCGGCACCCCGTTGTTTGCCGTGACCGCCCCCTCGCCCGCGTTATAGGCCGCGAGCACCATCAGCGGATCGCGGTCAAAGGTCTTCATCAGCCAGTCGAGATAGGCGACGCCGCCCTTGATGTTCTGCTCCGGGTCGTTGGCGTTGGCGACGCCGAAGCGCGCGGCAGTTGCGGGAATGAGCTGCATCAACCCTTGTGCCCCCGCCGGGCTGAGCGCTTGTGATTGTCCCCCGCTTTCGACACCGATGACCGCCAGCACCAGGGCCGGGGACACCTCGGTTCCGATTGTCGCTGTCAGGATCGTCGTTCCATATTGTGTGGCGATATCCTGCATCGTCTGCATCCTCGGCGCCGAGACCGCGCTTCCGCCCGGCCCCTGCGACAAGGTTGCCATTGCCAATGGGAAACGGCCGTCCTTCGCCTCGATCGCAGTGGGCACCTTGTCCCAGAACCAGCCATAGCTCGCCTGGGCAGGCGCGGGGGCAGGCAGCAGCGCCGGCGCCTGGGGATCGGGCTGGGTCACGGGCGGAAGCACGGTCGGCTCTTCGCGCGGCGTCACCTTCGGATAAGCCGCCAGAACGCGGGCCTGCTCTTCAGGGTCGATCTGGACGGTAATGCGTTTCTGCCCGGCTGTCGGCGGCTTGACCATCTTGAAGGTGAAGCCGCTCGCAGCCTCCGGCTCCTCGGCCAGAAGGCCGGCAGGGACGATCAGGCAACCCGCAAGGATCGCTATCGCAAGAATCCGCATTTCAGGAGGCCTGCTCTGCCCCGTTATCGTTGTCTGTTTCTATCCTGTCAGAAAACCGGGCGCCGCGCCAGTTTTTCACCGGAAACAGAGATGATAGAACGGCAAACAACCAGTGGTTGCGATACATCTGACGGCAAAAATATGAAAATTATCGTTATAAAACAATCGATTATAAGAATTTCTGTGGTTTTAGCCCTTCGTCAAGAAATACCCTGTTCCCGCCAAATTCGGGCCACGATTCGGGGGCTATATGAGCCCATGCCGAGACGGAAAGCGGAACGGTTCAGAGGCCCGGAAGCTACGACCCGCAGCGGCGAGACTGAAGCAAGCAACTCCTCAGAAGGGACACATACCATGAAACTCATCAACCTGTTCAAGAACTTCCACAAAGACGAAGACGGTGCCGTGACCGTTGACTGGGTCGTGCTGACCGCTGCGATCGTCGGCCTCGGCCTGGTCGTGATGACGACCGTTGGCGGCGCGATCTCGAGCAACGCCACGACCGTTGCCAGCGACATTACCACCGCCGTGACGACCAGCCCGGGCTACTGAGTTCGCTCGGAACAGACGACCGTCTGATCCAAAGAAGGGTCGCGCCTCCTGGGAGACGCGACCCTGCTTCATTTCTGCAATCCTCACCCGTGCCCGCCGCCAAGTGGCGTCCATCAGGCTCACAGGCGCGTCGTCCGCGAAGCAACGCACTTCCGAGGCGGGAGAACGACAGATTGTAGGAATTTACCTCAGTCTTGCCCAAATGAAGCCAAGATGTGCGCGCCCTATGTGTCCATGCTGATCGGACACGCATCGGCCAGTTGGTCAGAACGCGCCGACCGAAAAGCAGAATTGCAGCCCGTAACCCGAAGGGGGTTTTGCCATGAAACTGCTCGACATCTTCAAGAACTTCCGCAAAGACCAAGACGGTGCCGTGACCGTTGACTGGGTCGTGCTGACCGCTGCCATCGTTGGCCTGGGCCTGGTCGTGATGACGACCGTCGGCGGCGCGATCTCGAACAACGCCACGACCGTTGCCGGCGACATTACCACCGCCGTGACCACCAGCCCGGGCTACTGAGTTCAACTCAGTCCAAAGTCGGGAATCCAGGCCGTGCCATGTGATGGCGCGGCCTTTCTCTTGCTGCGAGCGCGCGCGGGAATACGCCGTCGCCAATGCCATTCTCACGAGACTGTGCCCGCGGATCCAGCTGGCGCGAACCACGTTACTTGCAGAATGCACTGCATCTGCAAGGAGACAGATTCGGGACTGTCGGTTGTTTCCGTCCTGTGAGCGAATGTTTCCAAACCAGCGTGTCTGCGCGCGAGTATTGCCCAACTCCGGTCAAGATTTGAGTACCAAATCGTAGGTAACCGAGTGGAACTTTAGCGACCAGCCGATCGCAAGCCGTTCCGTTGATGCTTGGATTGAGACCCTGAGTCGTGGAAGGACTCCGACATGAAACTGCTGATGCTCTTCAATTGCTATCGGAAGGACGAAGGCGGCGCTGTGACCGTTGACTGGGTGGTTCTGACTGCCGCCATCGTAGGACTTGGGTTGGTGGTCATAAGTTCGATCGCAGTTGCGATCTCCAGCAATGCCACAACGATCGCAGGCGATGTTACGACGGCTGTGATCTCCGGTCCCTCCTACTAGGTTCGATCAACAATCATCGCGCAACTGCCGCAACTGATCCACGAAAGCGCCTCAATCCCCGGCCAAACAACCATCCTGAAGAACTTCTTTTTGGGCCCTGAATATCCCCCGCAACCATGCGGAAACGCAGCAGGGCACCGCATTGAGCAGGAGGTTAAGGCATGAGGATCGTCTTCGGACTTGTCCTGATCCTGGGTCTGTCACTGGCCGGCTTTGCCGTCTACATGGCCCAGAACTACATCAGCGCCACGCAGGCACAGCTCGACCAAGAGCGCGCGATGCGTGCAAAGCTTGGTCCCATGGTCGATGTTCTCATCACCACCAAGGCCCTCAATTACGGCGACGTCCTCACAGCAGCTGACATCCGGTCGATCCCCTGGCCCAAAGAGGCGCTGCCCGAATCGGCTTTCCTGAAGATGGACGACCTGTTCCCCAAAGACGCGAAACCGCGTCTCGTTCTGCGCCAGATGGAAAAATTCGAGCCCGTCCTGGCGGTCAAGGTAACCGAACCCGGCGAGGATGCCGGTCTGACCACCCGTCTGGCCAAAGGGATGCGGGCCTTCGCGATCAAGGTCGACGTGGAATCGGGCGTCTCGGGCTTCCTGCGGCCCGGCGACAAGGTCGACGTGTACTGGACCGGCTCGGTCAGCGGTTCGGATGGCGATGTGACCCGCGTCATCGAATCCGCCATCAAGCTGGCAGCTGTCGACCAGTCCTCGGACGCCGAGAACACCGATGCCGTGATCGCCCGGACCGTGACCGTGGAAGCCACGCCGCAGCAGGTCGCCCGGCTGGCGCAGGCGCAAGCCACGGGACGCCTGTCCCTCGCCCTGGTTGGCAACGGTGACGAGACCAGTTCGGACGTGGTCGAAGTCGACAGCAAGACCCTTCTTGGCATCACCGAAGAAGCGCCACCACCGCCCCCCGCAGAAGAAAGGGTCTGCTCCGTCAAGACCCGCAAAGGTGCCGACGTGATCGACACCGCGATCCCCTGCACCGACTGACACCATGAAGGGGCCTACCGCATGTTGCGGTGGGCCCCAGTGTTCTCATCCAAGACTTGAATGTTTTCGGGGTCCCACACTTCAAATTCCCCGCGCAAGGTTTTGATTCTTGCAAAAAAACCACTTCTGCTCCATTCTGACTGAAATTTCGGGCGTCAAGACCCGGTCAGAGGCGTGTGAACGAGGCAGTAAAATGGGCAGCCGCTCTTTCCTGAAGGCCGGACTCTTGGCATGCGCCTTGAGCCTCTCTGTGTCGCATCTGGCGATGGCAGAAACGCTTCATGTCATGCAAGGTTCTCCCTCCAGTGCGCTGGATGTCCCGATGAACCGGGCGGTGGTGGTCGAAAGCGATGTCCCCTTCGCCGAGCTTTCGATCGCCAACCCTGGCATCGCGGATATCTCCACCCTTTCGGACAAATCCATCTACGTGCTCGGCAAGGCGCCCGGCCGCACCACGATGACGCTGCTGTCCGCCGACGGAAAACTGATCTCGAACGTCGATGTCCATGTCAGCCCTGACGTGGCGGAGTTCAAGGAACGCCTGCGCCAGATTCTGCCGAACGAGAATATCGAGGTCCGGACCGCCAACGATGGCATCGTCCTGTCGGGAACGGTCTCGAGCACGGCCAAGCTCGATCGCGCGCTTGACCTTGCCAACCGCTATGCCCCTGAACGGGTGTCGAATCTTATGACCGTGGGCGGCAGCCAGCAGGTCATGCTGAAGGTCCGCTTCGCCGAGATGCAGCGGTCGGTCAGCAAGAGTCTTTCGGCGTCGATCGCTGGCAAGGCGACGGGCAACAACTTTGTCATGGGCACCGGCAACTTCACGGCCGAAGGCGCGATTGACAATATCATCAACAACGGTAATCAGCCGATCGACAGCGGCACGAAAGGCGCACTTGGCTTTACCTTCAACACAGGAAGCCTTGAATTCGCGGTTCTGCTGGAAGCGCTTGAATCAAAGGGCTTGGTCCGCACTCTGGCCGAGCCGAACTTGACCGCGCTGTCGGGGCAGGAGGCGAAGTTCCTCGCCGGCGGCGAATACCCGATCCCAGTTTCGAACGGCGATAACGGCATCTCGATCGAATACAAGCCCTTCGGTGTGGAGTTGAACTTCACCCCGACGGTGGTTGACGGTGACCTGATCAACCTGATCATCAACGCTGCCGTGTCGTCGATCGACAACACGATCACGGTCGAAACCGACGGCTTCAACATCAACGCCTTCAAGCGCCGCGAGACCTCTTCGACCGTCGAGCTTCGCGATGGCGAAAGCTTCGCGATCGCAGGCCTGTTGCAGGACGACTTCCGCGACCTCAACGGCCAGGTGCCGTGGCTGGGCGACATCCCGGTCCTGGGTGCCCTGTTCCGGTCGACCGAATACCAGCGCGCGCAGAGCGAACTTGTCATCATCGTCACGCCGCACCTGGTAACGCCGACGAAGGGTGACGCCATGGCGCTTCCGACCGACCGCGTCCGCCTTCCGTCCGAGAAGGACCTGTTCCTGTTCGGCCGGGTGACGGGAGGTGCCGCAAATGGCCCCGCTGGCGAGGTCGCGCGGCAGGATTACAGCGGCTCCTATGGCTATGTGATGGAGTAAGCCCAGATGCGGACCCCTGCGATCCTTTTGGTTGCTGCCCTGACGACCCTGTCCGCCTGCGACCAGGAAGCGGGTTGGACCGTCAACTCCACCGGCACCTTCGGCACCGCGACTGCGCAGAATACAGGTATAATGTCCGGCGAATTGAGCGCGACCGTCGCACTCAACCAGCGCTTCGCAGCCGAAGTGCCGAACACGGTCAACTTCGCCTTCAACAGGTATGACCTCGACCCTGCCGCCCAGGCGATCCTGCGGCAGCAAGCCAACTGGATCCGCCAATTCCCCGAGGTGCGCTTCCGCGTCTTCGGCTTCACTGACCTGGTCGGCAGCGAAGGTTACAACTACGCCCTCGGCAAACGTCGGGCCGAGGCCGTCGTCGCCTTCCTTGGAACCCAGGGCATCAGCCGCTCGCGGCTCGAGGCGCTGGTGTCGTTTGGCAAGACCCGGCCGCTCGTCAACACGCCCGGACCCGAGGTGCTGAACCGCCGGGCCGTGACCGAAGTCTCCGGCTTCGTGAAGGGAAGCGCGCCGGATATGAACGGCAAGTATGCCGAGGTTGTCTGGCGCGACTACATCAAGTCTGCGGAAACGCCGCACCCGCAGAACCAGATCATCCAGACGCAAACTTCGGGCACTAGCGGCCAGTAACGGCCGCATTGCCCGATGGGGGCCGGACGCAATCCTGCAAACCGGCCCCGACAGTCGCCAAATACCAAACAATCACGGTCTTTTGGCCCAATTCTCGCCACCATTGCGCATGAACCTCCCCTCAATGGCAGCAGTGCGCGCGACCGAGAGTCGCGTGCGGGTGCGGGCCAAGGGGGAAATGTCGGGATCCGACCGAACGGGATGATCCCGCCCCCTTGCCGGCCCAAGAGGTGGAAAGGGACGCAAGGCAATGACGAGTGTGGCGACTCTCCAGCCGGAACCGGCACCGATCATCGCGTGCACGATTTCGCGGGACGTACAGAACTTCGATCTTCTGATCGATGACATGGAGCTGGAGCTTGGCGAAAGTTGGGGCGATCTCAGCTTCGAGGACGCTCTGCTCTTCCTCGGGCAGCCCGAAGCAGCAACCCTCGAATTCGTGGTTGTCGCCGCCGATGGCGAGGACGAAACGAACCTTGACGCAATCACGACTGTCATCCGCGCGGCCAAGGACCGCGGGGTAAAGGTGATCCTGGTCGCGAACCAGATCAGCCCGATCGCCCTGCACCAGCTTCTGCGCCTGGGTGCCGACGACTTCCTGCCCTACCCGCTTCCCGAGGGCGGGCTGCGCGAATCGATCGCCAAGCTCAAGCACAAACCCGAGCCGGTTCCGGCAGCGGCAGTAGAAGCGCCGCAGGCGTTGGCCCCGGCAGCGGCCGCCACCCCGGCTTTCAAGGCGACGGGCGACCGTGACGGGGTGCTGTTGCCGATCCACGGACTTGCAGGGGGTGTCGGGGCGACGACCTTCGCCACGAACCTCGCCTGGGAACTTGCCAACATCAGCAAGACCGACGCGCCGCGCGTCTGCATCCTGGATCTCGACTTCCAGTACGGGTCGGTCGCGACCTACCTCGACCTGCCGCGGCGCGAAGCGGTCTTTGAAGTTCTGCAAGACACCGCCAACACCGACAGCGAAGCGTTCCTGCAGTCGATGGTGACCTTCAACGACAAACTGCACGTCTTCACCGCCCCGGCGGAGATGATTCCGCTGGAACTGGTCACCGGCGAAGACATCGGGCGGCTGATCGCGATGGCCGAGGCGAATTTCGACTTCGTCATCGTCGACATGCCCTCGACGGTCGTCAGCTGGACCGAGGCGGTTCTCAGCCGCGCCCATGTCTACTTCGCCCTGCTCGAGCTTGACCTGCGCTCGGCGCAGAACGTGCTGCGCATGGTGCGGGCGCTGAAATCCGAGGACCTGCCCTTCGAGAAGCTGCGCTATGTCCTCAACCGCGCGCCCAAGTTCACCGAGCTTTCGGCTCGTGGCCGGGTGAAGCGCATGGCCGAAAGCCTGGACATCGACATCGAGATTCAGCTCCCCGATGGCGGTCATCAGGTCACCCAGGCCAACGACCACGGCCTGCCGATTGGCGAAAGCGCCGCCAAGAATCCGCTGCGCAAGGAAATCCACAAGCTCGCGCAATCGCTGTTCGATCTGAACAAGGCCGTCGAAGCCGGGAAGAAGTAACCGATGTTCTCTCGCTACCGAAAACCAGCCGACCCCGCGGCCAAGCCCGCGACAACGGCGCCGGTCGCAGCGGCCCATGCCGCGCCCAAGGCCGACGCCATTGCCAAGCCGGTTACTGCCCCCCCGCCCAAGGCCGCGGCGCAACAGATGCGCAGCCCGGCCGAGGCGGTGGCGGCCGAGAAGGAGAAGAAGCGCAAAGAGAAGATGGGCGAACTGAAGGTCGAACTTCACAAGCGCCTTCTCGACAACCTGAACCTCGCGGCACTGGAGCATGCCTCCGAGGCCAGCCTGCGGTCGGAAATCGCGACGATCACCGCCGAAGCCCTGGAAGAGATGAGCGTCGTCCTGAACAAGGAAGACCGCCAGTCGCTGCACCAGGAGCTTTACGACGAGGTCATGGGCCTTGGCCCCATCGAGCCACTGCTGAAGGACGAAACGGTCAACGACATCCTGATCAACGGCCCGCGTCGCATCTTTGTGGAACGTGGCGGCAAGCTTCAGCTGACCGACATCACCTTCAAGGATGAACGGCACCTCCTGCGCATCATCGACAAGATCGTTTCGGCCGTGGGCCGTCGCGTCGATGAATCGAACCCCTACGTCGACGCCCGCCTTGCCGATGGTTCCCGCTTCAACGCCATGGTGCCGCCAGTCGCGGTCGACGGCTCGCTGGTCTCGATCCGGAAATTCAAGAAGGAAAAGCTCGGCATCCCCGATCTGGTCCGCTTCGGCGCCTTCACCGAGGAAATGGCGGCCTATCTCCAGGCGGCCGTGTCGACACGCCTGAACATCATCGTCTCCGGCGGTACGGGTTCCGGTAAGACGACGACCCTGAACGCCCTGTCCTCGTTCATCGACAACACCGAGCGGGTGCTGACGATCGAGGATACGGCCGAACTTCAGCTTCAACAGGTCCATGTGGGCCGGATGGAAAGCCGCCCGGCCAACGTCGAAGGCAAGGGTGCGGTCACGCAGCGGGACTGCCTGCGCAACGCTCTCCGGATGCGACCCGACCGCATCATCGTCGGCGAAACACGTGGCGAGGAAGTCATCGACATGCTCCAGGCCATGAACACCGGCCACGACGGCTCGATGACCACGATCCACGCCAACTCGGCCCGCGATGGTGTCAGCCGTCTGGAAAACATGATCGCTATGGCCGGCATCGAGATGCCGATCAAGGCCGTCCGCGCCCAGATCGCCAGCGCCGTCAACCTGATCGTGCAGGCCAGCCGCCTGCAGGACGGTTCGCGCCGTATGACCTCGATCACCGAGATAACCGGCATGGAAGGCGACGTGATCTCGATGCAGGAAATCTTCCGCTACGAGCGCCTCGGCATCGAGCCGAGCGGCAAGATCATCGGCCGTTTCAACGCGACGGGCGTGCGCTCGCACTACTCCGAACGCTTCAAGCAGTGGGGCTACAACCTGCCGGCCTCGATCTACGAACCCCTGCCGTAAGGACAGATCATGACGATCAGCGCAGCGCCACTCATCTACATCCTGATCTTCGTCGCGGTCCTTTTCCTGGTGGAGGGGATTTACCTGACGGTCTTCGGCAAGTCGATCAGCCTGAACAGCCGAGTCAGCCGCCGTCTGGCGCTGATGGAAAAAGGCGGAAACCGCGAACAGGTGCTGGAACAGCTCCGCAAGGAGATGAGTCAGCATATGTCCGCAAAGGGCATCCCGCTCTACTCGATCCTCGCCAACAAGGCGCAGAAGGCCAATATCGCCTTCTCGCCGAAGGCGCTTGTGGGCATGATGGGCCTCTTGGCTGTCTTCGCCTATCTAGGGCTGACCATCGGCACTGCAGCCGCGCTTCCCCTGCGCATCGCCATCGCCGTCGCGATGGGCATCGGCGGCGTCTATGTCTGGGTCAACGGCAAGGCCAAGAAGCGACTGGCCCTGATCGAGGAGCAGCTGCCTGACGCGGTGGAACTGATGGTGCGGTCGCTGCGCGTCGGCCACCCGTTCTCTTCGGCGATCGGCATCGTTGCGAAAGAGGTCGGCGACCCGCTCGGTTCGGAATTCGGGTTCATCGCCGACGAGGCCGCCTATGGCCGCAACGTCGCCGACAGCCTGAAGGCCTTTGCCGAACGCATGGATATGCAGGACTTGCGCTTCCTCGCCGTGGCCGTGTCCATCCAGCAAACCTCGGGGGGCAACCTCGCCGAGATCCTCGAAGGCCTGGCCAAGGTGATCCGCGCCCGCTTCAAGCTGTTCCGCCGGGTAAAGGCCATCACCGCCGAAGCGAAATGGTCGGGCATGTTCCTCTCCGGCTTCCCGATCGTTGCGCTGATCCTCATCAACGTGATCAAGCCGGATTACTTCGACGGAGTAAAAGACACGCCAGCCTTCATCCCGGCCTGCCTCGTCGTCGCCGTGCTGCTCATCATGAACGTGATCTTCATGAAGATCATGGTCAACATCAAGGTCTGAGGTCCAGTCATGTCCCTGCTGTCTTCCCTGAACCAGGCCCTGATCGACAAGCTCGGCCCCCTTGGCCCTCTGATCGCCGTCGGCGGCTTTGGCCTGCTCCTCGTCCTTCTGGTGTTGCCGACCATGCTGAAGAAGCAGGTCGATCCCCTGGACAAGATCAAGGCGCAGGCTGCCAGCGCTGCCCCCAAGGCGGCGGCGAACCAACAGACGCTGCGCAAGGCCGACAAGACCGACAAGCTACAGAAGTTCGCGACGTTCCTTGAACCGCAGGATGCCGAAGAGCTTTCATCCTCGCGGCTGAAGCTGATGCGGGCCGGCTATCGGTCCAAGAACTCGGTGCGGGCGTTTCACTTCGCGCAGTTCGCACTTGGCATCGGCTTTCTGCTGATCGGCGTCGTCTATGCGTTGTTCATCTCGACCACCGGCGACATCGGAACCCAGACGCTCGTGCTGTCGACCATCGGTCCGGGCGCGGCCGGCTATTATCTGCCGCAATACTGGATCAAGCGCCGCACCCAGGAACGCCAGGGCCAGATCACCTCGGGCTTCCCGGACGCGCTTGACATGCTGCTCGTCTGTGTCGAGGCGGGCCAGTCGCTCGACCAATCGATCCTACGCGTGTCCAAGGAGATCCGGGCAGGTTACCCGGCACTGGCCGAGGAATTCGAGATTGTCGGCCAGGAGGTGAAGGCCGGCAAGGAACGTGTTCTCGTGCTCAAGGACATGGCCGAACGCGTCGGTCTGACCGATGTCTCATCCTTCGTGACCGTGCTTATCCAGTCCGCAACCTTCGGCACCTCGATCGCCGACGCACTTCGCGTCTATGCTGCAGAGATGCGTGACAAGCGCGTGATGCGCGCCGAAGAGAAAGCGAACACCTTGCCGACGAAGCTGACCCTCGGCACAATGATGTTCACTGTGCCGCCGCTGATGATCATCCTCGTTGGGCCTTCGATCTACAGTGTCGCCACCACGCTCGGGAAGGGATAGCGCTTCGAATGATCAGGCCCTGGATGTCCGCGCTGATTGCGGTGGTACTTCTGGGGGCCTGCGACGCGGGGCGGCCCCTGTCAGATCCTGACTCCGCCCCTGCCGTCGACCCGCATGGCAATGCCGTAAGCGGGCTGGATGTAGGCCATCAGCTGATGGCCGCGGGAGAGTACGAACTGGCGCTCAAGTCCTATTACCGGGCGGCGAGCGAGGAAGGCATGACTGCGGATGTCCTCTCGGGAATCGGGTCGGCGGATCTGAAGCTGGGCCGGCTGGGCCAGGCGGAACTGATCCTGCGCCGCGCGCTCGAGATGGACCCAAGGAACGTCCCCGCGCTGAACAACCTTGGCGTGGTGCTGATGGAGGAAGGCAAGACCGGTGAAGCGCGCAGGGTGTTCGAGCAAGCCTTTGCCTATGACAGTGGCGCGTCAGACGCGATCCGCGAAAATCTGCGGCTTGCCATCGCCAAGTCGGCGAGCACCACGTACACTGAGACCGATGAGAACACCGGGTTCTCGTTGGTTCGCAAGGGACAGGGCGAATACCTGCTTCTTACGCACCTTTGAGGGCCGAGCAGCAACAGGACGCAAAATGCGCCACCCAGTCTTACTTGCGCTGTGCCTCGGCGGCACGGCGCTTATCGCCGGTTGCAGCGGCGGCTCCGATGCCGAAGTCAGACGCGCGATGGACAGCGTCAACGTCATCGACGAAAGCAACCTCAACGACATCATGCTTACGATCGGTGACCCCGACGAAGCCGTGAACTATTTCCAGAACGCGGTCCAGCAGAAGCCGGACCGGATTGACCTGAAGCGCGGCCTTGCGAAGTCGCTCGTCCGTGCCGACAAGCCGAACGAGGCATCCGCCGTCTGGGCGACCATCGTGGCAAGCCCACAAGCAACCAATGCCGACCGGGTCGAATATGCCGATGCCCTGATCCGCAGCAACGAATGGACCAAGGCCGAAGCGCAGCTGGCTCAGATCCCGCCCACTTACGAGACCTTCGAACGCTACCGTCTTGAGGCCATGGTGGCCGACAGCAAGAAGCAGTGGAAGAAGGCCGACAGCTTCTATGACACGGCGCAGGGGCTGACGACGCAGCCAGCTGGTGTGCTGAACAACTGGGGTTTCTCGAAACTGTCGCGCGGCGATTACCCGGGAGCCGAAAAGCTGTTCCTTGAATCGCTGACCTACGATCCGACCAAGTTCACCACCAAGAACAACCTGATCCTGGCCCGTGGCGCCCAGCGCAAATATGACATGCCGGTCATCGACATGACGCAGCAGGAGCGGGCGCAACTGCTCTACACACTGGCGCTGACGGCGATCAAGCAGGGCGACGTGACCGTCGGCAAAGGCCTGCTTCAGGACGCAATCGACACCAGCCCGCAATATTTCGAAGCCGCCCAGCGCAGCTTGGACGCCTTGTCCGACAACGCCAACGCAAGTACCAACTGATGACCACAACCGTCTGGACCGCGCTCTGGTTTCTACCCTTCCTGTTGCCGATCGCGGTCTGGGTGGCTTGGAGTGACATGAAGTTCATGAAGATCCCGAACATGGCGGTGCTTGCGATGATCGCCGTGTTCGCGGTCATCGGCCTGATCGCCCTGCCAATCGACGTCTGGGCCTGGCGGTGGGTGCAGGCCCTTGTCATGTTGGCAATTACGTTTCTGCTCAATGCGGGCGGCGCGATGGGGGCGGGCGATTCCAAGTTCATCGCCGCGATGGCGCTGTTCATTCCGCAGGACGACGCCCGCTTCGCCCTGGCGCTGTTTGCGGCCGCCATCCTTGGCGCATTTGCCAGCCATCGCGCCGCACGCGCGATCGGGCCGATCCGCGCCGCTACGGCCGACTGGGCCTCATGGACACACCGCAAGTTCCCGATGGGCCTCGCCCTGTCGGGCACGCTGATCTTCTACTTCCTCGCCGCGCTCTGGCTTGGCCTCGCGCATTAACGATTTCACAAGTGCTGCCGGGGAAGATCGCCCGGCCGACCTTCAGGTGATGCGATGAACGTGCAGTCGAAACCCGGAGTGACCGCCCCGCCCGCGCCGCGCACGCTGGCCGAAACCGGGCTGGGCGTCGTGATGATGCGGGACATCCTGCTGAAGACCATGTTCCGCATGAACCTCGATCTGGTCAGCGTGATCTCGCGCCAGATCTGCCTGCCTGTGAACGTTACGCAGGAACTGGTCGACCTTGCCCGAGGCCAGAAGCTGCTCGAGGCGACGGGGACGCTGCATGCCACCAGCGGCAACGAGATGGGCTATCAGCTGACCGATGCCGGCCGCTCGCGCGCGCTCGATGCGCTCAGCCAGTCCGAGTACTACGGCGCAATGCCAGTGCCGCTCGACATCTATCAGGAGCAGGTGAAGCGCCAGTCAATCCGCGACATCAAGATCAGCCGCCAGCAGCTCGTTGGCGCCATGGGCCACCTGATCCTGCCAAGCGACCTGCTCGACCACCTTGGCCCCGCCGTCACCTCGGGCCGGTCGATCCTGATGTATGGCCCGCCCGGCAACGGAAAATCCTCGATCTCGAACGGCATCCGCGCCGCGATGGGCGACAAGATCTACATCCCGCGCGCCATCGAGTATTCCGGGCAGGTGATCTCGGTCTACGACCCGATCGTGCACCGCGCCGCGGAAGAGGCCGTAGATGACCCGACGTCGTTGCGCCGCACCTCGAACCGCTTCGACAACCGCTATGTCTATTGCGAACGGCCCAGTGTCATCACCGGGGGCGAGCTGTCGCTCGACATGCTCGACCTGACCTATAACCCGGTCGCCCGCACCTATCAGGCGCCGCTACAGCTGAAATCGACCGGCGGCATCTTCATCATCGACGACCTTGGCCGCCAGCAGGAGCCGCCGCAGAAGATCGTCAACCGCTGGATCGTGCCGCTGGAAGAAGGCCGCGACATCCTTGCCCTGCAATCGGGTGAGAAGTTCACCGTGCCCTTCGACACACTGGTGATTTTCTCCACCAACTTCCACCCGAACGAAATCTTCGACGGCGCCGCCCTGCGCCGGATCTTCTTCAAGATCAAGATCGACGGCCCGAACCAGGAAAACTTCCTGAAGATCTTCGCGATGGTCGCGCGGAAGAAGAAGATGCCGCTGGACGAGACGGCGCTTCTGCATCTGATGAAGAACAAGTTCCCGACGATCCAGAACAACTACGCCAACTACCAGCCGGTCTATCTGATCGATCAGATGATCTCGGTCTGCGAGTTCGAGGGCCTCCCCTACCAGATGACCCCCGAACTGATCGACCGCGCCTGGGCCAACATGTTTGTCCGCGACGAGAAGATCGCGAAGTAGGCCAGGAAAACTCTGGCAAGGCTTTTGCCTGCAGCGTGTTCGCCCTATGTTCGCGCCATGGCCGAGCTTCCCGCCCCCCTCGCCCGATGGTTCGCGTCCCGCGGCTGGACGCTGCATCCGCACCAGCAGGCGATGCTTGACCGCGCGGATGATCCAGCGCTTCTGCTGATCGCGCCCACGGGGGGCGGCAAAACCCTGGCGGGCTTCCTGCCCACGCTGGCGGAGCTTGCCGATGGCCAACACAGGGGCCTGCATACCCTCTACATCTCGCCGCTCAAGGCGCTGGCCGCCGACATCCGCCGCAACCTGCGCACCCCGGTCGAGGGCGCGGACCTGCCGATCCGGATCGAGGACCGCACCGGCGACACCACCTACACCCAGCGCCGCCGCCAGCGCGCCGATCCGCCGCACATCCTGCTGACCACGCCCGAAAGTCTCGCGCTGCTGCTCAGCTACGAGGATGCCCCCCGCATCTTCGCCGGCCTCCGCCGCGTGATCGTCGACGAGATCCACGCCCTTGCCGAAAGCAAACGCGGTGACCAGCAGATGCTGAGCCTGTCGCGGCTGGAAACCCTCGCCCCCGGCCTGCGCCGCGTCGGCCTGTCGGCCACCGTCGAGGACCCGCCGGCGTTGGCCCGCTTCCTCGCGCGCAACCCCGATCCCTGCCCGGTGCTGCTCGCCGATCCGGGGCCGGAGCCCGACATCTCGATGCTGGCGACGGACGAGCCGCCCCCGTGGTCTGGCGGCGGCGGACGCTACGCCATCCCGGCGATCCTGGACGAGGTGAAACGCCACCGTACGACCTTGATCTTTCACAACACGCGGGCGCAGGCCGAGATCTTCTTTCATGCCCTCTGGTTGCAGAATTCCGATGATCTGCCGATCGGCATCCATCATGGCAGCCTCGCCCGCGAACAGCGCGAGCGGGTCGAGCAGGCGATGGTCGACGGCCGGTTGCGCGCCGTGGTCTGCACCGGCTCGCTGGACCTCGGCATCGACTGGGGCGACGTGGACCTTGTGATCCAGGTCGGCGCGCCCAAGAACGTCAAGCGCCTTGTCCAGCGCATCGGCCGCGCCAACCACCGGTACAACGCGCCTTCCAAGGCGCTGCTGGTGCCCGCCAACCGCTTCGAGGTGGTCGAATGCCAGGCTGCGCTTGACGCCGCGCGCGAGCATGACCTCGACGGCGAGCCGCGCGGCCCGGGCCCCCGCGACGTGCTTTGCCAGCACATCCTCGCCACCGCCTGCGCCGGCCCCTTCGATGCTGACCGGCTCTATGCCGAGATCACCACTGCTGGCCCCTACAGCGCCCTCACCCGCCCCGCCTTCGACGCCTGCCTCGACTTCGCGGCGACCGGCGGCTATGCGCTCCGCGCCTACGACCGCTGGCAGCGGCTGATGCAGGTGAACGACCGCTGGCAGCTCCGCGACCCGCGCGCCGCGGCGGTGATCCGCCAGAACCTCGGCACGATCATCGACACCGAACTCCTGAAGGTCCGCCTCCACAACCGCTTCGGCGGATCCCCCCTTGGCGAAGTCGAAGAGGATTTCGCGGCCTCCCTCACCCCCGGCGACACCTTCCTGATCGGCGGTGAGGTGGTGCGCTACGAAAGCCTGCAGGAGATGACCGTGCAGGTCAGCCGCCAACCGGGCCGCGAGCCGCGCGTCGCGGTGTTCATGGGCACGAAATTCTCGACGTCAACGCTCCTGACCCACCGCATCCTCGAGATATTCCGCGAACCAAGCTGGCCTGACCTGCCTCGCCACACCGCCGAATGGCTGGCCTTGCAACGCGAGGTCTCGCGCCTGCCCACCGAGGACCGCCTGCTTCTGGAAAGCTTCCCCTATGACGGTCGCGAACATCTCGCCGTCTATGGCTTTGCGGGACGCAACGGCCAGCAGACGCTCGGCCTTCTCCTGACCAAACGCATGGAGGAGATGGGACTTGCGCCCCTCGGCTTCGTCGCCACCGACTACGCCACGCTGATCTGGGGGCTGGACCCGGTCACCGACCCCGCCCCGCTTTTCGATCCCGACCTTCTGCGGCAGGGGCTGGAGACCTGGCTGCAGGGCAACACGGTGATGAAGCGCACCTTCCGCAACGTGGCGATCGTCGCTGGCCTGATCGAGCGCAGCCATCAGGGCCGTCGCAAGACCGGGCGGCAGGCAAGTTTCTCTTCCGACATCCTCTACGACACGCTGCGCAAGTACGACCCCGACCACCTGATGCTGAAGATCACCCGGGAGGAGGCGATGCGCGGCATGGTCGATTTCGGGCGGATCGAGGCGATGCTCGCCCGCATTGGCGGCCGCATCGACCTTGTCCGCCGCGACCGCGTCACGCCCCTTGCCGCGCCATTGTTCTTCGAGCCCGGCAAGATCCCGGTCGAAGGCACGGGGCGCGAACGCCTGATGTCGGTGGCGGCGGAACGTCTCATGCAGGAAGCGGGTCTTGCCTGACGCCTTCCGGCGTTGCATGAACGAAGCATGAACTGGCACGACCTCACCTTCTGCAACATCCGCCTGCGTGCCCTGCCCTCGGGCGCACTCTTCTGGCCCGATGAAGCGCTCCTTTGCGTCTCCGACCTGCATCTCGGCAAATCCGACCGGCTGGCGCGCCGCGGAGGCGCCCTGCTGCCGCCCTACGAGACGCGCGAGACCCTCACCCGCCTCGACGCCGATCTCGCTGCGACCGGCGCGCTTCAGGTCATCTGCCTTGGCGACAGTTTCGACGATGATGCCGCCGTAGAGTCTCTGGCCGAAGAAGAGACGCTCTGGCTCCTGCGAATGATGGCCGGGCGCGACTGGATCTGGATCGCCGGGAACCACGATCCCGCGCCCCTGACCCTCGGCGGCAGCCACCGCGCCGAGGCGCGGATCGGGCCGCTCACCTTCCTGCACATGGCCGAACCCGGCGCGACGGGAGAGATCTCGGGCCATTACCATCCCAAGGCCAGCCTCGCCGGCAAGAGCCGCCCCTGCTTCCTGATCGACGCAGACCGCATCATCCTGCCGGCCTACGGCGCCTATACCGGCGGGCTCCGCAGCCATGACGCCGCGCTCACGACCCTGATGGCGCCAACCGCGCTCGCCATCCTGACCGGCACGCGCTGCCTCGTCCGGCCGATGCCGCGATAGCTGCGTCCTGCCTGTCTCTTTTGCTCAAATATCCCGGGGGTGAATGGGCCGTCAGGCCCAGAGGGGGCAGCGCCCCCTCCCCTTACGCCGTCAACCCCGCCGGCTCCGGCAGGCCGTTGGCGCGGCAGCAGGCGGTCAGCGTGTTTGCCAGCAGGCAGGCGATGGTCATCGGCCCGACCCCGCCCGGCACCGGGGTGATCGCACCCGCAACCTGCACCGCGCTGGCGAAGTCCACGTCGCCCACCAGCTTGCCCTTGCCGTCGCGCTCGATACGGTTGATGCCCACGTCGATCACCGTCGCCCCGGGCTTCACCCAGTCGCCGGGGATCATCTCGGGCCGCCCGACCGCCGCCACCAGGATATCGGCCCCCCGGCAGACCGCGCCCAGGTCCTTCGTCCGCGAATGCGCGATGGTCACCGTGCAGCTGTCGCCCAGCAAGAGTTGCGCCATCGGCTTGCCGACGATGTTCGACCGCCCCACGACGACCGCGTTCAGCCCGGCGAGCGAACCGTGATGGTCGCGCAGCATCATCAGGCAGCCGAGCGGCGTGCAGGGCACTATCGACTTCTGCCCGGTGCCGAGCAGGCCGACGTTGGAGATGTGAAAGCCGTCCACATCCTTGGCGGGATCAATCGCGTTGATGACCAGATCGCTGTCCAGATGCTTGGGCAGCGGCAGCTGCACCAGGATGCCATGCACCGCCGGATCGGCGTTGAGTTTCGCGATCAGCGCCAGCAGGTCGGCTTCCGACGTGTCCGCGGACAGCTTGTGCTCGAAGCTCGCCATGCCGGCCTCGATCGTCTGGGTGCCCTTGTTGCGGACATAGACCTGGCTTGCCGGATCTTCGCCGACCAGCACCACTGCCAGACCCGGCGTGATCCCATGCTCTTCCTTCAGCCGCGCCACATGAGCCGCCACCTCGCCCCGCACCTTCGCCGCAAAAGCCTTGCCGTCGATGATCGTCGCCGTCATGTCATCACTCCTCACACCGCGGCGGCATAGGCCGCGCGGTACTGTTCCATCTGCATCCGCGTCGCGAGGACAGCGTTCTTCATCAGCACGGCCACCGTTACCGGCCCCACCCCGCCAGGAACCGGGGTGATCCAGCCCGCGACCTCGCGGCAACTGTCGAAATCGGCGTCGCCAACGGTGCGTCCTGCGACCCGGTTGATCCCGATGTCGATCAGCGCCGCGCCGGGCTTCAGCATCTCGCCCGTCACCAACCCCGGCTTGCCGACCGCGACGAACACCGCATCCGCCGCCCGGCTGTGGCGGGCGACCTGCCGCGTCATGTGGTGGCAGACCGTCACCGTCGCGCCGAGGCCCATGAGCAGGAAAGCAATGGGCTTTCCGACGATCTCGGAATGGCCGATCACGCAGACGTCGAGGCCTTCCAGCGTCAGCGGCAGGGTTTTCAGGATCTCGACCGCCGCGACCGCCGTGCAGGGGCCAAGGGCGAGATCGTTGTAGACGATGTTGCCGATCGAGGCCGGGTGCATCCCTTCGACATCCTTCAGCGGATGGACCGCCTTCTGCAGTGTCTTCACCGGGATATGCGCGGGCAGCGGACGCTGGATGATGACGCCGTTGACGCGGGGATCAGCGTTCAGACCGGCCAGAACCCCGGTCAGTTGCTCGAGGCTGATCGTCGCCGGATAATTCCGCGCCTCGAAGGCGATGCCCGCGGCTTCGGCCTGCTTCTGCTGGTTGCGGACATAGAGTTCGGCCGCGGACACGTCGCCGACCGAGATCGAAACGAGCTTTGGCGCCCAGCCCGCCGCCTTGAGCTTCTGCGCCTCGGCGGCAGCGTCTGCCAGCATCCGCGCTCCGATGGCCTTCCCGTCAATCAGCGTCGCCGTCACGGCCGTCCTCTTCGTTCCTGACAGGGCGCCTCGCGCGCCCCTGTTGTCCGAACAGGCTCACCCCTTGCGCAGGCTGTCCGGACCCAGCCGGCTTTCCTCGCGCGCGATGGACCAGTCGATAAGGCGCCGCCAGAGCTTTTCCACAAGGTCGGGCGGCAGGCCGTAGGTTTCGGCGTGGCCCCGGACATTGCGCACGACCTCCTCGACCCGGCCTTCGATCCGGGCGGGCAGATCGACCTCGGCCTTGATCTCGGCGGCGCGGTCGATGTAGCCGGCCCTAAGGGCAAAGAGGCGGACAAGGTCCTCGTCCACCCTGTCGATCTCGGCCCTGATCTCGGCCATGGTCGTGCAGTCAGCGGGCTCGCGCATCGAGTCTCTCCCAGTCAGGCCGCCACCGGATACGGCAGCGGCCTGCAAAGGGCAATGCGGACCTCAGAACAGTCCTTCGACGTTCCCGACTTCGTTCAGCCGGATCACCTCGGCCGACGGCACCTTGGGCAGGCCCGGCATGGTCATGATCTCACCGCAGATGACCACGATGAAGCCGGCGCCGGCCGACAGGCGCACCTCGCGCACCGGCACCGAATGGCCCGTCGGCGCGCCGCGGACGTTCGGATCGGTGGTGAAGCTGTACTGGGTCTTGGCCATGCAGATCGGCAGGTTGCCGTAGCCTGCGGCTTCCCAGGCTTTCAGCTGGTCGCGGATCGACTTGTCAGCCAGCACCTCGTCGGCGTGGTAGATGCGCTTGGCGATCGTCTCGATCTTCTGGAACAGCGGCATTTCGTCGGGATAGAGTGGCGCGAAATGCGACGCGCCGCTTTCCGCCAGCTGCACCACCTTCTTTGCCAGTTCTTCGATCCCAGCCGAGCCTTGGGCCCAGTGCTTGCAAAGGATCGCCTCGGCACCTTGCGCCGCGACATAGTCCTTCACCGCCTGGATCTCGGCATCGGTGTCCGAGTAGAAGTGGTTGATCGCCACCACGACCGGCACGCCGAACGACTTCACGTTGGCGATGTGGCGGCCAAGGTTCGGGCAGCCCTTCTTCACGGCATCGACATTCTCGGCACCAAGATCAGCCTTGGCGACGCCGCCGTTCATCTTCATCGCCCGGACGGTCGCCACGATCACGGCGGCGGCAGGCTTAAGCCCGGCCTTGCGGCACTTGATGTCGAAGAACTTCTCGGCGCCAAGGTCGGCGCCAAAGCCGGCCTCGGTCACCACATACTCGCCGAGCTTCAGCGCGGTCGTCGTCGCGATGACCGAGTTGCAGCCATGGGCGATGTTGGCGAAGGGGCCGCCATGCACGAAGGCCGGGTTGTTTTCGAGCGTCTGGACGAGGTTCGGCTGCATCGCGTCCTTCAGCAGCACCGTCATCGCGCCGTCAGCCTTGATGTCGCGGCAGTAGATCGGCTTCTTGTCGCGAGTGTAGGCCACGACGATGTCGCCCAGCCGCTTCTGCAGGTCCTTGAGGTCTTTCGACAGGCAGAGGATCGCCATGACTTCCGAGGCCACGGTGATGTCGAAGCCGGTCTGGCGCGGGAAGCCGTTCGAGACGCCGCCGAGTGACACGACGATGTCGCGCAGCGCGCGGTCGTTCATGTCCATCACCCGGCGCCACACCACGCGGCGCTCGTCGATGCCCAGTTCGTTGCCCCAGTAGATGTGGTTGTCGATCATCGCCGACAGCAGGTTGTGGGCAGACGTGATCGCGTGGAAGTCGCCGGTGAAGTGAAGGTTCATCTCCTCCATCGGGACGACCTGGGCATAGCCGCCGCCGGCCGCGCCACCCTTCATGCCGAAGTTCGGGCCGAGCGAGGCTTCGCGGATGCAGACGACCGCCTTCTTGCCGATGCGGTTCAGGCCGTCGCCCAGACCCACGGTCGTGGTCGTCTTGCCTTCGCCCGCCGGGGTCGGGTTGATGGCTGTCACCAGGATCAGCTTGCCGTCCGGCTTGCCTTCGAGCGACTTGATGAAGTCTTGCCCGATCTTGGCCTTGTCGTGGCCGTAGGGGAGCAGGTGTTCCTGCGGAATGCCCAGCTTCGATCCGATTTCCTGGATCGGCTTTTTCTTGGCTTCACGCGCAATTTCGATATCGGTCTTCACAGCCATGAACTCTCTCCCTGGCGGGCTCTTGCCCTTTGCCACGGTCATAGCTGCGAGTTTGCGACGCGGAAGGCATTTTCCGACATCTGGGCCTCGAAATCCGCCAGCCGCTGTTTCCGATCGGAAAGTTTGGAACACCGCGCAGAGAAATTCCACTTGCGGAACATTTGTTCCATTTTATCAGGTCGCGCGCGCCTCGTCGTAATGCGTCCAGACCGGTTGGTCAGGAATGTGCAGCCGCACGGATTCGCCCAGCCGGAAACTTCCTTCCCGCTCGACCCAGGCGGTGATACCGCGCCGCCCCAAAGCCGAAGGCTTGAACAGCGTTCCGAAGCCGGGATGCGCCGTTTCGATCGGGCGCGCCGGCAGGGTGCAGGGCCGATTTTCCATATCCACGACGATGGTCGCGCCACCTTCGCCCTGCAGCCGGGCCGAAGGTGGGATATGGCTGAAGTCGGGGATGCCGGCGATCACCATCGTCGCCCCCACCAGCGCGGGATCCAGCACGGCAAGCCCCATTTCGCGGGCAATCGCGTCCAGGTCCTCCTGCCCGAGCACCGAAAGCTGGCGCGTGTTCCGGATCTCGGTGCCCTTTGGATATTGCGACGTGACACGGCTGCAGGACGGCCGTGTCAGACCACCATGCGATTCCGCCTCGGGACCGGCGAAGGTGACCGCAAGCGCCTGGCGGGGAGTCGAGGACAGCGCCGCCCCGCGGTCCGGCACCGTTCCAAGCCAGACGATGCGCCCGGTGAACCGGGTGGGGATCAGGGCGGGCATCGGTCAGACCTCGAGCGTAATGAACAACCGCCTGAAGGGAAACAGCACGGAACCATCGGGCGCAAGCGGATAAGTCGCGGCCAGTGCGGCGTCGTAGGCGCTGGCAAATGCATCGGCCTCTTCGCCCGACATCGCCTCGACGAAGGGCCGCATCGCCGTGCTTTCGGTAAAGCGGCGCACCGGATGGCCGGTCTCGGTCGCGTCGAGACGCTGGAGGTATTCCGTCTCCCAGACATTCACCTGTCCAAGCGGCGAAAGCAGGCGCCAATAGGCCTCGGGCGGCCAAACAGGCGGCTGCCAGCCGGCGAAGGAGAACCGGCGGGGCAACTGCGCTTCCGCGAGGTCGCGCAGCAGCCGATGCGACGGCGCGTCATACTGCCGTGGCATCTGGATGGCGAGCCAGCCCCCGGGCGCAAGCAGCCCGGCAAGACGCGGAAAGAGACGCTCATGCCCATCCAGCCATTGCAGCGCCGCATTGGAGAAGATCAACGCCGGCGGCTGGTCCGGTTGCCACAGCGCCGCATCCGCTTCGGACAGGCGGTGGTAGCAGCCGGTCTCACCGGCCTTCGCCAACATCGACGGAGAGGTGTCGATGCCGATGCGCTCGTGATCCGGCCAGCGGGCCGCCAGCGCCTCGGCGACCGAACCATTCCCGCAGCCTAGGTCCACCACCGGGCCAACGGGCAAGTCCCTGATCTGGGCCAGCAAGTCGAGTGCCGGACGCAAACGCAAACCCCGAAACCTGGCATAGGTTTCGGGGTTCCAGTCATTCATCCTGTCAGCGCCGCAATCAGGCCGAGGGTTCGGGCTCGAGCCCGCCCGAACGCGAGGCCTTCGGCTTGGTCTTGGGGATCGCAACAAGGCTCGGCGCATTGCCTCCCGCGGGCGGCGCGTCGGCATCGTCGCCGCCGCCCAGCGCCTCGCCGCGGATCACCTTCTGGATCTCGTCGCCGGTCAGCGTCTCGTATTCCAGAAGGCCCTTTGCCAGACGATCGAACTCCTCGGATTTCTCCAGCAGGATTTTCCGCGCCGTCTCGTAGCCCTCGTCAATAAGGCGCTTCACCTCTTCCTCGATCAGCTCCTTGGTATGGGCCGAGACCGAGAAGCCGGGCGTGCTGCCCTGATAGCCCTCATGCGCTTCCGAGTAGTCGATGTTGCCGACCGTATCCGACATGCCCCACCGCATCACCATCGCGCGGGCGAGCGAACTGGCCTGCTGGATGTCGCCGGCAGGACCGGAGGACACGCCCTCCTCGCCATACTTGATGATCTCGGCCGCCTTGCCGGCCATCGTCATGGCGATCTTCTGCTTGCCCTCGTCCTTGTGCATGTTCAGCCGGTCCATCTCGGGCAGGCTGACCACCATGCCAAGCGCGCCGCCGCGCGGAATGATGGTGGCCTTGTAGACCGGATCGCACTTGGGAAGGCTCAGACCGACGATGGCGTGACCGGCCTCGTGATAGGCGGTCTTTTCCTTCTGGTCGGCGGTCAGGACCATGCTGCGGCGCTCGGCGCCCATCATGACCTTGTCCTTGGCATTCTCGAAATCGACCATCGTCACGAACCGCCGCCCGACTCGCGCCGCCAGCAGCGCCGCCTCGTTGACGAGGTTCATCAGGTCGGCGCCCGAGAAGCCCGGCGTACCGCGCGCGATCAGGCGCAGATCGACGTCGGGGCCAAGCGGAACCTTGCGGGCATGGACGTTGAGGATCTTCTCGCGGCCCTTAATGTCGGGGTTCGGCACGTGGATCGTCCGGTCGAACCGGCCGGGACGCAGCAGCGCCGGGTCGAGCACGTCCTTGCGGTTGGTCGCCGCGACGATGATCACGCCCTCGTTCGCCTCGAAACCGTCCATCTCGACGAGCAACTGGTTCAGAGTCTGCTCGCGCTCGTCATTGCCGCCGCCGATGCCTACGCCCCGGGCGCGGCCCACGGCATCGATCTCGTCGATGAAGACGATGCAGGGCGCGTTCTTCTTGGCCTGTTCGAACATGTCGCGGACGCGGGACGCACCCACACCGACGAACATCTCGACGAAGTCCGAGCCCGAGATGGTGAAGAACGGCACGCCCGCCTCGCCAGCAATGGCGCGAGCGAGCAGCGTCTTGCCGGTGCCGGGCGGACCGACAAGCAACGCCCCTTTCGGGATCTTGCCGCCGAGACGGCTGAATTTCTGCGGGTTGCGCAGGAATTCGACGATCTCCTCAAGCTCTTCCTTGGCCTCGTCGATACCGGCCACGTCATCGAAGGTCACGCGACCGTGTTTCTCGGTCAGCAGCTTGGCTCGGCTCTTGCCAAAGCCCATTGCGCCGCCGCGCCCGCCGCCCTGCATCCGGTTCATGAAGAAGATCCAGATGCCGATCAGCACGAGGAAGGGCAGCCACAGCGACAGCAGGCTGAAGAAGCCCGACTGTTCCTGCGGTTCGACCCGCACCTCGACATTCTTGGCGATCAGCCGGTCAGCAACATTCTCGCCCGTCGGCTTGACCGAGACGAGCTGGTTGCCGTCCTTGGTGCGGATCAGGATCCGCTCGCCGTCGAGCGTCACACCGGCGATGTCGCCGGCGTCGACCTTGCTGATGAAATCAGAATAGGAAATCGACCGCGACGAAACCGTCGCCTGACTTCCACTGAAAAGATTGAAGAGCGCCAGGATCAGAAGGAACAGGACGACCCAGAACGCGATATTTCGTGCATTTCCCACGAAGAGACTCCCAAACCGCCACGCAGCGACGCGGGCTGCAGCGTTGACGCATAAGATAGAGATATCGACGGGGCGTTCAATGCGATAACGGCAAAAGATGCAGTTCCTCAGCCCCCCTGACAGGCTCTGCGCGCCAATCCGCCTCGATCCGGGCCAGTGGCGCGGCAATCAGATCGTCCCCGGACCAGACCGCAGGCGAGACCAGAAGCGCCGGACGTGGCAGACCGGTGGCCCGCCAGTCAGGGCATTGCGATAGCCCTTCGACCCCAAGCGCGCGCAGTTCCAGCTGCGGACGAACCGGCCCGAAGACGCGCCAGCGGCGATCCCAGACCTCTCCGGGCGCAACAGCATGACCCACCGCCTTGAGTTCGCGCGTCACGCGAACCTCGCCCCCTTGCCTCAGGAAGCGGCAGCCGGCCAGCGTTCCCCCCTGCGCCTGACGCAGCGCCGACAGCAGCGCGAGGACCGGGGCAGACCGCGGCGGATAGTCGGTCGGTGCCACGAAGGAAATCGCGGCCAGGAGCAACCGGCGCGCGATCTCGTCAGGTTCTGCCAGGGCCGCAGGCGACAGGATCACGTCGGCCCGGTCTGCCCGCAAGGCGGCTCGGGCCACTTCCGCCGTCTTGAGCTCAAGCGTCGTCCGGACCGTCTGCATCTGACGGGCGATGTTGGCCAGAACCGGCGCGGTGATCCCGAGCGGTGCAAGCGCCTTCAGCGCCTGCCGCGCCTTGACCCTGTCGAACCGCAGGGCCTCGTTCGACGGGTCCTCGATCCAGTCCTGCCCTCGCGCGCGCAACCAGGCCCGCAGCTCCTCGCGCCCGGTGCCAAGAAGCGGGCGCGCCCAGGTGACCCCGAGATGCTGGCGGCGGGGCGACATTGCAGAGAGTCCGTCCACGCCCCCTCTGCGGGCCATGCGCATCAAAACGGTCTCGGCCTGATCGTCGCGGGTATGGGCCAAAGCGACCGTGGACAGGCCCTGCGCTTTGGCCCAGTCGGCGATCAGCCGCAGCCGCGCGCGCCGCGCCTCGTTCTGCAGGTTGCCGGACCGGTCCCAGCCCTGCCAGCGCAGGATGGTATGGGGCACCCCCAGCCGGCCGCACAGATCCGCGACCCAGTCCGCCTCGGCTGCCGCTTCCGGGCGCAAGCCGTGGTCCACCGTGACAGCCACAGGCCGCGAGCCCGCCTCGACAGCAAGGCAAAGCAGCGCGACGGAATCCCCTCCTCCGGAAACGGCAAGGCCCGGCGTTTCCGCCGGGCCAAAGAAACGCGCCACCCAGTCGGGCAGTGTGTCGGTCACTGGCAGGCCAGCCCCTGCATCGAGGTCGTTGCCTGCGCGGCCTGATCTGAACCGGGGAAGCGCACGCCGACCTCTTTCAACGTCACGCAGGCCTCTGGCGTCTGGCCAAGCGTGGCAAGGCTTTGCCCCAGCCGCAGCAGCGCATCCGGGGCGAAGCTGCCGTTTGGCGTGCCCGAGAAGCTGTCCAGATAGGACCGCGCCGCGTTGGGCACGTCGCCAAGCTGCGTCAGCGCGTCGCCGCGCAGAAGCAGGGCCTCGGCGCTCAGGGGGCTGCCCGGATAGGTCTCGGTAAAGGTCTTAAGCTGGTCCGCGGCGGCTCGAAAGTCACCCTGACCGAGCACCCCCTTGGCCCGGTCGAAATCGGCTTTCTCGTTGACGGCCAGGTCTGGTGCGGCATCCGTCGCACCCGTCCCCGTCGAGGTTGCCGCAGTCGCGGCCCCCGATCCGCTGCCCGATGCGGCAGCGCCGCCAAGCGGGGCGGTATCGCCCAGCTTGCTGACATCGCCGCCCTCAAGCTCGGTCACCCGGAATTCCAGATCTCCGATACGGTTGGTGCCGTCGGTGACGACCCGGTTGATGCGGTTCTGCAGCTCTTCCGTCTTCGAGGTCAACTCGGACAGCGCCGCCTCGATGGCGTCCATCCGCTGCAGGGCCGATCCGCCCGCGACATTGGGGTTCGACGCGCCCGTCGCCTTCAACTCGCTTTTCAGCGAATTTATGTCGGTGGTCAGCGTCTTGAGCTCGGCCCGGATATCGGCGAGCGTCTGGGCACGGTCTTGCGCAACCGCCGGCAGCGGCAGCAGCGCAAGGACCAGAACGGCGATCAGGCGGCGCATCGAAGGGTTCTCCCGCTAGCCGCCCTCAGGCGCCCCCGCCCATCTGCAGGACGGTGACGGCACGGCGGTTCTGCGCGAAGCAGCTTTCTTCCGAGCAGACGGCGATCGGGCGCTCCTTGCCGTAGGACACGGTGCGCATCCGGCTGGGCGCGACGCCCTGCGAGATCAGGTAGTCCTGCACCGAACTGGCGCGCCGGGCGCCGAGCGCAAGGTTGTATTCGCGGGTGCCCTGCTCGTCGGCGTGGCCTTCGATGATGATGGCATAGTCCGGGTTGGTCTTCAGCCAGGTCGCCTGCCCGTTCAGGGTCATGCGGGCCGTGTCGCTGAGCGTGCTCTGGTCGACGGCAAACAGGACGCGATCGCCGACGCGCTGGTTGAAATAGGCCACCGATCGTGGATCGTTGGGATCGCCAAGAGCGGAGGAGCCGATGCCGCCCGCGCCGCCGACCCCGCCAGCACCGCCCGCGCCACCGGCACCGTTGGCATAGCGGTTGGGATTGTTACAGGCCGCAAGGCTCAGCGCCGCAACGATCAGCAGCACCTTCGGGATGATCGACATGGGGACTTCCTTCTTGCTCTTCTTGGTTTGGAATTTGCTCGATGGGCGAAAGAATAACAGTGTTCGCGCCGCCCTGCAAACCGGGGCGGCGCGCGTTTGGTCAAGGCAGAAGCGGCGACCAGGACGGGTCCGATGCCGGAGTGGTGGTGTTCACCTTGCGCAGGTTCCGGCCCGAGATGTCCACGGTGTAGAGCGCGGGTTCGCCGTTGGCCCCTGCCCCTTGCCGGGTGAACATGATGACCCGGCCGTTCGGGGCCCAGGTCGGACCTTCGTCAAGGAAGGAAGAGGTCAGGAGGCGCTCCTCCGACCCATCGATGCGCATCACGCCGATATGGAACCTGCCCTGGTGCTGCTTGGTGAAGGCGATGTAGTCGCCGCGCGGAGACCAGACCGGCGTACCATAGCGGCCCGGACCGAAGCTGATGCGCGTCGGCTCACCGCCGCCGGCCGACATGATGTAAAGCTGCTGCGTTCCCGAACGGTCGCTTTCGAAGACGATCTGCGAGCCGTCCGGCGAATAGGATGGCGCGTTCTCGATCGACGGCGCGGTCGTCAGGCGCTGCGTCCCGCCCGACTTGCTGTCCATAAGGAACACGTCGGTATTTCCACCCTGCTCCAGCGAGAAGGCGATCGTGCGGCCATCGGGGGCAAAGCGCGGCGCGAAGGTCATCGTGCCTTGCTGCTCCTGCAGGGCGCGGGCCTGCATGTTCCCGAGGTTCATCATGTAGATGCGGGGGAAGCCGCTCTGGAACGAGGTGAAGAGGATCGAATTGCCGTCCGGCGAGAAGCGCGGAGCCAGCACGATGGTCGAACTGTCGGTCAGGTACTGGGCGTTGGCGCCGTCGTAATCCATGACCGCCAGCCGCTTCAGGCGGTTGTCCTTGGGCCCGGATTCCGAGACATAGACGACGCGGGTATCAAAATAGCCGCCCTCACCGGTGATCCGGCTGTAGACCTGATCGGCCACCTTGTGCGCCATCCGCCGCCATCCCGAAGCGGAACCGGCGAATTGCAGACCCTCGCCCATCGGCTGTTCGGAAAACACGTCGAACAGGCGGAACTTCACCACCACCCGGTCGCCGCTGGCGCTGACCGCGCCGGTAATCAGCGCCTGCGCATTGATCGCCTTCCAGTCGGCATAGGTTACGGGCGCGTCGAAACTCGTCACGGTCGAGATGAAGGTATTGGAGGGAATGGTGCGGAACAGGCCCGTTCCTTCCAGATCGGCTGCAACGACCGCCGAGATGTTGGCGGCCAGTTCGGCTGCGGCCGCGTTCTCGGCGATGAACTGTGGCACGGCGATCGGCATCGGCTCGATCACGCCTTCGGTAATGTCTATGCGCAAGGGGCCGTCCTGGGCAAGGGCCGGCAGGCCAAACCCGGCCGCCAGCCCCATCGCCAGCGCGACCGGCAGGGTCAGCTGTTTCAGAAGGGTCATTTGATCCTCATCTTGTCCGGGTTGAAGGTCATTTCGATGTTCTTCCACTCGTCGTATTTGTCGGCTGGCAGCGGGAAACCCGACGCTCCACAGCGAATGATCGCGCGCCGCGCCGCCTCGAAAGCCTGGCGGGCGCTGGCGTCCGTGCCGCCCTCATATCCCACCATCTGGATCGAGCTGGCATCGGGCATCCGGTTCTGGCCGACCGAGACGCTGACTGTCACCGTGGTGTTCAGCGCCTCGGAGGACAGGGAGCCGACGTTCCAGCATTTCTGCACCGCGACCCGCAAGGCGTCCTTTTCGGCCCCGGTCATCGGCGGCCCCGAAGATCCGCCTCCAGCACTGCCACCCGTTTCAGCCGGGGCTTCATCCGACAGGGCAGAGGCCAACGCATCGTCGATGGCCGATTGATCGGCGGCATTTTCCTTGGCGGCGGCCTGTTCCTCGGAACTGTTGTCTGCAGCGGCGGTCTCGCTCGGGGTGTCGGCGGTTTCCTTCGGCGGCTCTGCGGCCTTTGCAGGCTTCTCGGGGCGCTGGCGCGGCAGGACGCTGGCAGTCGGAGCCAGTTGCTGCGGCTCGTCCGTTGCCACTGCGTCGGGGTTGATCTCGGTCGTCGCCTCTTCCGGAGCGGCAGCCTTCTTCGGCTTCTCGACCACCTGCGCATCGGGGCTTTCGGTGGGCTTCTCGGCCGGGGTCGGCGTATCTGCCAGTTCCGCGTCGGGCGCGGGCTTGTCAGCGGGCAGCGGCGCGACCCGGTCTGCCTTCTTCGGCTTCGGTGGCGCCGTCGTCGGCGGAACGACAACCGGCTGCTCTTCGTTCGCGATCGGCGCCAGCGGTTCGGGTGCCACGACCTCGTCCGGCACGGGTAGCGGCGCGATCTCGGTCACGTCCGGGTTCGCGTCGGGCTTGGGTTCGGGCTCGACCTTGGGCTTTGGCGGCGCCTTGGGCTTGGGCGAGCTTTTCGGCGTGGTCGTTTTCTCGGTCTCGGACTTTGCCGGTTTCTGTTCGGGAGAGTCCGATTTCGGCTTGTCGGGCTGCGCCGCCATCATCGCGTCGAACTCGGAGTTCGACATCAGCGAAACCTCGGTCACCGCGACCGCAGGGGCATCTGGCGGGGTCGAGAAGAACCCGCCCACCAACACCCACAGGATCAGCACGCCGTGCCCGATACCCGAGATGATCTGCCCCGTGTTCATCGGCCCTGGGCCCTCAGCCGCCCGACCCGCCGGCCGAGCCGCCGTTGAACGTCGGGCCGTCGGAATCCGTCACCAGACCAATGTTGCGGAAGCCGCCGGCGTTCAGCGCCCCCATCACCTGCGCCACGCGCTGATACGGCACCGCGCCATCCGCCCGCAGGAAGATCTTGTCGCTCGTCCGCTCGGCCGCGATTGCCTGAAGTTTCGGGATCAGGTCAGCATCCGCGACTTCGGTCGTTTGCAGCGCAAGCCCGCCATCAGCCTTGATGGTGATTGACAGCGGCTCTTCCTGCTCGGTCGGCAGCGCGGTCGCCGCCGTATCGGGCAGCTCGACCGGCACGCCCACCGTCAGCATCGGCGCAGCCACCATGAAGATGATAAGCAGAACCAGCATCACATCGACCATCGGCGTGATGTTGATGTCGGCCATGGCCGCGCTTTTCCCGCGCCGCCGGCGTCCCCGCCGCCCGCCGCCACCTCCGCCCTTTACGACCCCCGCGCCCATCTCAGTCGGCGTCCAGCTGGCGCGACAGGATCGTGGCGAATTCGTCGGCGAAGGCCTCGTAGCCCGAAATGATCCGCTCGCTGTCGGCATTCAGCTTGTTGTAGAAGATGACCGCCGGGATCGCGGCGACAAGACCGACGGCCGTCGCCACCAGAGCTTCGGCGATGCCCGGCGCCACGACCGCAAGGTTGGTGTTCTGGCTGATCGCGATCTGTTCGAAGCTGTGCTTGATCCCCCAGACCGTACCGAAGAGGCCGACGAACGGCGCTGTCGAGCCGACCGTCGCCAGGAAGGCCAGACCCGAGTTCAGGTATTCGCTTTCCTTCGAAATCGCGACGTCCATCGACCGGTCGATCCGCGACTGCGCCCCGGCGATCAGCGCGCCGTCCTGCCGGTGGCTGCGTCGCCATTCGAGCATCCCGGCGGCAAAGATCTTTTCGCTCGCGCCTTCGGGGTTGGGCCCGATATTCTCGAAAAGCTCGTCCAGCGGTTCGCCCGACCAGAAGGATCTGTCAAACACCGCCGCCTCGGCCCGGGCCTTGCGGAACACGATGTGACGCTGGATGATGATCGCCCAGGACCAGAAGGACGCGACGACCAGCAAGATCATCACGAGCTTCACGGTGAAGGTCGCGCGGACGAAGAGGGCGAGCATGGAGAAATCGATCTCCTGCGCCGTGGCAAGGGTTTGGGTATCCATAGAACCTGCTCGTGGGTAGGCCGCGTTCTTTTTTCGGCGGCTCATTGCCCGTGATTCTAGCCGGATTCCAGAGGGAATGCCAACACATCTGCGTTTATGCGCGGCCCGGCGCCTGATCGGCAGCGGATTGGGCAAGATCATTATGCCGCAACGCGGCGAAGTGAAAGATTATGTCGCAGAAGAATGTTCGTGGGAGACGAGTTGCTTCGAAAGGATCTCCGGCACGCGCGCCGCGCGCCCCTCGCGGGTGATCGGGACCAATGTGACCTCGGAGTCGAACAGACGTTCCTCTCCGCGAAAGACTGTCTGCCGCAGACGGATCCGCGTGCCGACGATGGCCAGGAACTCGGTCTCGACGACAAGTTCGTCATCGAAGCGGGCCGAACGCAGGTAATCGGCCTCGACCCTGCGCACGGCAAAGACCAGCCCCTCCTCGTCACGCAGGCGGGTCTGGTCAATTCCGAGGCTGCGCACCCATTCGGTGCGACCGCGCTCGATGAATTTCAGGTAGTTGGCGTAATAGACGATCCCGGCAAGATCGGTGTCTTCGTAGTAGACGCGGACGGGAAAGCGATGCGGCATCAGGCCCTCGGAGAAATGACATCTCCTGCTACAGGCCGATGCCGCCAGAAGGCAAGCACCCCGCTCAGAACGAGCCGCGAAGGACGGTCTCGCTCAGCGGCCGGCGCTGGCTTGGCACCTCGCGCACGCGCAGGGCGTCGGGCAGCGTTGCCGGATCGCCGACCTTGCCGATTGCCACGACTGCATTGATCGCATGGTCCGCGGGCAACCGGATTGCCGCGGCAAGCGCATCGCGGTCGAACCCGGCCATACCGTGGGTGTGCCACCCTTCCTTGCGGGCCTGGATCGCGAACGAGGCCCAGGCAGCGCCGGTATCGAAGGCATGCAGCCCGTTCGGGGCAGGTTCGGAAGCGCCCGGCCAGACCGCCGTGGTGGCCGAAGCAAAGACGATCAGCGCCGCGGCATTGCCGGCCCAGAGCTTGTTGTTGCCCGACAGCGACTCGACGATACGGTCGAAGGACGGCTCGCCGCGCAGCGCGATGACGAACCGCCAAGGCTGGATGTTCGCTGCCGACGGCGCCCAACGGGCAGCCTCGAGCAGGCCAAGGAGATCGGACTCGGTGATCGGCGTATCGTCGAAGGCCCGCGGAGACCAGCGCTCGACAAAGACGGGATCAACCGGGTGATCCGGATTGCGGATAGAAGAAGTGAATGCATTCATAGCTCAAGCCTCCAGATCGAACTGAACTGTTCATTTCTGAATTTGCTCCCTTCCGCGCCACGTTCAACTTTCGCGATTGCAGAGCGACCTTGCGAAATTTGCACAGAACCCTCTCGGGGCAGGAACGCGCGCTCGCTTCCGGCGAGGACATGGACCTTGCAACTGCAAGGTTGATTTCTGGGCGGTTCGTGGCGACGAACCGGCCTG
>JAYRKT010000032.1:0-52799 GCA_041905595.1 Rhodobacter sp.
TCATCAACCTCTTCATGTTCCTGCTGCAGTTCATGGGCAACAACCGTAACTGAGGCGGAACAGGCAGACTACGGAAAGGGCCGGTCTCAGGACCGGCCCTTTTCATTTGGTGCCGTCATATCGCATCCGCACGGCGGGAAAGACGATCCCCGGCGCCAGAGCAATGTCGACCGCGCCCTGCACTTCGAAGCCTAGCGCGGCATAGAACCGAACGGCGGTGCGCGTCGACAGGCAGTCGAAATGGGTAAACCCTGCATCCCGCGCCTGCGCCATCGCCGCCGTCAACAGCGCCTTGCCGATGCCGCGCCGTGTCATCGCGGGATCGGTCGCGACATGGCGGATATGGGCCAGCCCCTGCCCCTCGACGCCCCCGTCCGGCGAGGCGGCGGACCAACCACCGGACGCGACCACCCGGCCCTCTCCGTCGCAGGCCAGCCAGTAGCGACCCGAGGCGAGAAGCTCGGGACGCGCCCGGGCAATCAGCGGCACGGCGGTTACCAGAACTGAAGGCGGATAATCGGCTGCCAGAAGCCGGGGGTAGCTGCGCGACAGCAACCCGTCGACGGCGGCAAGGTCCGCCGGACGGGCCAGGCGCAGATTCAGAACGTCAGCCACAGCCACCTCCTCTGGTCACCACCAGAAACGAAAAAGGCCGCGTCATCCGACGCGGCCCCGCAATCCGAACAGAGGACAGGCGATCTTACTTGATCTTGCCTTCCTTGTATTCGACATGCTCCCGCTTCACAGGGTCATATTTGCGGACCGTCATCTTCTCGGTCATGGTACGGGCATTCTTCTTGGTCACATAGAAGTGCCCGGTGCCCGCCGTCGAGTTCAGACGGATCTTGATCGTCGTCGGCTTCGCCATTGTCGTCTCTCCTTGGCGGGTGCAACCGGGTTGCGCCCTGCGAAATCCTTGAAGCCCGCCTTTTAGCCAGCGAACCGGCAGAGTCAACAGCGAAAACACCCAGGCTTCTTCTTGGGTAAAATACCCCCGGCGGAGCCGTCGCCCGAGCCCTTCGCGAACCCGCGAAGGGCGAGACAAGAGGTGTGCCGCCGAAGGCGGCTCCGCTTGAAAGGCACCGATTGCGCGGATGGCCTGTAAGCCGGATTCTGTCCGGGGTTGCCCCCTGGACGGCCATTCCTCTCGTCCCGCCGTTGCCGGCGGGCTTTAGCTGCCAACCCGGGCCTCTGGGCTGAAGCGTCCCTGCGGAGGTCTCCGACCGGCCTTGCGGCCATTGGCCGGACCTTTCCGCGCGAGGCCCCTATTCGGCATTGCTCCGGGTGGGGCTTGCCGTGCCGGTCCTGTTGCCAGTCCCGCGGTGGGCTCTTACCCCACCGTTTCACCATCACCCGGGGCCTGAGCCCAGGGCTGTTTCTTCTCTGTGGCGCTTTCCCTCGGGTTACCCCGGCCGGGCGTTACCCGGCACCCTTGCTTCATGGAGTCCGGACTTTCCTCGAAGGTATGCACCCCCGCGGCCGTCCGGCCATCCGCGCGGATGCGGAGTTAGGCGCGCGGGGACGCGCCGTCAACCGGAAAGCGTCGCGCAAGGTCGAGCGCCGCGCCCATGTCGTTCTCCGACAGCCCTCCCCGCGCCCAGGGCCGAAAGCGCAGACGGAAGGCGCGCAGAAGGTGTCCCGGCTCTGCTTCAGGATAGCCGAAGCGCCTCAGCGCAGCCAGGAAACCCGCTTCGTCGGATGGCGCCACTTCAGCCTCGGGCCAGACCGCAAGTCCGGTCCGAGCCAGCGCGCGCCAGTCAAAGCGCGGGCCGGGATCGGATTTGCGCGTGGGGGCCATGTCGGAATGTGCGATGACCCGCTCGGGCGGGATGGACCAACGCGCGAGGATACCGGCCAGAAGCGGCTCGAGTGCTGCCATCTGCCAGGCGGTAAAGGGCGCATCCCCTGTATTGGCGATCTCGATCCCGATGGAATGCGAGTTCACGTCCCCGCGCCCGCCCCAGCTGCCTGCCCCCGCATGCCAGGCCCGCGCGGCCTCGGGCACCAGCGCCAGGATTTCCCCATCCTCGCGGATCAGGTAATGGGCCGAAACCTCGGCTGCCGGATCGCAAAGCCGCTCCAGAGCGGCATCACAACTCGCCATGCCGGTGTAGTGGAGAACGACCAGATCGGGCGCCGCGCCATTCCTCCGTTCGCCGAAATTCGGCGACGTATATGGCGTGACGCGGAGGCGGTCGCTCACTGCAGACGGAAGGGGCGCGGGTCCCAGGCGCAGGCGAAGCCGTCGCCGTCGGGGTCCAGCCCCTTTGGATCACGCTGCGGACCGCCTGCCGAAAGGAAGGCTTCCTGCGCCTGGTCGGTCGAACCGTAGCGGCGGCACGCCGCTTCTGGCGAGGACAGGCGGATCGCCGAGCGGCTGTAAAGCTGCTGGCCAGGCGCATTCGTGGTCTGGATCGCGTATTCGACAATGTTCGGCCCGCTGTTTCCGGGCCGCTGCGGCACTTCGGTCGGCTGGATCACGACATATTGCGCGCGGTTCCGGGCAATCCGGTCGGCGTCGGACTGGATGGTCTCGCGCGCCGACACCGCAGCGAAGTCCTGTTCATCCGAGATGCCGGAATGCGAGGGAGTCATCTCGCTCGTCGTCTCGGTGATGGTCGTGGGCGCGTTGCCGCGCGGGCGATTGGGGTCGAACAGGGCCGCGTCGCTTTGGGCGGTGCCGTAGCCAGTCGAATTGAGGCTCAGGGCGTCGCCGCCTGCCTGCGGCAAAGGCACGGCCTGCGGCACCGCAGCCGGGGCGGCTGTTCCCCCTTCAGCCGCGTCGATCGCCGCGCCAACGCGCGCCGGGTCGAAGCCGGTCGCGGGCGCAGCCCCGGTCAACGCCGTCGTCGAGGTCGCGCCCATCGGGCCGCCGGAGCCCGGGATCCCGGTATTCGTCGCATTGTACATGTTGTTCCCGCCCGCACCCGATTCCGGCACGCCGGGCGCACAGGCCGCGAGCGCGAGCAGCGAAAGCAGAGGCAGGGAAACACGCATGTCAGTCCTCGATCAGGGAAGTCCGCAGGCAGGGCGGGCCGATATCAGCGGCCGCCCTTACCACCATTTCTCGGGTTTTGCCACAAAGCCGGCCGCCCGCTCGAGCACGTAGGCGTGATTGAGCAGATCGCCCTCTTCCCAGGGTCGGCCGATCAGCTGCAGCCCAAGCGGCAGCCCCTTGCGATCCAGCCCGATCGGCACGGCGACGCCGGGAAGGCCGGCGAGGTTCACAGTCACGGTGAAGACGTCGTTCAGGTACATCTCGACCGGCGAGGCATTGGCCATCTCGCCCAGGCCAAAGGCGCTCGACGGGGTAGCGGGCGTCAGGATCGCGTCGATCCCTGCGGCGAAGGCCTGTTCGAAGTCGCGCTTGATAAGGGCGCGGACCTTGCGGGCGCGGTTGTAATAGGCGTCGTAGAAGCCCGCCGACAGCACATAGGTGCCGATCATCACCCGACGCTGCACTTCCTTGCCAAAGCCTTCGGCGCGGGTCTTTTCGTACATCTCGGTGATGCCGTCGCCCTGCGCGAGCTTGGCGCGATGGCCATAGCGCACCCCGTCATAGCGGGCGAGGTTGGACGAAGCTTCCGCTGGCGCGATGACGTAGTACGCCGGCAGCGCGTACTTCGTATGCGGCAGCGAGATGTCGACAATCTCGGCGCCCGCCTCCTTCAGCATCGCCTGTCCGTCGGCCCAGAGCTTCTCAATCTCGTCGGGCATCCCGTCCATGCGGTATTCGCGCGGAATGCCGATCTTCTTGCCGCGGATGTCGCCAGTCAGCATCGCCTCGAAATCCGGCACTGGGATGTCGGCGCTGGTCGAATCCTTGGGGTCGTGGCCCGCCATCGCCTCCAGCAGGATCGCCGCATCGCGGACCGACTTGGTCATCGGTCCCGCCTGGTCGAGCGACGAGGCGAAGGCGACGATCCCCCACCGGCTGACGCGCCCATAGGTCGGCTTGATCCCGGTGATGCCAACGAACGCCGCCGGCTGGCGGATCGAGCCGCCGGTATCGGTCCCGGTCGCCGCAAGGCACAAGTCCGCCGCCACGGCCGAGGCCGAGCCGCCCGACGATCCGCCCGGCGTCAGCTTCGTTTCCTCGTTGCCGCGCCGCCACGGGTTCACCGCGTTGCCATAGCAGGAGGTCTCGTTCGACGATCCCATGGCAAACTCGTCCATGTTGAGCTTGCCGAGCATCACCCCGCCCGCCGCGAAGAGCTTCGTCGTGACGGTCGACTCGTATTCCGGCTTGAACCCTTTCAGGATGTTCGACGCAGCCTGCGACGGGACACCCTTGGTGCAGAACAGGTCCTTGATCCCAAGCGGAATTCCGCAAAGCGAGGGGGCGCTGCCCGCCTTGATCCGGGTATCCGCCGCCCGCGCCTGATCCAGCGCGATTTCGGGGGTCTTGTGCACGAAGGCGTTCAGCTCATCACCCGCATCCATCGCCGTGAGGCAGGCCATGGTCAGGTCGACGGCCGTCAGCTCGCCCTTGCGCAGCGCGTCGCGAGCCGCGGCAATCGTCAGTTCATTCGCGCTCATTCGACCACCTTCGGCACCGCAAAGAAGCCTTCCCGCGCATCGGGCGCGTTGGCGAGGATTTGCGACTGGATGTTCCCGTCCGTCACCACGTCGGCGCGACGCTTGAGCCGCATCGGCGTGACCGAGGTCATCGGCTCGATGCCGGTCACGTCGACCTCGTTCAGCTGTTCCATGAAGGTCAGGATGCCCGAAAGCTCGCCTGCCAGAGCAGGCAGATCGGCTTCCTCGACGCGGATGCGCGCCAGCTTGGCCACCTTGCGGGCCGTGTCGATGTCGATGGACATGCGAGTTCGCTTTCCGAAAATGATCGGCTCCGTTTACCCATGCCGGGGCGGCGCTGCAAGCGCGAGGACATGACGGACGAAGGATCGGTCCGCTCAGGGCCAGGGCCCCTTGCCCCCGGCGGCAGGATCGCCATGCTTCCCGCCAAGGATCAGGAGATACCAATGCCCGCCTCGCTCCGCCCGAAGCGCATCGCCCTTGTCGATCTTGCACGGAGTGCGGCGCTTCTTGGCATGGCGATCTTCCATTTCACCTTCGATTTGGAACTCTTCGGCCATCTGCCACCGGGCACAACCGCGTGGCCGGGCTTCTGGGCGGTCTTTGCAAGGACCGTCGCCGGCAGTTTCCTGTTTCTCGCCGGGGTCAGCCTCTATCTGGCGCATGGCGACGGGATTCGATGGAACGCCTTCCTGCGCCGACTGGCACGCATCGCCGGAGCGGCAGCGTTGGTCAGCCTTGCCACCTACATGGCCATGCCAGACCAGTACGTGTTTTTCGGCATCCTTCATGCCATCGCGGTCTTTTCGATCCTCGGCCTGCCGTTCCTGCGCTGGCCGCCCGTCGCGCTGGTCGCCGCGGCGCTGGCCTTTTACGTCGGGCGCAGCCTGCTGTCGGACCCTGCCTTTGCCGCGCCCTGGCTGCTCTGGACCGGCCTTTCGCCCTACCCACCGCTCACGGCCGATTTCGAGCCGCTCTTTCCGTGGTTCGGCACCCTGTTGCTCGGGATCGCGACCGCCTCGGCAGTGCGGCGGCTGGGTCTGAGCGATCGGCTTTTGGCCTGGCCGGCACGGCCCCGGCGCTGGATCGACCGGCTCGCCTGGCCGGGCCGGCACAGCCTGGTCATCTACCTCATCCACCAGCCTCTGTTGCTGGCGCTTGTCGGCGGCTTTACCTGGGCGTTTGGCTGACCCCTTCGCGAAAGCGCAGATAGACGAGGATCATCCAGGCCAGCATGCCAGCATTCAGCAGGTGCCAGAGGAAATGCGTGCCGGTCGGCCAGACCCCGCACAGGGGCTGATCTACTGTCCGGGCCAGAAGTGACACAAGGAGCAAACCCGCCCCTATCGCCAGCCCCCATGCCGCCTTCGGGGCGCGCGCCCGCAGCAGCCATGCGTAGAACAGGATCAAGACCGGGACCGGCATGTAGCCCGCCGAAGACCCGAGGCCCGGCACCCGTGACCAGAGCGGCACCGTCACCGCCGCGTAGGGCAGGAACGCCGCTGTTGCGGCCAGCGCCCAGGCGGGCCGGAGACCGAGCATGTCGCGGCTGGCCGCGAAAAGGTAGAGCAGAATGAAGCCCAGGATCGGCAGGACATCCAGCAGACTCGTCAACCCGTTGGCAACGGTGTGGAACAGCCCCGATCCGATACCGATCACCGCCAGAACCGCAGCCAAAGCCCGCCCCATCCGGTCATCCGCCGCCCGCCGCCACAGGATCAAGGCCGCCCCCAGAAAGGCCAGATTTGTCACGGCATTCAGCGGCTCGGCCCAAAGACCGGGCCCCAGCCGCTCGCAATACAGATCCACTGCGTCAAACCAGGGCATTCCCTTCCTCCGCATCCCGTCTATCTTCTGACTGCCTCAACCGGGAGACACACATATGAACATCATCTGGCTCGGCCATTCCGGATTCCGCATCGAAATAGAACAGGCCGTGCTGCTGATCGACCCCTGGCTGACCGGCAACCCGCTGTTCCCGGCCGATCGGCGCGCCGAGGCGCTGGATGGCGCGACACATGTGCTTCTGACCCACGGCCATGGCGATCACGCCGGTGAGGCTGCCTCGATCGCCCGCGACGGGGGTCTGCCGGTCGCCTGCATCCACGAACTGTCGGAATGGCTGAACCAGCAAGGCGGGGTCGAGACGATTGGCTTTGGCAAGGGCGGCACGATCACGCTCGGCGGAGCGCGGGTGACGATGGTCAATGCCACCCACTCGGCCAGCATAGATTTCGGTGGCGGGGCACTGCTGCCGGCCGGCTCGGCCGCAGGTTTCATGATCTCGGGCGAGGGTCACACGATCTATGTGTCGGGCGACACCGACATCATGGCCGACATGGGGTGGATGGCGGAATTGCACAATCCCGATATCGGCATCCTTTCGGCCGGGGGGCACTACACGATGGATATGGCCCGCGCGGCGTTTGCTGCCCGGAAATATTTCAATTTCAGAACAATCATCCCCTGCCACTACCGGACCTTCCCGCTTCTCGAGCAAAGCGCCGATGCGCTGCGCGCCGGGGTGCCGCCCGGCGTGCGCGTCATCGAACCGCAGGTGCTGGAGCCGATCGCCTTCTGACCGGCCCCGGCCGCCTTACCGGATCTTGCTCCAGGGCGGAGCCTCGGGAAGCGGCTCCAGCCCGATGTCGCGCATGAGATGGGCCGACAGGCGCAGACCACGGGCCGAGCGGGCTGTCTTCCGCCGGGTCAATGCCCGCAGCATGGCAAGAACCATGCGCCTGGTCCCATGCTGGGCGATAAGGTCGGACAGGATCAGGTCAGGACGCTCCAGCGCCCGGAAGTCGTTCAGGATCATGATGCAATTCGCCGCATGGGCCGCGTGGCCGGACGGCGCCTCTGTTTCAGGATGAGAAATGCACGACTTGCCCAACAGGGGCGGCATCGCGCGACGGTACGGAGGGTGGAGTCAGGGCACGCGCTGCGTGCCGATCTCGATCAGGTCAGATGCGCGGAGCGCAGACTCCGGTTGACCCATATCCCTCTTTTGGAAGGGCGGTGTATGCAATCGACATGTCGCGCCTCCTTGCTGAGGGTTTCGAGAGTTTCGGCGTTACACCGGAGACCCGAGTCGCGCCAAGCGGAAGTTCCCTTGCGTCACTCCGCGACCGGGCATTGTGACCGGATCGACACGATCCTCAGTCGCGGTCGCGCAAACCTGCGAAGAATGCCTTGAGCAGCCCCTCCGCCTCTCCCGCGCCGATTCCATCATATGTTTCTGGCACATGATGGCATTGCGGATGGGCGAAGACCCGGGGACCCTGCGCCACCCCGCCCGATTTCGGATCGCTTGCCCCGTAGTAAAGCCGCGCGATCCGGGCAAAGCCGATGGCCGCCGCGCACATCGGGCAGGGCTCGAGCGTCACGTAGAGATCGTGGCCGGGCAGCCGCTCTGATCCGGTGGCCGCGCAGGCCGCCCGGATCGCCAGCATCTCGGCATGGGCAGAGGGATCCGCCAACTCGCGCGTCCGGTTCCCGGCCCGTGCCACCACCTTGCCGACGGGCGATACGACAACGGCCCCGACCGGGATCTCGCCCCGCGCCGCCGCCGCCCGCGCCTCGTCGAGCGCAATTTCCATGAAGGACCGGAACGTCATACCCCGGTCATGCAACCGACGTCCGTCCAAGGCAAGCCGCCTTGTTCCTTCTTCTGTTCCCAAATATCCTCGGGGGTTCCGGGGGCAGACAGCCCCCGGGGGTCGCCGCCCCTCCCGCGGCCGGGACTCCGAAATGACCGAAAGACCTTTCCGCTCCGGAAAACCGGCTGCGCCTTCTCCTTCAGCCGGGACGGCCCCCGAAGGTGAACGCATCGCCAAGGTCCTGTCGCGGGCCGGCGTATCGTCGCGGCGCGAGGCCGAGCGCCTGATCGAACTCGGTCAGGTGACGGTCAACGGCAAGGTGATCGACAGCCCGGCGCTGAACGTCACGGCGAAGGACAAGATCACCGTCGCCGGCCAGCCACTGAAGGAACCCGAGCCCGCCCGTCTCTGGCTCTACTACAAGCCCGAGGGTCTCGTGACATCGGCTGCAGACGAGAAGGGGCGCGAGACCGTGTTCGACCGCTTGCCGCCGGACATGCCGCGGGTCATGTCGGTCGGCCGGCTCGACCTCAACTCCGAGGGGCTTCTGCTGCTGACCAATGATGGCGAGCTCAAGCGGAGGCTGGAACTGCCCTCGACCGGCTGGCTGCGCAAGTACCGGGTGCGGGTCAACGGCAATCCGACCGATCCCGATCTCGATCCGCTGCGCAAGGGAATCACTGTCGAAGGCGAAAAGTTTCAGCCGATGGAGGTGAAGCTTGACCGCGTGCAGGGCGCCAATGCCTGGCTGACGGTCGGGCTGCGCGAAGGGAAGAACCGCGAGATCCGCCGCGCCATGTCGGCGATCGGGCTCTACGTCAACCGCCTGATCCGCGTCAGCTATGGCCCCTTCCGCCTGAACGAGATGAAACCGGGCGAGGTGGAAGAGGTGCGGCCCAAGGTCCTGCGCGACCAGCTTGGCCTTGATGCGCCCGAAGGCGAGGGCCGGGCAACAGCCAAGCCGCGTCCGGCCGCCGCCAAGGGGAAACCAGCCCGGCAGGAGGGCGATCGCCCGGCGCGAGGACCGCGTGTTTTTCCCAAGTCCAGCGATGCCATTTCCGCAGGCTCCGCGCGTCCGCGCGCAGACGGATCGAAGCCCGCCGCCAAGACGTTCCGCAGCCGCTCGGCAACCGCCCCGGCGGGCACGGGCCCCCGCTCGCCGCGCCCTTCCGCCCCTGCCCCGACCGGCACTGGCCGCAGACCTGCCTCGCCCGCCGGAGATCACCCCGGACCTGTCGGCCCGCGCGGAAAAAAACCGCCCTCACGCAAGGGATAGCCAGTCCAGCCGGGTTGATGCCGCTGGCAAGCCGTTTCCTCATCCCCTATAGTTCATCTCCAGAATGGAAACGGTCCCTGACCAGTCGGAGAAGCGGATGACGGACGAAAGGCTTCAGAGGCTGGCCTATCTGCTTCTTCTGGCGCTGATGGTCTATGTCGCCGTCTCCGGAGGTGGGGCCTGATGGCGCAACGCTACGGCGGCAAGTACAGTCCGCAGCCGAAGGAGGGCGAGCCGTCCGCCTCTTCCCAGCCTGGGTTTTCCGGAAAGCGCGCCAGCCGGATGGGGGCGCGCATCAACCTCCTTTTCGTCGTTCCGCTCCTCTTCGCGTTGCGCGCGTTCGGCATGGACCAGAGCGGGCTGGTGCTGAACTTTGCTGCCTTCGCCATCCTGATCGCCGCTGCCTGGATGACCCGCGAAGGCGTCGCCGCGCAGGAGGCCTATGACGCCCGCCGCGTGGCCCGCCGCCCCGCCCTGCCCCGCAAGATCTTCGGTTCGGCCCTGACCGGGGTCGGCCTGTTCACCGGGGCGCTGGTCAACGGCACCGGACTCGTTATTCCCGCTGCCCTGGGGCTGATCGGCGCCGTCCTGCACTTTGCCGCCTTTGGTCCCGACCCGCTGCGTGACAAGGGCGCCGAAGGAATCGACAAGTTCCAGACGGATCGGGTGGCCCGCGCCGTGGATGAAGGCGAGGCCTATCTCAAGGCGATGCAGGACGCGATCCTGCGCGCCCAGGACCGCGCGCTGGAGTCGCGGGTCGACCGCTTTGCCACGACCGCCCGGCAACTGTTCCGCACGATCGAGGGCGATCCGCGCGACCTGACCGCCGCGCGCCGCGAGATCGGCGTGTTCCTGATGGGCGCCCGCGATGCGACGGTCAAATTCGTCGATCTCTTCGGCCAGACCCGATCGGCGCAGGCCCGCAGCGATTACGAGCAGTTGCTGACAGACCTGGAAAGCCATTTTCGCAAGCGCATAGACATGCTTCTGTCCAACGACCGAAGTGATCTCGATGTCGAGATCAGCGTGCTGCGCGAACGGCTTTCATTGGCCGCTCCGAACTCGCTTCCCGATCCGCTTTCAGACCTGACCCATTCCAGCCAGACCTTGCCCAAGGGAGATTGACCGATGTCCGACTCGATCCGCGCCGATGCCCAGGCTGCCCTTGCCGAAGCCGAGGCCCTGACGGCCAACCTTTTGCCTGAACCCGTGGCCGAAGTCGTCCCGCTCGAGGCGGCGCCGGCGCCCAAGGCCGAGGCGATCCGCAAGCGGATGGCCGAGCTTGACCTTGCCAATACCCAGTCGATCATCGGTTTCGGCTCGGCCGCGCAGGCCGAGTTGCAGACGATCAGCCAGGCGATGCTGACCGATGTCCGCAACAAGGATGTGGGCCCCGCCGGCGACTCGCTGCGCAAGATCGTCGCGACGCTCCGCGGCTTTTCCTCGGAAGAGCTCGACGTGCGGCGCGAGCGCAGCTGGTGGGAATGGCTGACCGGGCAGGCCGCGCCCTTTGCCGAATTCGTGGCGAAGTTCGAGAAGGTGCAGGAACAGATCGACCGGGTGACGGAAGAGCTTCTGGGGCACGAGCACAAGCTTCTGAAGGACATCAAGTCGCTCGACCTGCTCTATGCCAAGACCCTGACGTTCTATGATGAACTGGGGCTTTACATCGCCGCCGGCGAGGCGAAGCTGAAGGAAGTCGACGAAAAGGACATCCCGGCGCGCGAGGCCGCCGTGACCGCTGCAGCCGAGGCCGACAAGGTCATGCGGGCGCAAGAGCTGCGCGACCTGCGCGCGGCGCGCGACGATCTGGAACGCCGCGTTCATGACCTGAAGCTGACACGTCAGGTCACCATGCAATCCCTGCCCTCGATCCGGTTGGTGCAGGAGAACGACAAGAGCCTTGTCACCAAGATCAACTCGACCCTCGTGAACACCGTGCCGCTGTGGGAAACGCAGCTGGCCCAGGCAGTCACGATCCAGCGCTCGCGCGAGGCTGCCGGCGCGGTCAAGGAGGCGAACGACCTGACCAACGATCTGCTGCGGTCGAACGCCGAGAACCTGCAGGAATCGAACCGCGTCGTCCGCGAAGAGATGGAGCGCGGCGTCTTCGACATCGAGTCGGTCAAACATGCCAATGCGACGCTGATCGCCACGATCGAGGATTCGTTGCGCATCGCCGACGAAGGCAAGGCCCGTCGGGCCGCGGCCGAGGGCGAACTCGTCAGGATGGAGGCCGAGCTGCGTGATACGCTGGCTTCCGCAAGGGCCCGGACCGCGCCCCCGGCAACGGCCTGAAGGGGGGCCAACACCCATCATGATCGCCTCGCATCTGCGGCTTTTCAGGGCAACCGGCATCATCGTCCTGATGGCGTTGGCGGGATGCGTCACGCCGCCCCCCGTGCCCGTCTCGGCCCCGCCGCCGCCGCCGCAGGAAGAACGGAAGCCGAAGCCCCAATCAGCGGAAAGCAAGCGGGTGCAGGCCTATTACACCCAGATGCAGGACAGCCTTTTGTCCCGCGGCCTGATGCGGACCGATGGCGGCGGTCAGGATGCGCCTTTCACCGACACGATGCTTGCAGAGAACTTCATCCGCGTCGCGCTTTTTGATGAATACACGCGATCCGCGCTCGGCCCGGTCCAGCGCGCGACGCCAAGTGTGTTGCGGCGGTGGGAAGAGCCGGTGCGCGTCTCGTTGCACTTCGGTGCGTCCGTTCCCAAGGAACGGCAGGCCACCGACCGGGCAATGATCGGCTCGTTCCTGAAGCGGCTGCAGCGGATCAGCGGCCATCCGATCCTGATGACCGATGAATCTCCAAACTTCTTCATCTTCGTCGTGGACGAGGACGAACGTCGTGCCATGGGGTCCACGTTTTCCTCGATCCTGCCGGGGCTCAGTTCGGCCGAGTTGCGCGGCGTGACCGACATGCCGCTTTCGACCTATTGCCTGGTCTATGCCATGTCCCCGAACGGTCAGGCGGCCTATACCCGCGCGCTGGCCGTAATCCGTGCCGAGCACCCGGACCTGATGGAATTGTCCTGCATCCATGAAGAGGTGACGCAGGGCCTGGGCCTCGCCAATGACAGCCCCGATGCCCGACCCTCGATCTTCAACGATGACGAGGAATTTGCCTTGCTCACCCCTCAGGACGAGCTGATGCTGAAGATGCTCTACGATCCGCGTCTGCGCACTGGCATGACCGAGGCCGAGGCGCGGCCCATCGTCTATTCGCTCGCCACCGAACTGGTCGGCGGCAACAGTTGATTGTCAGAACGGAGGAGTGACTGATGGTCCTCGGCTTCTTCACAGGCGAATTCATCGACGTCATCGAATGGACCGATGACACCCGCGACACGATGGTCTGGCGCTTCGAACGCCAGGGCAATGCGATCAAGTACGGCGCCAAGCTGACCGTGCGCGAAGGGCAGGCAGCGGTCTTCATCCATGAGGGGCAACTGGCCGACACATTCGGCCCCGGCCTCTACATGCTCGAGACCAACAACCTGCCAATCCTGACCACGCTTCAGCATTGGGACCACGGCTTCAAGTCGCCGTTCAAGTCCGAGATCTATTTCATCAACACCACGCGCTTCAACGACCAGAAATGGGGCACCAAGAACCCCATCATCACCCGCGACCCCGAATTCGGCCCGATCCGCTTGCGCGCCTTCGGCACCTACTCGATGCGCGTCTCGGACCCGGCCCGTTTCATGACCGAGATCGTCGGCACCGATGGCGAATTCACCGCCGACGAGATCAGCTTCCAGATCCGGAACGTGATCCTGCAGGAGGTCAGTCGGGTGCTGGCCTCGTCGAAGATCCCTGTGCTCGACATGGCAGCGAACACCAAGGACCTGTCCAAGCTCATCACCACTGCCATTGCCCCGCAGATCGCGGAGTACGGGCTGGTGCTGCCTGAATTCTATATCGAGAACATCAGCTTGCCCGAGGAAGTCGAGAAGGTGCTCGACAAGCGGACCTCGACCGGCATCGCGGGCGACCTGTCGAAATACACCGAGTTCTCGGCGGCCGAAGCCCTGAACAATCCGGCCTCGGGCGCGGGGTCTGCCATGGCGACCGGCATGGGGGCTGGCCTCGGCATGGAGATGGCGCGCCGCGGCCCCTGGGGCGCGGCTCCAGGCGCCGCTGCGCCGCCGCCTCCCCCCGCACCGCCAACCGAGCGCCAGTGGCACATCGCCGCGAATGGCGCGACGCAGGGGCCCTTCCCGCAGTCGCAGCTTGCCGGCATGGCGGCCAACGGCACATTGACGGCCAAGACGCTGGTCTGGACTGCCGGGCAGGAGGGCTGGAAGGCCGCGTCGGACACGGCTCTGGCCGACCTGCTGTCACAGACCCCGCCCCCCCTGCCGCCGGGGGCCTGACGGGAGGCGGAGGTGCCGCAGGAAGAACACCGCTTTCCCTGTGAAAGCTGCGGCGCTGACCTGCGCTTCGCCCCCGGGCAGACCGAGCTTGTCTGCCCCTATTGCGGCCATGTGCAGGGCATCCCACAGGCCGACACGCCCTCGCGCCGCACGGCGCTGACGGAATACGATCTGGCGTCAGGCCTCGCCAATGACCTGCCGCAATCGCAGATGGTCGAGGTGCGCACCGCGCATTGCCCCTCTTGCGGCGCGGTGGTGGAGTTCGACGGCGCCACCCATGCCGCCGAATGCCCGTTCTGCGCCACGCCCGTGGTCATCGACACCGGCACGAGCCGGCTCATCAAGCCGCAGGCGCTGATCCCGTTCCGGCTGTCCGAGGCCGAGGCGCGGGCCGAGATGGTCAAGTGGCTGGGGCGCCTGTGGTTCGCGCCGAACGGGCTGGTCGAGTACACCCGCAAGGGGCGGGCACTCGCCGGCATGTATGTGCCCTTCTGGACCTTCGACGCCGACACCGCCAGCCGCTATCGCGGCCAGCGCGGCGTCGCCTACTATGAGACACAGACGGTCACCGTGAACGTGAATGGCCGCAACGAACGGCGGCAGGTGCAGGTGCGCAAGATCCGCTGGTATCCCGTTTCAGGCCAGGTCGCGCGCCGCTTCGACGATGTGCTGGTCATGGCCTCGACCAGCCTGCCGAAGCGTCTGGGCGACGAGCTGACTCCGTGGGACCTTGGCGCGCTGGTGCCCTACCGCCCCGACTACCTCGCCGGGTTCCGGGCCGAGGGCTACACCGTGGCGCTGCGCGACGGTCATGCCGAGGCACGGGCGCGGATGGACCAGATCATCCGCCTCGACGTCGCCCGCGACATCGGCGGCGACGAGCAGCGCATCGAGGCGGTCGAGACGCGCCACTCGGCCGAGACCTTCAAGCACATCCTGCTGCCGATCTGGTCTGCCGCCTACAAGTACAACGGGAAGAGCTACCGCTTCCTCGTCAACGCCCAGACCGGCGAGGTCCAGGGCGAGCGGCCCTATTCCGTGTGGAAGATCATGCTCGCCGTGCTGGCGGCGGCGATTGTGGTGGGGATGGTGGTGTATTTGAGGGAGATCGGCGTGATACAGGGGGGGTGAAGGGACGAAGCATCAAGTCAGGCCTGGCGAATAATACTTTCGAAAGATAGCATACCGTTCTGAATCGGTCGGCTGAAGTTGTAACAACGAAAATCAGGCGTCTCCAAGGTCGGAGGACCCAAGAAACGAGCAACTCTAGGGTTTGAAGATTTCGTCAGACTTTCTAGAGAATTAACAAAGTCCGGCCGCGCGCAATCGACCATTCTCAGACAAAACTCTATATTGGCCATACCTTCTGAGCCAGTTATGAATGGTACAATAATTCCATCATGACTGCCAAGCAGAACGCAGTTCGCGGAGATCTCCAATAGAGTGATCGAATTCGGCCAATATTTTCTCACTTCATCAATCGCTCGCCTCTTGATCTCCGTTCCCCAAACTGTCGCACAGCCAAGAAATATACGTTCCCAAATTGGCTGCGGACCGGAGCATGGTGCGCCCTGCCAGTATTGGTGAGCCGAATCCTCCCATCCATCAAGTAGATTACAATCTGCGTCCATGACGAGGTTTAGCCAATTCGAATCATGGCGACTCGACTTTCTAAACGCGACACCAATATCCGTAAGATTGTCGCTGGAGAAATGACCGCCCCATTGCCGGTCAACCCAAGTCCCAGCAACGCTATCAATATCGTCGAATGCGAATAGACCTTTTAGTCGTGAAACTTGGCCAGGATAAAAACGTGAGCGGACTTGCTCGAGCTTGATTTCCGCAGTCAAGCGCTTCGGGCTTGAATTCTCCAGCATTCTCGCCATTGCAAACGAAAGCGCTGAATGGCCATCCTCTTCCGGAAGACAGTCCGGCGTGCAAAACGTTCCTCTTGCGAGGTTCCATGCAACCATCGGGTTATCAATGTCCGCGTAAATATACCCTTCAAAGCAATCATCATCCATTTTAGGCGCCTATTGTCGAGGTCTGATAATCTCTCGCATCTTGTGTCAGTTTGAGTTGTTGTCTACTTCCGCAAAAGTATCTCCATCGTGAGAGATGGAATGCTTCCAACCGTATGATTGTCGGCCCCTCACCCCTTCCCCAACACCTTCGCATAACTCTCCAGCACCGCGTTCATCCGCGTCTGATACCCTTTCCCGGTCGCCTTGTAGGCCTCCAGCACTGACCGCTTCACCCGCAGCGTGATCTGCTGGGTCGGGTCGGGCTCGACCAGCTTGGCCGCCTTCCAGAAGGCCTCGTCCAGTTCCGGCACCTCGCGCGTGTCGATCTGGTCGTCGGGCAGAGCGGCAATCTCTTCAAGGCTCAGTTCCCGGTCGTATCGCTTCTTCATAGCCTGTCCTTTCCGCGCGCTTGGCCGGGCGGGCCGAGATGATGCGCACGCGCCCCTGCCTGTCTGTATGCGTGACGACGAGGATCGCCACCCCCGCCACGCGCCCGATGCTGTTCCAGCGCCGCTCGCCATAGTCGCGCCGCAGGTCCTCGGCCGTCACCACCGGCCCCTCGAAGATGCGGGACGCCGTAGCAAAGCCGACACCGTGCTTGGCGATGTTGGCGGCGTTCTTGGCGTGATCCCATTCAAAGATCACGGCAAATGTAACCACATTTTGTAGTTACACGTCAATCTCGCGATTCCCGTCCACCTGTTCCCGTTCCCTGCAGGCTGGCCGAAACAGGCTTTAGAAAGTGCTAACGATTGCCACATCCGGACCCGCCCGGAACAAGGCGCGCAAGCGCCGCCGGGCAGCGCTCGACCGCCCCCCCCGGGCGGGCGCTTTTGCACCGTTGGGGAGAAGAAGAGCGCTGGAGGTTGGTGGGACCATAAAGCGCCTATCCGCCGCGGCGCAGCGCCCTCCCGCGGTCGGGCCCCGCCCTCTATCACGCCAAGGACGCCCCCCTACAACACCGCCTCGATCAGATACGGCCCCTTCCGCCCCAGCCCTGCCTCCAACGCGGCGTTGAAGGCGTCCATGTCGGTCACCCGGACGGCCTCGACCCCGTGCCCCTTGGCCAGCGCCACCCAGTCGAGTTCCGGCCCCGCCACATCGACCATCCGCCTTGCATTGCCGCCGGCGGGGGGCAGGCCGAGGTTCTGCATCTCGAGCCGCAGGATCTGGTAGCCGCGGTTGGCGAGGATCACGACGGTCACGTCCAGCTCCTCCCGCGCCATGGTCCAGAGCGATTGCAACGTGTACATGGCCGAGCCGTCGGCCTGCAGCGCCAGCACCCTTCGGTCGGGGCAGGCCACCGCCGCGCCGACCGCGACCGGCAGGCCGAAGCCGATCGCGCCGCCGGTCACGTTCAGCCAGTCATGCGCCCGCGCCTTTTCCGTCGCCGCCGCGATCGGGGCCGAGGCGGTGATCGCCTCGTCGACCACGACCGTGCCCGGAGGCATCAGGGCGGCCACCGCCTGACCGATGGCCGCAGGAGTGATCGGACCCGCGGGAAGGGCCGCCGATTCATGGGGTTGCAGGTCGGCGGGCGTGATCTCCAGCCCCTCGGCGCCCAGTGCGGAAGCGAGCGCCTGCAGGGTCCAGACCCCGTCCATCTCGGCCGTACAAAGCTCGGTCACGCGAGAGGACGGATCTTCCGACAGGCTGGGCTTGCCCGGATAGGCGAAGAACCCGGCCGGGCGCGTCGCGCCGAGCAACACGAGTTCCGGCACGCCCCCAAGGTCGGCCAGCGCATCGTCGATCCGATAGCTGAGACGCTGGAGCCTGAGCGCCCCCTCCCCTCGCTGGATACGGCCCGCCAGGTAATGGGTCATCAGGCGGCAGCCTGTCGCCTTCTGCACCCGAGCCGCCCAGACCGCCTGTTCGGGCAGCAGCACCTGGCCGTCAAGGAACAGCACCGCCCCCGGCACCTTCAGCGCCTCTGCTGCCGCCGCGACCTGCGCCGCCGTCGGGCGGGGCAGAACGGGCGGGGCTGCGGCGACGACGGCCTCGGCGGCCTCGCCCCAGGCGGCATCAGCGGGCAGAATCAGCGTTGCGATCTGGCCGTTGCCGCTGCGAGCCGCCCGCACCGCCGCAGCGCCGTCCTGCGCCACCGACCCGGCATCAGCGGTCTTGCGCGTCCAGTGCGAGACGGTGCGGCTCATCGCCTCGGTATCGCCCTTGAGCGGCGTCTCGTATTTCAGGTGATAGCTCGCGTGGTCGCCCATCACGTTCAGCACGCCGCTGCCCGCCTTGCGCGCATTGTGCAGGTTGGCGATGCCGTTGGCGAAGCCGGGCGCGAGGTGAAGAAGTGTCGCCGCCACTTTCCCCGACATGCGGAAATAGCCGTCCGCCGCGCCGGTCACGCCGCCTTCGAACAGGCACAGGATGCAGCGCATCTCGGGCCGTGCATCCAGCGCCGAGACGAAATGCATCTCCGACGTGCCGGGATTGGCGAAACAGACATCCACCCCGCTCGCCAGCAGCGTATCCGCCAGCGTCTCTGCCCCGTTCATGCTGTGCCTCCGTCGTGGTCCGTGCGGAGGCTCGCCGAAGGGGACCAGCGATGCAAGGGGCGCGGCTCAGACCAGCCCGAGTTCCGCATCCGTCGCACGGCGGCCATACTTGTCGGGGCTCGGCCAGGGCCGCTCTCGCCAGTCGGGGGTGAAGACGAAGCTCGACCGCTTCCGCCCTTCGACCAGCGCACCGTTCCCGGCTCCAAGCGCATAGTCGTAGTAGAGCTTGACGATCTCTTCCCGGGTCACCTGCTGCGCCGCCGGATGGGCAAGGCAGGCCTCACGCCAGTGCCGGGCGCGGATCGCGTCTGCCGGCAGGTCATAGCCCTCGTAGTAGCCGAGAAACCAGAAGCGCATGAAGAGCGGCGTAAAGACCGCCTCCGCCAGCCCGAACCGGTCAAAGAGGAAGTCACCCCCGGGATTGTGCTGCACAAGGAAAGCATCCAGATCGCGCCACAGCGCATCCATCTTCGCCTGATGCGCCGCCCGTGCCGCCGGGTCGCCGTTCATCACGAAGACATAGCCCTGCGTGGCAAAGGGCCCCTCCTTCGCAATCAGCATCCGCTCGACCGCGCGGTCGTAGGGGGCGGCCCGGCGGATCGGGCCGCCGGGCAGGGTTTCGTCAAGATACTCGAGAAGAACCAGACTCTCCTTCAGGATCCGACCGTCTGGCAGTTCCATCATCGGCAAGGCCGTCGTGCCGTTTGCCTTGCGCAAAAGCTCGGGGTCACGGGGCCTGGTGATATCGACGGTGCGGAACTCCACCGCATCGCGCTGCCCTTTCAGCTCGAGCAGTATTTCGAGCCGTTGGGAAAACGGGCAGACAGGGATGTGGTAGACAATGGGTCTGGTCGCGGTCGTCATCGTCTCTCTCGTGTCAGGCGCCGATCGGCGGGCCGGTGAAGCGCAGGTTGTGGCGGGCGGCGGATTCCAGGATCGGCCCCATGTCTCGGGGAATCTGATACTGACCCGCCGCCATGTCGGCAAAGAATCCCTCGAAACCGCCTGGCGTCAGGATCACGAGGTGGCGTGACGGCCCGTCCTCGGTCACCTGGAAGGTGTGTTCGTGGCCACGGGGAATGAAGACAGTCTCGCCCGGCCCCATCTCGCTCAGCACACCATCAAGCCAGAAGCGCATCCGGCCCGAGATGACGAAGAAGGTCTCGTCCTCAGCATCATGGACATGGCGGGGCGGGCCCTCGCCGGCCGGGCACCAGCTGTCCACGATCGAGAGGACGCCGCCGCTATCGGCGGTCGAAAGCAGGACGCGGTAGAGCACGCCATTCCAGTCCAGCGTGCCGGGTCCGTGAAATTCGTCGAACATCGGAAGTCTCCGTTTGCACTTGGGTGAAGGTGAGGCGCCTCTGGATTGGAATTTACCGGGCCGCGGCATATAAACCAAATCGATTGACGATATGATCGGTATCGACAGCATGAATTTCGCAACCTTCGACCTCAACCTGATGCGGGTGCTCGACGCGCTCTTGCGCGAAGGCTCGACGGTCCGGGCGGGCGAACGTCTCGGCCTGTCGCAGCCGGCCGTGTCGGCGGCGCTCGGGCGCCTTCGCCATGCGCTGGACGACGAGCTGTTCGTTCGACAGGGATCGGGCCTCGTGCCGACGGACTATGCGCGCGGCCTTGCCCTGCCGCTGCGACAGGAGATTGACCGGATCGAGGCGCTGTTCGCGCCCGCCGCTGTCTTCGATCCAGCCACCGCAGAGGGCACCTTCCGGCTGGCAGGCAGCGATTTCTTCGCCGAAGTACTGATGCCGGTCCTCGCCCGCGAGCTTCCGGCCCGGGCGCCCAATGTCCGGGTGCAGCTGGTCGACCTTGTTCCCAGCAACTACCTCGACAGTCTGGAACGATATCAGGCCGACATCGCGCTGATCCCGGCCGAGACATTTCCGGACTGGGTAGATGAGGTCTCGCTGTTCAACTCCCCCTTCGGGGTCATTGCCCGGCAGGACCATCCCGCCATCGCCGCCGCCGGGATTGCGCCCGGCGAGGTGCTTCCGCTCTCGCTGTTCTGTACGCTCGGGCACGCCCTGTTCTCGCCCGAGGGGCGCATGCAATCGATCACCGACCAGGCCCTGGCCCGGATCGGAAAATCACGCCGGGTCGTGATGACCATGCCCGTGTTCTCTGGAATCTGCCGTGTTGTGGCCGAGAGCGACCTGATCGCGGCGGTGCCCAGACAGCTCGGCCTCATCCTCGGCCCGAAAATGGGCCTCGTCTCGTATGAGCCGCCGATGCCCATGCCGAACATGCGCATCGTCGCCGCCTGGCACCGGAGGTCGACCGCGAATCCGACACATCGCTGGATCCGCACACTGCTTCAGCAATCCATGCGCCCGCTTGACGACAGCCGCCCGCCCAGCCTTGCGTCCGGTTGACTCCCCCGCGCCTCCGACGGATAGAGCGCCATAGCCCGGAGCGCCCCATGATTGACCTGTCCCGCGTCCTCGACCACGCCCGAATCCCGGAACTGCCCAACCCCTATTTCGGCAAGGTGCGCGACTGCTACGACCTGCCGGACGATGGCGTGAACGGACCGCGGCGCGTCCTGATTTCGTCCGACCGGATCTCGGCCTTCGACCGGATTCTGGCGGCGATCCCGTGGAAGGGGCAGGTTCTGACCCAGATGGCGCGTTACTGGTTCGAGCATACGGCCGACATCTGCCCGAACCACGTCCTCGCCTATCCCGATCCGAACGTGGTGATCGGCAAGCATGTCACCATCCTGCCGGTCGAGATGGTGGTGCGGGGCTATCTGGCGGGCACCACCGGGACCTCGATCCTGACGCTCTACCAAAAGGGCGAGCGGGCGATGTACGGCCACCGCTTCCCGGACGGCCTCCGCCCGAACCAGGCGCTGCCGCAGGCGATCATCACGCCGACCTCCAAGGAATTTGACGGCGGCCACGACGCGCCGCTGACCCCTGACCAGATCATCGCCTCGGGCATCCTCACGCCAGAACAATGGGCCTTCGTTTCCGAAAAGGCGCTGGCGCTCTTCGGCCGGGGGCAGAAGATGGCGGCCGAGCGCGGCCTGATCCTTGTCGATACCAAATACGAATTCGGCGTGGACAAAGACGGCAACATCCTGATCGCCGACGAGATCCACACCCCCGATTCCAGCCGCTACTGGATCGCCTCGGGTTATGAGCAGGCCTTTGAGGCAGGCGCCCGTCCGCCCTCCTTCGACAAGGACGTGATCCGCTCCTGGGTCGCCGCGCGCTGCGATCCCTACCACGATCCGATCCCGGAGATCCCCGCCGAGATGATCGCCCGCACCTCCGAGGTCTATATCGAGGCCTACGAGACGATCACCGGCCAGACCTTCGTGCCGGACATGTCCGGGGCCACGCCTCTGGACCGGGTGCGGGCAAATCTCGCTCCCTTGTTTGGGCGCTAACATCTTCCCATTGCCGGAAACGCCCGGGCCGCCTAGGAAGGGGCAACGGCAAAACGGGGGGGAGATGCGATGATCCTGAGCTGCGGCGAAGCGCTGATCGACATGCTGCCACGCGAAAGCACGGCAGGCGAGGCTGCCTTCGCCCCCTATGCGGGCGGCGCCGTCTTCAACACCGCCATCGCGCTTGGCCGGCTGGGCGCTGCGTCCGGCTTCTTCACCGGCCTCTCGACCGACCTCTTCGGCGAGATCCTCGACCAGACGCTGGCCGCTTCCCGTGTCGATACCTCGCTGTGCGCACGCTCGGGCAGGCCGACGACGCTTGCCTTCGTCAAGCTGGTGAAGGGGCAGGCGACCTACGCCTTCTATGACGAAAACACCGCGGGCCGTCTTCTGTCCGTCGCCGACTTGCCCGCCCTGCCCGCCCATATCGGCACACTCTTCTTCGGTGGCATCAGTCTGGTGAACGACCCGGCGGCAAGCGCCTATGACGAGCTTCAGTCCCGCGCCGCAGCCTCGGGCCGGGTGACGATGATAGACCCGAACATCCGCCCCGGCTTCATTACCGACCAGGCAGCCTACCGCGCCCGGATCGGCAGGATGATGGCCCGCGCCGACATCGTGAAACTGTCCGACGAGGACCTGCACTGGCTGGAAGGGGCGGGCGACATCACAACGCTGGCCCGCGGCATTGTCGCACGCGGACCGAAGGTCGTGTTCATCACCGAAGGCGCAAAGGGCGCCCGCGCCATCACCGCCGGGGCCGAACGCTTTGTCGCGTCACAGAAGGTCACCGTGGCCGATACCGTCGGTGCAGGGGACACCTTCAATGCCGGCGTCCTTGCCGCGCTCGATCGCGACGGGATGCTGACCAAAGGCGCGGTGGCCGACCTGTCCGACGCGTCACTGGATGCCGCCTTGTCGCTCGGCGCCCGTGCCGCTGCCGTGACCGTCTCGCGCCCCGGCGCGAACCCGCCCTGGGCGCACGAGCTATGAGGGCGGTCGTCCAGCGCGTCAGCGAAGCCCGCGTCACCGTCAAGGGCGACGTGATAGGCCAGATCGGACCGGGCCTGATGATCCTCGTCTGCGCCATGCAGGGCGATGGCGAGGCCGAGGCCGACCGGCTGGCTGAACGCATCGCCAAGCTGAGAATCTTCAAGGACGAGGCCGGCAAGATGAACCTGTCGCTGCGCGACATCCGCGGCGCGGTGCTGGTCGTCAGCCAGTTCACCCTTGCCGCCGACCTGCGCGGCAACCGACCCGGCTTCTCCTACGCCGCCGCGCCAGCCGAGGGTCGCCGCCTTTATGAGCACTTCGCCGCAAGGATGCGGGCCGAGGGCTTTCCGACCGAAACCGGCGAGTTCGGCGCCGACATGGCGGTCAGCCTTGTCAACGACGGCCCGGTGACGATCTGGCTCGACACCGAAACCCTCTGACTCGCCGGCTTTCTTCTGTTTCCAAATATCCTCGGGGGTGAGCGCCGCAGGCGCGAGGGGGCAGAAGGCCCCCTCCCTTCCGTCAGTCGGCCCAGTCCCAGGCCAGGGCAAATTCGCCCAGCACATGGGCGAGCTTCCCGTCATCAACCTCGCCGCGCCGCTCGATCTTCGCGACCAGCCCGCGTTTCTTGTCCTCGACCACCTCGCGCACCCCGGCCTCGAGCCCGGCCCCCGACAGCGCCGCGTCGATCACCCGCGTGATCGCCCGGCGGCGCAGGTCGGGCTTGTACACCTTGCCCACGGCCGTCTTCGGCAGTTCCGCCAGGATCTCCACATGCTTCGGCACTGCGGCGCGCTCATGGATATGCGCCTTCGCGAACTCCAGAAGGTCTTTCTCGCTGACAGTCCTGTCCTTGACGAGTTCGACATAGGCGCAGGGCAGTTCACCGGCGAAATTGTCGGGCTGGCCGATCGCGCCGACAAAGGCCACCGCCTCGTGGCGCATCAGGGCCTCTTCGATCTCGGCCGGGTCGATGTTGTGCCCGCCCCGGATGATGAGGTCCTTCGCCCGGCCGGTGATGAACAGATACCCCTGCGCGTCGATGCGTCCGAGGTCGCCCGTGCGCAGGAAGCGCTCGTCGGCGAAGAGGCCCTGGTTCTTCTCGGCTTCGGTGTAGGTGTTGCCGACATAGACCCCGGGATTCGCCACGCAGATCTCCCCGACCTCGTCGGTGCCGCAGGTGCGGCTGACCTGGCCATCCGAGCCAAACTGCAGAATCCGCACCTCGGTATAGGGGAAGGGAATGCCGACCGAGCCGATCTTCTTGGCCCCGCCGGGCGGGTTGCAGGAAACGAGACAAGTGCATTCGGTCAGGCCGTAGCCCTCGATGATCTTTACGCCAGTCGCCGACTCGAACCGGTTGAAAAGCTCCACCGGCAACGGGGCCGACCCCGAGAAGGCGCCGCGCAGCGTCGAGACATCGGCGTCAACCTTGCGCTGCATCAGCGCGGCAAGCGCGGTCGGGACAGTGATGATATAGGTCACCTTCCAGCGCTCGATCAGCTTCCAGAAATTGTCGAACACCCCTTCGCCGCGATAGCCCGCGGGCGTCGGGAAGACGACATGGGCACCGGCGGCGATCATCGACATCAGGATCGGATAGACGGCGAAGACATGGAACATCGGCAGCGGGCAGATCACCACGTCCGTTTCCCGGAACAAGAGCGTATGGCCGAGCCAGCCGTTGTAGACCATGCCCGAGACCCGGTGCTGTGCGACCTTCGGCATTCCCGTCGTGCCACCGGTGTGGAAGTAGGCCGCCACCCGATCGGCCTTGCGGTCGTCGAAGATCAGCCTGTCGGAGGGCTGCGCCGCGAGTTGCGACCGGAACCCATGGACCTGCGCGTCATGAGCGGTCGGGTTCTTTGGCCGGATCAGCCTGACGATCCAGCTCTTTGGCGGCGAGAGATAACGGGCAAGGTCGATCTCGATCACCGTCCGGACATTCGGCGCGTGACGCACGGCCTCGGCCACCTTCTGCGCCACGTCGGTCTTTGGAAAGGCGCGCAGCGTCACCACGACCTTGGCCTTGGTTTCGCGCAGGATCGCGCCGATCTGCTGCGGTTCAAGCAGCGGGTTGATCGGGTTGACGATCCCCGCGACCATGCCGCCAAGCAGCGTCACCGCCGTTTCAAGGCTGTTCGGCAGAACATAGGCCACGACATCGGTCTCGCCGACACCAAGGGCGCGCAAGGCGTTCGCGGTCTGGGTGACGCGGGCGTGAAGTTCGCTCCAGGTCAGGGTACGCGAAGGGTCGGTCGCGCCCGACAGAAGCTGGAACGACACGGCCGGCCTGTTGCCGTGCCTGGCCTTGGTTCGGCTGAGGAAATCATAGATGGTCGCCGGCTCCGCCCTTCCGGCCCAATCCGTCTCGGCCTCGATGGCGCGCACATCCGCGACGGAGGAAAACTCACGCATTCAAACCCCTCCCTGCCGCCGTTGACCGGCGTGCTTGTCTCCCGCACCAAGGATGGACGGTTTGTCGCAGCCTCGCAAGGCATCGCTGCCCGGAGCGACGCAGCGTAGCGTCAGAGTGCGCCGTCGGTGAACTGCAATCGCGCAAGGCGCGCATAAAGCCCGCCGCCGGCTACCAGTTCCTCATGCGTGCCGCTGTCGATGATCCGGCCGTGGTCAAAGACCAGGATGCGATCGGCGCGCTTCACCGTGGCAAGGCGGTGCGCGACGACGATGGTCGTGCGTCCCTGCGACAGGCGTTCCACCGCCTGCTGCACCGCCCGTTCGCTTTCGGCATCGAGCGCGCTCGTCGCCTCGTCCAACAGGAGGACCGGCGCATCGCGCAGGATGGCGCGCGCGATGGCGATGCGTTGCTTCTGCCCGCCCGACAGCATCACGCCGCGTTCGCCCACGAATGTATCGTAACCCTGCGGAAGAGCGACCAGGAAATCGTGGGCGGCGGCGGCCATTGCGGCGGCCTCAACCTCGGCATCGCTGGCCTCGGGCCGGCCGAAGCGGATGTTCTCGCGCGCCGAGGTGGCGAAGATCACCGGATCCTGCGGCACCAGCGCCATCGCCTGGCGGAAGTCGCTGCGCGCCATCTCGCGCAGGTCGATCCCGTCCAGCGTCACCCGGCCCGCCTGCGGGTCATAGAACCGCAGCAAGATCTGGAAAACGGTAGACTTGCCTGCCCCGGAAGGCCCGACCAGCGCCACCGTCTCACCCGGCCGGACGGTGAAGCCAACCCCGTTCAGCGCCCGGTATTCGGGCCGCGCCGGATAGTGGAAAACCACGTCATCGAAGACGACCTCGCCCTTGACCGGGCGCGGCAGCGGCCTCGGTTGCGCGGGATCGAGCACGGGGTCCTCGGTCGCGAGAAGCTCCTGCAACCGCTCGGTCGCACCTGCCGCCCGCTGAAGCTCACCCCAGATCTCGGACAAGGCGCCGACCGACCCGGCCACCATGACCGCGTAAATCAGGAACTGGATCAGTTCGCCCGGGCTCATCGCGCCTGCGCGTACGTCGCGCGCGCCGATCCAGAGGATGCCGACAACCCCAGAGAAGACGAGGAAGATGACGATGATCGTCATCACCGCCCGCGTGCCGATCCGGGTGCGGGCGGAGGCATAGGATTTCTCGGTGATCTCGCCAAAGCTCTCACGCGACTCCGCCTCATGGGTGAAAGCCTGCACCGCCTGCACCGCCTGCAGCGCCTCGGACGCATTGCCGGAGGACGCGGCGATCCAATCCTGGTTTTCCCGGCTTTGCGCGCGCAGACGGCGTCCCATCACCACGATCGGCACCACCACCAGCGGCACAAGCAACAGAACCAGCCCCGCAAGTTTCGGCGAAGAGAAGAACATCATCACGATGCCGCCGATCAGGATCAGCAGATTGCGCAGCGCTACCGAGACCGACGATCCGATCAGCGACAGGATCAGCGTCGTGTCGGTGGTCAGGCGGCTGACAACCTCGCCGGTCAGGATGCGCTCGAAAAAGGCCGGACTCAAGCCAACGACCCGGTCGAACATCGCCCGGCGGATGTCGGCCACCACCCGTTCGCCCAGACGCGTCACAAGGTAGTAGCGGGCGCCGGTTCCAAGCGCGAGCAGGGCGGCGATGAACATGGCAGCCACGAAATAGTGATCCAGCAATTCGGCGCTGCCGGATTCGAACCCGTCGACCACCCGACGCACGGCAATCGGCAGCACCAGACTGACCGTCGCCGTCAGGACAAGGGCCAGACCGGCCAAGAGGGCCAGCCCCCGGTAGGGCCGCAGGAATGGCATCAATCCGCCCAGAGCGCCGACCTTTTTCGAGCGCTGCCGTTCTTCCTGCTGTTCCGCCATCCGCGCGTCTTCCTGTCTGTCTGCCGCCCGCAGGGGTTTAGGCCCTGACCGCCGGGGCGGCAAGCGGGCTTCGCCTGCCCGAACTGCGGCAATCGGCGCTGACCTGTCTTCGGCCCTTTCCTCGGTGTCATCCCTGTGCCACCTTCCGCAAGTATCCCAACGTAGGAGGAGGATGCCGGTGATCCGCGCGGTGATGTCTGTTCGATCCCGTTGGTCTGGCGCATGACCGCCATGAAGCAGTTCACGACGAGCGACGGCCTGCACCTGGCCTACGATGATCGGGGAAGCGGGCTGCCACTTCTTTGCCTCGCGGGGCTGACCCGGAACATGGCGGATTTCGAACCGATCCTGGCGCCGCTGGCGGGCAGTTGCCGCCTGATCCGGCTCGACAGTCGGGGGCGCGGCCTGTCGGACCACGACCCGGACTACATGAACTACAATGTCCTGCGCGAGGCGCATGATGTGCTGGAACTGCTCGACCATCTCGGGATCGGGAAGGTCGCAATCCTTGGAACCTCACGGGGGGGCCTGATTGCCATGGCGCTGGCGGCCATGCACCGCGAGCGGCTGCTGGGGGTGATCCTGAACGATGTCGGCCCCGAGGTTGGCACGCAGGGCATGACGCGGATCATGGAATATGTCGGCATCCCCCCTGCCGAGCCGAACTACGAGGCGGTGACCGACCGCCTTACCCGGTCCTTTGCCGTCGAATTTCCCGGCGTTTCGCGCAACCAGTGGCGGCAGGCGGCCGAGCGGATGTGGCGGGAAACCCCTGAGGGTCTTGCCCTGCGCTATGACCCGCTCCTGCGCCGCGCGCTGATCGAGCAGTCGGCAGCGGGGGCCGCTCCGGATCTTTGGCTGTTCTTCGATCAGCTGAAGGAGCTGCCGGTCACCGTCCTTCACGGCGAGCATTCCGACATCCTCGCCGCGGCGACGGTCGAGAAGATGCGCGACCGCCATCCCGGTCTTGTCGCGGTGACGGTGCACGACCGCGGCCACACGCCCTTTCTCGACGAGCCCGAATGCCTTGCAGCGATCCAGGCCTTCGTCGCCCAGCTGCAGCCGGCTGCCACCGAATGACCGACCTGCACCGTGTCCAGCGCGCCGCCGAGCGGCTTGCCGGCCATGTCCGACGGACGCCGCTGCTGAATTCTCCGCTGCTCGACCGGGTTGCTGGTCGCCGGGTCTTCGTCAAGGCCGAATGCCTTCAGTTCACGGGATCGTTCAAGTTCCGCGGCGCCTGGGCGGCGATCTCGGCCCTGCCTGCACCGATCCGCGACCGGGGCGTGATCGCCTTTTCGTCGGGGAACCATGCGCAGGGCATGGCTCTGGCAGCGGCGCGGCATGGCATTCCGGCCGTCATCGTGATGCCTTCGGACGCGCCCAAGGTGAAGATCGACAATACCCGCGCCTACGGTGCCGAGGTCATCCTCTATGACCGGGCGACCGGGGACCGCGACGCGATCGGGGCGAACCTGGCCAGCGAACGCAGCCTGACGCTCATCAAGCCTTTCGACAATCCCGAGGTCATCGCCGGTCAGGGCAGCGCCGGCCTCGAGATCGCCGAGCAGGCTGCGGCCCTTGGGATCGACCTTGCCGATGTGCTGGTCTGCTGTGGTGGCGGCGGCCTGACCTCCGGCATCGCGCTGGCGCTCGAAGGTCATGCCCGCGGCCTGCGTACCCGCCCGGTCGAACCCGAAGGCTTCGACGATGTCGCCCGCAGCCTTGCCGCCGGTGCCCACCGCACGAATGACCGGATGACCGGCTCGATCTGCGACGCGATCATCACGCCGACGCCGGGCCAGCTGACCTTCCCGATCATGAAGCGCCTCTGCGGCCCCGGCCTGACGGTCAGCGACGACGAGGCCCTGCATGCCATGGCGCTCGCCTTCGCCCACCTCAAGATCGTGCTGGAACCTGGCGGCGCCGTGGCGCTGGCCGCCGCCCTGTTCCGCAAGCCCTCGCATCCGAGCGAGCCGGTCATCGCCGTCGCCTCGGGCGGCAACGTCAATCCGGCGGTCTTCATCCAGGCGCTGACGCGGTTCGCCCTGTGACGTCAGCGCGCCTATCCCTCGGTGACCTCGCGGTCGGCATGGCCGAGGACGGCCGCGCCGATGGGCCTCCGGTCCTGTTCCTCCATGCGCTCGGCACCGACCTGTCGCTCTGGGATGGTGTCCTGCCCCTCCTGCCGGATGGCCCCCGGTATATTCGCCTCGACCTCCGCGGCCATGGCGCGTCGGACTGCCCGCCTCCGCCCTACAGCATGGGTGCCCTGATCCGCGATGCCGAGCGCGCGATAGAGCAGTTGGGCCTCCGCGATGCGGTCGTAATCGGCCTCTCGATCGGCGGGATGATCGCGCAGGGCCTGGCGGTGAAGCGGCTCGACCTCGTGCGCGGGCTCGTGCTGTCGAACACCGCCGCCAAGATCGCCACGGCGGACATCTGGGCCAGCCGGATCGACGCCGTCCGGACCGGCGGCATGGCCGCTGTCACCGATCCGACGATCGACCGCTGGTTCCCCCGCGCCTTCCGCGCAACGACGGCGGCGCAGACCTGGCGCGACCGGCTGCTGGCGCAGAACCCCAACGGCTGGATCGGCTGCGCCGCCGCCATCGCCGGAACCGACTTCTACACCACGACCGCGACGCTGACCCTGCCAACGCTGGCCCTTGCCGGGTCCGCGGACGGCTCCACTCCTGCCGACCTCGTCCGCGAAACCGCCGCCCTGATCCGCGGCAGCCGCTTCGAACTGATCCGCGGCGCAGGCCATCTGCCGCCCGTGGACCGGCCAGAGCCCTGGGCCTCGGCCGTCTCGGCCTTTCTCCGCTCCATCGGTCAGTGTTGATGCAGCCCGCCCGGAAATGACGATCCGCTTTCTCCTCGTCCACGGCTCCTGTCATGCGGCGTGGTGCTGGCAGGACCTCCTGCCCCTTCTTGACCAGGCCGGGACCGGGGCGCGCGCCATCGACCTTCCCGCCCATGGTCTAGACCGAACCGACCCCTCGCAAGTCTCGCTGGCCAGCTACGCCACCGCGATCCTTGACCGGATCGAGCACCCCACGATCCTTGTCGGCCACTCCGCCGGCGGTTACCCGATCACCGCAGCCGCCGAAGCCGCGCGCGGCAAGGTGGCGGGCCTGATCTATCTCTGCGCCTATATCCCCCGCGCCGGTCAGTCCGTGGCCGACCTGCGCCGCGCCGGGCCGAGCCAACCCCTGCGCGGCAAGCTCCTGCGCGAACCCGGGGCCCCGACTTACCGCTTCGACCCCGCAAAGATCGCGCCGCTCCTGTTCCACGACTGCCCGCCCGGAACCGCCGAGAGGGTGCTGCCGCTTCTTGACCCGGAACCCGTCGCGCCGCAGGAAACCGCCCTTGGCCTTACCGACGCGTCCCGCTCGCTTCCTCGCCATGCGATCATAACCACCGCTGACCACGTCATCCCCCCCGACTGGCAGCGGGCAATGGCGGACGCGGCGGGGGTCGCAACGAGTTCCCTCGCTTCCGGCCACTCGCCCTATTTCGCCGCCCCCGAGGCCCTTGCCGCGCGCCTCTCCAACATCGCCGCCGGGTTTGCCGCACGCAACTGACCGCCATTTGCGGCAGGAAATGTCGCAAATCCGCGCGCCCTGCCCGATGACCGCTCTAGCCTCCCCCAAAGCAATTCTCCTCGAAAAATACCCCACGGGGGTCCCGGGGGTGTGAAACCCCCGGGGGCTCTCCCACCGGACCGACTTCAGCCATAGAGGCACGACCATGCGCCTGACCGAGCTCGAGATCTTCACCGTCGCCCCGCCCGCCCCAGGCTGGGGCGGCCGCTACTGGACCTTCGTCAAGCTTACGACCGACAACGGCATCATCGGGATCGGCGAATGCTACGCCTCGACCGTCGGGCCGAAGGCGATGGACGCCGTCATCCGCGACGTGTTCGAGCGCCACATGCTCGGCACCTCGCCGGAAGAGATCGAACTGATGTTCCGCCGGGTTTATTCCTCGGGTTTCACCCAGCGCCCCGACCCGACCACGATCGGCGCCTTCTCGGGGCTCGAGATCGCCTGCTGGGACATAATCGGCAAGGCGCGCAACCGCCCGGTCTGGGCGCTTCTCGGCGGACGGATCAATGAGCGCATCCGCTCCTACACCTATCTCTATCCCGAGCCGGGCCAGGACGCGGCCGAGTTCTGGGTCAATCCTGATTGGACGGCGGAAGCGGCGGCCAACTGTGTCCGGCAGGGCTTTACCGCGGTCAAGTTCGACCCCGCCGGCCCCTACACGATCCGCACCGGCCACCAGCCGGCGATGTCCGACATCTCCCGCTCGGTCGCCTTCTGCGCGAAGATCCGCGAGGCCGTGGGCGACAAGGCCGATCTCCTCTTCGGCACCCATGGCCAGTTCAACACCCCCGGCGCGATCCGCCTCGGGCGCGAGCTCGAACCCTACAACCCGCTCTGGTATGAAGAGCCGATCCCGCCCGACATGCTGCCCGAATTCGCCGAGGTGGCGCGCCAGGTCCGCATCCCGCTTGCGACCGGCGAGCGGCTGACCACCAAGGCCGAGTTCGGGACCCTCCTGCGCCTCGGCGGGGTGAAGATCCTGCAGCCGGCCCTCGGTCGCGTCGGCGGCATCTGGGAAGCGAAGAAGATCGCGGCGATCGCCGAGGTCTTCAATGCCGAGATGGCGCCGCATCTCTATGCCGGCCCCGTGGAATGGGCGGCCAACATCCACCTCGCCGCCTCGATCCCGAACATTCTCATGGCCGAGACGATCCAGACCGGCGGTGCCTTCCACCTCGCGCTCATCAAGCACACGATCACCTGGGAAGACGGCTACATCCTGCCGCCCACGGCGCCGGGTCTCGGCATCGAGTTCGACGAGGACCTCGCCCGCGCCCATCCCTATACTGGCACGCGCCTTCATCTTGAGATGCAGGAAGCCCCCTGCGACTACCGCCACGGCAACCGCTTCGAGGGCGGCGCCCCGTCCGAGACCTGACGGTGCTGCACTCCGTGGCAACGCCGGACGCGCGGGCTCGATGCCCGCGTGGACGGCAGCACGGACAACACGAGGATTGAAGATTCGGCTTTGCCGTGCTTCCATCGAGGCACGGATTTGAACCAACGTTTTTTCAGCTCGGGAATTCCGCCATGACCCAGACGCCAGATGCCGCCCCCTCTGCACAGGGGGCAAAGGACGACAAGACCAGCCGCAAGATCTACTGCGAGGTTCCGAACCCCGATTATCCCGGCCGTTCCTGCACCAAGATGGTGAATGAGGACGGCACTCATGTGAATCCCGGGCCGCACAGCGACGGCACCTACACATGGGGCGAGTGACCGTGACGGAGCCGGGTTTCTGGCGATCCCGGGAGGACTCGAACCCCCGACCCGCCGCTTAGAAGGCGGCTGCTCTATCCAGCTGAGCTACGGGACCGTCGTCGTCCGTTTAGCGGCAGAGCCGCCTGTCAGGCAAGGCTTCGCGTCATGAAGATTGAATTCGGGTCGAGCACATAGCCCTCGAACGGCCCGCATTCCTCGAACCCTGCGCGGGAATAGAGGACGCGGGCCGGTTCGAACATTGGCTGCGACCCGGTCTCGAGACTCAGGCGCCCCAACCCGGAGGCGCGCGCCTCGGCGACAAGATGGTCGAGCATCCGGCGCGACAGCCCCTGGCCGCGGCGTTCGACCAGCACATGCATCGACTTGATCTCGCCGTGCCCTCCACCGATCCGCTTGAAGGCGCCCATGGCCACCGGCTCGCCGTCGTCGCGCATGACGAAGAAGGAAACTTCCGGGATGTCCAGCTCCGAGGCATCCATCATGTGGATGCTCTCGGGCGGTGTGTCGGCATGCATGTCGGCGGTGTGCCGCTCGAAGAGAAGGGCAAGGTCCGGCCCCACCGGGCTCTCGCGCCGGATCGTGATCGTCATCAGGGTTGTCCCAACATCGGGCCCAGGTCGTTGCCGTTGACCAGCACCTGACCAGGAGTCGAGGCGTCGATATCCCAGACAAGCGTGTCACCCTCGGACTGGGCCATCCCCTTGATCATGGTCATCACCGGCAGCATCTGCTGGCCGACTTCAGGCGGGGCGCCGGACAGGGCCGCCACGATGGCATCGTAGCCCTTCAGGCTGATCTTGGCCTTGCCCGACGGAATTTCCTGAGCGGGCCCGGCCTTCATCGCCCCCTCATAACCAAGGGTAAAGGCAGGAGCGACGGTCTCGCCGGGGGCAAGAGTGATATCGACCGTGCCATTCGGCAGGAACGCCGGCAGCAGGCTGTCGAGGAAGGCCTGCTCCAGCGGCTCGGGCTTCGTCAGGTCGAAGGCGGAAATGATCTGGCCGACCGGGTTCGCAAGATCGAAGCCCGAGACCTTGACGTCCAGCGCCGTCTTCTGCGGAACAAGGGCCGCTGCCCATTCCGGGACAATCCCCGGCGGCAGGACCAGCCCATCGAGGCTCAGCGCCTCACGCACCATGCCGTCGGCGACGATGCCGTTGGCTTCCGCCTCGACACCCATGCTGTCCAGGGTCACCGGACCGATCGGGGTTTGTGCGGCGATGGTCTTGACCAGCCCCTTGGCACCGAGATGATCGAAAAGCGGAAGGTCCGACCGCAAGAGCCCACGCAGATCTTCCTGCGCCGTCTTGACCTCCGTATCCGACGGATGGGCGACGAAGAAGGCAAGGGTCGACAGGATCTGCTGGGTGCGCAGCGCGGTCATCGTGCCGTCGATCCCATAGGACTCGGCAGTCAGCGAGATCTCGACAGGCGCACCGCCGGGTTCCATGGGAACATTGAAGGTTTCGATGAGCGTCTGCGCCGACATGGTCTGCGCCACATCGACACCGCCCGAGGCACCAGCTGTCCCGGTGGTGGTTACCTGTCCCGACGCGATCGAATAGGCGACATGGGACGGCCCATCGGGGGCGGTGATCGTTTCATCCATCTTCAGATCGGTGAACTCGCTGGTCGTGGTGCTGAAGGCCGCCAGCTTTTCGTCGAAGATGCCCGTCGATTTCAGCGAAGCAATGCTGAGCGTCGCTTCCGCCTGACCGGGAAGCTGCATCTTCATGTCAAAGGCCTGGTCCTGGGTCATCGACCAGGTCCCGTCGCCGTTGTCGGTGAGTTGCAGCAGGATGGGCGAGGCCGTGACGGTGGCGTCGGCTTCGGGGATAGAGGACAGCAGTGGGCCCGCATCCAGCCGCAGGTCGTAGACGGCGCCCGAAGGGGTCACCGTCACCACGCCCGGGGTCTTGCCAAGATAGGTCTGGAAGACTTCGGTCAGGCGCGCGGCCCCTTCAGGGGTGGCATCCGCCGCAAGACCGGCAGTGCCGGTTGCGAGAAGAAGCGGCAAAGCCGTCAGGCAACGACGAAAATAGACCACGGCATAATTCTCCCATAGAATCGACTTGCGGGACCGTGCCGCCTGACTGTGGCGTCAGTGCGTCCAAGCACCCTTGCGGTCGGTCGCGAAATTTTCGCCATAGCCGCGCGGACGTATGTTCGCGGCACGGCTCTTGGGCTGGAGCACGACATAGTCGATGCCCTGCGCCTTGGCGTAATCCTCGGCAGCCTCCTGGCTTTCGAAGCGCAGCTTGACCTGACGCTGCGTGTCAGAGGACGAGGTCCAGCCCATCAGCGGATCGATCTCGCGCGGGCTGTCGGGGGCAAATTCCAGCACCCAGTCCTTGGTCTTGGCGGTGCCGGATTGCATCGCGGTACGGGCGGGCTGGTAGATGCGAGCTTGCATGCGGAACTCCGAAATTCGACGCCCGTTTATGGCGGGAATCCCCCCGATGATGCAAGGGGCGGCGCAGCCCTGCGGCAAGCTGTGCGGCTGTGGCCTTGAACCGGAACAAAAACGGATCAAATCTTGGGCTCCCGCAGGAATCAGCTGCCCATGCCCCACAACAACGACAACGCCCTTTCGCCCCGCCCCGAGGTGCTGACCCGGCCCAAGCTCGAGGGCGGTCGGCGCTTTGCACTGTCCACCCCGTTCCAGCCTGCGGGCGACCAGCCGACCGCAATCGCGGAACTCACCGCAGGCGTTCTGGCCGGCGAGCGGGATCAGGTGCTGCTTGGCGCGACCGGGACCGGTAAAACCTTCACCATGGCCAAGATCATCGAGGAGACGCAGCGCCCGGCAATCATCCTTGCGCCCAACAAGACGCTGGCCGCCCAGCTTTACGGAGAGTTCAAGGGATTCTTCCCTGACAACGCGGTCGAGTATTTCGTCAGCTACTACGACTACTACCAGCCCGAAGCCTATGTGCCGCGGTCGGACACGTACATCGAGAAGGAAAGCCAGATCAACGAACAGATCGACCGGATGCGCCACTCGGCCACCCGGGCGCTTCTGGAGCGCGACGACGTGATCATCGTGGCCTCGGTCAGTTGCATCTACGGCATCGGCTCGGTCGAGACCTATTCGGCCATGACGCAGGATCTCGTCGTCGGCCAGCCCTATGACATTCGCAAGGTCATGTCCGAACTCGTGGCCCAGCAGTACCGTCGCAACGACCAAGCCTTCGCCCGCGGATCGTTCCGGGTGCGGGGCGACAGCCTCGAGGTCTGGCCCGCCCACCTCGAAGACCGAGCCTGGCGGTTCAGCTTCTTTGGAGAGGAGCTTGAATCGATTGTCGAATTCGATCCGCTGACCGGGGCGAAGACCGACACCTTCCGCCAGATCCGCATCTACGCCAACAGCCACTACGTCACCCCGCGCCCGACGCTTCAGCAGGCGATCCAGGGGATCAAGCACGAGCTGCGCCAGCGCCTTGACCAGTTGGTGAACGAGGGGAAACTGCTTGAGGCCCAAAGGCTGGAGCAGCGCACGAACTTCGACCTCGAAATGCTCGAGGCGACCGGGTCCTGCGCCGGGATCGAGAACTATTCGCGTTACCTGACCGGACGTGCCCCGGGCGAGCCGCCGCCGACACTGTTCGAGTTCATCCCCGATAACGCCATCGTCTTCGCCGATGAATCCCACGTCTCGGTGCCACAGATCGGTGGCATGTATCGCGGCGACTACCGGCGCAAGTTCACGCTGGCCGAGCATGGCTTCCGCCTGCCCTCCTGCATGGACAACCGTCCGCTCAAGTTCGAGGAGTGGGATGCGATGCGGCCGCAGTCGGTCTTCGTCAGCGCCACCCCCGCCGCCTGGGAGCTGGAACAGACTGGCGGTGTCTTCACCGAGCAGGTCATCCGCCCGACCGGCCTGATCGACCCGGAGGTGGAAATCCGCCCCGTCGAGATGCAGGTGGACGACCTTCTGGACGAGGTTCGCAAGGTCGCCGCCAACGGGATGCGGACGCTGGTCACCACTCTGACCAAGCGCATGGCCGAGGACCTGACCGAATACCTGCACGAGCAGGGCATCCGGGTGCGTTACATGCACTCCGACATCGACACGCTTGAGCGGATCGAGATCCTGCGCGACCTGCGGCTTGGCGCCTTCGACGTGCTGGTCGGGATCAACCTGCTGCGCGAAGGGCTCGACATCCCCGAATGCGGGCTGGTTGCCATCCTCGACGCCGACAAGGAAGGCTTCCTGCGCTCGGAAACCTCGCTGGTGCAGACCATCGGGCGCGCGGCGCGGAACGCCGAGGGGCGCGTCATCATGTATGCCGACCGCATCACCGGCAGCATGGAGCGCGCGATTGCCGAAACGAACCGCCGCCGCGAAAAGCAGATGGCCTATAACCTCGAACACGGCATCACGCCGCAGACGGTGAAGAAGAACGTCGAGGATGTGCTGGCCGGCCTCTGGCAGGGCGACACTGACATGTCCCGCGTCACCGCCAAGGTCGACAAGCCGATGGTCGGCTCAAACCTTGCCGCCCATCTGGATGGTCTGCGCACCCAGATGCGCAAGGCTGCCGAGAACCTCGAATTCGAGGAGGCCGCGCGGCTTCGCGACGAGATCAAGCGGCTGGAGGCGGTGGAGCTTGCCGTGGCCGACGATCCCCTCGCCCGGCAGTCGGTTGTAGAGGACGCGGTTGAAGAAGCGGTGAAGCTTTCCGGGCGCTCGACCGCTGGCAGACCAGGTCAGCGCGGCGGGAAGAGGTCGAACCGGGGAAGGCGGTAGTTCAGGCCGCGACCAAGCGGGACCGGGTTCCCACCGGGCCGCAGGGGCGCTCCGGTCCAGTATCCTTGTGGATCGAAGTCACAGTCGTTGGAAGCAGCCTGCGAAGGGTCCGGTCTTCGCCTGCACTTGATAGCCTTGGACAGTGACGTCCGCCGGGGCACAGACACTCATCCTGGCGCTTTCAGGCAAGATGGCGCGGCTTTTCAAATAGGACGCCAAGAGTACGGGCGCAGTCAGGCCAAGGATTGCCAGCGCAAGCGCAATGGCGGCACTGTTGCGGTGCGCAAGGCCGCGCAGACGGCCAACAATTGGGCGCGGGTCGCGCAGCGGTTCGACCTCGAGCGGCAGATCATTCTGTAGGCTGGCGAGCGGCATTCCGCTGTCTCTCGGGCGCACCCTATCCTCCCTCATTGGCATTCAGGATTTCCTCCCAATCAGACGATTTCGCGGCGCTCCTGCGGAGGCGACGCGGCTTGTCCCGGCCCGAAAACCGGCTAGCCTGATGTTGCGGAAACAAAGGGGCGTGCCGGCGATGATGGTCGCGATCTTTCTCACAATGTTTGCGGCGCTGTCGGTTGCCTGGGCACGGCAAAAGGAGGCGACCTGGGTGGCCGCCATTCTTTGCCTCCTCCTGACGGTGTGGCTTTTCCTTTGGGAGGTCTGGAGTCCAGTCGACGGGTTCCGCATGCCCTGGATCGACACCCGTCTGGAACGGATCGAGACGAAGGCACAGGCATGAGGACGCTTGCCCTTCTGGACTACGGCTTTCAGGTCGCGCTCGCGGCTATGATGGCAACCATTCTTACCGCCGCTCTGGTGATCCAGTTCGCAATGGGCGAATTGCCCTGCCCGCTGTGCCTTCTGGAACGGGTCTGCATGTTCGGCATCGGGCTTGGCGTGGTGATGAACCTGCGCGGTGGGTTCAGCGGCAAGCATATGGGGTTGATCCTGCTTTTCGCGATCCTGCTGGTGGTCATCGCCACGCGCCAGACCCTCCTCGACATCTATCCCCGGCCGGGACACGCCTATATCGGCAGCGCCATCCTTGGCCTGCACATGCCGGTCTGGTCGATCCTGATCGGGCTTGGCACGCTGTTTGCCTATGCGCTGAAGCTGACGGCCCTGGGCAATGATGGCCATCTTCAACAGGTTCCGTCGCACTATTTCCCTTCGCTCTTTCGGATCGGCAGCGCAGTTGGGCTGATCCTTATCCTGCTCTGTGCGATCAACCTCGTCGGCGTTGTGGTCCAATGCGGTCTCGGCCAATGCCATACCGAAGGTTACCGCTTGCTCGGGGATCCTCTGCCCGCAGGCTAGACGTCTGAAGTGACGGAATAGCGCCCTTGCATCGCAAATGCGCTTTCGACAACGGCCTACGCCCACGCCTCAGGCGCCAATCCCGCGAGCATTTGGAGCCTTGTGCCTGACGGCCCAAGTCTTCCCTGCGGGACAACCCTGGGCAGAAAGGCGCCGGCCGGTTTGGCTGTGCGGATCGCCTTCGATTGCCATGTCAGTCGCGGACAGTCATTTGCCCAATCTTCAATTGCGTGAATGCATCCTTTGCTGATAAATTGAGCACAATTGAAAGTATTCCTTGCTTGTAGGTTCATCATGTCCATTGCCGGACGCCTCGACCGTCTTGCGCTGCCTGTACGCCGCAGGCTGTCCAGACTTACCTGTCCCCGCGCTTCAGAGTTGGGAACAATCGGCTACCAGCAGAGGATGCGCGACCGCATCGTCCGTTGGCGTGATCCTGAAACCGCGCATTGGAGCGCGAAGCTTTCCCCCAAGTTGAAGGGCATCGAGTATGTCCGCGGCCTTGGTCATGCCGTGCCCGAGACATATGGCCTTTTCCCAAGCCTCGCCGACGTCCCGCTTGACCAACTCCCCCCCAATGTCGTGCTAAAGCCCCAGCACGGCTATTCCTCCAAGGGCGTCTTTTTGCTGCGGGATGGGATTGAGCAACTAACGGGAAAGACAGCGACCCGCGACTGGCTCTTGTCCGAAGCCGGCAAGAAGGCCGCCGATCCCTATATGGCGGAGGAGTTGCTGGTGAACTTCGACGGTCGGGTCGGAGCGCCGCTTGACTACAAGTTCTACTGTTTCGGCCCGCGGATCGCCTATTGCACCGTAATCGAGCGCAACACGATTACCGGAGACGGCGACCTGAACCGCTACTGGTACATGACACCAGAGTGGAAAGAGGTGCCGATGCGCCTGAGGTGGGACGTCCGCCCAGAGCGCGGGATCGCACCGGCCCCGCCATTTCTCGACGCGATGTTCGCCATGGCCTCCGACATCGGGCGGCATATCAACGTGTTCATGCGGATCGACCTTTATGCCACGACACGAGGCCCGGTCTTTGGCGAGTTCACGCCGTTTCCGGCACGGGGCCGAGAGGTTACCCCTCTCTGCGACCTTTGGATGGGGGCGATGTGGCAGGGTCTGGAAGGCTGCGGCAACGACGAATCCCCTGAAGGCAGAATTCCGCGGCTTGCCGCCGAATAGGCGCCCAAGCCAACGCAAGGGGTGCCAGCTCCCTGCAGGCGCCCAAGGAACGGGACTGGCCCGCGGGGCCTTTCTGGGTCAACCGTTGAACAGGAAGTGCAGCACGTCACCGTCCTGCACCTCGTAGGTCTTGCCCTCGACGCGGAACTTGCCGGCCTCCTTGGCCCCCGCCTCGCCTTTGCCGGCGACGTAGTCGTCGTAAGCGATGGTTTCGGCGCGGATGAAGCCCTTCTCGAAATCTCCGTGGATCACGCCCGCCGCCTGCGGGGCGAGTGTGCCCTTGGTGATCGTCCAGGCGCGGGCTTCCTTCGGGCCAACCGTGAAGTAGGTTTGCAGGCCAAGAAGTTCGTAGCCGGCACGGATCAGCCGGTCGAGCCCGGCCTCGTGCAGCCCCATCTCCTCAAGGAACATCTCAGCCTCTTCAGCTGGAAGCTGGCTGATTTCTTCCTCGATCCGGGCCGAGATCACCACCGTTGCCGCACCCTGCTTCTTCGCCATCTCGGCGACACGGGCCGACTGGCTGTTGCCGGTGGCGGCCGAAGCCTCCTCGACGTTGCAGACGTAAAGCACGGGCTTCGCGGTCAGGAGCTGCAGCAGCCGCCAGGCGCGCTGGTCGTCCTCGGCGACCTTGACCGTGCGGGCGGGCTGGCCCTGCTCCAGCGCCGCCTGTGCCTGCGCCAGGAGACGGTCCTGGTCTGCCGCTTCCTTGTCATTGCCCTTCAGCTTGCGGGCGAGGTTCGCCCGCCGCCGCTCGATCGACTCGAGGTCGGCCAGCATCAGCTCGGTTTCGATCGTCTCGGCATCGGCGACCGGGTCGATCCGGCCCTCGACATGGGTGATGTCGCCATCCTCGAAGCAACGCAGCACATGGGCGATGGCATCGCATTCGCGAATGTTGGCCAGGAACTGGTTCCCGAGGCCCTCACCCTTGGACGCGCCGCGCACAAGTCCGGCGATATCGACGAAGGTGATCCGCGTCGGGATGATCTGCTTCGACCCGGCAATGGCCGCCAGAGTTTCAAGCCGCGCATCGGGCACGGCGACCTCACCGACGTTCGGCTCGATGGTGCAGAAGGGAAAGTTCGCCGCCTGCGCCGCCGCCGTGCGCGTCAGCGCGTTGAAGAGCGTCGACTTGCCGACATTCGGCAGGCCAACGATACCCATCTTGAAACCCATCTGCCCTGCCTCCGCCGACCGTCATCCGGCGCCGCTTCTAGTGATCCCGCGGAGCAGGTTCAAGGTTTCGCGACTCGGGCGTCGTCCCTATCCTGACGGCTGCGAACAGGAGAACCCCATGCCCACGATGCCCTACCTGCATTTCCGCGGCGACTGCGCGAACGCACTCGCCTTCTATGCCGAGGTCTTCGGCGGCGCCAACTTGCAGATGATGCGCTACGCAGACGGCCCGGACGCGCCCCCCGCCTGGTCTGGCTCGGACCGGATCATGCACGGCCAGGTCACGATCGGGGACGGCACGCTCATGGCATCGGACTTCCCGCCCGGAGCGCCCGGCGAGGCGCAGGCGGCGGTGTCGGTCATGCAGAGCGCACCCGACGCCGCGACGGCCGGCCGCTGGTTCACGGCGCTCGCAAAGGACGGCGCGGTCATCCAGCCGTTCGGCCCGACCTTCTTTTCCTCGGGCTTCGGCATGGTGAAGGACCGCTTCGGCACCCACTGGATCATCGCGGCCGGACCTGCATCCTGAAGGGTGCCTTGCCGTGCCGCAGCGACCCTGACAGAACCGAACGCGGGCAAGACGGGAAGGATTAGATGCATTTGCGCAATCTCAAGCGCGCCGGCGATGCCCGGCTCGATGAAGTGCTCGCCCTCAACCGCGCGGTCGAGGTCAAGACCTCGCCCCTCGACCGGCCAGCGCTGGATCGCCTCCTCGCCGCTGCGACCTTCGCCAAGGGCATCCCTGCCCCGGATGGCCCGCTTGCCGCCTTCCTGATCGGCTTCGCCACCGCCGCCGATTACCAGAGTCCGAACTACCGCTGGTTCTGTGACCGCCTGCCCCGCTTCGCCTATATCGACCGTGTCGTGGTCGCCGAAACCGCACGCGGCCAGGGACATGCCCGCCGCCTGTACGACGCCTTCGCGGCGCATGCCGCCGCACACGACCTTGGTCCCCTCGTCTGCGAGGTGAACTCCGACCCGCCCAATCCCGGCTCGGATGCCTTCCACGCCACGCTCGGCTTCACCGAGATGGGGCGCGGTTCTCCCGCTCCCGGAAAGGTTGTGCGCTATCTCATTCGTGAAAGCTGATCTTTCCGCTTCTTCTGTTCCCCAAATATCCTCGGGGGTGAGCGCGCGTCGCGCGCGAGGGGGCAGAAAGCCCCCTTCCCTGCCCCGAACTTGAAACCCAGGGTGCTGGCCCAAGACCCGCCGGCATGCCAGACTGCCGGCATTTCAGGACAGGAGTTTCCCATGATCGACCATATCGGCATCCGAACCGCCCATATCGCCGCCTCGCGCCGCTTTTATGATGAGGCCTTCGCGGCACTTGGCGGAGGCGAGCGAAAGGAAGTTCCCAAGGAATACACAGGCGGATTGACTGTTCTGGGGTTCGGGCGCGAGAACCCGGTCTTCTGGCTGACCGAGGCCGGGCCCGAGGGGGCCTCCTCGCCGATTCACATCGCCCTGTCGGCCCGGAACCGTGCCGAGGTGGATGCCTTCCACAAGGCCGCGCTGAAGGCGGGCGGGCGCGACAATGGCGGACCAGGTCTGCGCCCGCAGTACCATCCCGACTACTACGGAGCCTTCGTCTTCGACCCCGATGGCAACAATGTCGAGGCGGTCTGCCACCGCCCCGAGTGACCCGCCCGCCAGTCCTTGCTTTTCCCGGCCGCCCCGTGCAAACCGGGGCGCGAGGATTTCAAGGCGAGGGCTTGGGGCAGATGACCCGGATCGACGACAGGTTTGCGGAGCTGAAAGCCAAGGGCCGCAAGGCCTTTGTGGCCTATATCATGGCCGGCGACCCGGACCTCGACACCTCGCTTGCGGTCATGCAGGGCCTTCCGGGCGCCGGGGTTGACGTGATCGAGCTTGGCATGCCCTTCACCGATCCGATGGCAGACGGCCCGACGATCCAGTTGGCCGGGCAGCGTGCGCTCGACGGCGGCCAGACGCTGGCCAAGACGCTCGACATGGTGCGGACCTTCCGCAAGACCGACCAGACCACACCCATCGTGATGATGGGCTATTACAACCCGATCTATTCGCGTGGCGTGGACCGCTTCCTCGCCGAGGCGAAGGAGGCCGGGATCGACGGTCTGATCGTGGTGGACCTGCCGCCGGAAGAAGACGAGGAACTGTGCATCCCCGCGCAGAAGGCCGGGTTGAATTTCATCCGCCTGGCAACGCCGACCACGGATGCCAAGCGTCTGCCCAAGGTGCTGCAGAATACATCTGGTTTCGTCTATTACGTGTCGATCACCGGGATCACCGGGGCGGCGGCTGCGCAGGCGGCTGAGGTCGCGCCCGAGGTTGCCCGGATCAAAGCGGCGACCGACCTGCCCGTGATCGTGGGCTTCGGCATCTCCACGCCGGACAGCGCGAAGGCCATCGCGACCATCGCCGACGGCTGCGTCGTCGGTTCCGCCATCGTCAAGGAGATCGGTGCCGGCAAGGCCCCGGCCGAAGTGCTGGCGCAGGTGGCGGCCCTGGCCCAAGGCGCACATTCGGCCTGACACGCGGCCCCCGCGGGCCTTGAGTGACCCGGCCCGGCTTGCCTTTCCCGATCGTCCTGCGCAGCATGACCCTGCGACAAGCGGGGGATTTTTGCATGACCAAGGGGCGGCTCGAAGCATTCTCTGACGGAGTGCTGGCGATCATCATCACCATCATGGTGCTGGAACTGAGGGTGCCGGAGGAATACAATCTGGAAGCGCTGCGGCAGCTCCTCCCGATCTTCCTCGCCTATGTGCTGTCCTTTGCGAATGTCGGCATCTACTGGAACAATCACCACCACATGTTTCACGCCGTAAAGCATGTCGGCGGCTGGGTGCTCTGGGCCAACCTGCATCTTCTGTTCTGGCTGTCGCTCATGCCCTTCGCCACAGGATTCATGGAGGAGAGCGGCTTTCAACCAATTCCCGTGGCCGTCTATGGCTTCGACCTGCTGATGTGTGCGGTGGCCTACACGCTGCTCGTCATGTCGCTCCTGGCAGAGCATGGCCGCAACTCCGACTTTGCCAAGGCACTCGGATCGGACCGCAAGGGGAAGATATCGCTCCTTGCCTATGTCGTGTCGGTGCCCATGGCCTTTGTGAACGTCTGGATTTCGCTGGCGCTCATCCTTGCCGTCGCGTTGATCTGGATCGTGCCCGACCGCCGCTTTGCGCGACCGCCGGAAGCTGCATGACCGGATTGCAGACGTTCGGCAGAATTGGTAATAAAAAATGACCAGTGCCATCGGAGAGCGCCTTGACGATCATCACCTGCATTGACGACCTCAAGCGGCTGCACCGCAGGCGCGTGCCGAAGATGTTCTGGGACTATGCTGAAAGCGGCAGTTACACTGAGCAGACCTTCCGCGAGAATTGCAGCGACTTCAGCAAGATCTGCCTGCGCCAGCGGGTCGCCGTCGACATGTCCGACCGCAAACTTGCCACCGAGATGATCGGCCAACCGGTCACGATGCCGGTGGCGCTGGCTCCGGTCGGATCGACCGGGATGCAGAGCGCCGACGGCGAAATCAAGGCGGCCCGCGCGGCGGAAAAGTTCGGCGTGCCCTTCACGCTGTCCACCATGTCGATCTGCTCGATCGAGGATGTGGCGGCAAATACGACCAAACCGTTCTGGTTCCAGCTCTATGTCATGCGCGACGAGGATTTCGTTGACGAGATGATCGAGCGGGCGAAGCGGGCGCGGTGCTCGGCTCTGGTGCTGACACTGGACCTGCAGATCCTTGGCCAGCGCCATAAGGACATCAAGAACGGTCTTTCGGCGCCGCCGAAGCTGACGCTTCCGAACATCCTGAACATGATGACCAAGCCGCGCTGGTGCCTCGGCATGCTGGGCACCAAGCGGCGCAGCTTCGGCAACATCGTGGGGCATGTGAAGAACGTGGGCGACCTTGCATCGCTGTCGAGCTGGACCAACGAGCAGTTCGACCCGCAGCTTGACTGGAAGAAGATCGCCCGCATCCGCGACCAGTGGGGCGGCAAGATGATCCTCAAGGGCATCCTCGATCCCGACGATGCCCGCATGGCAGCCGATTTCGGGGCCGACGCGATCGTTGTATCCAATCACGGCGGTCGCCAGCTCGACGGGGCGCTGTCGTCGATCCGGATGCTGCCGCAGATCGTGCGCGCCGTCGGTGACAAGGTCGAGATCCACCTCGACAGCGGCATCCGCTCGGGCCAGGATGTGCTGAAAGCGATCGGGATGGGGGCGAAATCGACCTTCATCGGCCGCAGCTTCATCTACGGCCTTGGCGCCATGGGCGAAGAGGGCGTGACAAGGGCGCTCGAGGTGATCCGCAAGGAAATGGACATCACCATGGCGCTTTGCGGCGAGCGCGACGTGCGGAACTTCGGCCGCCACAACCTGCTGGTGCCATCGGACTTCGAAGGGAGCTGGGCTTAGGCCGTGAACAGCGCAATCAGGCGGCGACCGCCCGGTTGCGCTCCATCACCGCGACCAGCCCGAGCACCGTAAGCAACATGACGGTGGCAAACACGAAGGCCGCCCGCAGCCCGAACTGACCGGCGAGGAAGCCAAGCGCCGGCGGTCCGAAAAAATAGCCGAAATAGCCTAACAGCGTGGCGCGGGCGACGGCGCGCGCCCGGGCCTCCGGCTCGGCCAGGCGCCCGACCAGCGAAAAAGCCGTGGGGGCTATGACCGAAGATCCGATCCCCATCACGATGAACCCGGCATAGGCCATGGCCGGGCTGGTTGCCGCCGCCGCCGTCAGCGCCCCGCATGCGGCCACGATTGCACCACCGCGCAACAGCAGCGTCGGGCTCCAGCGCGTGGCGATCCCCTGTCCCGCCAGTCGCGCGAAGCCCATGGTCAGCGCCAGCGTCGCTGGCCCCATCGACCCCTGGGCGGGCGAGCCGTGAAGCGTCTTCTCGATATGCAGTGCCGACCAGTTCTCGGCCGCATTCTCGGTCATGAAGGCGATCAGCACGATGGCCCCGCCGATCACCGGAATCAGGCCCAGCCCGCCATGGCGGCCATCCTTTGGTTTCTTCAGGCCGTGGATGGTCCCGTCCCGCTCGACGGTGGCAAGCGCCAAGAGAAGCGTCACCATCGCCATGGTGCCGGTGACCCAGGCCGGCGGCCATCCGGCCGTGCGAAGCCCGCCGGTCGCAATCGCCGCCCCGGCATAGCCGAAGGAGTAGGCGGCGTGGCACAGGTTCATCAGCTGCACATCGCGGCGGTTCTCGATCTCGGACACGCGGGCATTCATCAGCACGTCGGTCAGCCCCGTCGCGGCACCGCAGGCCATCATCGCCGGCGGGAACAACCACATCACGTGCACCTGCCCCGGGAGGACAAAGGCAAGCGCCATGGCGATTGTCGCGACCGGGAGGGCGACGCGCCCAAAGGCCGACCCGGCAGCGGGCGCCACCAGCATTGCGGAGACTGCGGCGAGCGGAGTCAGAAGCATCAGAAGGCCCAGTTGCGCCTCATCCACCCCGAGCTGGGCCTTTATGTCAGGCAAAACCGCGGCATAGGTGCCCCAGACCACGCCCATTGCGGCGAAGGCGGACAGGGCCGGACGTGCGACCTGGAGGGTGGAATGGGCTGACATGGGAACTCCGTCTTGGCTGAGACAGCTAGCCGCGGCGTCCCGGCTCGGCAAGCCCGGCGCCGACACCGGCCATCCCGGTGGCGACCCCGTATGCAAACGATTTTCGGCTTTCCTTGCCGCCGATTCCCCGCTATAGGCCCCCGGTCGCGCCGCACACCCTTGGAGGGCGGCGGACTTAACATATGGAGAACCTCTATGGCTCGTGAGATCCCGGATCTTATGGTCGAGGTACGGACGGGGACAGGCAAGGGGGCCGCCCGTCAAGCCCGCCGCGAGGGCTACGTACCTGGCATCATCTACGGCGACGGCAAAGAGCCGACGCCGATCAAGGTGAACTACAACACCCTTCTGAAGCGTCTGAAAGCCGGCCGTTTCCTGTCGACCCTGATCAACCTCAAGGTCGAAGGCCAGCCCGACACGCATGTCATCTGCCGTGGCGTCCAGCGCGACGTGGTGAAAGACCTGCCGACGCATATCGACTTCATGCGCCTGCATGACGAAAGCCGGATCAACCTGTTCATCCACGTCGACTTCATCAACCACGAAGCGGCCCCGGGCATCAAGCGCGGCGGCACCCTGACCGTGGTTCGTCCCGAAGTCGAACTCGAAGTGGTTGCGTCGGACATCCCGGACCACATCACCGTGGACCTGACCGGCAAGCAGATCGGCGACGTCATCCACATCAACGACGTGGCCCTGCCCTCCGGCGCGAAACCGACGATCGAGCGGAACTTCGTGATCGCCAACATCTCGGCCCCGTCGGGTCTGGTGTCGGCAGAAGCCGAGTAATCTCCGCTTAGACCGACAGGGGGCGCGGCAGGACGACCTGCCGCGCCCTTTGCATTTGCCGCCGACCGCAGCAGTCGGGTTGCACCCGGCGCGTCGCGGCGCTACGCCAGAACCGATACCGCCCCGCAGGACGGGAGATGCCCGCGATGAAACTCTTTGTCGGCCTCGGCAATCCCGGCGCGAAATTTGCCGGCAACCGGCACAACATCGGCTACATGGCGGTCGAGCGCATCGCCGCCGATCACGGGTTCGGCCCGTGGCGGAAGGGCTTTCAGGGGCAGGTCAGCGAAGGGCGCCTTGGCAGCGAGAAGGTGATCCTGCTCAAGCCGGAGACCTTCATGAACCTGTCCGGCCAGTCGGTGGGCGAGGCTCTGCGCTTCTACAAGCTGACCCCGGCCGAGATGACGGTCTTCCATGACGAGCTTGACCTTGCCCCGGCCAAGGTGCGCGTCAAGACAGGCGGCGGCCATGCCGGGCATAACGGCCTGCGCTCGATCCACGCCCATATCGGCGAGGCCTACGGCCGCGTGCGTCTGGGGATCGGCCATCCCGGCCACAAGGACGCGGTGGCGGGTTACGTGCTGCACGATTTCGCCAAAGCGGATCAGGATTGGCTGGACGATGTGCTGCGCGGGGTGTCCGACGGCGCGGCGGCCCTTGCCGCCGGTGACACGGCGCGGTTCCAGAACGCCGTCGCCCTGCGTACCGCGCCGCCCCGATCCTCGACCGGAACGCAGGCCGCCGCCGAATCCGAGGCGCGGCCGGACCCCACGCCCGCCTCCGAGCCGGCACCAGAGACGGAGCCCCGCAGCCCGATGCAGCGGCTGCTCGACCGGTTCGGGCGATAGCCCCCGATGAATTCCGTCCCCGAGCATTCCCACCCGTCCGCCGGTCGTCCGCCAGCCTGGAGCGTCGCAATGCCGCTTCTGGCCTTGGCATTCGTCGGAGCCGAGCTTTCTGGGTTGCTCCACGGCTTGGGCCATGCCCCGATCCTGTTCGCCATCTGCCTGCTGGGTGGGGCAGTTTTCGCCGCTGTCCAACATGCCGAGGTGCTGGCCCACAGCATCGGTCAGCCCTTCGGGTCTCTGATCCTGGCGCTGGCCGTCACGGTAATCGAGGTTTCCCTGATCATCTCGGTGCTGCTGGGCGGTGCGGCGGGTGCAGATCAGGTCGCTCGCGATACCGTTTACGCGGCGGTAATGCTGGTCCTGAACGGCGTCGTCGGCCTGTCGCTTGTCCTTGGCGGCCTGAAGCACCGCGAGCAGACATTCCAGATCGACAGCGCCTCGGCCACGTTGGCCGTTCTTGGCACGCTGTCGGTCTTTACCCTGGTCATGCCGAATTTCACCAAGGCGACGATCGGGGCGAGCTATACGCCGTTGCAACTCTTCGTCGTCGGCTTCTCGTCGATCATCCTCTACGGTGTCTTCCTTTTCGTCCAGACCGTTAGGCACCGCGACAAGTTCCTGGACCGCGACGAGCCGGCGACACCAACGCATGCCCCGGTCCCGCCGCGCGCCGTGGCTCTCGCGGGTCTTCTGTTGGTCGTCGCGCTGTTGTCGGTCATCGGAATTGCCGAGTTCCTGTCTTTGCCGCTGGAACAGGCGATCAGCGCGGCGCATCTTGAGCGCTCGCTTGTCGGCGTCGTCATCGCGGCCATCGTCCTGATGCCCGAAGGTCTTTCCGCTTTGCGCGCCGCCCGGCAGAACCGGCTGCAAAGCAGCATCAACATGGCTCTCGGTTCGGCGTTGGCCAGCACTGGCCTGACCATCCCCACGGTTGCGGCCGTCTCACTTCTTACCGGGCGAACGCTTGTCCTCGGTTTGGGGCAGGAAGACACAGCACTGTTGCTGCTGACGCTGTTCATCAGCTCGCAAACCCTCGGAACCGGCCGGACGACGCTGTTGCAGGGATTTGTCCATCTCGTGATCCTTGCGGTCTTCCTTGTCCTGGCCGCTGTGCCCTAGGCTAGAGCCGAGGTTCGACCCTGGGAGGCTGCCGATGGACGCATCGCTGAATGTGCTGGACGGGCCGCTGGAACTGTGTTCCGCAGCACCGATGACCGGGTTCTTCCGCAACGGCTGTTGCGATACCGGCCCCTACGACCATGGTGTCCATACCGTCTGCGCGCTGATGACAGACGAATTCCTGGCGCTGTCGAAATACCTTGGCAACGACCTGTCGACGCCACGGCCCGAATTCGGTTTTCCCGGACTGAAAGCGGGCAACCAATGGTGCCTCTGCGCGGCTCGATTTCTTCAGGCGCATCACGAAGGCGCGGCGCCACAGGTGCGGCTGAAAGCAACGCACCGCCGAACGCTCGACATCGTGCCGCTCACGATCCTGCGCCTCTACGCAACCGACGGAGACTGAAGATCAGCCAGCGCCGGTTGCACCGCCGCCGGATGGCTTTGCCAGATCGCCAGACATCAGGTCGTCGATGAACAGGCTAAGGAGCTGGGGGCGCCCGGTGACGCCGGCCTTGCGATAGATCGCGTTGGTCTGGGCCTTGACCGTGCCTTCGCTGGTCTTGCGCAAGGCGGCGATTTCAGCCGTCGACAGGCCCTTGATGGCGAACAGCGCCACATCCGCTTCGGCGGGTGTCAGGCCCCAGGCCGCGAAACGCTCCTCCAGAAGCTCCATGAAGGCGCCCGACGCGCGGCGCAGCCTTTCCTCGGCCCGGTTTCGGTCGGTGATGGCCCGGACCAGGGCGAAACCGCCGAGCAGAAGCCCGAGGATCAGCCCGACCGCCGCGCCGATCTCAAGCAGTTCCCTGGCTTCCCAGCTGAGCGGATGGGATTGAAATCCCAAAACCGAACTCAGGATGTCCCAGACGAAGAAGACCGTACACAGGGCCTGAACCAAGAGGATGGCCAGGACCAACCAACCACCTCTCATGCCGCCTCCGCCCGATGTCCGTCCGCCGGGCCGTCAGTTGTCATCGCTGTCCGATCCGCCGCCACCCGACTCATGCGAGCCGGAATCGCTCCCGCTGTCCGATCCGCCATCGTCTGATCCGCCGCCGCTTCCCGATCCGCCGCCGCTTCCCGAACTGCCACCACTTCCCGACTGACCGCCGGAACCGCCGCTTCCCGAACTGCCGCCGGAGTCATCCCCGCCCGACTTTCCCTTGCCTGAGCCGCCGCTGTCCGAGCCAGAGCCCGAACTCGAGCCGGAGCCGGACGATCCGCTATCCTGGCCAGATCGGCCAGTAGCCCCAGAATGCCCCGTCCCTTCACCGTCGTCGAGAATGTCCGATGCGGCCGCCCCGGTCCTCTTGTCCGTTGCCAGATCGCGCAGGATCTCGCCTGAATTCGGGTTGACGATGATCTCGCGCTGACGATCGCCCTTTACGCCGGTGACCCTTACCCGGCCAAGCAGCGTCCGCTCGACTACAATGTCCTGATAGCCGAGCTGTCGCAGCTGCGCCGCAATCTGGTCGCCAACCGTCTGGGCCAGAACGGGGCCAAGCGGCAGCATTGATGCGGCCAAGCCGATCAGCACGCTTCTGCGGCGCATGTCATCCTCACTCTCTTCCCGGCAGGGCCTGGCCAGTATCGACGAGGCCCGGCAGCGGGGCAAGGTCGCTCCGCGCCGGGCCGTTCCTTCACTCTGCCGGCCGATCAGTCCTCGTCCGACCCTTCTCCGCCATTGCCGCCCGCGCCGCCGGAGTCACCCGAACCGCCCGAATCCCCCGAACCGCCGCGATCATGCGTTTCGCCGCCGCCGTCGGATCCGCCAGAGCCACTGTCGCCCCCTTTGTCATCAGAGGAGTCGTGCCCGGAATCGGAACCAGACGTATGGCCACCCTTGTCGTCATTGGAATCGTCGTCGTTGGCATCGTGGTTCGCCCCATCGTCGGAACCGGACACGCCATCGTCGTCCGAGCTTTCGTTTTCCGCAGAGTTGTCATCCGATGACTTTTCTTTCTGCACCTCCAGGAAATCGCGGTTGCGGCGCTGCAGGGTCACGCCCGGAGACGTGTTCTCGAAGACGCCGACCTTGTCGGTTTCGGTTTTCAGCACCGCGCCCGTCGACTTGTCATAGATGGTCTCGACCTTTTCGGTGCCACGGATCGCTTCAACCTTGAGCTGGCTGGGGGTTTCGCGCATCTCGATCCGGGTAAATCCCTGGGCCTGAAGGTCCGCGGCAAGCGTATTGACATCGACCTGGGCCGAAGCGGCGCCGCCCGAAAGCAGCAGGAACAGGCTGAAGGGAAGGAAGCTCGGTCTCACTGTGGTTCTCCTCTTGGAAGTTTCTGTCTTGGTCGGCATCAGCTTCCGCTGGCGTGCCGCGTTGGTGCGACAGGCCAATGAGGCCGCATCTTCCGGCATGCCTCCATTCGACGGGAGTTTAGTCCATCCGTCATGGACTGCCGGTTTAGATCCATAAACCTGGGTTTAGGCACAGGAACCCCGCGCAAATCGCTGGCTGGAAACGAAAAACCCCGCCAATGGGCGGGGTCCTCGGGGGTGACGGCCAGCGGGGGCTGTCAGATCTTCATGTTGACGCCAAGGTGCTTGGCAACCGTGAAGATGTCCTTGTCGCCACGGCCACACAGATTCATCACGATCAGATGGTCCTTCGGCAGGGTCGGGGCGATCTTCATCACATGGGCCAGGGCGTGGCTCGGCTCCAGCGCCGGGATGATCCCCTCCTGCTGGCAGCAAAGCTGGAACGCGGCCAGCGCCTCTGCATCGGTGATCGAGACGTATTCGGCGCGGCCCACATCATGCAGCCAGGAATGCTCTGGCCCGATGCCGGGATAGTCGAGCCCCGCCGAGATCGAATAGCCTTCCAGGATCTGGCCGTCCTCGTCCTGCAAGAGGTAGGTCCGGTTGCCGTGAAGGACGCCGGGCCGACCGCCGGTAAGGCTGGCGCAATGCTCCATCCGGTCGTCCACACCCTTGCCGCCGGCCTCGACTCCGATGATCCGCACGCTCTTGTCGTCGAGGAACGGGTAGAACAGCCCCATGGCGTTCGACCCGCCGCCGATCGCGGCAATGATGGTGTCAGGCAGCCGCCCTTCACGCTCGAGGATCTGCTGCTTGGCTTCCTTGCCGATGATCGACTGGAAGTCGCGCACCATGGCCGGATAGGGATGCGGACCCGCGACCGTGCCGATGCAATAGAAGGTGTCGCGCACGTTTGTGACCCAGTCGCGCAGCGCGTCGTTCATCGCGTCCTTGAGCGTGCCGCGGCCGGACGTCACCGGGATCACATCGGCGCCGAGAAGCTTCATCCGGAACACGTTCGGCGCCTGACGCTCGACGTCATGGGCGCCCATGTAGACCACGCACTTGAGCCCGAACTTGGCGCAGACGGTCGCGGTCGCCACCCCGTGCTGGCCTGCTCCGGTTTCGGCGATGATGCGGGTCTTGCCCATGCGGCGGGCAAGGATGATCTGGCCCAGCACGTTATTGATCTTGTGCGCGCCGGTATGGTTCAGCTCGTCGCGCTTCATGTAGACCTTGGCGCCGCCCAGATGCTGGGTCAGCCGTTCGGCATAATAAAGCGGCGAGGGACGACCAACGTAATGGGTCCAGAGATCGTTCATCTCGGCCCAGAAGGTCGGGTCAGTCTTGGCGTGTTCGTAGCGCTCCTCGAGATCGAGGATCAGCG
>JAYRKT010000033.1:0-52594 GCA_041905595.1 Rhodobacter sp.
GGCCGGACTGGCCCCTCGGCTGGCGCGCCCATCACGCGGCAGGTCGTGCAGATCAGCAGCTCGACAGGAGTGGCGGCCAGATCCTTCACGGTCCTGCTCCGTCTCTTTTGCCCAAATATCCCGGGGGAATCCGCGCCAGCGGCGCGGATGGGGGCAGCGCCCCCCTCCCGGCCGGGACCGCGCGCCGCATCGGGGCAAGAACAGGCCGCATCGCACTCCTTCGAAAGGCGGGGATCGGCGGGGCGGCGCGCAAAGGCACCGGACCGTCACCGGGGCACCCCGCCCGGTTGGTGTTTCGTCCACGCTGGCAGGTCTCCCGGCTTGCGGATCTCAGGTTTCCCTGTCGGTCGCCCGGCCTTCCCGGCATCTGCCAGTGGCGGTTGGGCGACCTCTCCGGTCACGGTCGCGGGGGCGGCTGCGCTTCGGGGGTCACGCCCTAGCACATTCCCTTTTCACCTGTCATAGACAGGAACCAGCGCGCCACCCCTGCGCCAAGAGCCGCGCCCTGTCAAGCAGAAGGCCCCGAAGCGATGACCGATCCGACCCCAGAAGAGGAACTTCGCCACCGTGAAAAGAAGGCGAAGATCAAGGAGGTCCGCGACCGGATGATGGCCGAAAAGACCGGCGAGAAGGGCCTTGTCATTGTCCATACCGGTCCGGGCAAGGGGAAAAGCTCGGCCGGGTTCGGCATGATCTTCCGTTGCATCGCGCACGGAATGCCCTGCGCCGTGGTCCAGTTCATCAAGGGCGCCTGGTCGACCGGCGAGCGGACATTGATCGAGACGCATTTCGCCGACCAATGCCGGTTTGTCGTGGCCGGCGAGGGCTTCACCTGGGAGACGCAGGACCTCGCGCGCGACAAGGCGATGGCAGCAGCCGGCTGGGAAACGGCCAAGCAACTGATCCGCGATCCCGAGATCCGCTTCGTCCTGCTGGACGAGATCAACATCGCGCTGCGTTACGATTATCTCGACATCGCCGAAGTCGTGGCCTTCCTGCGCGACGAGAAGCCGGAGATGACCCATGTCTGCCTGACGGGGCGCAATGCCAAACCCGAGCTGATCGAGATCGCTGATCTCGTGACCGAGATGACGCTGGTGAAGCATCCATTCCGCGCCGGCATCAAGGCGCAGGCGGGCGTGGAGTTCTGAGGATGGAACGGGACGAATTTCCTACGAAAATTCCGACATATGACGCATCCGATTTTTCGCAGAAAAATCCCGTAGCTACGGGGCGGTCCTGATGCGCGCCATCATGATTCAGGGCGCCGGGTCGAATGTCGGAAAGTCGCTGCTCGTCGCCGGTCTTGCCCGAGCGTTCACGCGCCAGGGGCTGCGCGTTCGCCCCTTCAAGCCGCAGAACATGTCGAACAACGCGGCCGTGACGGTGGATGGCGGCGAGATCGGCCGGGCGCAGGCGCTGCAGGCGCTCGCCTGCGGAGTCGAGCCCCATACCGACATGAACCCGGTGCTCCTCAAACCCGAGACCGACACCGGCGCGCAGATCGTCGTGCAGGGCAAGCGGTGGGGCGTAGCCAAGGCCCGCGACTATGCCGCGATCAAGCCTCGGCTGATGGAGCCGGTGCTGGAGAGTTTCCACCGCCTGGCAAGCACCGCCGATCTGGTGATCGTCGAGGGCGCCGGCAGCCCGGCTGAAGTGAACCTGCGGGCGGGCGACATCGCCAATATGGGCTTTGCTCGCGCCGCGGGGGTGCCGGTCGTCCTGACGGGCGACATCGACCGGGGCGGAGTGATCGCTCAGCTCATCGGCACGCAGGCGGTGCTCGATCGCGAGGATGCCGCGATGGTGAAAGGCTTCCTCATCAACAAGTTCCGCGGTGATCCTCGCCTGTTTGACGATGGCTATGCGCTGATCGCCGAGCGGACCGGCTGGCGGGGGCTGGGCGTCGTGCCGTGGTTCCCGCAGGCCCATCGCCTGCCCGCCGAGGACGCGCTCGACATTTCCGGGGCCGAGCGGCGGGGCGGCTTCCGCATCGTCTGCCTGCAACTGGCGCGCATCGCGAATTTCGACGATCTCGACCCCCTGAAACTCGAGCCGGGCGTGTCGCTGAGGATGCTTCGGGCTGGAGAGGCTCTGCCGGGCGACACCGACCTCGTCATCCTGCCTGGTTCAAAGAGCACGGTCGGCGACCTCGCCTTCCTTCGGGCGCAGGGCTGGGACATTGACCTTGCCGCGCATTTGCGCCGGGGCGGGCGGGTGCTGGGGCTCTGTGGCGGCTATCAGATGCTCGGACGTGTCATCCACGATCCCGAGGGTATCGAGGGGCAGCCGGGCAGCACCCCCGGTCTCGGCCTTCTCGACATCGAGACCACCATGTCGGCGGAGAAACGGCTGGAGCGGGTGCGCGGCCGGCATCTGCCAAGCGGCTGTGCGATCTCGGGATACGAAATCCACCTTGGCCGCAGCGAAGGCCCCGATCGCGACCGGCCCTTTGCCGAGATCGGTGGGCAGCCCGAAGGGGCCATGTCTGCCGACGGGCGCGTGGTCGGAACCTATCTGCATGGCCTTTTCGGCGAGGACGGGTTCCGGGCGGCCTGGCTGGCGGAGATCGGAGCCTCTGTCTCGGGCCTCAGCTATGGCGCAGAGGTGGAGGCCACTCTTGACGCCTTGGCCGAGCACATGACGCGCTCGGTCGATCTGCAGGCACTTCTGGAAATCGCGAGCGCGGTCTGACGCTTAGCGGCGGGCGAATTCCGGGCGGAAGGCCGATACGGTCATGCGCGGGGCAGCCGCGGTGCGGACCGGAAGGTCCGGTGCCTGCGGGGCGGCGGCCGGAACCCGGAGATGCGCAAGGCGTTCGGCATCGGAGACGGGCTTGCGAACCGGTGCGGCGTCGGCAACCGAACCCAGGACGGCCCCCAGCAGCGCCACGACCAGCGAGGCCGCAACCCAGTTCACCAGCGTTGCGCGACCGGCGTCACTGGGATCGAAGACCATCGCCATGACCATCCCGATCAAGACGCCGAGGGCCCCGATGGTGAACACGATGAACGCCAGGCTTCCGGCGCGGTCGGCGATCTTTTGGGTCTTCATGGCAGCACCCTTTCACTCTTTGTCCGTCGGAGCTTTCTGTCTCCGGATGTCCAAAAGAATCACTCTCGATGAGACAATTTTGAGGCGAACGCCGTACGGTTGTGCGGCGGAGCGAGAATGTTCTGCCACAGGTTGTTTTTGGGGCGTCCGGGGCTAACGCTTGTCTTGCGCGACACCGCCATATCGGGCTATGCGGACCTCGGCGGGCGGTTAGCTCAGTTGGTAGAGCGTCTCGTTTACACCGAGAATGTCGGGGGTTCGAGTCCCTCACCGCCCACCATCGCCTTTGTTATCAATATGGTGGCGAGTCTAACGGACAGATTGGTGTCCGTGCGACATCTGCAGCCGTTTCCGGAACTGTCCGTCGGTGTCGGCGAACGATGCACCCCCCCTGCAGGCGACGAACGCCCGCAGCAGGGACCGGGGATTTGAACGCCGGAGGCAGCCGTTTGCGATTCCGGACAGCAAATATGGCGGATCTGCAGGAATCGGTTGCGCTGCGGCGGGAGCTGCGCAAGAAATGCCCGAAGGCCGACAACTTGATGAAGATGTCTAGAAACTACTTCCCCACCGCAGAAGACACGGACCGGGCGCTGGAGCGTCTGCGCCTGGCCCAGGACGAGTTCGAGCGCAGCCTTGCCCAGCAGGCGAAGGGCGCTTTTCCGGCAGGATCCCTCAGCTTCGCCAGCGCTTCGCGCGCCTATCGGATGGCGCTGCTCGATCCGCATCTGCCGCCAGTCTGACGGGCGCTCCGCCTGATGAGGGGCCTTAGCCCCCGACCGCAACGGCAACCGCCGCGAAATGCAGCGCGGCGGCAATGGCTACGCACAGATGCCAGATCGCATTGTGGAACTGCAGGCTGTGCCATTTGTAGAAGGCAATGCCGGCGACGTAGGTGAGTCCACCCAGGGCGATCAGCACAAGGCTGGCCGTCGGCAGCGCCACCCAGGCGGGATGGATCGCCGCAAGACCTACGGCGCCAAGCGCCACATAGGCGATGTCCGAGAGGCGGTCGAAGCGCCCGGGCAGGCCGATCTTCACGACGGCGCCAAGGATCGCGCCGGTCCAGACCACCCCAAGCAGGGCCAGGCCCCAGATCCAGCTGTCGAAATGGATCACCAGCGCCGTGTAGGTCCCTGCGATCATGATGTAGATCGCCGAATGGTCGAATCGGCGAAGTACCCACTTGATCGGCGACGGGGGCACCATGTTGTAGGCCAGCGAAAAGCCGAACATCAGGAAGTAACCCGCAGCATAGACCGCGAGCGCCGAGAAGGTTCCGACTTCCTGCCGCCAGAGCACCTGGGCCAGCAGGACCGAAAAGGCGATCAGCCCCGCGACCAGTGCCACTGCATGGACGATGCCGTCTGCCAGAAGCTCGGACGCCGTGAAGGGCCGCTTGCGAAGGCGCGGATGGTTGGCGGGCAGGGTCATGGAGCCTCCTCTTGCTCGGACGGCATGAGAGTGGCGGCTTCCCGGGGCGTGGGACAGAAGGACGTTGCGTAACGGGCTGCGTCAGGTCCAGTCGAGCACGATCTTTCCGCTTTTCCCCGAGCGCATTGTCTCGAACCCTTCGCGGAAGTCGTCCACCTTCATCCGGTGGGTGATGACCGCGCGGATGTCGAGGCCGTTTTCCAGCATCGCGATCATCTTGTACCAAGTCTCGAAGATCTCGCGGCCATAGACGCCCTTGATCGTGATCGCCTTGAAGACGATGCGACTCCAGTCCACTGGCGATTTCCCCGGCGGAATCCCGAGGAGCGCGATGCGCCCGCCCATCACCAGCGCCTCGACCATCTGGTCGAGCGCCGCCTGGTTACCCGACATCTCCATCCCCACGTCAAAGCCCTGCACCATGCCGAGCTTCGCCATCACCGCCTTCAGGTCCTCCTGCGCCACGTTCACCGGCACCACGTCGGCGACCTTGGCGGCGAGGGCGAGCCGATCCGGGTTCACATCCGTGATGACGACATGCCGCGCGCCGACATGGCGGGCGACGGCGGCGGCCATGATGCCGATCGGTCCGGCGCCGGTGATAAGCACATCCTCGCCGATCAGGTCGAAGCTGAGCGCGGTATGAACAGCATTGCCGAGCGGATCGAGAATCGCGCCGATCTCGTCGTCGATGGCGTCGGGCAGGGGCACGACGTTGAAGGCTGGCAGGCGCAGATATTGCGCGAAGGCGCCGGGTTCGTTGACACCCACGCCGCGCGTCTCGGGGTCGAGGTGGAACTTGCCCGACCTGCTCTGGCGCGAGTGCTTGCCGATCAGGTGGCCCTCGCCCGAGCAGCGCTGGCCGATCTTCAGGTCGGTGACGTTGCGGCCCAGTTCCACGATCTCGCCCGCGAATTCGTGGCCGGTGATAAGGCCGACCGGCACGGTGCGCTCGGCCCAGGCATCCCAGTTCCAGATATGGATGTCGGTGCCGCAGATGCCCGTTTTCTTGATACGGATCAGCACGTCATCCGGCCCGATCTCGGGCACGGGGCGGTTCTCCATCCACAGGCCCGGTTCAGGTTTGGCCTTTACCAGCGCCTTCATCATGTTCGTCATGCCAGCACTCCCGTGGCCTTACCCGCTGCCCGGAAGGCATCGAGCGCGAAATCGAGGTCGTCGCGCGTCAGCCGCGCGTTCATCTGCGTCCGGATCCGGGCCTGCCCCTTGGGCACGACCGGGAAGAAGAAACCCGAGACATGGACGCCGCGCTGGAACAGGTCCCGCGCCATCGCCTGCGCCAGCGTCGCCTCGCCCAGCATGACAGGGATGATCGGGTGCTCGCCCGGCAGCAGGCGGAAACCGGCATCGGTCAGCCCCGCCCGCCAGTAGGCGGCATTGGCGAAGAGCTGGGCGCGAAGGTCGTCCGCCGCCTCGACGATGTCGAGCGCCGCCAGCGCCGCGCCGACCACGGCCGGGGGCAGGGCGTTCGAGAAGAGATAGGGCCGCGCCCGCTGGCGCAAGAGGTCGATCGCGGCCTGCGGCCCGGCGATGTAGCCGCCAAGCGCGCCGCCAAGCGCCTTGCCGAGCGTGCCGGTCAGGATATCAACTTTGACCCCGGCATGGGCGGGCGTGCCGCGCCCCTGCGGGCCTATGAAGCCGGTGGCGTGGCAGTCATCGACCATGACCAGCGCGCCGTATCTGTCCGCCAGCGCGCGAATCTCGCCCAGCTTTGCCAGATAGCCATCCATCGAAAAAACGCCATCCGTCGCGATCAACAGGAAGCGCGCGCCGTCAGCGCGGGCCTGCTGCAGCTGCGCCTCCAGATCGGCGATGTCGGAATTGGCGTAGCGATAGCGTTTGGCCTTGCAGAGCCGGATGCCGTCGATGATGGAAGCGTGGTTCAGCGCATCCGAGATCACCGCGTCTTCCGGCCCCAGGAGTGGCTCGAACAGGCCGCCATTGGCGTCGAAGCAGGCCGCGAAGAGGATTGAATCCTCCATGCCGAGGAAGCGCGCGATCCGTTCTTCCAGCTGGCGGTGCAGATCCTGCGTGCCGCAGATGAAGCGGACGGAGGCCATGCCGTAGCCGTGCTCATCCATCGCCTGTTTCGCCGCGGCGATCAGCGCGGGATGGTCGGCGAGGCCAAGGTAATTGTTCGCGCAGAGGTTCAGCAGCTTGCGATCGGATCCCTGCATGCCCACCCATGTGCCCTGCGCCGAGGTGATGAGCCGTTCGCGTTTGAACAGGCCGTCGGCCTCGATCCCGGAGAGGGTCTGGCTGAGATGGGAAAGAAACACGGCGCGGTCAGGGACGGAGGCGGACATGGGGACTCCTCGAACGGCGGGCTTGCGGGCAGAGTGCGGTCCAATTGCCGGCGGCGTCAACACATCCGCGACAGGATTTGTCGCATTTGTGAGATGAGGTGCCGGTCGCCTTGGCTGTGATAATCCTACAGGCCAGGGCGGGCCTGCCGAAGGAGAAGTTGATGCGTTTCCTGCTTGCCCTCGTCCTGTCGGTGATACCGCCGCTCATGGCCCTTCCGGCCGTGGCTGAGGCGCCGCCGCTCTTGCGGTGCCTCGTCGTCGCCGAAGTCAGGACCGGCGACATCCTGCTGCGCGAGGGCGACTGCGGCACAAGGATGCCGCCGGTGTCGAGTTTCAAGCTGCCGCTGGCGATCATGGGTTTCGACGCGGGCGTGCTGGTGGATGCGCACCACCCGGTCTGGGACCTGCCCGAGGGCGAGGCGCCGGCGTCGCACGCGCCAGAGATCCGGCGGGCCGATGCCGCTCTTTGGGAGGAGCAATCGCTCGTCTGGTTCTCTCGCATACTGATCGGGAAACTGGGGATGGAACGGTTCGCCGCCTATACAAGAGACTTCGCTTACGGCAACGCGGATGTGTCGGGCGACCCGGGCAAAAACAACGGCCTGACCCAATCCTGGCTGATGTCGTCACTCGCAATCTCGCCCGACGAGCAGGTGGATTTCCTGCGCCGCTTCCGTCTGGGCGACCTGCCGGTGTCGAAGCGCGCCGTCGCCATGACCGAGGCCGTGATTCCGGTCTTTCAGGCTGGCGGCTGGACGGTCCACGGCAAGACCGGCACGGGTTATCCTCTGGTGGATGGCAAGCCAAACCGGGCCACACCGCTCGGCTGGTTCGTCGGCTGGGCCGAGAAGGAGGGGCGCGAGGTCGTCTTCGCGACGCTGCAGATCGATGCCAATCGGGACGGCCCGGCGCTCGGCGCCCTCCTGCGCGAGGTGGTCCTTGAGCGGCTTCCGGCTCTTCTGTCCAGATGATCTGCGCAAGGATGCGCAGATTGTGATCGTTTCTGTCTAATTTGTGCGATGATGTTCCCGGTCTATCTTGACCTGACACAGGAACAGGAGGCCGCCATGTGGAACCCGCTGCTTGATCCCGAAATCCCGATCGGGGATGCCGTCGACGCCATCGAAACGGTCATTGTCCCCCGGGCCCGCGACCTTGGCGGATTCGAGGTGCGGCGCGCGCTGCCCTCGGCTCAGCGTCAGATGGTCGGCCCCTTCATCTTCTTCGACCAGATGGGACCGGCCGAGTTCCTGACCGGGCAGGGGATCGACGTGCGCCCCCATCCCCATATCGGGCTCGCCACCGTGACCTATCTGATGAAGGGTCGGCTGCATCATCGCGACAGCCTTGGCACCAACCTCTGGATCGAACCGGGCGCGGTGAACTGGATGGTGGCCGGGCATGGCATCAGCCATTCGGAGCGCACCGACGAGGAAATGCGCAAGGCGCCCTTCTCGATGTTCGGCCTGCAGACCTGGGTGGCCCTGCCGAAGGAGCACGAGGACGCGACACCCGACTTCATCCATGCCGAAAAGACCTCGCTGCCGGAACTGGAAGGCGAGGGCAAGCAGGTGCGCCTCGTGCTGGGCACCGCCTGGGGTGAGAAAGCCCCGGTCAAGGTGTTCTCAGAGACCTTCTATGCCGATGCCCTGCTGCAGCCCGGCGCGGCGATCCCGCTGCCGGACGACCACGAGGATCGCGGGGTCTACGTGCTCGATGGCGCCGTGACTGTCGGCGGGCAGGAGTTCGAGGCAGGCCGGATGCTGGTCTTCCGCCCCGGCGACCGCATCTCGGTCCGGGCAGGGGATCAGGGCGCGCGGCTGATGCTTCTTGGCGGGGCGACGATGGACGGGCCGCGCCACATCTGGTGGAACTTCGTTGCCTCGTCGAAGGAGCGCATCGAGGCGGCGAAAGAGGCCTGGCGCGCCGGCGACTGGGCGCATGGCCGCTTCCGCCTGCCCCCCGACGACGATCAGGAATTCATCCCGGCGCCCGAGCGCTGAACGACACCCTTGCCGCCCGCCGCCGCTTGGCCGCAGGATGGCGGCGAGCAGAGGAGGGGGCGCATGTTCGAAGGCTTCACCCGGCATCGCATCGCGGTCGATGGCGCCGAGGTCTTCTGTGTCGCGGCGGGCAATGGGCCGCCGGTTTTGCTTTTGCACGGCTTCCCGCAGACCCACGCGCTCTGGGCGCGGATCGCGCCTGACCTTGTTGCCCGCGGCCACCGGGTGATCTGCGCCGATCTGCGCGGCTACGGCGCCTCGTCGAAGCCGCAGTCGGTGAAGGACTGTTCCTTCCGGGCGATGGCCGCAGACCAGGTGGCGCTGATGCGGGCGCTTGGTCACCCCCGTTTTCACCTTGTCGGCCATGACCGGGGCGGGCGCACGGCGCATCGTCTTGCGCTTGACCACCCGCAAGCGGTGGCGAGCGTGACATTGATGGATATCGTGCCCACGCTCACTCTGCTCGACGACCTGCGGATGGAGGTCGCCCAGAGCTATTGGCACTGGTTCTACCTTGCCCAGCCCGAGCCTTTTCCAGAGAGGATGATCGGCGCCGATCCGGATTTCTTCTTCGAGACCTGCCTCGTTGGCTGGGGCGCATCGCGGATCGAGGATTTCGCACCGGATCAGATTGCAGCCTATCGGGCCGCTTGGCGCGACGCCGACGCGATCCGCGGTGCCTGCAACGACTACCGTGCAGCGCTGACGGTGGATCGGGCTGATGATCGGGCGGACCTTGGCCAGCGCATCGCCGCGCCCACGTTGGTTCTCTATGGCGAAGCCGGTGCGATGGCGCGGCTTTACGACCTGCCGGCAACCTGGGTCCCGAAATGCACAAGTCTTCAGGCAGAGGCGCTGCCGGGTGGGCATTTCTTCCCGGATTTCGAACCGGACCGGACGGCAGCCGCAATCGCCCGGTTCATCGCCGCGCACCCGCTCTAGAGGCTCCCGCACGAATTTCGCGGCTTTCGCGGCGGGTGTGCTTGACGCCGCCTGTGGGGATGCGTAATAGACCGCCCACGCCGGGCGTGTCCCCGGCAGGTGCCCGCGCGGTGGTAGCTCAGTCGGTTAGAGTACCGGCCTGTCACGCCGGGGGTCGCGGGTTCGAGCCCCGTCCACCGCGCCACCTGCCAGGACACCGCCCGGCGTCGTATTTCCGGCGAAACGGAAGCCCATGCGCGGTGGTAGCTCAGTCGGTTAGAGTACCGGCCTGTCACGCCGGGGGTCGCGGGTTCGAGCCCCGTCCACCGCGCCATTTCACCTCAGGGACAATCGGGCTGCGACGCGCCATCACGGCAGCATCGTATTCGGGAATATGCAGATGTCCTTCTTCGACCAGACCCCGCTCGTCTATTTCCTTCTGGCGGCCGCGACGCTTGGCCTCGCGCCATTTGTCCCCGAGCCGCATATCGTGGAAAAGCTCAGGATGCTGGCCACAGGCACCTTGGCGCGCCCGCTCGACTGGTTCGATCTGGTGCTGCACGCGGCGCCGTGGCTGGCGCTGATCATCAAGCTGGTGCGAATGGGGCAGGGCGCAGCCTGAGGCCTGTCAGCCCTGTTCCGCGACGGATCGCCGGCAGGTCAGTGCCGATCGCGTGATTGGGGGTTCAGAATTCGCTTCCAAGATGGCATGTGTTGCGAAGACCGCGCTCCCCGGACTGCAAGGAGAAGACGATGCGCCCCCTCCGCCCGCTGCAAACCCTGTCCCTGTCGTTGATCTTCGGGGTCGGGCTGGCGACCGGAAGTCTGGCTCAGGGTTATTCCCTTGGTGCGCCCGTGGACGATGGCCCGCTGGCGCAGCCGCCGATTCCCGATGCCACGCAGGCCCAGCAGCCGCCGGTCGTGGTTCCCGAAGATCAGGTGACGATCTCGCAGCCGCCGATCGACTCGCTTGGCGAAGCGGTCGATCCCGCCGAGGGCGCCCCTGCGGCTGATCCCAGCATGGGTGAACCGGTTGAGGGCGGGGCGCCGACCGACGCCGCCATGGGCCAGCCGACCGGGACCAATCCGCTGGTCTTCAACGAATTTGGTGTGGCCGAAGAGAACATCGCGGTTCCGGACACGCCGACGATCCCGACTGTGACAGCGACAGGCATCGTCAAGAGTTTCAACGAAACGTCCCTGAACCTCGTGATGTCGAACCGGACCGTCTACCGTCTGCCGGCGGATTTCATCGATCCGGGCCTTAAGAATGGCACCAAGGTGCAGATCGAATGGTATGCCGATGGCGCGAACCGCCGCGCCACCACCGTAACCATCATCAAGTAGCTGATGCGGGCATCAGCCAGTCACAGCGGCATCCTGTAGCGGATCAGCCCGTCCCAGGGCGCAAGTGTCTCGTAAAGTGCCCGGGCGCGGTCGTTGTCGATTTCGGTGTTCCAGCACAGGCGGCCAAGTCCGCGGGCGCGGCCGACTTCCGCGAGATCCTCCATCATCGCCCGACCGAGGCCCCGGCCCCGGCAGGCCGGGTCGATGAACAGGTCCTCAAGGTAGAGGTCGTCCTTCAGAAGCCAGGTCCCGATCTGCGGATGCCAGTGGGCAAGCCCCGCAACCTGCCCGTCAAGCAAGGCGAGGCGGCAGTTCAACCCATGGTCCGGGTCGAGGATTCGCGCCCAGGTCGTCTCAATCACGCGGGGATCGAGTTTCTCGGCGTAATGGTCGAGAAAGCCCTGCCAGAGCCGCCGCCAGTCCGCCTCGTCCTCCGGCCGCGCGTCGCGGAAGGCGATGGTCATGCCAAGGCCGCGAGGATGCGCGCCCAGGAGCGGATGCCCTTGTGGAAGCAGTCGAGGTCGTATTTCTCGTTCGGGGAATGGATCTGGTCGTCGTCCTTGGAGAAGCCGATCAGCATCGCATCCATCCCGAGATAGGTCTTGAAGTAACCCGAGACCGGGATCGAGCCGCCTTCGCCGATGAAGGCCGCGGGCATGCCCCATTCCTCGCTCAGGGCCTTGCGGGCCAGTTCGAAGGCGGGATCGGTCACTGCCATATGGCTGGCCGGGCTGCCAGTTGACTGGTCGAACTCGACCGTGCAATCGGCGGGCAGGTTGGCGCGGACATAGTCGAAGAAGGCCGCGCGGATCCTGGCCGGGTCCTGCTGGCCGACAAGGCGGAAGCTCACCTTGGCATGCGCCTCGGCGGGCAGGACGGTCTTGAAGCCCGCGCCGGTATAGCCGCCCCAGAGGCCGTTGATCTCGCAGGTCGGCCGCGACCACAGCATCTCGAGCGGCGTGCGGTCCTGCTCGCCGGCCGGAACCGACAGGCCGACATCGCCCAGGAAGGCGGCATGGTCGAAGGCCAGACCCTGCCACTGGGCGCGAATGTCCTCGGGCAGTTCGGCCACGCCGTCATAGAAGCCGGGCAAAGTGACGCGTCCCTTGTCGTCATGAAGGCCCGCGAGAAGCCGGGCCATGACCCGCAGCGGGTTGATCGCAAGGCCGCCATAGCCGCCGGAATGCAGGTCGCGGCTGGCCGCCCTGATGGTGAATTCGACCTTCGCCAGCCCGCGCAGTTGCGTGACGATGGCCGGCACCCGGTCGGCGAAAAGACCTGTGTCGCAGATCAGAGCGAGGTCTGCCTTCAGCTCGGCCGCATTGTCCTTGAGGAACGGGATCAGCGAGGGGGAGCCCGATTCCTCCTCGCCCTCCAGGAAGATCGTCAGGCGGCCGGGCAGGGTGCCGTTCACGGCCTTCCAGGCCCGGCACGCCTCAATGAAGGTCATCAGCTGCCCTTTGTCGTCCGAGGCCCCGCGGCCGCGGATCACCTTTCCCCTGGGCGTGTCCTCAATCTGCGGGCCGAAGGGATCGCTGTTCCACAGTTCGAGCGGATCGACCGGCTGCACGTCGTAATGGCCGTAGAACAGCAGGTGCCGTCCGCCGCCATTGCCGCCATGACCCATGACCATCGGATGGCCGGGGGTCGGGCGCGCCGAGGCGTCAAAACCGATGCCGCGCAGATCCTCGACCAGCCAGTCGGCGGCCTTGGCGCAATCGCTGCGATAGGCCGGGTCGGTCGAGATCGACGGGATGCGCAACAGGGCCTCCAACCGGGCAACGGCCTCGGGCAGGTCGCGGTCGATGCGGGCGAGGACATCTTGCAGGCTCATGGGAACACTCTCGTGATTTCGGTCGCCGCGACCCTAGGCGCGGGCTGCAACCACTGTCCAGTGTCTGCGGGATCGCATATATCGGCGGCGACTCTGGCTTTCAGCCGCAGAACGGAGAGATCGGAATGACCGTCATTCGGGCTGGCCTAACCCTGGCCGCCGGCATCGTTTCCCTGGGGATTTCCGCCGCAGCGGCCCAGACCCTGACAGAAGCGGCGGTGGAGCCGCTGCTCTATCCCGTGGGCGAGGCCGAGGTCGAGATCCTGCCGAACAAGGCCCTGTCCGAGAAGGAAGCGGCAATTCTGTCGCAGGTTGGGGCCGCCCAGCCCTATTATGGCGCGATCGCTATCTCCCCCGACGAAGGTCTGATGTCCGAGGCGACCGTCGCCGCGGCGAACCACCACACGATCGAAGCCGCGAAGGTCGCCGCGCTTGCCGCCTGCAACGAAAAGCGCAAGGGCAAGGCGGATTGCGTGTTGGTCGGCTTGATCCGGCCCAAGGGCTGGACCGAGCGCCCGTTCCAGCTTTCGTCGAGCGCGACCGAGGATTTTGCCAAGACCTACAAGAAGATCCGCCGCGACAAGGCTTTTGCGATCTCTCCCTCGACCGGCACCTGGGGCGTTGGCAAGGGCAAGGACGCCGCGGCCAAGGCGATCGAGGAATGCGCGAAGAAGCCGGCGCCAGTTGCCCCGACCGACTGTATTGTCGTAATTGCCGATTGACAGGATTGTCGGTTGACAGGCGGCGTCCTTGCAGCGGCAAAATGACCGATGTCAGAGATGGCTTTTTGATCAGTATCAAGGAAGTACGCCGCCTGCCGTGACAGCGAGAGAGGGCAGACCTGCCCCCCAGCGGAACTTGGAGACGCGAATGGACTACGATAAGGCCCTGGACTCAGCCATCAAGCGGCTGCACGACGAAGGGCGCTATCGCACCTTCATCGACATCGAACGTCGCAAAGGGGCCTATCCGAATGCCATCTGGCGCCGTCCCGACGGGACGGAGAAAGACATCGTCGTCTGGTGCGGCAATGATTATCTGGGCATGGGCCAGCATCCGACGGTGCTTTCGGTCATGCATGAGGCGCTTGATGCGACCGGTGCCGGGTCGGGCGGTACGCGCAATATCTCGGGCACCACGATCTATCACAAGCAGCTTGAGGCCGAACTGGCTGACCTGCACGGCAAGGAAGCCGCGCTGGTCTTCACCTCGGCCTATATCGCCAATGACGCGACGCTTTCGACCCTTGCGACCCTGTTCCCGGGCCTCGTCATCGTGTCGGATGCGTTGAACCACGCCTCGATGATCGAGGGCATCCGCCGCAGCCGGACGGAAAAGCACATCTTCAAGCACAATGACGTGGCCGACCTTCGCCGCATCCTGGAAGGGATCGAAAAGGGCCGCCCGATCTTGATCGCCTTCGAATCGATCTATTCAATGGACGGTGATGTCGGACCCATCCGCGAGATCTGCGATCTGGCCGCCGAGTTCGGTGCATTGACCTATCTCGACGAGGTTCATGCCGTCGGCATGTATGGCCCCCGCGGGGCCGGCGTTGCCGAGCGCGAAGGGCTGATGGATCGCATCGACATCTTCAACGGCACGCTGGCCAAGGCCTATGGCGTTATGGGCGGCTACATCGCCGCTTCGGCCAAGATGGTCGACGCGATCCGCTCCTATGCGCCGGGTTTCATCTTCACGACCTCGCTGCCGCCGGCGGTGGCGGCTGGGGCTGCGGCCTCGGTCCGGCACCTGAAGACCGACCAGTCGCTGCGCGATGCCCAGCAGTTGAACGCACGTATCCTGAAAATGCGGCTTCGGGGCCTTGGCCTGCCGATCATCGACCACGGCACCCATATCGTGCCGGTCCATGTCGGCAACCCGGTCCACTGCAAGATGCTGTCGGATATGTTGTTGGAAAACTTCGGTATTTACGTCCAGCCCATCAACTTCCCGACGGTGCCCCGTGGCACCGAGCGGTTGCGTTTCACGCCGTCGCCCGTGCATGACGCGCGTCACATCGACCACCTCGTCAAGGCGATGGACAGTCTCTGGTCACATTGTGCGCTGAATCGCGCCGAGGCTTCCGCCTGATACGCTCTGCAAGTGCAAAGCGACTTGTCCTGTGGTAGCGTTTGGTCAATAGGACGTGATGCGAGTCGGCAATGACACGACTCGCCCGTGCGGTGGGGCAGAAGGGCAGAGGCGCATGATCGGGCGGAGGTCCAATCCTTCGACGCCAGTGGAAGACAAACCCAAGGGGTTTGACGACTTCGAGGTGCGGCTGGGCGACGTCATGCGCGGCGAACGTGCCACGCTCGGGCGGTCGCTTCTGGATGTTCAGCGGGAATTGAAGATCAAGGCGACCTATATCGCCGCGATCGAGAACTGCGATGTCTCGGCCTTTGAAAGCCAGGGCTTCATCGCCGGCTATATACGCTCCTACGCGCGGTATCTCGGCCTTGATCCCGAATGGGCCTATGCGAAATTCTGCACCGAGGCCGGTTTTGCCCCGGCCCAGTCCTTTGGGGGGCCAGGCAGCGGTCGCGTCGCCAAGGCCACGCCCACTGCGCGCTCGACCGCGGGAAGCCGTGATCCTTTCGTCGAGCCCGGTACGCCGTTCATCCCGCGGGGGCAGAGCTTCCTGTCGCGGATCGAGCCCGGCGCCGTCGGTTCCATCATGGTTCTTGTTGGCCTGATCAGCGCCCTTGGTTATGGCGGCTGGTCGGTGCTTCAGGAAGTGCAGCGCGTCCAGCTCGCCCCGGTCGAGCAGGCTCCGGTCGTCGTGGCCGAGGTGGACCCGCTTGGGAATGTGAAGGGCGATGCGCCCTTGGTGCGTTCGGCCCCGCCGGCAGACACCACTGTCGCTGCGGCCGACCCCGCGAACGATCCAGTTGCGGCGACCCAAGGATATGACCGGCTTTACAGGCCGCAGGCGCTGGACGTGCCGGTTCTGGTTTCGCGCGATGGTCCGATCGCCTCGATCAACCCCCGTGCAGGCGAGGCAGGCCCCGAGCTTGGTTCGGCGGTCGATCAGGCCTTGGCCGCGGCGGGTGTGACGGACGGCGCGACTGGCGACACCCCGCAAGTCGTCGCCGATGCAGCCCCGGCGGTGGAACTGATTGCCGCGCGCCCGTCCTGGGTGCGGGTCCAGTCGGCCGATGGTACCGTCCTGTTCGAAAAGGTGCTCGACGCCGGTGAACGCTATGTCGTGCCGCAGATGGAACAGGCCGCTGTCCTGCGTGCCGGGAACTCCGGTTCGGTCTATTTCGCGGTGAACGGCAAGACCTATGGCCCGGCCGCGCCCGGGGCCCAGGTCGTCAAGAACGTGGCCTTGTCGCCCGAGGCGCTGACCCAGAAATACCAGCTGGCAGATCTGTCAGTGGATCCCGATCTTGCCGCCGCCGTGGCTGTCGCCGATGCAGCGGCTCCGGAGGCTGCCCCCGGAGCCGTGACCCCGACCGAGTAACGGTCGGGTCGCTCAGGCGATCCTTTGCAAACGCCATCGAGTGCGCCGTTGCGGCGGCAGTCCCCGGGGGCTATCTAGGGCGCGACCCGGAACTCCGAGGCTGATCCCATGTCGCACAATCCCGTTCGTCCCTGGCGCAACATCGACCGGCGCAAGTCGCGGCAAATCCGCGTCGGGAAGGTCCTTGTCGGGGGGGATGCGCCGATCTCGGTGCAGACCATGACCAACACCATCACCAGCGACGCCAAGGCGACGATCGAGCAGGTGATGCGCTGCGCCGTGGCCGGGGCCGACATCGTCCGGGTGTCGACGCCAGACCGGGAGAGCACGCAAGCCTTGAAGGAAATCGTGGCGGAAAGCCCGGTGCCGATCGTCGCGGACATCCATTTCCACTACAAGCGCGCGATCGAGGCCGCCGAGGCGGGCGCGGCCTGCCTGCGGATCAACCCCGGCAACATCGGTGACGCGGCCCGCGTGCGCGAGGTCATCAAGGCGGCTAAGGACCACGGCTGTTCGATCCGGATCGGCGTGAATGCCGGCAGCCTTGAGAAACATCTGCTCGACAAGTATGGCGAACCCTGTCCCGAAGCGATGGTTGAAAGCGGCCTCGACCACATCAAGATCCTGCAGGACAACGACTTTCACGAGTTCAAGATTTCGGTGAAGGCGTCTGACGTGTTCCTGGCTGCGGCTGCCTACCAGCAGCTGGCCGAGGCCACCGATGCGCCGATCCATCTGGGCATTACCGAGGCCGGCGGGCTGGTCTCGGGCACGGTGAAATCGGCGATCGGCCTGGGCAACCTGCTCTGGATGGGAATTGGCGATACGATCCGCGTCTCTCTCTCCGCCGATCCGGTGGAAGAGGTGAAGGTCGGCTACGAGATCCTGAAGTCGCTCGGCCTGCGCCATCGTGGCGTCACGATCATCTCCTGCCCGTCTTGCGCGCGGCAAGGCTTCGACGTCATCAAGACCGTCGCGGCGCTGGAAGAGCGGCTGGCCCATGTCACCACCTCGATGAGCCTGTCGATCATCGGCTGCGTGGTAAACGGCCCGGGCGAGGCGCTGATGACCGATATCGGCTTTACCGGCGGCGGGGCGGGGTCCGGCATGGTCTATCTGGCCGGCAAGCAGAGTCACAAGCTGGGCAATGACCAGATGATCGACCATATCGTCGAACTGGTCGAGGCGAAGGCCGCGGAAATCGAAGCAGCCCAGGCGCGCGCGGAAGCGGCGGAATAGAGCAGATCGTTCACAGTTGGGCTTGGTTGTGGTAGCGTCCCTGACGTTGGGTCAGCTGGCTGATGCCTGTCATGTTGCGTTTTGCCGTTCCATTTGCCCTTTTGCTGGCAGCGACCGCGCCCGCGACCGTGCGGGCCGAGATTACCTTCGCAATCGACAATGACCTGAGCCTCGGCTTCTGTGTCAACTGCGGGGCAGGCGGATGGGAAAGCGCGGTCCAGTCCTGCAAGGACGCTGGCGGCCCCGCCTGCCAGATCCCACTGACCTGTCCGCGCGGCTGGGCTGCAATTGCAAGCTCATCGAATGATTGGTCCGAGGCCCTGGCCATTTCGTGCGGCATCAGAAGCGAGGCTTTGGCGCGGCTTGCGTCGATCACGGCCTGCATGACCAAGCTGAACGGCTACTGCACAACGACACAGACCATCAGCCCCAACGGCAAGATCACCAAATTCACGGCGCCCGGCCCGCTCTTCACGACCTATATCGCGCAGGCGGCGCTTGGGTTGTCCGGCTATGATGTGGGCACGCCCGATGGTGAGATGGGGCCGAAAACACGCGCCGCACTTCACGCGTTCCAGGACGATATCGGGCTTGCGAAGACCGACGACATTTCTCCCGAAACGGCCTGGAGGACCATTATGGCCTTCGGTGGCCGGCAAAAACTGTGGGACATCATCGCCGAAGAGGTCGTTGCCCCAAATGTCGAGGCGCTCGGCAACCAACTCTACATCTCAGCGCCGAAAGCCAAGCCGCCCGAGCCGTTTGGCGCTGAACTGGCTGGCTATGAAGATGATGTTCGTCGAAACGCGCTTGCGCTCTACCTGCGCGGCCATGGCCACCCCTGTAGCATTCCGGCGATCAGGGCGACGGCCCCTTTCGAGAATGATACCGTCTATTGGAATGTGGACTGCAAGGAAGCGGAGTATGACCTCTTCTTGCAGCCGGACGGTTCGAACGTCATAAACTCCACTCCCAAATGATTTTGGCGCATGAGAAAAACGTTCGATTACAGAGTGTTACAGCGCCTTTATAAGATGTGGCCTCAACTCGACTTCACCTTGAGCCTGGCCTGAATCGAGTTGGCCTGCGGCCGGGCATGGTGATCCTGTCCTGAGCCGCACGGAAGACGCCTTCAGCCCTTGCGCTGCTGCTCGACGATCTGGCGCATGCCATCGAGCGGAACATAGCCGCGCAGCATTGTGCCATCGACGACGAAGGTCGGGGTCCCCGAGATTTGCAGCGCATCGCCAAGGGCGTGGTTGGCGGTGATGATGGCCGTGACCTCGTCGCTGCCCATCTTGGCGAGGACGACATCCTTGTCGAGGCCAAGCTGGTCTGCCAGCTTTCCAAGGTTCTCGGGCGTCGGATCGCCGCGCAGGGTGATGAGCGCGTCGTGGGCCTTTTCATAGGCCGCATCCCCGGCCGTCAGCCGCACCGCGATGGCGAAGCGGGCCGAGGTGACGGAGGCTTCGCCGAGGATCGGGAACTCCTTCACCACGAAGCGGATGTTGCCGTCCGACTGCACCAGCTCCGAAACCTCGTCATAGGCCTTGCGGCAATAGCCACAGCGGTAGTCGGTGAATTCGACCACGGTGATGTCGCCGTCGGGGTTGCCGCCGACCCAGCTGTTCGGATCGTTGAAGATCTCGGCCGAGTGGTTCTGGACCAGTTGCTGGTCGTTCGCGGCCTCTGCCTTCTGCTGGCGGTCCTGCAGGACATTCATCACCTCGACCAGCACCTCGGGATTTTCCAGCAGATAGGCCCGCACCTCCTTGCCGAAGGCGGCACGTTCGGCGTCGGTCATCTGCGACAGGTCTGTCGCCAGGGCCGGCGCCGCGAGGCCGAGAGTAGCCGCAAGGGCGGGGATCAGCCGCCGGGCGGCACGGGTCGCGGGCATCATGGGCTCCATCTGCTCGGCCGCATGACGTGTCGGGCGGCCCTTTTTTCGCGCGCAAGCTTACCGGGGGGCGGGCGGGAAAGACAAGGCGAAGGGCGGTCATTCGCCGCAACGTGATCGATCGAGCCTTCCCGCCGCCGATGGACAATGGCGCGGCGTGCCCGGTAGTCTTGTGCAAAAAAGAGGGCAGGCGGATGAGGGCATTCCTGGCAGCGATGATGGTGGTCCTGTTCGCGGGCCTCCCGGTGTCGGCGGACGAGTTGTCCGCGCTGGCACGCCTGGACCCGGTGCGCACGTCGATCGAGGCGGCGGGCGGCGGGCTGACCGTGAGGCTTGGTCTCAGCCAGCCGGTGCCCTGGCGGGTGCGCCTTCTCGATGCGCCGCCGCGGCTGGTGCTCGACACGCGCGAGGTCGACTGGAGCGGGATCGCCACGGTGGGACGACCGAATAGCGGGCTGTCCGATCTTCGGGCAGGGACTGTCCGCGCGGGCTGGTCGCGGCTGGTGCTGGAACTGAGCGGGCCGATGACGGTGACCAGCGCGGGAATGGAGACGGGCGATGGCCGGGCGCTTCTGACGATCCGTCTCGCCCCCGCAACGGCCGAGGAGTTTGCCGCCAAGTCCAGCCTTCCCGAACCGCCGGAATGGGCCCTGCCCAGGCCGGCCGATCTGCCCAAGGCCCTGCCGCGCGGTTCGGGGCCGCTTGTGGTCGTTCTCGACCCTGGCCATGGCGGCATCGACCCCGGCGCCGAGCGGGACAAGACCTTCGAAAAAGACATCGTCCTGACCTTCGCGCGCGAGCTGAAAGAGGCGCTGCTGCGCGCCGGCGGCTTCACCGTGATCATGACCCGGGACGAAGACGTGTTTGTCCCGCTCGAAACCCGCATCTCGATCGCAAATGCCGCGGCCGCCGATGCCTTCATCGCCATCCATGCCGACGCATTGGCCGAGGGCGAGGCGGTCGGCGCGACCATCTACACCCTGTCCGCCGAGGCGAGCGACCGTGCCGCGGCGACCCTGGCCGAGCGCCACGACCGTGACGAGCTTCTGTCCGGCGTCGACCTGACCGATCAGGATGACATGGTGGCGACGGTCCTGATGGACCTTGCCCGAACCGAGACGCAGCCCCGGACCGAGGCGCTGGCGGTGGATCTGCGCGACGCCATCCTTGGCGCCGGGCTGAAGATGCACAGGGTTCCACTGCAATCAGCGGGGTTCTCGGTATTGAAACTGCCCGACATCCCGTCGCTCCTGCTCGAGATCGGCTTCCTGTCGAGTGCGCGCGACCATGCGCGCATGACCGATCCCGCGTGGCGGGCCCAGTTGGCGAAGGCGGTCGTGAGCGGGTTGCAGACCTGGGCCAAGGAGGATGCGGCCCGCGCTCAGATTCCTCGAGACTAGGGCCGTAGGCGGCTCACGGTCAGTTCATCCCATCGGGTTTTGACCTTTCCCGGCTTTCCCCTGTATAGGGAGGCATCCTTTCGGGAGTCGCTTTTGCTCAGGTTCATCGGTTCCTTCTTCGGGGCCATCTTCACGATGGTCACGCTCGGCCTGTTCTTCGTCGCGCTCATCGTGGGCGGCGTCTTCTACATGTACAGCCGCGACCTGCCCGACAGCGCCAGCCTCGCGAACTATGCGCCGAAGACCATGAGCCGGATCTATTCCGGCGAGGGCGAGATCATCGACGAATTCGCCGATGAACGCCGCCTGTTCACTCCGATCGAGGACATTCCCGATCTGGTGAAGGACGCGTTCATCAGCGCCGAGGACAAGAACTTTTACCACCACAAGGGGTACGACGTGACGTCGATGGCGGGTGCGCTGCGCGATGCCATCGTCTCGCGCGGTGAGAATACCCGCGGCGCCTCGACCATTACCCAGCAGGTGATGAAGAACTTTCTCTTGGGCGGTGAGCGGACGGGCGAGCGCAAGATAAAGGAAATCATCCTTGCCTCGAACATCGAAAAGACGCTGTCGAAGGACAAGATCCTTGAGCTTTACCTCAACGAGATCTTCCTGGGCCAGAACTCCTACGGGGTGACTGCTGCTGCCCAGACCTATTTCAACAAGCCGTTGACCGCGCTTTCCGCGGGCGAGGTGGCGTATCTCGCCGCGTTGCCGAAGAAGCCCGCCGAACTTCATCCGGTGCGCAACTACCAGGATGCTGTGGATCGCCGGAACTACGTCCTCGGGCAGATGTACGAGAACGGCTATATCGACCAGGCCACCTACGAGGCGTCGAAGGCCGAGCCGCTCAAGACGGTGCAAAGCGGCGACTATCCCGCCTTCCGCTCGACCCTGCCGCCGCGCAGCTATTTCACCGACGAAATCCGCCGGCAGCTGTCGGGCAGCTTCGGCGAGGACCAGTTCTTCGCGGGTGGCCTGACGATCCGCGCGACTGTCGACCCCGAGCTGCAGGAGCGCGCCGCCTTCGCCTTGCGGCAGGGGCTGGAGAAATACGACCGCAACCTTGGAGTCTGGCGCGCGTCGCGCGTAAAGATCCCCGAGGCAAAACTCGGTCCCGACACCTGGCGTGAGGCGCTTGGCAAGGCCGAAGTGCCGCGCGACATTGGCGGCTGGTACCCCGCCGTGGTCCTGTCGACCGAAGGCGGCGTCGCCACGATCGGGGTCGAGGGGTTTGACGGCACGCAGGAAATCCCCGCCGATGACGTGACCTGGGCTCGCAAGCGCGAGGCTGACGGCAAACTTGGGCCCAAGGCAAAGGTGCCGGGCGATCTGGTCGATGTCGGTGACGTCGTGCTGGTGACGCGCCTGACGGCCGACGACGGCAGCCTCAAGCGCTGGTCGTTGCGGCAGGTGCCAGAGATCCAGGGCGCCTTCATGGCGATGGACGTCAATACCGGCCGCGTCATCGCCATGCAGGGCGGCTTCAGCTACCAGTCCTCGGTCTTCAACCGCGCGACGCAGGCGCAGCGGCAGCCGGGGTCGAGCTTCAAGCCCTTCGTCTATGCCGCGGCGCTCGACTCGGGCTTCACGCCCGCCACCATCGTCATCGACGCTCCGATCGAGGTGAATACGCCCGAGGGGCTGTGGAAGCCCAAGAACGCCTCGAACAAGTTCTATGGCCCCGCGCCGATGCGGACCGGGATCGAACAGAGCCGGAACCTGATGACCGTGCGGATCGCGCAGGCGATCGGGATGGAAACGGTTGCCAAATACGCCGAGCTGTTCGGCGTCTACAACCCGATGAGCCCCTTCCTGGCGAACGCCCTTGGCGCGCAGGAGACGACGCTGTTCAAGATGGTTGCCGCCTACGCCATGTTCGCCAATGGCGGGGAGCGGGTGGAACCGACGCTGGTCGACCGGGTTCAGGATCGCTACGGCCGCACGATCTACCGGCATGATGACCGGAAATGCGAGGATTGCCAGCTGGCGAGCCTTGATGCGGGCGACGCGCCAGCAATCATCGCTGACCGCGAGCGGGTGATGGACCCGATCACCGCCTACGAACTGACCTCGATGATGCAGGGCGTCATCCAGCGCGGCACCGGGCGGGGCATTCACCTTCCCGTGCCGATCGCAGGCAAGACCGGCACCACCAACGATGCCAAGGACGTGTGGTTCATCGGCTTCAGCTCGAACCTCGTCGCCGGCTGCTACATCGGCTACGACCAGCCGCGCAGCCTTGGCGGGGCGTCGGGCGGCGGTACCTGCGCGCCGGTGTTCCAGACCTTCATGGAAGAGGCGGTCAAGAAATACGGAGGCACCGAGTTCAAGGTGCCGCCCGGCGGCTATTTCGTGAAGGTCGACCGCTATTCCGGTGCGCGCCTGCCCGATGACGCCACCGGGCCGAACGTCCAGGCCGAATACTTCCGCGAAGGCCAGCAGGACACCGCCTTTGCCCAGGCCGTGGTCGACGGCGGCTTCGCCATGGGCTCGAACCTGCCGCTGTTCTCGGCAGGCGAAACGGATGGGTCGGAGGGCGGCGGTTCTGCCGTCACCACCTCGACCGGCGAACGTGCTGTGATCCCCAAGAAGGCCGATTTCGGCACGCTCAGTTCCGGCGGCCTTTACTGACAGGCGGATCGGGGCAGGGGCAGCGGGCCTTGCCCCGCGACCTCTGAACGGCTATCTCCGCCCCGACCTTCGAAGGATGCAGAACCGATGCGCGCCGAAACCCAGAACAACGTCGAAGCGATCAGGAAATCGCTGACGCTGCTTGCCCAGAGGATGGACTGGGAAACCGCCCCGCACCGGCTGGAAGAATTCAACGCCATGATCGAGGATGGCGACCTGTGGTCCGACCCCGCCCGTGCGCAGAAGTTGATGCGGGAACGGCAGGCGCTGCTGGATCAGGTCTCGACCTATCGCCTGATCGAGAGCGGGCTGAAGGACAATGTCGAGTTGATCGAACTCGGCGAGGCCGAGGGCGATACCGAGATCGTCAGCGAGGCTGAAGAGGCGCTGAAGAAGCTGGTCGAGCTTGCCTCGGCCAAGGAAGTCGAGGCGCTGCTGAACGGCGAGGCCGACGGCAACGACACCTATCTCGAAATCAACGCCGGCGCCGGTGGCACCGAAAGCTGCGATTGGGCCAACATGCTGGCGCGGATGTATGTCCGTTGGGCCGAGAAGAAGGGCTACACGGTCGAGCTTCAGTCGGAAAGCCCGGGCGAAGAGGCGGGGATCAAGTCCGCCTCCTACAAGATTTCAGGCCCCAATGCCTATGGCTGGCTGAAATCGGAATCGGGCGTCCATCGCCTTGTCCGCATCTCGCCCTATGACTCGGCGGCGCGGCGGCACACGTCGTTCTCGTCCGTCTGGGTCTATCCGGTCGTGGACGACAACATCGAGATCGAAATTCCGGCCTCGGATATCCGGATCGACACCTACCGCTCCTCTGGCGCGGGTGGGCAGCACGTCAACACCACCGACTCTGCCGTGCGGATCACCCACCTGCCGACCAATATCGTCGTGACCAGCTCGATGAAGTCGCAGCACCAGAACCGAGAGATCGCGATGAACGCCCTGCGCTCGCGCCTCTACCAGCTGGAACTCGACAAGCGCAACGCCGCGATCAACGCCGCGCATGAAAGCAAGGGCGATGCCGGCTGGGGCAACCAGATCCGCTCTTACGTGCTGCAGCCCTACCAGATGGTGAAGGACCTGCGGACCGGGGTCGAGACCTCGGACACGCAAGGGGTGCTCGACGGCGATCTCGACCGCTTCATGGCCGCCACGCTCGCCATGGACGTCGCCGGCAAGAGCCGCGCCGAGGCCAACGCCGAGGACTGAGGCCGGGTCCTGCGCCCGCAAATTCCTTCGAAGGAATTTGCCAAAAGTCTTCGAAGACTTTTGGTTCCGGTCGAGCCGCGCGTCACACCACCCGGCAAGGTTTGAACTTCAGCGACCGCGCGGTGATCTTCTCGGCCTTGATCGCGCGGTCCTTGCCCCACAAGCGCAGGTTGCAGGCAATCAAGAACGCAATATCCAATATATGGAATTGATTGCTCTTCCCTCCTTCCGTTAGCGTAACCAGCGAGGAGAAGGAGGAACGGGATGACCGAGGAGGGGCTTGCCGGGCCGCCGGCGGTGCCGGAGGTGAATAGCGTAACGTTCGCCGACCTGCGCGCCTGCCTTGCGGCGGGCTGGCGCGATTTCACCCGTGCCCCCCTCTATGGCCTGTTCTTCGCCGCTGTCTATGTTGCCGGCGGCTGGCTGATCCTGTGGGCGGTCACGGCCAAGGGGCAGATCTGGTGGACGCTGCCAGCCTCGGCCGGGTTCCCGATCCTGATGCCGTTCCTCGCCTGCGGGCTTTACGAGGTTAGCCGGCGGCTGGAGGTGGGCGAGCCGCTCGACTGGAGTGGCGTCCTTGGCGTGATCTTCCGCCAGAAGGACCGCCAGATCCCGTCGATGGCTGCGGTGATCGTGGTGTTCTTCCTGTTCTGGAACTTCCTCGCCCACATGATCTTTGCGCTCTTCATGGGCCTGAGCGTCATGACCAACGTCACCTCGTCCTTTGAAGTTTTCCTGACGCCGAACGGGCTGATGTTCCTGACCGTGGGCACGCTGGTCGGCGCGGTCTTCGCGACCATCCTGTTTTCGCTGACCGTCGTCAGCCTGCCGCTGCTTCTGGACCGAGAGGTCGATTTCGTCACGGCCATGCTGACCAGCCTCGCCTGCGTCCGCGAGAATCCGGTGGTGATGCTGGGCTGGGGGATCATCATTTCCGCCCTGCTGTTTCTGGGAATGCTGCCGGGGTTCCTTGGCCTGTTCCTGGTCCTGCCGGTGCTGGGTCACGCGACCTGGCACCTCTACCGAAAGGCACTGAGCTAGACAGATGCGCCCAAGCGCGGCCGGGATGAGACGGGCCGCCGCCGGGCAACGATACAAAAGGGAGACGAGATGACCACAGCTACCTTGACCGATGCCCCCGCCGCCGCCGAGCCGACGGTGCGGACGCTCAGCATCGCCGATATCGACGCGGCCCTTGCAGCCGGCGGGCGCGATTTCCGCCGCGCCCCGTTCTATGGCCTGTTTTTCAGTGCGGTCTACGTCCTGGCCGGTATCGCGCTCTGGGTGCTGTTCACGCTGAAGGGGCAGGTCTGGTGGATCATTCCCTTCGCCGGGGGCTTTCCGCTCGTCGCGCCCTTCGCCGCTGTCGGCCTTTACGAGGTCAGCCGCCGGCTGGAAAAAGGCGAACCCTTGCAGTTCGGCTCGATCCTGGGTGTGATCTGGGGGCAGCGACAGGGGCAGCTGCCCTTCATGATCGTGGTCATCTTCTTTGTCTTCATGGCCTGGATCCTGCTGGCCTATGGCCTGTTCGCCGCCTTCTTCGGCACCATGACCATGACCGACCTCTCGGAGCCGCTCGATTTCATCGGATCACTCCGTGGCATCGCCATGTTCGCGGTCGGCAGCATGCTGGGCGGTCTGCTGGCGGGGGTGCTGTTCGCGCTGACCGTCATCAGCATGCCGATGCTCTTGGATCGCGACGTCGACTTCGTCACTGCGATGCGCACCAGCGTCGCCGTCTGCCTTGCCAATCCGCGCGTGATGGCAAGCTGGGCCGGCCTGATCGCAAGCTTCCTGCTGGTCGGTATGGTGCCGGCCTTCCTTGGCCTCTTCATCGCGCTGCCAGTGCTGGGCCATGCCAGCTGGCATCTCTACCGTCGCGCGGTCGGCTGAACCCGGAAGGACAAGGCGCGGGCGACACCAGCGCCCGGCCTTCGTCTGGGTGCGGGCCTTGCTGCCAATGAGATGACGCAAAGAAAAACGGGGCGCCAGGCGCCCCGTTTGACTGTTTGTGTCCTTGGATCAGACGGCGTCGGGCTTTGCCGTGGCCGTGGTCGCGGACGAAGCAGACGGCGCCGGTGCTGCAAGGGCAGGGCGGCCGGATTGCAGCGGATCATCCTGACGCTGGACCGAGCCTTCGAAATGCGCGCCGCTTTCGATGGCGATGGTTTTGTGGATGATGTCGCCTTCGACCCGCGCGGTCGAGGTCAGGCGCACCTTCAGGCCGCGGACGCGGCCGATCACCCGGCCGTTGACCACGATGTCATCGGCGACGATCTCGCCGCGGATGGTGGCGCTTTCGCCGACGGTCAGCAGATGGGCGCGAATGTCGCCCTCGACCGTGCCTTCGATCTGGATGTCGCCGGTGGTCTTGAGATTGCCGACAACCGTCAGGTCCGAGGAAAGGACCGAGGCACCAGGCTTGGCCTTGCCGGCGGGGGAGGAGAAATCCATTGAACTTTTCGCTGCAGTCTCTGGCGCCTTCGGGCGCTCCGGTTCTGAACCGGACTTGGGTCCGGGTTCGTTGATTCGGCTCTTAGAAAACATTTCGCGCTGCCTTTAGGAACGTCATCGGGTTTTTGGCGGTTCCATCGACCCGGACTTCGTAGTGGAGATGCGTGCCGGTCGACCGGCCCGTACTGCCCATATCACCGATCCGGTCCCCGCGCGATACCTTGTCGCCGACACTCACGCGAATTCGCGACAGATGGCCATAGCGCGTCTCAAGCCCGAAGTCGTGGCGGATGCGGACAAGCTGACCATAACCACTTTCCCAGCCGGCATAGACCACAACGCCGTCCGCCGTTGAATAGACCGGAGAGCCATAGGCGCCGGCCAGATCGACGCCCTCATGGATGCGGCGACCACGGCCCAAAGGGTCGTTGCGCCCCCCGAAGCCCGAGGTGTAGCGGAAGCTGGTCTTGAGCGGGATCGCCACCGGAATCTTGCCCGAAGCGATGCGATACATGTTCATGCGGTCCAGAGCGGTCAGGATGCCGTTGGCCCGCGCCTCTTCGGAGGAACCGAGGCCCGACGGATCGCTTTTGGTTGAAAGCGAGATCGGGGTAAGCGGGCCGCCCTGTCCGGAATAGCCGCGGCGCACCTGGGCCAGAACCGAATCCGGGTTCAGCCCGACCGAACGGAACATCTTGTCGAGCGGTTCCATCGAGACGGTCACCGCCTGTTCGAGCTGATCGAAGATCGCGTCGTTGCGCTCTTCCATCAACTTCAGGTCAAGCTCCGAAGCCGCCGCCTGATCCCGGGCCTGGGCCGTCGCGACCGCCATCTGGTCGCGCTCCGAGGCGGTATCCGTCAGGGCATCCGTCAGTACGGCGAGCGTCGCCTGCATGTCCTGCTGGCGACTGTCATCGGTCTGGACCGATCCGCTTTCCGCCTGAAGCTGGGCCGAGACTTCGACCAGCTGATTGCGTGCCTCGTCCCGCTCCTTGATGGTGCGGCGCAGGGTCTTCTGGATCACGTCGATCCCGGTCTCCAGCTCGCGCCGGCGGTCTTCCGAGGCCAGAAGCCGCGCCTGCATCTGCGAGACCTGATCGAGCGCCAGGTTGAAGCGGGCCTGCGCGCTTTGCGCCTCGGCCGAGCGGGCGTCGCGGTCGCTCGACATGGCGACCAGACGGTCCTCGAACATCTGGTTGGCCAAGCGGGCCTGCTCGCGCGCGGTGCCGGCCGAAATCATCCCCAGGAACAGGATCGCCGAGGCGATGATCGCCCAGGCCACGAACAGGCTGGAACCGACCAGTGCGACAAGCTGTGTCGCCGGCCGCAGCCGGATATAGCGTGTGTCGGTATCCGATTTCAGGAAGAGTCGCTGTTCTGGCAGCCAGCGCTCGAGCACAGAATTCACTTTATGCGAGAGTTGCCCCGTCACGTCCCCGTCCCGTCCGATGTCCCCAAGGTAGGAAGGCGTTGGCCGCCCTTGTAACCGGCGCGACATTCCCCAAGCGCCCGGATGACCGTGGGCTAGCAGAGGCCATGCAGGACCCGCAACGATTTTGCGCAGGTGATGCCGAAAAGCTGCGCATCAGCGTTGGAAATAGGCGATTTCCTGCCGATGCCTTAGGGTAAGGCCCTAAGTTGCCTTCGCAGGACGCTTGAAAATGCGGCGTCAGGCATCTTCCGACTCGTCTGCAAGCGGCCAGTAGAAATCGGGCGGGAGTCCGGCTTCGGCGCGTTTTTCCTCGTTGAAGGGGGGCTTCAACGCGCCGTGGAAATATTTGCGCACCAGCGCATGGAAGGCGTCTTTCGGGTCCATGTCATAGCGCCCGCAAAGGAAGTTGAACCACTTCGAGCCATAGGCGACATGGCCGACTTCCTCGGCGTAGATCACCTCCATTGCCTCGACCGCCCCGCTCTCGCCGGCTTTGCGAAAGATCTCGATCATGCCGGGCGTCACATCGAGACCGCGCGCCTCGAGCACCATCGGCACGACGGCAAGCCGGCCGGGCAGGTCGTCCACCGTGTCTTCTGCCGCGCGCCACATTCCGGCATGGGCGGGCAGGGCCCCGTAATGGCTGCCCATCGCTTCGAGACAATCACAGATCAGATTGAAGTGCTTGGCTTCTTCGTCGGCCGCCTTGACCCAGTCGTCGTAGAAGCCAAGCGGCATCGGCATATCGGTGAAGCGCGCGACGATGTCCCAGTGCAGGTCCACCGCGTTCAGCTCGATATGCGCAACGGCATGGAGCAGCGCGACACGCCCCGCCAGCGACCCCGGCCGGCGCCGCGGCACATCGCGCGGCGGCAGCAGCTCGGGCCGATCCGGGCGGGCGGGGCGCATCGGCGGTATCGCCTTGCCGATGGGCAGGGGCATGCCCGCGGCCCTGGCGGCGAACCAGGTGGCGGCATGACGGCGTCCGAGCGCCGTCTTGGCGCGCCCATCGGCGGTGGTCAGCACCTCCACCGCCATTTCGGCGAGTGACTGGGTCACAGGGCCTTGACCGCGTCCAGAACCTCGTCCGCGTGCCCCTTGACGCTGACCTTAGGCCAGATCCTCGCGATCTTGCCGGAACCGTCGATCAGGAAGGTCGTGCGTTCGATTCCCATATAGGTGCGGCCATACATGTTCTTCTCGACCCAGACGCCGTAATCCTCGCAGGTGCTGCCGTCTTCGTCCGAGGCGAGCACGATCTGCAGGCCGTGCTTCTTGCAGAACTTGTCATGCGCCTTGACGCTGTCCTTCGAGATGCCGATCACCGTCGCCCCCGCTGCCTGGAAGTCGGCCAGGCGGGCCGAGAAATCCTGCGCTTCAAGGGTGCAGCCGGGCGTGTCGTCCTTGGGGTAGAAGTAAAGCACCACCTTGCCGGGCCGCAGGGCTGACAAGGTGATGGCCGCGCCACCATCGCGCGGAAGGGTGAAGTCGGGCGCAATATCGCCGATTGCGGGCATGGAACGCTCCTTCAGGCCAAAAGGTTACAACCTTTTGTGTTTTAGTTGCCGCCGGGCAAAGATAAAGGCAAGCCCGGCCATCGGCCGCAGGTTGTGGCACATCGGGCGGGGCGCCGGGTCCGGGGAGCGGAAAGATACAGGACGAAGAGGAAAAGCCGGTCAGCACCCGACCCCGGCGGCTGGTCGCGCATCGCCGCCACGGCGGGGTGCGCTGGACGCTTGCCGTCGTCTTCTTCGCGATGATCGGCTTCTTCGCCGTGCTCGGACTGACCGGCAGGCCGCTGCATGTTCCGGTCTGGATGGTCGCCGAGGCCGAAAGCCGGATCAACAAGTCGCTTGAGGGCGGCCTCGCACCCGGGGTGCGGGTTGCAGTCGGCGGTGTCATCCTGCGGGTGGACCGGGACTGGACGCCGCGCCTCGCGCTGGACGATCTTCGCCTGCTGACGCTTGAAGGCAAGACCATCGCCAGCCTGCCCGAGGCGCGGGTCACCTTTGACGCGCGCGCGCTTCTGTCCGGAGAATTGCGGCCGAGCCGCCTGCTGGTCGTCGGCGCCCAGATCAGACTTGTCCGGCTCGAGGATGGGCGGCTCGACCTTGCCTTTGGAACGGAGACGGCTGGCGCACCGGCTGGGACGCTGGCCGAGATCCTGGACCAGACCGAGGCCGCCTTCCAGGCCCCGATCCTAAGTCGCCTCGACCGGATCGAGGCCGAGGGGCTCAGCCTGACCCTGGATGATCGCCGGGCGCGGCGCGTCTGGCAGGTCGGCGATGGCCGCATCACACTCGAGAACCGGCCAGAGGAGCTGGCGCTTCAGGTTTCGCTCGGATTGGTGGGCGGCGCGACCGACCCCGCCCGCGCCGACCTGACCATCGTCAGCGTCAAGCCGACTCACGCGGCCCGTCTGACCGCCAACGTGGCCGATGTCGCTGCAGCAGACATCGCGGCGCAAAGCAACGCGCTGGCCTGGCTTGGAGTGCTGGACGCGCCAATCTCGGGCGGCATCCAGGCCGCCTTGGACGATGAGGGGCGGATGTCGGTCATCGACGCCTCGCTCGTCATTGCGGCGGGGGCACTGCATCCCTCGCCGGCGGCCAAACCGGTGCCCTTCCACAAGGCTGGTCTGAAGGTGCATCTCGACGTGCCGTCCGAGACCTTCACCTTCTCCGACCTGACGATTGACAGCCAGACCTTGCGGCTGACCGCATCGGGCGTCAGCCGGTTGCCTGGCCTCGCACGCGGGCTGCCGACAAGCTACGTCTCGCAGGTTTCGTTCAGCGACCTGCAGCTTGATCCCGAAGGGCTGTTCCAGGCGCCGGTGCGGTTCTCGGCGGGTCAGGCGGATTTCCGGCTGACGCTCGATCCCTTCACCTTGCAGATGGGGCAGTTCGCCTTGCAGGAGGGCGACACGCGCCTTGTCGCGCGAGGTACGGTCAGGGCCGGCTCCGAGGGCTGGAACGTTTCGGCCGACCTCGGGATGAACCAAATCAGCGCAGACAAGGTGATGGGTCTCTGGCCGCTGGCCCTGACGCCGAAGACGCGGGACTGGGTCAAGGACAACCTTCAGGAAGGCACGCTGTTCAATGTGCGCGCCGGGTTGCGGCTGGTGCCGCGAGCCGAGCCGGTCCTGACCTTCGACTACGAATTTGCCGGCGCGGAAGTTCGCTTCATGCGGACAATGCCGCCGGTCCGGGGCGGCTACGGCTATTCATCGATCAGCGGCAAGACCTATACGACCGTCCTTGAACGCGGCGCCGTCGAGGCGGCGAAGGGCGGCGCGATCGACATGGCCGGATCGGTGTTCAAGGTGCTCGACATCACCCGGAAACCCGCCACGGCGCAGGTGACGCTCAAGACCGACAGCAGCGTTACGGCTGCCCTGTCGATCCTTGACGAACCGCCGTTCCGGTTCCTGTCCAAGGCCGGCCAGGCGGTCGATCTGGCGGAAGGGCGGGCGCAGGTCGACGCGACGCTGACCTTCCCGCTGAAGCCCAAGATCGAGATGCCGGATGTCGATTTCCAGGTCAGGGGGCGGCTGAGCGGGGTCCGCTCGGATAGGCTGGTCGAGGGGCATGTCCTGGCGGCTGAGATGTTGCAGGTCAGCGCGAATCGCGATGGCTTGACCATTTCCGGGCCGGGATATCTGGGGCAGGCCCCGTTCGACGGCCAATGGCACCTCGATTTTGCGCCCGCGAAGAAAGGCACCAGCCGAGTCACCGGCACAGCCCAGCTTTCGGATACCGCCTTGCACGAATTCGGCGTCACCCTGCCGGAGGGGATGGTGAGCGGACTTGGCACAGCCGACATGCAGATCGATCTGGTGAAGGGCGAAGGTGGCCGGTTCCGCATCACCTCTGATCTTGCGGGCATAGGCCTGAGCCTGCCCGCGATCGGACTTGCCAAGCCGCGCGACGCCACCGGCCAGCTCGAGGTCGAGGGCCATCTTGGCAAGCCGGCGGGGGTTGACCGGCTGGTGCTGCAATCGGGACCCGTGAGGGCGGAAGGCTCGGTCACGACCCGTGCCGAAGGCGGTCTCGACCTTGCCCGTTTCAGCAAGGTGACCAGCGGCAACTGGCTTGATGTCAGCGCCGATCTGCGCGGGCAAGGGCAGGGCAAGCCGGTCGCCATCGCCATCACCGGAGGAACGCTCGATCTGCGGCGGATTCCCGACATGGCGGCAGGTTCGGGCGAAGGCGGTCCAGACATCGATGTCCAGCTTGACCGGATCACCGCGACCGAAAGCCTGTCGCTGACCAGTTTCGCCGGTTCCGTCAACGGGCGCGGAGGGCTGAACGGCGACTTTGCCGCAAGACTGAACGGCAAGGCGGCGGTGGTTGGAGCCATCGCGCCGACCACCAAGGGAACCGCGCTGCGCGTGCGCTCGGATGATGCCGGAGCGGTCATCGCCGCCGCCGGAATCTTCGAGAAGGCGAAAGGCGGTACGCTCGACCTGACCCTGACGCCGACCGGCGGTAAGGCCGCCTATCGAGGCACCGCAGAATTCCGAGATGTCCAGATCACCGAAGCGCCGGTGCTCGCGGCCCTGCTGAACGCGGTCAGCGTCGTCGGTCTGCTGGAACAGCTGAGGGCATCGGGGCTGTTCTTCAGCTCGGGGCAGGCCGAGTTCCAGACCTCGCCTGCGGGGGTCGAAATCCTCCAAAGTTCGGCCATCGGTGCGTCGCTCGGTGTGTCGCTGTCGGGTCGTTTCGACGCGGAATCGCACTCGCTCGATCTGGCGGGGGTGATTTCTCCGATCTATATGCTCAACGGCATCGGCAGCATCCTGACCCGCCCGGGCGAGGGGTTGTTCGGTTTCAACTACACCGTCCGGGGGCCGACAAGCGCGCCCCGGGTATCCGTCAACCCGCTTTCGATCCTGACCCCCGGCATGTTCCGCGAGATCTTCCGAGCCCCGCCACCCAAGGCCGGTGGCTGACGATGCAGCTTACCGATTTCGATTTCGATCTGCCCGAAGGGCTGATCGCCACCCGCCCGGCGCGTCCCCGGACCTCGGCCCGCCTGCTGGTCGCGCGCGGCGATCGGATCGAGGACCGTCGCGTCTCTGACCTCGTCGAGGAATTCCGTCCGGGCGACCGGCTGATCCTGAACAACACCAAGGTCATCCCGGCCCGGCTGAGCGGAACGCGGCGGCGGATGACGGGACAGGGAGAGGTCGAGGCAAGGATCGAGGTCACGCTACTTGAACCCGCAGCCGAAGGCTGGCGCGCCCTTGGCAAGCCGCTGCGCAAGGTTGCAGAAGGCGAGGAGATCCGCTTTTCGGACCGCCTGTCTGCCCGGGTCACGGAAAAGACCGAGACCGACATGCGCCTGGTCTTCAACCAGTCGGGCGAGGATTTCGACGCGGCGCTGGCCGAGGCGGGCGCAATGCCGCTGCCGCCCTATATTGCCGCCAAGCGCGCTCCGGACGCGCAGGACGCGACCGACTACCAGACGGTCTTTGCCCGCCATTCCGGCGCCGTCGCGGCGCCGACGGCCTCGCTCCATTTCGACGAGCCGTTGCTGAGGGCGCTGGCCGAGCGCGGCGTGACCTTCACCGAGGTGACGCTGCATGTGGGGGCTGGGACTTTTCTTCCGGTCAAGGTCGAGGACGTGACCACCCACCGGATGCACGCCGAATGGGGTGAGGTCACGGCGCAGGCGGCCGCCGAGATCAACGCGACCCGCGCGGCGGGTAGGCGGGTCATCCCCGTCGGCACCACCGCGTTGCGCCTGATCGAAAGCGCGGCTGATGCCGCAGGCATCGTCCATCCCTTCAGCGGCACGACGGACATCTTCATCTATCCCGGCTACAGCTTCCGGGCGACCGACGCACTGATGACGAATTTTCACCTGCCAAAGTCGACCCTGCTGATGCTGGTCTCCGCCCTGATGGGGCAGGACCGGATCCGCAGGATCTATGACCACGCCGTTGCCGAAGGCTACCGCTTCTTCTCTTACGGTGACGCCTCGCTCCTGATCCCGGAGCCGAGATGACGCGCCTGTCGCCACGCCTGTCGCTCGCGGAACAGAAGGGCCGCAACGGCGGATTAGTGCTAGACTTCACCCATCCTTGGAGGCCGCAGTGCTGAAGGTTCTCGCCTCGTCCTGGCCCCTGCTGGCCGGCATGATGTTCCTGATGGTCGGCAACGGCATGCAGGGCTCGCTCCTTGGCATCCGTGGCACCGGGGCGGGATTTTCGACCTACGAGATCTCCTATGTGATGTCGGCCTACTTCCTTGGCTTTCTGGTCGGGTCAAGGCTGGCCCCGATCATGATCCGCCAGGTCGGCCATGTCCGCGTCTTCGCGGCCCTTGCCTCGATCATCTCGGCGGTTCTGGTGCTTTATCCGGTCATCCAGGACTGGATGGCCTGGTCGGTGATGCGGGCGTTGATCGGCTTTTCGTTCGCCGGCGTCTACATCGCCGCCGAAAGCTGGCTCAACAACACCGCCACGAACGAGACGCGCGGCCAGGCGATGTCACTTTACATGATTGTCCAGATGATCGGGATCATCGCCAGCCAGGCACTCTTGAACCTGCCAGACCCGTCGGGCTTTGTCCTGTTCATCCTGCCGTCGGTGCTGGTGTCGCTGTCCTTCCTGCCGATCCTTCTGGCAGCAACCCCGGCGCCGATCTTTGACTCGATCAAGCCCTTGCCCTTCCGCCGCCTGTTCCGCATCTCGCCGCTCGGCTGCATGGGGATGCTGCTGACCGGAAGCATCTTCTCGGCCATGTTTGGCATGGCGGCGGTCTGGGGGGCACAAAAGGGTTACAGCGTTCAGCAGATCACCATGTTCGTCGCCTCGCTCTATGTCGGGGGCCTGGTGTTCCAATATCCGATCGGCTGGGCCTCGGACCGGATCGACCGGCGCAAGCTGATCCTCGGCGTCTCGGCCTTCGGCGGTTTCGCCATGGTGCTGACCTTCCTCTTCGAGATGCCCTTCGCGGCCTATCTCGTCTCCGGCGTCATCCTTGGCGGGATGATAAACCCGCTCTACTCGCTGCTCATCGCCTATACGAACGACTTTCTCGGCAAGGAAGAGATGCCGGCGGCCAGTGCGGGGATGATTTTCCTCAACGGGCTTGGCGCGATTGGTGGTCCGGTGGCCGCAGGCTGGCTGATGAACCAGTTGGGCCCGGAGGGATTGTTCCTGTTCCTTGGCGCCCTGTTCCTGGCTCTGGCAGGCTATGCCGGCTGGCGGATGACCCGGCGCGCTTCTCCGGCGCGTGGAACCGGCTTCGCGCCCGTCGTGCCCTCTGCTTCGGTGACGGCGGTGGATGCCGTCGTCGACAAGCGCGCCGAGAAACCGGCGGCCTGAGGTCGTTGGCAGGCAAGGGCGCCTCATCGTCAGACAGGACCGTTGCGGCCCGTGCCCTGACCTGTCAGGGTGACATCTGCGACGCAGCAGGGAGAAAGTCATGGCCGATCCTGTGGATGTGCTCGACTTCTGGCTGGGCGAAATCGGCGAGGACGGCTGGTATGTCGGCAGCGAGGCGGTCGATGCGGCCTGTCGCGAGGGTTTCCTTGAGCTCTGGCAGGCGGCGCATGACGACGGGCTGGATCATTGGGTCGATGGAACGGTGGGATCGCTTGCCTTCCTCGTCCTGACCGATCAGTTGCCGCGCAACATCCATCGCGGCTCGCCGCTGGCCTTCGCGACCGACGAAAAGGCCCGGGCTGCGGCGCGCAAGGCCGTTGCCGCGGACTGGGACCTCGGGGCGCCCGAACCGGAACGGCAGTTCTTCTACCTTCCCTTCGAGCATAGCGAGGATCTGGCGGACCAGGATTTCGGGGTCGCGCTCATGCGCGAGCGGCTGCCCGAGACCGGCGCCGACAATGTCCTTCATGCGATCGCCCACAGGGAGATCATCGCGCGCTTCGGACGGTTTCCCTTTCGCAACGTCGCGCTCGGGCGGGAGTCGACGGCTGCCGAACAGGAATTCATGGATGCCGGCGGCTATCCCGCCTTCGTGAAACGCCTGCGCGAGGGAGCCATGCACTGACCGCAACGGGGTGCGGCGCCCGTTGTATTGCTGGAGTTCGAGAAATAGTTTAATGGCAAACTACTTTTCCAGAGGAGGGGAACCGTGGCTGCCAAATCCTTCGACGTCATTGTGGTCGGTGCAGGTCCGGGCGGCTACGTCGCCGCGATCCGGGCCGCGCAGTTGGGCAAAAACGTCGCCATTGTAGAGCGCGAGCATCTCGGCGGCATTTGCCTGAATTGGGGCTGCATCCCGACCAAGGCGCTGCTCCGCTCGGCCGAGGTCTTCCACCTGATGCACCGCGCCAAGGAATTCGGTCTGAAGGCCGATGGCATCGGCTATGACCTGAACGCGGTGGTCGCCCGGTCGCGCGGGGTGGCCAAGCAGCTCTCCTCGGGCATCGGCCATCTGATGAAGAAGAACAAGATCACCGTCTTCATGGGTGCGGCGACGCTGCCCGCCAAGGGGCAGGTGAAGGTCACGACCGACAAGGGGGTCGAGGAACTGACCGCCCCCGCCATCATCCTCGCTACCGGCGCCCGCGCGCGGGAGTTGCCGGGGCTTGAGGCGGATGGCGATCTGGTCTGGACCTACAGGCACGCCCTTCAACCCAAGCGCATGCCGAAGAAGCTGCTCGTCATCGGTTCGGGCGCCATCGGCATCGAATTCGCGAGCTTCTTCCACACGCTTGGCGCCGACACGACCGTGGTCGAGGTCATGGACCGCATCCTGCCGGTCGAGGATGCCGAGATCAGCGCCTTCGCCAAGAAGTCCTTCGTCAAGCAGGGCATGAAGATCATGGAGAAGGCAGCGGTCAAGAAGCTCGACCGCAAGCCGGGCGTGGGGGTCACCGCGCATATCGAGGTCGGCGGCAAGATCGAGACGCAGGATTTCGATACCGTGATTTCCGCCGTGGGCATCGTCGGCAACGTCGAGAACCTTGGCCTCGAGGCGCTCGGCGTGAAGATCGACCGCACCCATGTCGTGACCGACGAATACTGCCGTACTGGCGTTGAAGGGCTCTATGCCATCGGCGACATCGCCGGTGCGCCCTGGCTTGCCCACAAGGCCAGCCATGAAGGCGTCATGGTGGCCGAACTGATCGCAGGCGGCCATCCGCATCCGATCAAGCCGAATTCGATCGCCGGCTGCACCTATTGCCATCCGCAGGTTGCCTCTGTGGGCCTGACCGAGGAAAAGGCCAAGGCGGCGGGATATGCCGTCAAGGTCGGCCGCTTCCCCTTCATCGGCAACGGCAAGGCCATTGCCCTTGGCGAATCCGAGGGGATGATCAAGACCGTCTTCGATGCCAAGACAGGCGAATTGCTCGGCGCCCACATGATCGGCGCCGAAGTGACCGAGCTGATCCAGGGCTATGTTGTCGGCCGCACACTGGAGACCACCGAAGCCGAGCTGATGGAGACGGTCTTCCCGCATCCAACGCTCAGCGAGATGATGCACGAAGCGGTGCTCGACGCCTACGGCCGCGCGCTTCACATCTGACGAATCGTGGCGGTGGAATCGCAAGGGGGCAGGGCGGTCGTCCTGCCCCTTTTGCTTGTGGACTTGCGTCAGGTGGCAACAATCCCGCAGCCGCCTGCCCAGTGTTTCCGCTATTTGCCGACGGGCCACGAAAAGCCCCGAAAGTCCCGAAAATGCGCAGAAAATCCGCCACGAACAGCCGGCAGATTGTCCTCAAGCCCGAAGACGATCCCGGGACAGGATCGACGAAGAGGGATACCTGCGCCATCTGGCGCTGGCGCAGGCAGCCGGGGTCGGGACAACCTCGGCAAATCGGAAGGGGCGGCCAAGGGACGGGCCGCCCCTTTTCCATTTGTCGCATCCGGGATGGAGCATTCCGCCCTGCCTTGCTAGGCAGGGGCATGACATCCCTGCATGCACGACCGTTTCCCATCATCTTCGCGCTCTGGGCGGCCGGCCTTGGGGCCGCAGCGCAGTTCGGCAAGATCAGCATCCTATATGACCTGCTTGTCGCCCATTACGGCGGAATCGGCCGCGTCGCCTTCATGGTTTCGGTCGTGGGCCTGGTCGGGCTGGTCTTCGGCACGACTGCGGGGATTATCGTCGAACGTCTTGGTCTGCGCCGCGTTCTCCTCGTGGCGCTGGCGGCGGGTGCCGTCATCTCGGCCGCTCAGGCGACCCTCCCGTCTTACCCGCTGATGATGGCCAGCCGTATCGTCGAGGGCCTATCGCACCTTGCCATCGTCGTGGTCGGGCCAGTGCTGATCGCGCAGACGGCGCCGCCGCGCCATCAGGGCTTCGCAATGACCCTTTGGTCCACTTTCTTCGGTCTGTCCTATGCGCTTCTGGCGTTGGTCGGCGGCTGGTTCATCGCGCACGGGGCAGGGGCGTTGTTCCTGGCGCATTCGGCCTACATGGCGGCCATGACGGTCATAATCTGGGCCTTGTTGCCGCCCCACCCGCCAGTCGCGGCTCGCGATCTGCCGCAAGGGGGCGTCCTTGCCCAGCACGTCGAGATCTACCGCTCACCCCGGATTGCCGCCCCCGCGACCGGCTTCGTCTTCTACACGATGCTCTATGTCGCGCTGCTCACCCTTCTGCCGCCGATGCTGGGCAAGGACCGGGCTGTCGCCGCTACGGTCATGCCGCTTCTCAGCATCGGCGTTTCGCTGACGCTCGGCGTCTGGCTGTTGAAGCACCTGCCTGCCGTGAGGATCGTGGAGGGCGGATTTGCGGTTGCCCTCGGTGCAGCTATCGTGATGGGCCTGTTCTGGGGAATGCCGCCGGTCAGGCTTGCGGCGGCGCTGACGCTGACTGCTGCGCTCGGGATGGTGCAGGGGGCGTCCTTCGCCTCGATCCCGCAGCTGAACCCGGTCGAAGCGGACCGGGCCAGAGCCTCTGGTGCGGTGGCGCAGCTCGGCAATCTTGGAACCACCAGCGGAACGCCGATCCTGGCGGCGCTGGTGGCAAGCTTTGGCTCTGCAGGGGTGGTGTGGTTCGCGGTGCCACTCTGTGCGGGCGGCATCCTGATGCATGCCTGGCAGGCATACCGCAGGCAGCGGCTTTAGGCCTTTTCGACTGCCCCGCCGGCACCGGTCCAGTTCGAGAGCCCACCGAGGTTATAGACCTCGGTATATCCCATCGCGACCAGCGCCTCGGCCGCCTTCGCACTGCGGCCGCCCATCATGCAGTAGACCGCGACCGGCTTGTCCGGTGACAGGCGCGGATCAAGATCGGGCGCCTTGGGGTCCGCCTTGACCGTCACGAGGCCAAGCGGGATGTGAACCGCACCCTTGGCCTTCCCTGAAGCGGCCACCTCGGCCACCTCGCGGACATCGAGCAGGGTCAATGCCCCTGCCTGGGCCCGGGCAATGGCGTCGGCCGGGGCGATGGGGGATACCTTGGGGCCGGAAGAGCGGAAGAGGTTCAACATGGCAGTCCTTGTGGGTTGCAGGAGGGGCCTGGTTCGCCCAGATTTAAATTCGGTAAATTGAATGTCAACGGCAGTATGCCCGTTTCGCCATCGCCCTTGTCATTGACCTTATACTTGTTCACCATTCGTTCACAATTTCGCATTGGAGACTCGGTTCCCTTCGCCTATCTATCAGCGGGTCCGGGTGTTGGGGGCTTTCATGGCCGAGCAGAAGTTCATCGAGGTTCGCGGTGCGCGCGAGCACAATCTCAAGGGCATCGACGTCGATATCCCGCGCGACCAGCTGGTGGTGATCACCGGGCTGTCGGGCTCGGGCAAATCCTCGCTCGCTTTTGACACCATCTATGCCGAGGGGCAGCGCCGCTATGTCGAGTCGCTCTCGGCCTATGCGCGCCAGTTCCTCGACATGATGGGCAAGCCGAATGTCGACCATATCTCGGGCCTCTCGCCCGCGATCTCGATCGAGCAGAAGACAACCTCGAAGAACCCGCGCTCGACCGTTGGCACAGTCACCGAGATCTACGACTACCTGCGCCTGCTCTTCGCCCGCGTCGGCACGCCCTTTTCGCCCGCGACCGGCCTGCCGATCACCGCCATGCAGGTGCAGGACATGGTCGATGCGGTCATGGCGATGGAGGAGGGGACGCGCGCCTACCTGCTGGCTCCGATCGTGCGAGACCGCAAGGGCGAATACCGCAAGGAATTCCTGGAACTCCGCAAGCAGGGCTTCCAGCGCGTCAAGGTCGACGGTCAGTTCTACGAGATCGAGGAAGCGCCGACGCTCGACAAGAAGCTGCGCCATGACATCGACGTGGTGGTGGACCGGATCGTCGTGCGCGAGGGGATCGAGACGCGGCTTGCCGACAGCTTCCGCACCGCGCTTGATCTGGCCGACGGCATCGCCATCATCGAGACAGCGCCTGCCGAGGGCGAACCGCAGCGCATCACCTATTCCGAGAACTTCGCCTGTCCGGTTTCCGGCTTCACCATCCCCGAGATCGAACCGCGCCTGTTCTCGTTCAACGCGCCCTTCGGCGCCTGCCCGGCCTGCGACGGCCTGGGGGTGGAGCTGTTCTTCGACGAACGGCTCGTCGTGCCGGATCAGGGGCTGACACTGGCGGGCGGGGCGATTGCGCCCTGGGCCAAGTCGAAATCGCCCTACATCACCCAGACCATCGACGCGATCGCCACTCATTACGGTTTCGACAAGCGCAAGAAGTGGAAGGACCTGCCGGAGAAAGCGCAGCAGGTCTTCCTCTACGGCTCGGGCGAGGAAGAGATCACCTTCCGCTATGACGAGGCGGGCCGGGTCTATCAGGTCTCCCGCGTGTTCGAGGGCGTGATCCCGAACATGGAACGCCGCTACCGCGAGACCGACTCTGCCTGGTCACGCGAGGAGATGGAGCGCTACCAGAACAACCGACCCTGCCATACCTGCCACGGCTACCGGCTGAAGCCGGAGGCGTTGGCCGTCAAGATCGCCGGGCTGCATGTCGGCCAGGTCGTCCAGATGTCGATCAAGGAAGCCTATGCCTGGATCGAGACGGTCCCGGCCACGCTTTCGGCGCAGAAGAACGAGATTGCCCGGGCGATCCTGAAGGAGATCCGCGAGCGGCTCGGATTTCTTGTGAACGTTGGTTTGGATTACCTGACGATGTCTCGGAATGCCGGCACCCTGTCCGGCGGCGAGTCACAGCGGATCCGTCTGGCGAGCCAGATCGGTTCGGGCCTGACCGGGGTGCTCTATGTCCTCGACGAGCCGTCCATCGGTCTACACCAGCGCGACAATGACCGGCTGCTGACGACGCTCAAGAACCTGCGCGACCAGGGCAACACCGTCCTCGTGGTCGAGCATGACGAGGATGCGATCCGCGAGGCGGATTACGTCTTCGACATCGGTCCCGGCGCGGGCGTGCATGGCGGACAGGTCATCGCGCATGGCACGCCCGCGCAGATCGCCGCCGATCCGGTTAGCCTCACCGGCCAATACCTTGCCGGAACACGCGAAATCGCGATTCCGGCCGAACGGCGCAAGGGCAACGGCAAGAAGGTGACCGTGGTCGATGCAACCGGCAACAACCTCAAGCATGTGACGGTCGACTTCCCGCTCGGCAAGTTCGTCTGCATCACCGGCGTCTCAGGGGGCGGCAAGTCGACGCTGACCATCGAGACGCTGTTCAAGACCGCGGCCCTGCGCCTGAACGGCGCGCATGAAACACCCGCGCCCTGCGAGACGATCAAAGGGTTCGAGCATCTCGACAAGGTGATCGACATCGACCAGCGCCCGATCGGTCGCACCCCACGGTCGAACCCCGCGACCTATACCGGCGCCTTCACCCCGATCCGCGACTGGTTCGCGGGCCTGCCCGAGGCCAAGGCGCGCGGTTATCAGCCGGGTCGGTTCAGCTTCAACGTCAAGGGCGGGCGTTGCGAGGCCTGCCAGGGCGACGGCGTCATCAAGATCGAGATGCACTTCCTGCCCGACGTCTATGTCACCTGCGAGACCTGCAAGGGCCATCGCTACAACCGAGAGACGCTGGAAATCAAGTTCAAAGGCAAGAGCATAGCCGATGTTCTTGAGATGACGGTCGAGGATGCGCAGGGCTTCTTCCAGGCTGTCCCCGCGATCCGCGAGAAGATGGATGCGCTGGTGCAGGTGGGCCTTGGCTACATCAAGGTCGGACAGCAGGCGACGACGCTGTCGGGCGGCGAGGCGCAAAGGGTGAAGCTGTCGAAGGAACTGAGCCGCCGGGCGACCGGACGGACGCTTTACATCCTGGACGAGCCAACAACAGGTTTGCATTTCGAGGACGTACGCAAGCTTCTTGAGGTTCTGCATGAACTGGTCGAGCAGGGAAATTCGGTCATCGTGATCGAGCACAACCTCGACGTCATCAAGACTGCCGACTGGATCATCGACATCGGTCCCGAGGGCGGCGACGGCGGCGGCGAGATCGTCGCGACCGGTACGCCCGAGGACATCGCCAAGGTCGAGCGCAGCCATACCGGCCGCTACCTGAAGGACATGCTCAAGACGCGGCGGGTTGCCGCCGAATAGCGCGACCCGACGCGCGGCCCCCCGCCGAGTCCCCAGGCGCCCCGGGTGGCGCAAAGCCACGAAGCATGACAGTCTATGCGGCGAGACGGGCAAAGACCCGGCAAGACTGGGGATGCGGGACGCGATGGCAGGCGGTAAGAACGGCTTCGGACTAAATTTCCGATCCTCTCCGCCAGGCCGGCGGCACCTCCTGATGCGGGCGTTCCAGTTGCTGCTGATCCTGCCGTTCCTTGTCCTTCTGCTTCTGGCTGTTCATTACCAGTTCGATGGCGTCGGCCGCATCGCCATCCAGATTCTGATCCTCGTTGCCGCCGTCGCGCTCGCCCGGCTGTGGTGGGCCAACAATGTGTGGACCGTCTGGCTTTCGGCCGGTGTTCTGTTCTTCCTCGCGGCGGTCTGGTGGAACTCGATCCGGCCGTCAAACGACCGGGACTGGCAGCCCGATGTCGAGTTCGGCGTCACCTCCGAGATCACCGGCAACATCGCCACGCTGCACCATGTGCGTGATTTCGACTGGCGAACCACCAGCGATTTCACCGCCCGGTGGGAGCAGAAGAGCTACAATCTCGATGAGATCACCTCGGTAGACCTGTACACCTCGGTCTGGGGCAACCCCGCGATCGCCCATGTGCTGGTCGGATTCGGATTCAAGGACGGCCAGCATGTCGTCTTCTCGGCCGAGACGCGCAAGGCCAAGGGTCAGGTCTATACCACAATCGGCGGCTTCTTCCGGCTTTACACACTGGTCCTGCTGGCGGCGGAAGAGCGCGACATCATCCGCCTGCGGACCGATGTGCGTGATGCCCCGCCGGAAACCGTGCGCATCTTCGCGCTCAATCTTGGCCCCGAACGGCGGAAAGAGCTGTTCCTGGAGTATCTGACGCTCGGCAACCAGCTGGCGCGTGAGCCGGAATTCTACAACACCCTGACCACCAACTGTACGACCGTGGTCTGGCGACTGGCCCGCAAGATCGAGCCGGGCCTGCCGCTGAACTGGCGGGTGCTCCTTTCGGGATATTTCCCGCAATACCTCTATGACCATGGCGCAATCCGCACCGATGTGCCCTTCGACCAGGTCATGCAGGAGGCAATCATCCCGCGGCAGGGGGCGGAGGGGCCGGATGGCCCCACCTTCTCGCGGCGTCTGCGCGCGCTTGAGGGCGACTGAGGGGTCAGGCCTTCATCGGGCAGGTGTTGATGCCCAGGATCGAATAGAGCGGACAGGTGCTGAAGACGCCGGTCAGCAACGGAACGATCCCGATCAGCTTTGCGAAATGCCAGAAGCCGGTGCCCTGATCGACGAAGAACCAGACGAGCAGCGCCAGCCCGATGACGATGCGCAGGATGCGGTCGAGGCCGCCGACATTGGTGGTGAACATGGTGTTATTCCCTTTGCTGCGCCCCTGCTTGCGGGGCATGGGCCGACCTTGGCACGAAGGGCGTCGCGCATCTGTGACAACGTCACCAAGCGCGATCAATCTTCTCCGGCAGCCGCGAGGCGGCGCAGGGCAGGAACATTGGTCAGGCTGACACGGCCACGCTCGGTCGTCACCCAGCCCCGGCTGGCAAACTGGTCGAGACGGCGCGTCACCACCTCGCGCGCCGAGCCGATGCGGGTGGCGAGTTCGGCCTGGGTGGCATGTACCTCGCCCCCCACGGCGATGCGCAGCAGTTCGGCCGCAAGCCGGCATTCGACCCGGGTGAACGCGACCCGCTCCAGCACCTGCATCATCCCCTGCATCCTCTGCGCGAAAGCGGCGAAGACGAAGTGGCGGAAGGCTGCGGAACCGTCCATCAGGGTCAGGAATGTCGTTCGGGGGATCAGCACCAACCGGCAGTCGGTCGCCGCGATCGCCTCGCCCGAGTAATCCTCGCCGCCAAGAAGGCCAAGCGTCGTCTGGACACAGCTCTGGCCAGGTTCGACGGCGTAGAGCAGGATTTCGCGCCCGGTCGGGCCGGTCATATAGACCTCGATCCGGCCGGACAGGACCACGACGAATCCTTTGGCGGCATCGCCGGGATGAAAAAGCGCGACCCCCTTTGCCACATCGGCAGGGAGCAGCCGCGCGAGCGTGTCGCGCGCAAGAGCGTCAAGGCCGGCAAAGAGGTCGGTGTCGGTCCAGATTGTCATTTGCGGTCCTGCGAACGGGTGACCCAGACCTAGGATGCCGCAGGGTTGCCGATCAACCGATTAGTTCAGAAACGCCGAAACCGCGCCGATCAGGTTCAGGATCTTGTAGGTCTGGCTGTCGACCCGGTAGATCTGGTTGTCGGCAATGTAATAGCGTTCGCCGGGGCGCAGCGGCGGCAAGCCATAGCGTTCGGGGTAGCGCAGGCGTTCATAGTCGTAATCGGTGATGTAGGTGCCATGGCGGTGCTGCGAGTGCTCGTGGTCGTCATCATCGTCATACCGGTACATCTTGTTGGCCTGTCCGGGCGGAATGCACGCATGGGATTTCTTGGCGAGCCCGGGTGGGCATCCCTTCGCCTCGGCCGTGACCGGAACTGTGACCAGTGCGGTCAGGAGGGTGGCGGCAATGGCAAGACGTTTCATCAGGCTCCTCGCTTTCGCTGTCCGGTCGACCTAGCGCGCCTTGCGGACAAGGTCATCCTTCCGCGCCGGCCATCGGCGGAATCTGGCGAATTATTGTCTCTCAACGCGAAACGGCCCCGGAGGTTCCGGGGCCGCTGCAAAACTGCGCCATGCTGGTCAGTCCATCGGCTTGAAGTTCAGGCTCGCGCCTTCCTTGATTCCGCTCGGCCAGCGCGAGGTGATGGTCTTGGTCCTTGTGTAGAAGCGGAAGGCGTCCGGGCCGTGCTGGTTCAAGTCGCCGAAGGCCGATTTCTTCCAGCCGCCGAAGGTGTGATAGGCCAGCGGCACCGGGATCGGCACGTTGATCCCGATCATGCCGACGTTGACGCGGTTGGCGAAATCGCGCGCGGTGTCGCCGTCGCGGGTGAAGATCGCGGTGCCGTTGCCGTATTCGTGGTCCATGGCATAGCCGAGGGCCTCTTCATAGGTCTTGGCGCGCACGGTCGAGAGCACCGGCCCGAAGATTTCCTTCTTGTAGATGTCCATGTCGCGGGTAACGTGGTCAAACAGGTGCGGGCCGACGAAGAAGCCGTCCTCATATCCCTGCAGCTTGAAGTTCCGGCCATCGACCACGAGTTTCGCGCCCTGTTTCACGCCGGACTCGACGAGTTTCAGGATGTTGGCCTTGGCGGCGGCGGTCACGACCGGGCCGTAATCCACATCATCGCCGGCAGTATAGGGGCCGACCTTCAGTTTTTCGATCCGCGGGATCAGCCGCTCGATCAGCGCATCCGCCGTGGCGTCGCCCACGGGAACCGCGACCGAGATCGCCATGCAGCGCTCACCTGCCGCGCCATAGCCTGCGCCGACCAGCGCGTCGGCGGCCTGATCCATGTCGGCATCCGGCATGATGATCATGTGGTTCTTGGCACCGCCGAAGCACTGCACGCGCTTGCCGTTCGAGCAGCCGCGGCCATAGATGTATTCGGCGATCGGGGTCGAGCCCACGAAGCCGATCGCGCCGATCTCGGGGTTGTCGAGGATCGCGTCGACCGCTTCCTTGTCGCCGTTGACGACCTGCAGAACGCCATCGGGCAGGCCGGCTTCCTGCATCAGTTCCGCCAGCATCAGCGGAACCGAGGGGTCACGCTCGGACGGCTTCAGGATGAAGGCGTTGCCGCAAGCCAGCGCCGGTCCCATCTTCCACATCGGGATCATGGCGGGGAAGTTGAAGGGCGTGATGCCCGCCGCCACACCCACCGGCTGGCGCATGGAATACATGTCGATGCCGGGGCCGGCCGAGTCGGTGAACTCGCCCTTCAGCATCTGCGGCGCGCCGATGCAGAACTCCATGACCTCGAGGCCACGCTGGATGTCGCCCTTGGCGTCCGGGACCGTCTTGCCGTGTTCGCTGGACAGCACTTCGGCCAGCTTCTGCATGTCGCGGTTCAGCAGGCGGACGAATTCCATCATCACGCGCGCCCGGCGCTGCGGGTTGGTGGCGCCCCATTTGACCTGGGCCTTCGCGGCCTCGGACGCGGCGTGGTCCAGCTCTGCCTTCGAGGCGAGCGGCACCTTGGCCTGCACTTCGCCCGTTGCCGGGTTGAAGACGTCCGCGAAACGGCCCGACGTGCCTTTCACATGCTTGCCGTTGATCCAGTGGGTCAGTTCTTTCATGGGATCCTCCCTGATGCGTTGCCGCCAGAATAGGCTTGCGGAAATGCGCCGAACAGCGGCAAGATTCCAAAATCGTTTTGCATTCCTGCAAAGGTGGGTGATGGCGGACTGGGATGACCTTCGGGTGTTCCTCGCGGTGGCGCGGGCAGAAAGCCTGTCGGCGGCCGGTCGGGTGCTGCGCATCGACCCGGCCACAGTCGGGCGGCGGATCGCGCGGCTGGAAGAGGATCTGGACGCGCGTTTGTTTCTCAAGGGCCCGCAAGGATATGCGCTGACCGAGGCCGGCCAGCGCTTGCTGCCCCATGCGGAACGCGCCGAACAGGCGATGGGCGCCGCGGCCGAGGAGTTGCGCGGCGGCGAACAGGGCCTGTCAGGCCAGATCCGCATCGGCGCGCCGGACGGTTGCGCGAACTACCTGCTGCCGCAGGTGGTGGCGGCGATCTGCGACGCCAATCCCGGGCTCGAGGTGCAGATCGTGGCGCTTCCCCGCGTCTTCAACCTCTCGAAGCGCGAGGCCGACATGGCGGTCGGGGTCTCGCCGCCCTCGGCGGGGCGGCTGACTGTGCAGAAACTGACGGACTACAGGCTGTGCCTGGCCGCAAGCCGGGACTATCTCGCCCGGGCCGGGGAAGTCCGGACGACGGCCGACCTGAAAGGGCGGCGCTACGTCGGCTATATTCCCGACATGATCTTCGACAAGGAACTCGACTACCTGTCGGAAGTCGGGGCCGAGACGGTGGGTCTGGCTTCGAATTCGGTCTCGGTGCAACTGAACTGGCTGCGGCATGGGGCAGGCGTGGGCGTCGTGCACATGTTCGCCATGCCAGCCGCGCCGGAACTGGTGAAGGTCCTGCCCGACGAGGTCGCGCTGACCCGGGCTTTCTGGCTGATCCGCCATGCCGACGACCGCCGTGTCGCCCGCCTTAATCGCTTCGCCGACCTGCTCGCTCAGGGCGTCCGAAAGGAGGTGCAGCGGCTGGAAACCATTGCTTGACAGAAAGTTGCGCAGGCGCGACGCTGAGAGCAATAAAGGGAACGGAGGTATTGATGATCGTCCAGCAGATCCTGTCGATGAAGCCGCAAACCGGCACCATCACTATCGCGCCGAGTGCGACCCTGAACGAGGCGGTCGAACTCTTGTCGGCGCACAGGATCGGGGCTGTCGTGGTTTCGGTGGATGGCAAGACGGTCGCCGGAATCCTGTCCGAGCGCGATGTGGTGCGCGAGTTGGGCAAATACGGAACCTCCTGCCTAACCAAGAAGGTCGAACAGGTGATGACCTCGAAGATCGTCAGTTGCGGACGGTCAGAGACGGCGCTGGACGTGCTGCAGACTATGACCGACGGGCGTTTCCGCCACATGCCGGTGATCGAGGGCGGGCAGATGATCGGGCTGATTTCGATCGGCGATGTCGTCAAGGCGCGCCTGGCGGAACTGGCCGCCGAGAAGGATGCGCTCGAGGGCATGATCAAGGGCTATTGAGCCGCAGGCGACCGGGACACTTTCGCGCTTGCAAAGCCCCGCGCAATAATGTTGCGTGGCGCCCGGGGCAACGAGAGGGGTTCCATGCGCATCGGTCTTTATCCCGGCACCTTCGACCCGGTGACGCTTGGGCATATCGACATCATCCAGCGGGCGATGGCTCTGGTCGACAGGCTGGTGATCGGCGTCGCGATCAACCGTGACAAGGGCCCGCTTTTCAGCCTGGAAGAGCGTGTCGCCATGGTCGAGGACGAATGCCAGCAGATTATAGCCCGGACGGGCGGCGAGATCGTCGTGCATCCGTTCGAGAACTTGCTGATTGACTGCGCCCGGGATGTGGGCGCCTCTGTAATCGTCCGTGGCCTCCGTGCGGTGGCAGATTTCGAGTATGAATTCCAGATGGTCGGAATGAACCGCGCGCTCGATTCCAGCATTGAGACCGTGTTCCTGATGGCAGATGCCCGGAGGCAGGCCATCGCGTCAAAGCTGGTCAAGGAAATCGCGCGCCTTGGCGGCGATGTTTCGAAATTCGTCACGCCGACCGTCGATGAGGCGCTTCTGCGCAAGTTGCGCTGAAAAGAAAAAGGGGCGGTTCTTCCGAACCAGCCCCTGAATTCCCTGTCTGACACCCCCGACGGGGCGCGCCCTCAGTAGCCGTAAACGGCTTCCCGGGCGATCCTTTCGGCGTCCCCGCGGTAGATCCCGAGGTCAAGCGCGATGTCGAGCGGCATGTTTTCGATTTCCTGCCGCGTGCGACGGTAAAGAACCTGCTTGCGAGCAGCTTCCTTGAAGCGTGCGATCACGTTCAGCATTTTGATATCCTTTCATCTGCGGTCCGACAGACCCGGATTGGTCTCTCCGTTCCGCAAGTGGAATTTATGTAATCTGATAGCGCTAACAACCGCCAATCCGGTCGATCGGATATGCGTTGAGCGCATATGTCAATCGATAGGCGCATAAGTGGCAGTGTCAGGCGCGACGCCATCCGCCAAGCACCGTGCGCAACCGCGCGAAGCGGCGTTCCGGACGGGACGGGGGCGCAGCAAGTGCGGCAAGGTCGATCTTGACGCCGCGTTTCTCGGCTTCGGCAACGGCCTGGCCGGCGAAGGCTTCGTTGCTGCGGATCAGGGCAAGAAACCCGGCATCGTCCAGTGTCAGAAGCGTGCATCGGGCTACGGCCGTCACCCGGGCCTTGCGTGCCTGGCCTGTCAGGACGGCGAGTTGTCCGAACATGTCTCCGCGGCCCAACAGGTTCTTCTGGCCGGCGCGCAGAACCTCGACTGCGCCCGATGCAATGAACCAGACCCGGCGCGGCCGCTCATCCTCGTGCAGCAGCACGTCCCCCGGTGCGGCATAAACGGTGTGCAGCCGGTTCGAGAGCTGGACCTGCTGCTCGGCGTCCATGCCGGCGAACAGCGGAAAACGGCGCACCAGTTCGGTTTTTTGCAGGGCCAGGTCCAGGTCGGGAAGCTCGTCGATCTGGCGTTGCCGCTTCCCGATCTGGGTCATCAGGTCCGATCGCAGTTCCGGACCAATCAGGCCGTCCTGGGTCAACTGGTCGTACTCGGCAGCTTCAAGCTGGAGCGCGATCTGCCGGATCATCCGCCGTTCGAGTTCCTCGGCATAGCCGGGATATTGCAGACGCAGCGCCTCAAGGGCCGTTGCCGTCTCTTCCTCGCGCCGGTGGAGAAGCTCATGCAGCAGGTCAGCGACGCGGCGGCCGTGGATGCGCAGGATGCGCCGGTCGATGAAGTCGTGAAGCTGTCGCTGGATCACCGTCTGGGCGATGACCCGGCCAAAGCGGTCGGCCGTCTCGCGTTCCAGCGGGGCGGAGATCGACAGGCTGTTGTGCAGAAGCTCGGCCAGGCGAGTCCAGCGGCCGGGGCGCAGCGCGGCCCGCGCCGCGATCCGGTAGCCGGACCGGCCGCCAAGCCGCGTCGCTTCGATCAGCCGGTCGGCTTCGGCCAGCATCCGGTCGGCAAGGCGTGCCCCAACCAGACGGTCCCGGAAGGCGACCAGCACCAGATCGCGCTCTTGCCCGGCCAGTGCGACAAGCCCGAGGGTGATGCGGTCGCGGTCCTGGATGCCCTCGCCATCGTCCGCCGCCTCGACCGCGGTATCAAGCCGGGCGGCAAACCGCTTTGCCTCGTCGCGGACAAGGGTCTTTTGCAACCCGAGCTGGCGGGTGGATTCCGCAACCGTTTCGCGCACGGTCTGAAGGGCCACGGCGACGACCTGCTTCGACAGGGCAAGATCCAGCGGCGACAGCCTGTCGAGGCCAAGGAAGGCGATCACCCGGCGCAGGGTCGTGCCCTGCACCAGCAGGGTGAACAGGGTAAAGCCGGTGGCGATGATGCCGACCTCACGCTTGACGCCCGGGGGCACGCCGGCGCTTTCGGTGACGGCCAGCGCCAGCGCCAGTGTGACGGCGCCCCGCAGGCCGCCCCACAGGATCGCCAGCCGGTAGGGCCGCTCGACCTTGGGTGAAAGCCTCAGGACAGTCAGAAGGGGCAGGAGGCCGAAAAGGACCAGCGCCCGGGCGAACAGCGCCGCCACGACCGTCACCCCGATCAGAAGGAGGTCGTGCAGGCCCAGCCCCGACAGAAGCCGCGGGATCAGGATCGCGGCGAGCATGAAGATCAGCGATCCGGCCCAGTAGGCGAGCAGGTCCCAGGTGTCCGAGAGCTTGGTGAAGGCCGGCGGCGACATCCGCCCCGGAGCGACAAGGTTCACCGTCATGCCGGCGGCGACGACGGCGATCACGCCCGAGGCATGGATAAGCTCGTCCGCGATCAGGAACGCCGCATAGGGGATCGCGAGCGAGATCGAGATCTGCCCGAGCGGATAGTCCGCGACCTTGGCCATCAGCCAGACCGCCAGCCGGGCGACCAGCCAGCCCGCGGCGCCGCCACCCAGGACCAGCCAGGGAAAGCCGGCCAGGGCCGCGCCGATAGCGGGATTATCCTGGGTGGTGACGGTGACGAAGCTGATGAACACCCCGAAAAGCGCGATGGCGGCGGCGTCGTTCAGCAGGCTTTCACCCTCGACGATCCGCGCCAGCCGTTGCGGGGCAGGGGTCGACCGGAAGATGCTGACAACAGCGGACGGATCTGTGGTCGAGACGATCGCCCCGATCAGCAGGCAGGCGGTCAGGGGCAGGGTGGTGAAGGGCGTCAGCGCCAGGCCGATGACCACGGTCGCCACGGCGACAGCCACCACCGCAAGGACCAGGATCGGCACCCAGTCATCCATCATCCGCCGCAGGTTGAGCGACAGCGAGACCTGGAAAATCAGGGTCGGAAGGAAGACGAACAGGAAGACATCGGACGAGATCGGCAGGCGCAGGATTGCGAGCGCCACCGGGTTCAGGGCATTGGTCAGTGGCGTGAACCAGAAGAACGCCGCTCCCGCGCCGATGGCGATGCCAGCGGCTGCAAGAACCACGCTGACCGGTAGACGCAGCCGCTCTGCCAGCGGATCGCACAACGCGATGACCACGAACAGGCCGGCCAGGATTCCAAGGAGAGCGGCGATATCCATGGGCCTGCCTTAACGTCAGTGTGGCCCGAGGTGAATCGTCAAATTGATCTGGGCCGATCACAAGATGTGACCGGCCCGAAACTGCGCGTCAGATGAGCTTTCCCATGGCGACGGCGGTGTCGGCCATGCGGTTGGAGAAGCCCCATTCGTTGTCGTACCAGGACAGGATCGAGCAGAAGGTGCCGTCCATGACCTTGGTCTGGTCCATGTGGAAGACCGAGGAATGGCT
>JAYRKT010000034.1:0-52573 GCA_041905595.1 Rhodobacter sp.
ATGTGATCGACACGGTCGGCCTCGTCCATGCGCTGATCCTGCGGATGCAGGCCGTCATCGCGCCCGTGAAAGTGCTCGTCTTCACAGGCGGACATTAAAGGAGACCGTCGTGAGCGGCGGCGATCGTTCGGTATCGACTTCGCAGCCGATGCTGGTGCGGATTATGCAGTTCACTAAATGATGTCTCCATCGACCGTTCAGAAGCTGCAGAGAGCGGCCGTTCCTGTTCGCCGTTTCGCCGACCACAGCAAATGGGCACCTTCATTCTCGCATGATGGGGAGAGCCGCAAAGCCGTTGGGATCGCCTTCTTTCGGCTCACTCACGTGACCCGCGCTCTACCCGCCGCTCCTCATGATCCACGGTGCTAGGTGGACTCGGTCTCGCCGGCGGATTGCGCGGGATCTGCAGCAAGTTGGGCTCTTGAGACTTGTCAGGGGCAGATAGGAACTAGGCGACCTTCTCGCCTGATTTGTGCTCCGTCTGAAGTGCTTATTGTACCTGCAGGAACACCTCAGGCACATCCGTCCGTTAGTAGGTGCTTAGGTAGGCTTCAGGAGGTTGTGGGGCCAATTGTGGGGCTGAATGAGCTAATAAACCAAAAAGCCCTGCAATTGCAGGGCTTTGGGTCTGGTAAGTGGTGCCGGTGAAGGGACTCGAACCCCCGACCCCATCATTACGAATGACGTGCTCTACCAGCTGAGCTACACCGGCAACTTCTCTTGCGCGGGGCCGATTTGGCCGCGCGCGCCGCTCATTAGCATCGTCGCGGCGGAGTGGGTAGCCCCAATTTTCAGGTCTTGGCGGGCGGTCCCGTATCGTCTTCCGCAAGATCTTCGGGTTCGGGCGCGGTCTCTCCGACCAGCAGGGGCAACAACTCGGACTGGGTGGCGCTTGGACCAGTGGTTTCCTTCGGCTCGCGCCAGGACAGTGTGTCGAAGCCACCGCAGTTGTCGCAAACCGGGGTCCAGCTTGAATGAATGCTGTTGCACTTGTCACAGACCCATTGCGGGCCACGCGGCGCCGTCAAGGTGCGCGCCAGCCAGCCGCGCACCACCGCTTCGTCGGCCCCCTCGCCGCGCTCGATCGCGGCCATGATTGCCAGGCTCCGCCGAGTCGGATGGCGCGTCGGCAGATCACCAAGCGCGCGGCGGGCGCCGGGAAAATCCTCGGCCGCGAGATTGAGTTCGGCCAGAAGCATCCGGGTTTCGTCATTTTCCGGGTTCTGCGACGTCAAGGTGCCGAACCGCTTCAACCGCTGCGCCGGGGTTTCGTCGGGCGCAATCTCGGCAAAGGCCGCCGCAAGGTCCGGATGGGGTTGCGAGGCCCAGGCCTTTTTCAGCACACGGGTTGCGTTCTTGCTGTCGCCGCGGGCGATGTAGCTGCGGGCAGCCATTGCGGCCGCGGGCACCAGATCGGGTGACATGCGGTTCGCCTGGATCGCCGCCTCTTGCGCTTCGACCGAAGACTCCGAATCCAGGATTGCCTTCGCTTCCTGCAGGGCAAGGACGGCGTCGCGGCGCCGGTGAACATCCTTCGGGATGGCGCCACTGCGATACTTGGCTCCAAGCGTCGTCCGGGCGCCCGACCAGTCGCTGCTTTCGGCCTGAAGTGCCAGGAGCAGGTCCTGCGTCTCCTGATGGCGTGGCTTCAGCTCGAAGGCTTTCTGAGCCAGTTTCAGGGCAGTTTCCCTGTCGCCCTCATCGAGCTTCTGCTTGATGAGGCCGCGGATGCCGATGAAACGAGACTCGGGGTTGGAGAGAAGGGCCTTGTAGGCTTCGGTGGCCTTCAGGTGATCGCCCGCCGCCTCGGCAGCCTGGGCGGTCAGGAGCGTCGTCAGTTCCGGCTTCTTCAGATAGCGCTCCGCCTTGGCCGCGCGGCTGAGGGCCAGTTTCGGCTCACCGGCCGCCAGCGCCTGCATACCTTCGGAGAACGCCTGGTAGCCCTTTTCGATACGGTTGCGATCGAAGTAGCGGGTGATCGCGGTCTCATCGCCGTTGATGAAGCGCAGGATCGCCACCACGAAGCCGACAATGCGCAGAATCAGCCAGATCAGGCCCGTCGCCAACAGCGCGAGGATTACCGCCTGAAGTGGGCCGAGGGTGAATTCGTAGCCGGACGCAGCGATGCGGATGCCGCCGCCGGTATCGAGAAGCCATCCTGCGGCAAGCGCGAGCAGCGCGATGATGAGGACGAAGAGAACAACCTTGGTGGCGGACCAGATCATGGCGTTCCCCTATTTCGCCGCAAGGCTGGCGCTCAGCCCCGCAAGCGCATCCAGCGCCGCCTGCCGTTTCGTCGCATCGGCAACCCATGCAGCCATCGCGGCCTGGGCAGGTTCAGGCAGGCTGGCGATTCCTGTCAGCGCGGCGGCAACATCGCCCCCGGCCAGCGAGGCTTCGGCCCGCGACAGGATGGCGTCTGGATCGTCACCTTCGCGCGGCGTGAGGGAGCGGATCCCTGCCTGCGTCCGCAGGAACGCGCCCACCCGCTCGCTCCAGGTCGAACCGGCATCCGCGCGGAGCGCTGCGGCAAGGCCTTCCCGCGCCGCATCGGGGAAGGTCCGCTGCAGGTCCACGAGTGTAGGAACACCGCCCGCGGCATCGGCCGATAGCGCGTCGGGAATGGTCAGCCCGGCTGCGCGCAAATTGTCCAGGGCGGACGAGAAACTTCCTCCCGCCTCGAGCGCTGCAGAGACCCGCCCAAGCGCCAGTTCATTTCGGGCGGCCTGGGCCGAATCCTGGGCCTCGGCGGCAACCTGCTTTGCTGCCTCGGCGGCCGAGGCGAGCTGGGCCTTGGCATCGGCCATGGCCGTCTGGAGGTCAGCCGTCACCCCGGCTCCGGCGGTACCCTGCGCTTCGATCTGCTGGCGGAGGGTCTGGAGTTCCCGCTCGAAAGCAGCGACAGCCGTGGCAGATGCCGCGCCCGCCTCGCCGACAGGCTGCTTTTCGACGGTCGCAAGACGGGCGTCCAGCGCCGCCAGACTTGATTGCAGCGCGGTCACCGCCGCCGTTTCGTCCTGTGCAGGGGCCGGCAGTTCGGCCAGTTTTGCCGTGAATTCCGAACGCAATGCCTCCAGATCGGCAGAAATGTCTGGGGCGGCAGGGGTAGGCAGGCTGGCCAGTTTCTGCTGAAGGTCGGCAATCGTCGCCTTCTGTGCCGCCACTTCTGCCTGCAATCCCGAAACATCAGGCATCGGCCAGCCATTCGGAAGATACCGCGCCAAGCCAAATCCGATCGCCGCCGCGGCTACACCACCCAGAAGCAAACCAATGAAGGTGCCTGCGCCGTTACCCCGCCGGGTCGGGGCCGGGGGTGGATCCGCGCTGGGCGTGACGATTTCCTCGACGACTTCGGCTTCGACCGGCTCCTTTGTCTGGGTGTCCTGTGTCGCCATCAGCCGAATCCTCCCGTCTCGATTGGAAGCCGCACTTCCACAGTTGAGATTATGCTGCGCGATGTCGAGGCATCAAGGCTGTGAGGCTGTGGCAAGTAGACCCGCGACTGCGTCGAGCATCGCTTCGCCGTCCGGGCGTAGGGCAACCGAAAGTCGCGGCGGAGTGAAAGTCAGGGACCGGGCGGCGGCCGGGCTGATCGCCGCGATTGAAAGCCGGGCGACAGGCGGATCGGCAAGAAGCTGCTGCGAGAGCAGACGGGCTGTGCGGGGTGAATAGACCGGGGCGATTACCGGGATATCTTCGGCCAGCAAGTCTCTGGCCTCGCGAGAAAGAGGCAGGTCGTCCTGTCGATAGACGATCGCCTCTTGCGTCTCTAATCCAGCAGAATTGAGTGCCTGCGCCAGGTTGCCGGAGACCTCCTGCCCCCGCACATGCAAAAGCGGTCCGGGCGCACCGGACCGAAGCACGAAGTCGGCGAGGGCCTGCGCATCGCCGCCGGCGGAATGCGCGTGATACCCGGCCGCCCAGGCCGCCGCAGCGGTCGCATCGCCAACGCACCAGGCGAACCCGCCCGGCAAGAGCGAGAGCCGCCGTGCACCCTCGACCCCACTGGCCGAGGTGAAAAGCACGCCTGTCCAGTCGCGGCGCGGCGGATTCGGAGTCAGGAACACCGGCGCCATCAATGGGGATTGAACGATCCGCAGATCGCGACCGAAACGGGCGCGCAGATCTTTGGCCAACCCTGCGGACTGGGCCGCGGGACGGGTCAGCAGGAAGGCGGGCGCACCGTGACGGGATTGTCTGGCCATGCTTGCGGTGTTACCTGCGCCATATCCTTCTGACAATCGGCGGTCATGGGCAGGACGCTTACCTTTCTGGGGCTGGAAAGCAGCTGCGACGATACTGCCGCGGCCGTCGTCCGGCATGCGCCCGGCCAGTCCCCGCAGATCCTGTCATCGGTCGTCTCCGGCCAGACCGATCTGCACGCAGCCTTCGGAGGCGTCGTACCGGAAATCGCCGCCCGCGCCCATGCCGAACGGCTTGATCTTTGCGTCGAACAGGCACTTGAACAGGCCGGCGTCCGGCTGGATGAACTCAACGGGATTGCGGTGACCTCTGGACCGGGGCTGATCGGTGGAGTTCTGTCAGGCGTGATGACGGCAAAGGGGATCGCGGCGGGGGCAGGGTTGCCACTCATCGGGGTCAATCATCTGGCAGGGCATGCCCTGACGCCGCGGCTGACGGACAGCCTTTCTTTCCCATACCTGATGCTTCTGGTGTCCGGCGGGCATTGCCAGTTCCTGCTTGTGGATGGGGTCGAAAGCTTTCAGCGTTTGGGCGGCACGATCGACGACGCACCCGGAGAAGCCTTTGACAAGACAGCGAAGCTTCTGGGCCTGCCGCAACCAGGCGGCCCCTCGGTCGAAGCCGAGGCGCGGCTGGGCGATCCGAAGCGCTATGCCTTTCCCAGGCCGCTACTGGATCGGCCCGGTTGCGACATGTCGTTCTCTGGGCTGAAGACAGCACTTTTGCGGGCTCGCGACGCGCTGATCGCCGAAAAGGGCGGGATCACGGTGCAGGACCGCAGGGATCTCTGCGCCGGGTTTCAAGCGGCCGTCGCAGAGGTTCTGGCGGAAAAGACCCGCCGCGCGCTTGCCTCCTATCTGGAACGCAAACCGACGGAGCCCGCCTTGGCCGTGGCCGGAGGTGTGGCGGCGAACGGGGCAATCCGGTCGGCACTGGAACAGGTTTGCGTGGCGGCCCGTGTGAGGTTCCTGGCGCCGCCCCTGCGGCTTTGCACGGATAACGCCGCGATGATCGCCTGGGCGGGGATCGAGCGGACGCGCGGTGGCCATCCGCAGGACAGCGACTTGGTCGCCCGCCCGCGCTGGCCGCTGGATCAGTCGGCGCCCGCGCTGATCGGCTCGGGCAAGAAAGGGGCCAAGGCATGATCGGAATCATCGGGGCCGGTGCCTTTGGCAGTGCACTTGCCGTCACCCTGGCGCGCGAAGGCCGAAAGGTACGGCTTTGGGCCCGCGATGGCCACGATCTGGACGGACGGATCAGCCGCAAGCTTCCGGGCGTGGAACTGCCCGAATACGTCTCTGTTACGGCCGAAATTGCAGAGCTTCATCCCGTCGAAACCGTGCTTCTGGCGATCCCGACGCAGGCTCTGGGCGGTTTCCTGGCCGAGAATGCTGCCCTGCTGGACGGCAAGGCGCTGGTCGCCTGCTGCAAGGGCGTTGACCTTGCGACGCTGCGCGGTCCGACGGCTCTGGTGACCGAAGCCTGCCCGGCAGCGCGTGCCGCGATTCTGACCGGGCCGAGCTTTGCCACCGATATCGCCCGGGGCCTGCCGACCGCGCTGACGCTTGCCTGCGCGGATGAGGCGACGGGTCACGCGCTTCAGCATCAGCTCTCCACTTCGGTGCTCCGTCTCTACCGGACGACCGATGTCATCGGGGCCGAGCTTGGCGGCGCATTGAAGAACGTCATCGCCATTGCGGCGGGCGTTGTCATCGGCGCGGGCCTTGGCGACTCTGCTCGCGCTGCCCTGATGACCCGCGGCTACGCGGAGATGGTTCGACTGGCCCGGGCGCTTGGGGCGCAAGGCGAAACGCTCGCAGGGTTGTCGGGCTTTGGCGATCTTGTTCTGACCTGCACGTCGCTCCAGTCGCGCAACTTCCGTTTCGGCCATGCGCTCGGTGCCGGGGAGGCTTTCGATCCCTCCGTCACCGTCGAGGGCGTTGCCACGTCCAAGGCCGTCACAGCGCTTGCCGCCCGGATCGGCGTCGACATGCCCGTCGCCGCCATGGTCGCGGCCCTTGTCGATGGCCAGATTTCCCTGACGCAGGCTGTGCAAAGCCTGCTGTCCCGCCCCCTCAAACAGGAGTGAAGAATGCTCGTCGCCTTCATTGGCCGTGACAAGCCCGGCCATCTGCAAACGCGGATCGACAACCGGCCGGCACATGTCGACTACCTCAAATCTTGTGGGATCGTCGTCATGGCGGGGCCGTTTCTTGACGACGCCGGCCAGATGTGTGGCTCGCTGGTGGTGCTGAATGTCGACACGATGGATCAGGCACAGGCCTGGGCGGCGGCGGACCCCTACGCCAAGGCCGGTCTGTTCGAAAAGACCGAGCTGATCCAGTGGAACAAGGTGATCGGCTGATGGCGTACTGGCTGTTCAAGTCTGAGCCGGACGTCTGGGGCTGGGACCATCAGGTCGGCAAGGGAGACGAAGGCGAAGAGTGGCATGGGGTACGCAACTATCAGGCGCGCAACAACATGCGGGCGATGAAGATCGGTGACCGGGGGTTCTTCTACCACTCGAACATCGGGAAAGAGATTGTCGGCATCGTCGAGGTCATCCGCGAAAGCACGCCGGACAGCACCACCGACGATCCGCGCTGGGACTGCGTCTGGATCAAGGCGATCGAGCCGATGATACGCCCGGTGACGCTGGAGGATTGCAAGGTCCAACCGGGTCTGGAGTCCATGGTCCTGGTCAACAACACACGGCTTTCCGTTCAACCGGTGACCGAGGCGGAGTGGCAAATCATCCGGCGCATGGGCGGGCTGGACGGCTGAGGTCTGCTGCCCCATGGTCCTGGCGAAAGCCTTGGGGAGTCTGGCATGCAATTCTGGGCAGTAATCATCGCGGCTGCGGCGGCCTATGTTTTTGGAGCGGTCTGGTACATGGCCCTGTCCCGGGCCTGGCTTAGTGCGGCCGGCATCGCGGTGGGGCCAGATGGTCGCCCCTTGCAGCGCGGCGCCATGCCTTTCGTGATCGGGGCCGCCCTGCTGATCCTCGTGGCCGGGATGATGCGCCACATCTTCCAGATGGCCGAACTCGACACGTTTCTGGAAGGTCTGATGGGTGGCTTCGGCCTTGGCGCATTCATCGTGCTGCCCTGGATCGCCATGAACTATGTCTACGCGGGCCGGCCCCGGAACCTGACGTTGATCGACGGCGGCTATGCCGTCATCGCCTGCACGATCATGGGTATTGTCCTTGGCATTATGTAAGAAAAGGAGGGCCCCGACCCCGGACGGGACCCTCCTGCCACCCCACGCGCACCCAAGGTGCCCCGTGATCTGAATAAGGGTCCGGGCGTCCTGCCCCGATAAAGCCAAACTAAGTCAAACGGCGCTCCCGGACAAATGCCAAGAGCGCCGCTTTCTATTCAAATGCGAATGTCAGGCGATCAGCCGTAGACCTTTTCTTTGCCGAAGTGCTTGACCAGAAGGTAGTAGACAACAGCGCGGTATTTGTTGCGTTCCGACTTGCCATAGGTGTCGATCACCGCAGCCAGCGCCTCGTCAAGTTTCGGGCTGTCGGCGAGGCCAAGCTTCTTCTTCAGGAAATTGGTCTTGATGGTTTCAAGCTCGGACTGATCCGTTCCTGCAACGGTCGAGCTGTCAGCGTTGTAGATGGCCGGGCCGCATCCGATGGTCACTTTGGTCAGAAGCGCCATGTCCGGCTCGACCTTGCACTTGCCCCGCAAATCATCGGCATATTTCGCAATCAGTTCGTCGCGCTTGCTCATTCCACACAATCTCCTGCTGGCGCGCCCTGTTGCCGGCGCGCATATCCCCCCGCCCCCAAAACGCCGGGCGCAGGGTGGCAGGTTAGGGAAACGGCGTCATTGCTCAAGCGAAATATTGACGCTGGGGCAGCCGGTAGGGGATACGCTGACTGCAAGCGGCCCCGCCAGCGATGCGGAGCCGCTCCTTTCCCGGAAGAAAAGATCAATAGCGATAGTGGTCCGACTTGAACGGGCCGTCGACACCGACGCCGATATAAGCCGCCTGTTCGGGGCGAAGCGCTGTCAGCTTCACGCCGATCTTCTTCAGATGCAGCCGGGCGACCTTCTCATCCAGATGCTTCGGCAGGATATAAACGCCGGGCGCATAATCCTTTCCGCGCGTCCAAAGCTCGATCTGCGCCAGAACCTGGTTGGTGAAGCTGGCCGACATGACAAAGCTCGGATGCCCGGTCGCGTTGCCCAAGTTCAGCAGACGCCCTTCGGACAGAAGGATGATCCGGTTGCCCGAGGGCATCTCGATCATGTCTACCTGGTCCTTGATGTTCGTCCACTTATGGTTGCGCAGGGCAGCGACTTGGATCTCGTTGTCGAAATGGCCGATGTTGCCGACGATAGCCATGTCCTTCATCTCGCGGATATGCTCGATGCGGATCACGTCCTTGTTGCCGGTCGTGGTGATGAAGATGTCGGCGGTGGCAACCTCGTCTTCCAGCAGGGTGACCTCGAAGCCATCCATCGCAGCCTGAAGCGCGCAGATCGGATCGACCTCGGTCACCTTGACCCGCGCACCTGCGCCGCGGAGCGAGGCGGCAGAGCCCTTGCCGACATCGCCATAACCGCAGACGACGGCGACCTTGCCGGCCATCATCGTGTCGGTCGCGCGGCGGATACCGTCGACCAAGGATTCCTTGCAGCCGTACTTGTTGTCGAACTTCGACTTCGTCACGCTGTCATTGACGTTGATCGCCGGGAAGGGCAGCAGGCCCTTCTTGTGCAGGTCATAGAGACGGTGCACGCCGGTCGTCGTTTCTTCCGAGACGCCCCGAATGGCATCGCGCTGCTTGGTGAACCAGCCGGGCGACAGCGCCAGCCGGGTCTTGATCTGGTTGAACAGGCAAACCTCTTCATCGCTGGTCGGAACTGCGATCAGGTCCGGCTCGCCGTTTTCGACCCGCGCGCCAAGAAGAATGTAAAGCGTCGCATCCCCGCCGTCGTCGAGGATCATGTTGCAGGTACCTTCCTTGAACTGGAAGATCTGGTCGGTGAATTTCCAATAATCCTCGAGTGTCTCGCCCTTGTGGGCAAAGACCGGAACGCCAGCAGCAGCGATAGCAGCGGCGGCATGGTCCTGGGTCGAGAAGATGTTGCACGAGGCCCAACGCACTTCGGCGCCAAGCGCGACCAGCGTCTCGATCAGGACGCCGGTCTGGATTGTCATGTGCAGCGAGCCGGCGATGCGGGCGCCTTTCAGAGGCTTGTTGCTGCCGAACTCTTCGCGCAGGGCCATCAGCCCGGGCATCTCCGTCTCGGCGATTGTCAGTTCCTTGCGGCCAAAGTCGGCCAGTCCGATATCCTTGACGTGATAGTTCACGGCGTTCTCCCGCGGGCATCTTTGAATTCGGCATTCACATAGCAGCGTAACCGGGCTTCGGCAACGCGCGCCCTGGAAAGACCAGTATCTGGCCCCACAAACTGCAGGCCTGAATTCCGGGGGCGAGGCTTGAGGGCCTGTTCGGGTTTTGTCATTCTCCGCCGGTCAAGAAGAGGCATGAGATGGCAAAGGCACCTGCACGGGCATGGCAGCGGATGCTGTCGGGAAGGCGGCTGGACCTGCTGGACCCCACCCCCGTCGATATCGAGATCGAAGATATCGCTCATGGCCTGGCATTCGTCGCGCGCTGGAACGGCCAGACGATCGGCGACTGGCCCTATTCCGTCGCGGAGCATTCGCTGCTCGTCGAGACGCTTTTCGGACGGATGTATCCCGAAATGCCCGCCCGCTGGCGTCTGGCCGCCTTGCTGCACGATGCGCCGGAATATGTGATCGGGGACATGATCAGCCCGGTGAAGGCGGCTGTCGGGCCTTCCTACGGCGAGCTTGACCTCCGGCTTACCGCGGCCGTGCACCTGCGGTTCGGATTGCCGGCGATGCTTCCTGCCGAAATCAAGAAGGCCATCAAACGGGCTGACCGGGTCTCGGCCTGGATGGAGGCGGTCCAGATCGCCGGATTTCGACGCGACGAGGCTGACCGTCTGTTCGGCGCCCCTGATCCCGCGCTCTTACGCGATCTCGCTATCCGTCTGCGGCCGCCGCGGGAGGTGCGGGAAGCCTTCCTGCAGCGGCACCAATCTCTGTTGGAAGCGTATCAATCCTGACGCTGAGTCGCACCACGCTGCATCCAGCGGTGGCGGGATCCATCCGTGATCCTGGACCGATCTTCTGTACGAGCTTCAGCCTTGCGAAACGGAGTCTGTCCCATCGCGACCAGCAGGGAGTCTGCAAGAAGTTCTAACATATCCATTCTCCTTTTCGTGAACTCATGCCACGATATTATGAGATTTCTGTCTCGGCTGAGAGTCAGGAATTTCATCGTCATGTAAGGCAGGCTATCATATGGACTGGAGAAGGATGCCGTCGCTCGCGTCGCTGCGCGCTTTCGAGGCGGCAGCGCGATTGTCGGGATTCAGCCCTGCCGCGCGTGAGCTCAATGTGACCCACGCCGCCGTGTCGCAGCAGGTCCGCGCGCTTGAGGCCGAACTTGGTTTGCCTCTGGTGATCCGCAGTGGCCGCGGCATCGAACTGACGGCAGATGGCCGCGCACTGGCGGCAGCGGTTGGCGACGGTTTCGAAATGATCCAGGCCGCGATCGCTTCCTTTGCAAGCCGTGATGAAAACCGGCCGGTCCGCGTAACCTCGACGGCGGCCTTCACGTCGGAATGGCTGATGCCGCGGCTACGTGGGTTCTGGATCGCGCATCCCGAGATCGCGATCAGTCTCCACCCCGATTCCCGCCCGTTCGACCTGCGGCGCGAGGGAATGGATCTGGGCATACGCTATGGCCGCGGGAACTGGCCCGGCGTCGAAACCTGCCTGCTCGCCTCGGCCAGGATGGTCGTAGCAGCTGACCGCTCACTGGTTCCGGACTCGGCCCCGCTGCCGATCGAGCGTCTGCAGGAAATGCCCTGGGTTCTGATGAGCGACTGGCCGGAACAGCGAACCTGGCTGGAAAGCATCGGTCTCGACATAGACCGGCTGCGTGTGACGCTGGTGCTGACCGAGGAGCTTGCCATGACTGCCGCGCGGCAAGGCATGGGCCTTGTCGTGCAGGACCGGGCCCTGCTGGAGCATGACCTCGCAAGTGGCCGGCTCACGCTGGTTCACGACAGGGAAGATACGCTTCCCGCCTATTTCCTTGTAACCGCACCGGGGCCTTTGCGGCGCCCGGCGCAGATCTTCCGTGACTGGCTGCTTGACCAGGTTTGAAGCGATCAGATGGCGAGGTCTTCGGGAGACTTGCCAGAGGCCAGCGCCGCCTCGAACCAGCGAGGCTTGCGGCCGCGACCGGACCAGGTTTCGCTGCCGTCGGCAGGATTGGCATACTTCGCCACGGCTGGTGCCCGCTTGCGCGGAACAGTCGTGCCCGTCAGTTCCGCCAAAGTGAAGCCAAGCGCACGCGCCTTTTCTTCCAACTCGGCCAGCGCCACTTTCTTCTTGCGATCTTCGAAGGTCGCGATTGCCTTGCCAACTTGCGATTGCAACTCTTTAAGCTCTTTCAACGAGAGTGCATTCAGATCGATGTTCATTCGAAAAAATCCCCTGTCGGACAGGGTTCTCTTAAAGCGCCAAATACGGGATTTCAACAATTGGATCGGCCAAGCCCACGATTTCTGTGGAAGCCTGACGATCTAACGCGGACTTCGCTTGGCCAGTATTCTTTGCAATGTGCGACGATGCATATTCAGGCGTCGTGCCGTCTCTGAAACATTTCGTTCGCAAAGTTCATAGACCCGTTGGATATGTTCCCAGCGCACGCGGTCCGCAGACATCGGGTTTTCCGGCGGCGGTGGCAGGGCTTCACCCCTGGACAGCAGGGCATTGGTGATGTCGTTGGCATCCGCCGGTTTTGACAGATAGTCGATTGCGCCGATCTTTACTGCGGCCACCGCCGTCGCAATCGCCCCGTAGCCGGTCAGGACCACGATCCGGCAATCGCGCCGCCGTTCGCGCAGAGCCTCGACGACGTCAAGCCCGTTCCCATCCTCAAGCCTCAGGTCAACCACGGCATAGGCCGGGGGCCGCGAGGCCGCGACGGCCTTCCCGGCTGCAACGCTTTCAACCGTCTCCGGCACAAAACCTCGTTTTTCCATGGCTTTCGCCAAACGCTTCACAAAGGGCTCGTCATCGTCAACCAGAAGAAGAGACCGGTCGGCGCCGAGCTCTGCGAAATCAGGATCCGACATGTCTTCCTCCGGCATTCAAATTCGTATTCTGTTTTATGTCTTCTGCCATGCGGGGTCAAACCCAAGTCAGGACCGGCCTGCGAAGCAGGCGACGCGGTCCGCCATCTCTTCAGCGGTCGTTTCGCGTCGGAAGAAATCGACAAATCCGGTGCCTGGAAGGACGAGGTAGGTGAAGGTCGAGTGATCAACCAGGTAGTATTTGCCGCCACCGTCCTGCTTTCGGTAGAACACGCGATAGGCTTGTGCCGCTTGGCGGATCTGGTCGGGACTTCCAGTCAGGCCGATCATCTTTGGATGCATGTTCTTCGCGTAATCCGCCATGACCTGCGCCGTATCACGATCCGGATCGATGGTGACAAACAGCGGAGTGGCCGAAATTCCCCGCTCTTCCAGAATATCCACCGCTTCGGAATTGCGCAGATTGTCCAACGGACAGACATCCGGGCAGGACGTATAGCCGAAATAGACCAGGGTCGGCTCGGTAATGACATCCTTGTCGGTCACGGTGCGCCCCTGCCCGTCTATCAGCGTGAAGGGGCCGCCTATCGTTCCCGCACCGCCGGCAATCTGGCCATTGCGACAGGCGGCAAAGGGATCCGTTTCAGGGCCAAGGACCTGCCAGGCCTGCCATCCAAGGAAGCCCGCCGTCACGACAAGCGCCGCGCCAGCAACAAGCCGCCGCATCTTCTCAGTCATCGCAAGAGCCCCCACCGGATTGATCACTCTGTCCTGCCGGAATAGTTAGCAATAGTCCATGGTTTCAAGGGAAATGCCGCCATGTCTGCCGTCAGCTTTGACCTTCTGGGCCGGGATACCCGGAGCTATTGGGTGAAGCTGCGCACCCTGATCCTGCTGCGCTGGCTGGCAATTACCGGCCAGGTTGCCGCGATCATGGCGGCACCGGCCTTCTTCGGACTTGTCCTGCCGATGGGTCTTTGCGCGCTGGTCATTGGCGCCGCAGTCATCGCCAACATGACGGCCAGTTTCGTCTTTCCCGAGAACAAGCGCCTTACTGAAGCCGAGGCGATGACGATGCTGCTGTTCGATGTCTCGCAATTGGCGCTTCTGCTCGGGCTGACCGGCGGGTTGCACAACCCGTTCGCGATTCTGATCCTTGCGCCGGTGACGATCTCGGCCAGCGCGCTGGAGTTGCAGACAACCATCATTCTGGGGATCGTCGCGATCTTCCTTGTGACGGTCATCACATTCACCAACCTGCCGCTTCGCTTTGCCGATGGCTCCGTGTTGTCGGTGCCGGGGATCTTCGAGTTCGGCTTCTGGTTGGCCATCGTCATCGGGATCATCTTTCTCGCCATCTATAGCCGCCGGGTCGCAACCGAGATCCGGTCGATGTCGGACGGTCTTCTTGCAACCCAGATGGCCCTGTCGCGCGAACAGAAACTGACCGATCTGGGCGGGGTCGTCGCCGCTGCGGCGCACGAGCTTGGGACGCCGCTTGCGACGATAAAGCTCGTCAGCAGCGAGCTTTTCGACGAGCTTTCGGAATGGCCGGAACTGCAGGAGGACGCAGGGCTGATCCGCAGCCAGGCCGACCGTTGCCGCGACATCCTTCGGTCGATGGGGCGGGCAGGCAAGGACGACCTGCATCTGCATCAGGCGCCCATTGCCGCCGTTCTGCGTGAAGCGGCGGAACCGCATCTGAAGCGCAAGAAGGAAATCGTGTTTTCACAAGAGCCTGGGGGCGTGGGCGATGCAAGGCAACCGACAATCCTGCGCAGCCCGGAAATCATTCACGGCCTTCGCAACCTGGTTCAGAATGCCGTCGATTTCGCCGAGAGCCGTGTCTGGGTCGATGCCTTCTGGAGCAACCGGCACATCACCGTCCGCGTGTCCGACGATGGTCCGGGCTATCCGCCCAATATCCTCGGGCGGATCGGCGATCCCTTCGTTCGCAACCGACGTGAAGCCCAGCAAGAGGCAAAGCGGCCGGAATATGAAGGAATGGGCCTTGGCCTGTTCATCGCCAAGACGCTCCTCGAACGGTCGGGCGCGAAACTGACCTTCGCGAACGGGACCGACCCCTTCCTGAGCAGCGACGAAAATCCGGAACGCTCAGGCGCGGTGGTCGAGGTTGTCTGGCCGATTGACAGGATCCGCGTCTCGGACTCCGTCACCGGGGAGAACCAGCCAATCCTGCCTTAGTCCTACATTTACCTTCCTTTAAGCATCTCGCCCCAGGGTTGAACCTGATCTGGTCGGGGGTGGGGTGTGGAAAGCTGGTTTTCGATTGTCACCGTGTTTTTGGTTTCGCTGGCGGCCGCTCTTGCGGGTCTGGGCCTGCTCCTCGTCTTCCAGCGCAGGCCCGACGATCGGCGCGTACCCCTGCTTGACACGACGACGCCCGAGACGGTGTTCCTTTTCGATGGAGAAACCCTAGTCGACGCTTCTCCGACGGCACGGGCCCTCATAGCCGGCTCCAGCTTGCGCGGTCCCCCATGGCAACGGCTGATGGCGTTTCTCGTGCGGCATTTCCCCGACATCGAAGACCGCCTGCGCACATTGTCCGACCAGGGCCGGCTTGTCCTCGAAGCCGGGCAGGGCGGCGCCCTGACGCCCCTCGCCGTCGTCGCAGAATTGCGATCCGGGCTGGTGCAGATCAGGCTGACGGATCCTGATGCGGACCGGAGCGCAGTCGTCGATCCGCTGACGCAGCGTGCAACGACCGAAGAGCTGGAACTGCTCCGGGCGACCGTCGGGCTGACGCCGCATCCTGTCTGGGTCCAGAATGCCGCGCAGGATGTGATCTGGTGCAACGGATCGTATCTTGGACTTGCTGTTCAGGGGGGCGAAGAGCTGTCCTGGCCACTGCCAAAGCTGTTCCGGTTGGAGCAGCAGCGCCAGCAGCGCATTCGCCTGGTTCCCCCAGGCAAGGCGCCGCTGTGGTTCGAGGTGGTGAGCGCACCGCTCGCGGATGGTGTCATGGCCTTTGCCCAGCCAATCGACAGCCTGGTGCAGGCGGAAGGCACGTTGCGCGAATTCACGCAGACCCTCACCAAGACCTTTGCCAGCCTGCCGATCGGCCTGGCGATCTTCGACCGGCAGAGAAAGCTCGCACTGTTCAACCCCGCATTGGCGGACCTGACCACGCTCACACCCGGGTTCCTTATCGGGCATCCGACCCTGTTCGACTTTCTCAACCAGTTGCGCGAACGCCAGATGATTCCCGAGCCAAAGGATTTCGCAAGCTGGCGTAAACGGTTGACCGATCTCGAAAAGGCCTCGTCGATCGGACAGTTTGACGAGCACTGGAATCTTCCGGGCGGGCAGACGTTCCGTGTGATCGGCCGGCCCCATCCCGAAGGTGCCCTTGCGCTGCTGTTCGAGGATGTCACCCTGCAGATGAGCCAGACGCGCCGCGACCGGGCAAATGTCGAACTTGGGCAGGCTATCGTCGATTCCGTGTCGGATGCGGTTGCCGTCTTCGGACCTGGCGGCGATCTTGTCCTGACGAACGCCGCCTATGCCGCGACATGGAACCATGATCCGATGGAGGTCTTCTCCGGCGGTCTGCACGGCATTGGCGAGCTTGCGCTGTTCTGGCGAAACCTGTCTTCCTCGACGCCGGCCTGGACCGAAATCGAAGAGGTTGTTCGTGGAAGGGCCCCGGCGCCCGCGGCTGGTTGGCCGATCCGGCTGCAGGACGGGCGCGGTCTGCTGTGCCGCGTGGTTTCACTGACTGGCGGGGCGACAATGGTGGAATTCAGCCTGGCGACCCAGGCAGAGATTGCTCCGGTCGAAGAGTTTGGATCGCCCCTGCCCTTTGTGTCGCAGCGGCACAGGGGTGTGGGCTAAGGGCAAACCGCTTGCGGTCGGCCGGCCGGTCGATAGATTCAGGCCATGGCCAAGCCAGACAGACAGATCACCCTCTCGCTGCCGACCCCAGACGCGACCGACCGGCTGGCCAACGCCTTGGCGCGGAGCGGTCAAGCAGGCGACATCATCCTGCTGGAAGGTCCGATAGGTGCAGGCAAATCGCATTTTGCCCGGGCCTATATCCGGGCGCGGCTTGGGCGGGACGAAGACGTTCCCTCGCCGACATTTACCCTGGTGCAGGAATATGATGGCGCTCCCCCGATCTGGCATGCCGATCTGTACCGCCTGAGCCATCCGGACGAGCTGCTCGAGCTTGGTCTGGAAGAGGCGCTTGGCCGCGACATCTGCCTTGTCGAATGGCCCGACCGCTTTGGATCGGCGCGCCCCGCCGAAGCGTTGACGCTGGCATTGCGGGCTGACGGCGACGGGAGGATTGCGACGCTGGCGGGCGGCCCCGCCTGGCAAGACCGGCTGCACCGCCTCGGGGCGCTCCTTCGTGACTGACCGGGCCGCGCTGATCGCCGATTTCCTGCAAGGCTGCGGCTGGGACAAAGCCGAGCGGCACTTTCTGGCCGGCGATGCCTCGGCCAGGAGGTATGAGAGACTGACGCTCGCCGGGCGAACCGCCGTCCTGATGGACGCCCCGCCGGAAGACGGGGAAGACACGGAAAGCTTTGTGCGGATCGCCTGCCATCTGCACGCCATCGGCCTGTCGGCCCCGCGGATCCTCGCACAGGACATCGCGGGCGGCCTGTTGCTGCTCGAGGATCTTGGCGATGGAGTCTTTGCCCGCCTGATCGAACGAGACCCCGATTGCGAGGAACTGCTCTACAAGGCAGCGGTCGAGGTACTGGCGCAGATCGAGCGTAACGTACCGCCCCCCGCACTTGCCGACCTGACCGCTGCCGAGTGGGCCGATGCCGCTGCCTTTGCCCTCGACTGGTATCGCTTTGCAATTACCGGGGACCGGATCGACACCGCGGCTTTCCGGGGCATCCTGACCGAGACACTGGTGCGATATGCCGATGGTCCTCGGGTGATGATCCTGCGCGACTATCATGCCGAAAACCTGCTTTGGCTTCCCGACAGACAGGGAGTTGCGCGGGTCGGGGTCCTTGACTTCCAGCTCGCGCAACTTGGGCAGCCCGGTTACGACCTTGTCTCGCTCTTGCAGGATGCACGGCGTGACATCGGGCCTGGGGTCGAGCACGGGATGATCCGGCACTATCTTTCGCAGACAGGCCGCGCAGAGGATGGCTTCGGGCCTGCTTATGCCGCTCTTGGCGCCCAAAGAGCACTTCGAATTCTGGGGATATTTGCCCGCCTGTCGCTGGTTGGTGGAAAGCCGGGCTATGTCGACAAGATCCCCCGTGTCTGGAGCCAGTTGCAGCGTAATCTGCAACGGCCCGAACTGGCGGGTCTGGCCTCTGTCTGCAACACCACCTTGCCGGAACCAACGCCGGAGAGATTGGAAAGGATCCGCACCCAATGCGGCCACCACGCGCCCTGATGCTGTTCGCCGCCGGTTTCGGCACCCGCATGGGGCCATTGACCGCCAACCGTCCGAAACCGCTGATCCCGGTGATTGGGCGGCCACTGATCGACCATGCTCTGGAGATTGCGGAAGCCGCCGGTTGCGCACCCATCGTCGTGAACCTCCATTACCGCGGCGACCAGCTTGCCGATCATCTTTCCGGCCGTGACCTGCACCTCTCCTGGGAGCGGGAAGAGATCCTTGAAACCGGCGGAGGACTGAAACAGGCGCTACCGCTGCTCGGGGATGAACCCGTCCTGACGCTCAACACCGACGCGATCTGGACAGGCGCCAATCCGCTTTCCGAACTGTCGGATGGCTGGTCGGATGAAATGGACGGCCTGCTTTTGCTGCTGCCGGTAGAACAGGCGACGGGACATTCACCGCAACCGGATTTCACCCTTGCCGACGATGCGCGCATACAACACCCGCCGGTGCCAGGGCGCCCCGGCTACGTCTATCTCGGGGCGCAATTGCTTCGGACCCAAGGACTGGCGGGAATTCCCGATCGCGCGTTTTCTGTCTGGGTTCTCTGGCGCCAGATGATGAGCGCCGGAAGGCTTTTTGGCATGGTCCACAAGGGCGGCTGGTGCGATGTCGGCCATCCGGGCGGTATCGCCGAGGCCGAAGCGCTCCTTGCGGCATCCGGCCATGTTTGAACCGGGGTCGTCCCGCCTCTTCACGCTGTCGCCGGGTGTGGATTTTGCCGCGGCCGTCGTCGCGGGGTTGAGAGAGCGTCTGGCCGGAAAGCCTCCGGAAGCGATGGCCCGCGTCGAGCTTTACCTCAATTCCGGCCGAATGCTGAAGGCAGTGCGCGACAGCTTCATTGCCGATGGCGCGGGGTACCTGCCGCGGCTGCGGCTGGTCACCGATCCCTTCCTGCCTGCGGACGAGGCTATTCCGCCGCCGATCCCGCCCCTTCGGCGGCGGCTGGAGTTGACACAACTGATCGCCAGACTGCTGGATACCCAGCCCGACCTCGCGCCACGCGCCGCGATCTATGACCTGGCAGACAGCCTCGCGAACCTGATGGACGAGATGCAGGGTGAAGGCGTGTCGCCGGAGGCGCTGTCGGCGCTGGATGTGTCCGATCACTCGGCACACTGGAAACGCGCGCAGGACTTCCTGGCGATCGTCGCGCCCTTTTTCACCGGGGACGCACCCCCCGACGCCGAGGCACGGCGGCGAATGGTGGTAAAGGCTCTTGCCCGCCGCTGGCGCAGCGCGCCGCCCGATCACCCTGTCCTGATTGCCGGCTCGACCGGATCGCGCGGAACGACAGCGCTGCTGATGCGGGCTGTCGTCGCACTCCCTCAAGGGGCGGTCATCCTGCCCGGGGTCGATAGCGACATGCCGCTGTCCGCCTGGGCCGAACTGGACGATGCCTTGACGGCGGAGGATCATCCGCAGTTCCGCTTCCGCCGCCTGCTGGAATTGTGCGACCGGACCCCCGGCGATCTCTGCCCGTGGATTCCCTGCGCTCCGCCCGCGCCGGAACGGAACCGCCTGATTTCGTTGTCATTGCGGCCTGCACCGGTCACCGACCGCTGGCTGACGGAAGGGCAGCATCTGCCTGACCTGCGGCTGGCCACACAAGAGATGACGCTTATCGAGGCGCCATCGCCCCGGACCGAGGCGCTGGCAATTGCGCTGATCCTGCGTGATGCGGCAGAAACCGATCGCGAGGTAGCTCTGGTCACGGCGGACCGGTTGCTGGCGCGGCAGGTCGTCGCGGCGCTCGACCGGTGGGGCATTGCACCGGACGACAGCGCGGGACAGCCGCTAGGTGTTTCGGCTCCTGGGCGGTTCTTGCGACATGTTGCTGCGGTGTTTTGTGAAAAGCTGACCGTGGAAACCCTGCTTGTGCTCCTGAAGCATCCCGTCACCTCGTCGGCGGGCGGCCGCGGGCCGCATCTGCTGTTCACACGTGCGCTTGAGCTGCATCTGCGCCGCCACGGCCCGTTGTTTCCAACTGCCGAGGCGCTTGCAGCCTGGGCCGCCGGCCACAAGGACCCTGCGGCCCAAGGCTGGGCGCGGTGGATCGGCGATGCCGTCTGCGGTCTTGATCGCGGTCGCGCGAGGCCGCTTGCAGACCACGTCGCCCGGCACCGCGCCCTTGGCGAGACCTTGGCGCGTGGCCCCTGGTCCGAGACGACCGGCGCCCTGTGGGAACGGGAATCCGGGCAGACTGCGCTTGCCGTGGTCGAGGATCTGACGCGCGAGGCGCCAAATGGAGGCGAGATGACCGCGTCTGAATACCGGGATCTCTTTTCATCCCTGGCGAACCAGACCGAGGTGCGCCAATCGCTGGCGGTCCATCCGAGAATCCGCATCATCGGCACCCGCGAAGCGCGCGAGTGCCGGGCCGATCTGGTAATTCTTGGAGGCTTGAACGACGGTGTCTGGCCAAAGCTTCCGTCGCCCGATCCCTGGCTGAACCGACAGATGCGCAAGGCGGCGGGCCTTCTTCTGCCAGAGCGGCAAATCGGCCTTTCGGCACATGACTACCAGCAAGCGGTCGCTGCCCGCGAGGTCATCCTGACCCGCGCGATGCGCGATGCAGAGGCGGAAACCGTGCCGTCGCGCTGGATCAACCGGCTGACCAACCTGATGGCCGGTCTGCCGGACCGCAATGGGCCCGAAGCGCTGAAGGCCATGCGCGAACGTGGCCGGCGCTGGCTTGATCTGGCAAAGGTGCTCGACGCCCCGGATGGGCCTGTTCCGTCCGCGCGCCGTCCGGCGCCCCGCCCGCCCGTCGCGGTTCGTCCAAGGATGTTGCCTGTTACGGGGATTTCCCGGCTGATCCGAGACCCCTATGCAATCTATGCCCGCTACATCCTGCGGCTGTTCCCGCTTGACCCCCTGCGCCCCGCTGCAGATGCGTTGGCGCGCGGGTCGATCCTGCACCTGATCCTCGAGCGTTTCATGCGGGAGCGCCTCGAGGAAACCGCCGAAATGGCGCGGCTTCGCCTGCTGTCGATTGCCGATGAGATCCTCGCGCAAGAGGCGCCCTGGCCAGCAGCGCGGACCCTGTGGCGCGCGCGGCTGGAGCGGGTCGCCCCGGCTTTCATTGCCCGCGAAAGGGCAGCCGAAGGCACGCCACTGATCCTCGAGGAACGCGGGGCGATCCAGTTGCCGGGCCTTGATTTCACCCTGACCGCCCGCCCAGACCGGATCGACGAACAACCCGACGGGCTGCTGCACATCCTGGACTACAAGACCGGTTCGCCGCCCTCGAAGAAGCAGCAGGCCGCCTTCGACAAACAGCTTCTGCTCGAGGCGGCGATGGCCGAACGCGGCGGCTTTGCCGCGCTTGGGCCAAGGCAGGTCGGGCGGATCACCTATGTCGGTCTCGGCGCGGGGGCCAAGGTCGAGACGACCGAGATCACCGCCGACCTGCTGGACAAGATCTGGCAAGAGTTGCTGGCACTGATCCGCAAGTATGGCCGGGCGGACCAGGGCTATGCCTCGCGCCGCGCAATGTTCGGCGAACGGCAGGCGGGCGACTATGACCATCTGGCGCGGTTCGGCGAATGGGACATGTCCGACCCGCCGGTTGCCCAGACGCTTGCGGCAGAGGGCGACGAATGATGCGGGACGCCGCCAGCATCCGCCAGGTCGAGGCTGCAGATCCGGGCGCTTCGACCTGGCTTTCGGCGAATGCCGGCTCGGGCAAGACCCGCGTCCTGACCGACCGGGTGGCGCGACTTCTGCTGAACGGGGTCGAGCCTCAGCGCATCCTGTGCCTCACCTACACCAAGGCCGCCGCGTCCGAGATGCAGAACCGCCTGTTCCGGCGTCTTGGCGAATGGGCGATGCAGGACGAAACCGCCCTGCGCGCCTCGCTGGCCGGGCTCGGCGCCGAGGGGCCGGCGGATGAGCATGTGCTTGCGGCGGCCCGAAGGCTGTTTGCCCGCGCGATCGAGACTCCCGGCGGGCTGCGCATCCAGACGATCCATTCGTTCTGCGCTTCGCTTCTGCGACGGTTCCCCCTTGAGGCAGGCGTCTCCCCGCAATTCGTCGAACTCGACGATCGCGCGGCCCGGCTGATCCGCGACGAGATCGTCGAAGAGATGGCCGAGTCGCTGGCCCCCGACGCCGTTGCTGCAATTGCCCGTCATTTCACTGGCGACAGCCTGGATGACCTTGCAGAAGACATTGCACGAAGCCGGTCGCATTTCCCCGGCGGCTATGATCGCGCCGCAGCCCTGAGACAGTTCGGTGTGACGGAAAATGCGACGATAGAGACTGTTCTGGCCTCGGTCCTTCTTGGTGGCGAAGAGGCGTGGCTGCCCAAGGTGGTGGATGTTCTGGCGTCTGGCAGTGCCAACGATGGCAAGGCTGCGACCCGGCTTGCTGCCTTTTCGTTCTCGGACCCGGATCTGGAGATCCTTGAGGACGTGTTCCTGACGGGGCCCTCTGCGCAACAGCCATTTACCGCGAAGATCGGCGCGTTCCCGACCAAGGCCAGCCGTGCCGCACTTGGGCCGCTTCTTCCGCCGCTCGAAGCGCTGATGCTGCGGGTCGAGTCGGCCCGGGCCGACCGCATCGCCCTTCACGCCGCCGAACGGATGCTGGCGCTGCACCGCTTTGCCGACTCCTTCCTGCCGGAATACGAGGCACGGAAGGCGGCAAGTGGCAAACTCGACTTCGACGACCTGATCGCAAAGGCTCGCCAGTTGCTCACCGACCCATCGGTCGCGCAGTGGGTGCTGTTCCGTCTCGATGGCGGCATCGACCATATTCTCGTCGACGAAGCCCAGGACACGAGCCCGGAACAATGGCGCGTGATCGAACTTCTGGCGCAGGAATTCACCGCCGGCCGCGGCGCGCGCGATGTCGACCGCACGATCTTCGTCGTGGGGGACAAGAAGCAGTCGATCTACTCCTTCCAGGGCGCTGACCTGCAGGCCTTTGACCGGATGAAGGTCGAGTTCCGCACGAGATTGGCGCAGGTTGACCTGCGGCTTGCCGACCTGACGCTGGACCATTCCTTCCGCTCGTCCCGCGCGATACTCGATCTTGTTGACCGGACGTTCGACCCCGAGACGGGCCGCGGCCTTGGCACCCAGGTTCACCACATCGCGTTTCACGAGGGTCTTCCCGGCCGCGTCGATCTCTGGCCCGCCATCGCAAGGACCGAGGACCCGGAACCGGGCGACTGGTTCGATCCGGTAGATCTTGTCACTGAAGAGCATCACAACGCCCGCCTCGCCAGGAAGATCGCCGGCCAGATCACCGACTGGCTGGCCGAGGGGGTGCAGATTCCGCTGTCCGACGGGCAAGCCCGACCCTTGTCGGCCGGGGACATCCTGATCCTGGTCCAGCGGCGATCCGGGCTGTTCGGCGAAATCATCCGGGCCTGCAAGGCGGCGGGCTTGCCCATCGCGGGCGCGGACCGGCTGAAGCTTGGCGGCGAGATCGCCGTGCGCGACCTGACTGCGCTTCTGTCTTTCCTCGCGACCGACGATGATGAGTTGTCGCTAGCTTCAGTATTGCGGTCACCTCTGTTCGGCTGGACGGAACAGGACCTGTTTTCTCTGGCACAGGGTCGAAAAGGTGGTCTGTGGGAAACCCTGCGCGGCGCGGCGGATCGCCATCCCGAGACCGTCGCAGTCCTGCGCGACCTGCGCGACCAGTCCGACTTCCTGCGGCCCTACGACTTGATCGAACGGGCCCTGACCCGGCATGACGGGCGACGGCGGTTGATCGCCCGTCTGGGCGACGAGGCAGAGGATGGGATCGATGAGCTTCTGACTCAGGCGCTCGCCTATGAACGGAGCGAGGTGCCCAGCCTGACCGGCTTCCTTGGCTGGCTCACCGCCGAAGAGATCGAGGTGAAGCGTCAGATGGAAAGCGCTGGCGGCCGCATCCGGGTGATGACAGTGCACGGCGCAAAGGGCCTTGAGGCGCCGGTGGTCATCCTGCCGGAAACCCAGGATCGCAAGGCGCCTGCAGGCGACGACATTGTTCCGCTTGCGGCAGGCGGTGCGGCCTGGCGCATGCGGGCCGATGATAGCCCCCCTGCCCTGGCAGCCGCGCAGGCGCAGAAGCAGGCGGCTGCGGCAGAGGAGAGCCTGCGTTTGCTCTACGTCGCGCTGACCCGGGCCCAGTGTTGGTTGATCATTGCCGCGGCGGGGTCGGTGGAAAGCCCCGATTGCTGGTACCGGATCGTGACGCAAGGCATGGTTTCCGCCGGAGCAGAGCCTTTTTCCGACGGTGCGCTGCGGCTTAGTCACGGGGAATGGCCCCTGCCGGGCGGGACCGCAAGCGAGGCAGCAAGGCCCCTCTCCGCCTTGCCGGACTGGGCCCGCCGTCCCGCCCGCGAGGCGCTTCGCCCGCCCGGGGTCCTGTCACCGTCCGACCTCGGCGGCGCCAAGGTCTTGCCCGGCGATTCCGATCCGTCGCTGCAGGAGCTTGCCAGGCAACGCGGGACTGCCCTGCACCTTCTGCTCGAATTGCTGCCCGGCCTGCCGCCGGCCGCCTGGTCGACTGCTGCCGATCAACTGCTCTGCGACGCCGATCCCGTGGAGCGAGCGGTGGCGCTGGAGCGCGCCGCTGGCATCCTGACCCATCCCGGCTTCGCACTGCTTTTCGGCGGCGGATCCCTGGTCGAGGTAGAGGTATGCGGTCAGGTCCTTGGTCAGACAATGGCTGGAACGATCGACCGGCTGGTCATCGCGGCTGATCGTGTAACGGTGGTCGACTTCAAGTCGAACCGTGTTGTGCCAGAGAGGCCCGAGGATGTGCCCGAAGGCATCCTTCGGCAGATGGCCGCCTATACCGCCCTTCTCGAGCAACTTCATCCGGGCAAGGCCATCGACGTGGCGATCCTGTGGACCGAGGGACCAAGCCTGATGCCTTTGCCACGCGATCTGGTCATGGCGGCCTTGCAACGGATCTCCTTCCCTTGACGGCCCCCACCCCTGTCCCTAGGTTCAGGTCCGACCTATTCCCCATCAGCTTGTGCCTGGGAGACCCCAACATGGCCACTAATACCGTCGCCGTCACCGATGCCACCTTTGACGCCGAAGTCCGCAAGGCGGATGTTCCGGTCGTTGTCGATTTCTGGGCCGAATGGTGCGGCCCCTGCCGCCAGATCGGCCCGGCTCTGGAAGAGCTTGCCGCCGAATATGCCGGCAAGGTGAAGATCGTCAAAGTCAATGTCGACGAGAACCCCGACAGCCCGGCAGTTCTGGGCGTTCGCGGCATCCCTGCGCTGTTCCTGTTCAAGAACGGTGAGGTTGTGTCGAACAAGATCGGCGCCGCACCCAAGGCTGCGCTGGCCAACTGGATCAACTCCGCAATCTGATTTGACAATCGGACAGCGATTCGAAAGGGCGCCTCCGGGCGCCCTTTTGCTTGACGGGTTGTGCTGCTCTGGTGCCACCGCCATATTCCGCGGAAGTCAAAGGAGGCGCTGATGGCCGAAGACAAGTTTCCCGGCTGGCATGGCACGACCATCCTTGCCGTTCGGCGGGGTGGTGAGGTTGTCGTCGCGGGCGATGGTCAGGTCAGTCTGGGACAGACGGTCATCAAAGGCACGGCCCGCAAGGTACGCCGCCTCTCACCCGGCGGGCGCGACATCGTCGCCGGGTTCGCCGGCTCGACCGCCGATGCCTTCACCCTTCTCGAGCGGCTGGAAAAGAAGCTCGAGGCTCTGCCGGGCCAGCTGGCGCGCGCCTGCGTCGAACTCGCCAAGGACTGGCGCATGGACAAGTACCTTCGCAACCTCGAGGCAATGTTGATCGTCACCGACGGGCGCGACCTGTTCGTCATCACCGGCGCAGGCGACGTGCTGGAGCCGGAGCACGACGTGGCCGCCATCGGCTCGGGCGGCAATTATGCGCTGGCGGCGGCGCGGGGCCTGATGTCCACCGATCTGGCAGGGGAAGAGATCGCGCGTCGGGCCATGGCGATCGCGGCTGACATCTGCGTCTACACCAACGGCAACCTGACCGTCGAACGGATCAGTGCCTGAGATGGCGCACGAGAGCCTGACCCGCGACGATCTTCGGGCGGCCGTCGCTGCGGGCGTTCTTACCGAGGCGCAGGCGGTGCGCCTGCTGACGATCAGCCAAGAGCGGGCGGGTGTTCGCAAGACTCTCGGCACCGAGGACGAGCCATTCGAGCTGTTCCGCGGCTTCGCCGAGATCTTCGTCTCGGTGGGACTGGTGCTGCTGATCTCGGGTATTCTTGCGGTCGGGCAGATCTTCGGTGGCGCGATCCTACCCTTTCTTGCCGCCGGCCTCTGCTGGGTCTTTGCCCGCTATTTCACACTCAAACGGCGAATGGCGCTTCCCAGCATCGTGCTGGTCATCGGTTATGCCCTTGGCGTAGCAATCGGGGCGGCACTGATCCTTTCAAGCGTGTTCGGGCCCGAGTCACATCCGCGGCTGGTTGCCCTGTTTTATTCGCTGATCTGCCTTGCGGCCCTTGCCCTGCATTTCCGCGTCTTCAAGGTTCCCTTCACTGCGTTGCCAATGGGCGTTGCCGCAAGCCTGCCAGTCTTCATCGCCGTGGATCTTGTCTTTCCCTTCGGCGACATGACTTTCGACTGGACCGCATTCTTCGATCTGGCGCTTGGCAGCGGACTTCCGGTTGCGACGCTGATCTTCGGACTTGTCATGCTGGCCGCCGGCCTGTGGTGCGACATGAAAGACCCCTACCGGCTGGGTCGCTGGTCTGCGACTGGCTTCTGGTGCCATCTTCTTGCCGCGCCCGCGCTGGTGAACACTGTGGCGCTGACCGCCTATAACCAGGGGGATGCGTCTGGAAACCTGCTGCTGGCGCTGGCGCTGATTGTGATTGGCCTTCTGGCGCTGATCATCGACCGGCGCAGCTTCCTTACAGCGGGGATCGGCTATCTCGGCCTGCTGATCGCCTGGGTCCTGAGGTCGGGGGGCAGCAGCCTTTCGCTTGCGCTTCTGCTTCTGATCCTTGGCGCCTTCCTCACCGCGATCGGGACCTACTGGACGCAGTTGCGCGGCGCCCTGATGCGCGCCCTTCCCGACTTTCCCGGCAAGGACCGGCTTCCGCCTTATGCGGATCAAGCCTGACCTGTCACCACATCGCATTGCCGGCCCGAGAGGCCCGCATATATGACAACGCAAACTCCGAGGAGAGAGCGATGACCAACCTGACGCCACGCGAGATCGTCTCGGAGCTGGACCGTTTCATCATCGGGCAGAACGAAGCGAAACGCGCTGTCGCCGTGGCCATGCGCAACCGCTGGCGGCGCAAGCAACTGGGTGACGATCTGCGCGACGAGGTTTACCCGAAGAACATCCTGATGATCGGGCCGACCGGCGTCGGCAAGACCGAGATCAGCCGCCGACTGGCGAAGCTGGCCAAGGCGCCGTTCCTGAAGGTCGAGGCGACAAAGTTCACCGAAGTCGGCTATGTCGGCCGCGACGTGGACAGCATCATCCGCGATCTGGTCGATGCCGCCATCGTCGAGACACGGGCAAGGATGCGCGAAGATGTCCGCGCCAAGGCCCATCGCGGCGCCGAGGATCGGGTGATCGAGGCGCTCGCGGGCAAAGATGCCCGCGAGCAGACCCGCGACATGTTCCGCCAGAAGCTGAAGCGCGGCGAACTGGACAATACGGTGATCGAGCTTGAGATCGCCGATGCCGGCCCCGCCATTCCGGGCATGGCCATGCCGGGGATGGAAGCGCAGATGCAGGGGTTGCAGGACCTGTTCAAGGCCTTCGGCCAGCGCCGGACCCGCAAGAAGATGACCGTTGCCCAGAGCTACGACATTCTCATAGGGGAAGAAGCCGACAAACTTCTGGATGACGAGACGGTTCACAAGGCCGCGCTCGAGGCGGTCCAACAGGATGGGATCGTGTTCATCGACGAGATCGACAAGGTCGCGGCCCGGGCTGAAACCCGTGGGGCGGATGTCAGTCGCGAAGGTGTGCAGCGCGACTTGCTGCCGCTGATCGAAGGGACCACGGTTTCGACAAAATACGGACCGGTCAAAACCGACCATATCCTGTTCATCGCCTCTGGCGCCTTCCATATCGCCAAGCCTTCGGATCTGCTGCCCGAGCTCCAGGGCCGCCTGCCGATCCGCGTGGAACTTCGGGCCCTGACCGAAGGCGATTTCGTGCGCATCCTGACCGAGACGGACAATGCCCTGACCCGGCAATATTCGGCACTGATGGCGACCGAGGAAGTCAGCGTTACCTTCACAGATGACGGGATTGCCGCATTGGCGCGGATTGCGGCCGAAGTTAATGCCAGCGTCGAGAATATCGGGGCGCGGCGACTTTACACGGTGATGGAGCGGGTATTCGAAGAACTGTCTTTCTCCGCCCCCGACCGTAGCGGTCAGGTGATCACGGTGGATGCCGATTTCGTCGAGGCAAATCTGGGCGCTCTTTCGCGCTCGGCCGATCTTAGCAGGTATGTGCTGTGACCCGGGGGCGCGGCTTGACGGCAATTTGAGCGGCTGCGCATTCTCGGTCGGAAGAATTCTCGATAGGTCGTCTTGGAGTCCTGGCAATGATGCGTTCGCGAATCCTGGTCGTTGCCCTTTTGCTTGTGCTTGCGGCTTGCGGAAGTCGTGGCTCCATTACCGTCGACCCGGCAGCAAGGGGCGTCGGCAAGGTCGAGACTATCTTTGTCGGCACCACCCGGAACTATGATGCGGCGACAGGCGAGTTCGGGTCCCGCCGATCAAGCAAGCTTTCGCTGGCCAAGTACGATATTTCGATACCGCCCGATCGGAACCCGGGAGAAATTCGCTGGCCAAAAGAGGGGCGTGCCGTTGACCCAACAAAGGACTTCGTGACGACAAGCGCCGTCCTTTATCCCGACGCCGCCGGGTTCGAGCGCGACCTGCACCGCGCGATCTTGTCCAAACCGCACCAGGATCGGACGGTTATCCTATTTGTTCATGGGTTCAACAACACCTTCGCCGAAGGGCTCTACCGCATGGCCCAGCTGGTGCATGACCTCGAGATGCCCGGCATTGCCGTTCACTATTCCTGGCCTTCGGCAGCCAAGCCCTTGGGCTATGTTCACGACAAGGATTCAGCCCTTTACGGTCGCGATGGCTTCGAGAAGCTGTTCAACGACATCGTTGCGTCGGGCGCGAACAAAATCATCGTGGTCGGTCACTCCATGGGATCGCAACTGCTGGTCGAGGCCCTGCGCCAGATGGACATCCGCGATCCGTCAAACCTGAAACGTCATCTTGGTGGTGTCGTTCTGCTTTCCCCGGACATCGACGTGGAAGTCTTCCGTTCACAGGCGGCGACCTTCACCAACCTGCCGGAGCCGTTCTTCATCTTCACCTCGAACAAGGACAAGGCGCTGCGATTGTCATCCTTTATCACGATGGAGCCCAACCGGCTCGGCAACATGCCGGATGGCAGCCAGTTGGCCGGGCTGAATATCCAGGTGATCGACACGACCGCGTTTTCGACCGGATCGGGGCATTTCAACGTCGCCACTTCGCCAGAGTTGATCGCGCTGCTTGGCAAGATGGACGCCGTCCAGGCGGCCTTCAACCAGGATCAGGCAGGCAGACCGGGCATCCTTACCGGGCTGGTCCTGACGGCGCGCGGGGCGACGGACATCGTTCTGAAACCGGTCGAAGGGTTGAACGACGCCCTTTACCAATAGTCCGCTTCAGCGCGTTCGCCGCAGATAGACATAGTAGGCACCGCTGCCGCCGTGTTTCAGATGCGCTTCCGAGACTTGCAAGATGGCCGGCCCCAAGGGCGGCATGCGCAGCCATTGCGGGACGTTGTGCTTAAGGACCCCGACCCGTTGCGGGATCGGTCCGTCATCCTCGATCCGCTTGCCCTTGCCTGTGATGACAAGGACCAGACGCAGGCCTTGAGACTGGGCGTTCAGGATGAAGCGGATCAGTTCAGGATGCGCTTCGGCCAATGTGAGCCCATGAAGATCGATGCGTGCCTCTGGCGCCAGCTTTCCGCGGCTCATCCGGGTGAAGGCCTTGGCATCCATGCGCAGGGGCGCCTGCGCCATGCTGTCCGAAATCGAGGGGCTCAGGTCGTGACCAAGGACAGTTTGCGCCCGTTCCCCGATCCGGAATGCTGGAACGGGCCGGGCCGGCTCTGCCTTGGGCGTGGAGTCCGCGCTCGCCGAGGCGCGCAACTGTTCCATGGCCTTCGATTTTTGCGGGTGGAGCGGTTGCGCGGTTCGCGCGACGCTCTGCCAGAGGTCTTCTTCCTCTGGTCGTAGGGTGCGGCGCCGTGACATCTTCAGCCGTTGGAGGCCATCGCGAAGGCCAGGTCGATCGGCATCAGCACGATCAGGCGGCCCGGATCCCTGATGCGCCCGGCGTCGAGACCTGCCTTGCGGCCGGTCCCAAAAAAGATATCGGCCCGCTGCGCCCCCTTGATGGCGCCTCCGGTGTCCTGCGCGATCATCAGGCGGCGCATCGGTTCCGCGCCGTCCTTTTCAATCCAGACCGGCGCGCCCAGGGGAACATGGGCCGGGTCGATCGCCACGCTCCGGCCCGCCATGATCGGCCGGCCCAAGGCACCGATCGGTCCCTGGTTCGGGGCAAGATCGGCAATCTTGCGGAAGAAGACAAAGGAGGGGTTCGTGTTCATCAATGTCTGCCCGGCCCCGGGATTTTGTCGCACCCAGTTCTGGATGACATCGGCGGAAACCTCGCTTTCGTCGAACATCCCGCGCCGGATCAGTTCCTGGCCGATCGAGCGATAGGGCTGATTGTTCTTGCCGGCATAACCGACGCGGATCACATGGCCGTCGGGCATGCGGATGCGGCCGGATCCCTGGACCTGAAGGAAGTAGACATCCACCGGGTCGGCAAGCCAGGCAAGCTCCAGCCCGCGACCCCGCAGCACGCCCGCCCCATCAATGTCGGCGCGTGAATACCACGGGGCACCGTCAATGAGATCCGGCGGGCGGCGGTAGATCGGATAGGCGAAGCGCGGCGTACGGACCGGTGATCCGTCAAGCTCTGGCTCGAAATAGCCGGTGAAAAGCGCCGGAGGCGAACCGGAGATCGTGGGGCGGAAGAACAACTCGAAGAATGCCTTGGCGCCCTCCGGCTGCGTGTCGCGGGCCAGCGCGCAGATTGGCCGCCAGACCGGATCGTCAAGCTTGTCGCAGGTCTGGACAAAAACCCGCAGGGCCTGGGCGTGATCGTCGCTTTCCCAGCCGTCGAGCTGGTCGAAGGTCAGCACCTGGGCGTGTGCTGGCCCGCTGGTCATCGCCAGGACCGACAGGGCGATGGCGCGCAACAGAACCCGCATCGGCCCGCCTTCATTCTCCGGTTGCGACCAGTTGCCAGTTCGGGTCGTCGGCGCCCATCTTGCGGGCAAAGGTCCAGACGTCGCGCTGGCGTTTCGCGGTGGTCGGGCTCCCCTCGACCACCGCGCCGGCGCGGGTGCGCACGCCCGCTGTCAGTTCACCCCCAAAGCCGCCGGTGATCTCTCCCTCGCGCGTGGAGGGGTCGAAGGTGGCATTCTGCAGGGCAAGCTCGCGGAGGCCGACGAAATGGCTGTCGATCGTCAGACCTTCCCGTTCGCGCGCCTCGACTACATCGGCAAAGGAAGCGTGGACATCTTCGGACAGGAACGGCTTGATCGACGCGAGGTCGCCCTTTTCGAAGGCCATCAGGATCATCTCATACGCGCCGCGCGCGCCCGACAGGAAGCTGACAACTGAAAATCCGGGTTCGGCCACTTTCATCGCCGCCAGCGCCTTCGCCGCGGGGCTGCCCTCCGGGACATTGTCGACGATGTCGCGGTCCGGCCCGCCTTCGATCACCTCAAAGGTCCGCGAGCTCGGCCGGACAGGGGCCACATCGTCCAGAGGCAGGGGGGGCTTTTCGAATCCCTCCCTTGTTCCCAAGACGCTACGCAGCTTGAGGACCAGAAACACCGCGACTGCGGCGAGAACAAGGAGCTGGATCAGCGACGAACTCATGGACACCTCGAATTGGCCGGCGCGGAGTTGTTTAGCCGTCCCGTTGCGCCTTATGTAGGTGAGGGGGGACCCCAAGTCTACCGCCCGGCCGGATCGAGAGGGAAACTATGTCGTTTTTGGCGCTGATCGTTGTGCTGTCACTTGTGGAAATAGCGCTCTTCGTCACGGTGGGCGGCTGGATTGGCCTGTGGTGGACAATGGCTATCATTCTGGGAACCGCGCTGGCCGGCATTCTGCTGATCCGGGCGCAGGGCACGCGGGCGCGTGAACAGCTGCGTCTGGCGATGCTTTCCCGCGACGATCCCTCGCCGGTCCTTGCCAACGGCGCATTCGCGGTGGTTTCCGGCCTGCTGCTGATCCTGCCGGGCTTTCTGGCGGACAGCCTTGGCCTTCTCTTGCTTTTGCCGCCGGTGCGGCAATTGGTCATCGACCGGCTTTCGCGGGGAGCATCCCGGAAGATGGCCCAGATGTCTGAAGATGGCGCCTTCGTCGTCACCTATGGCGGAGTGTCGCGCGCGGAGGGGCGCCGCGACGACGTGATTGATGGTACCTGGGAGGAGCTTCCCGATGACGAGCGCCGCCCACCTTCGGGCTGGACCCGGCATTGAGACCGCATCTGCGACCTGCTAGAGAAGGCGCCAACGGCCGGTCCGGCCTGACAATATTGGGAGAGTGAGATGGCGGAAGCCAACGGAAACGCCACGACTGAAGCGCCGCAGATCCGCATGCAGGTTCTCGCGCAGTTCATCCGCGACATGTCCTTTGAAAACATCGTCGCGCAGAAGGGGCTGCAGGGCACAGAGGTCAATCCCGACGTGACCGTCCAGGTCAGCCTTGACGCCCGCAAGCGGCCCGTCGACCACCAGTTCGAAGTCATCACCAAGTTCCGTGTCACATCGAAGAACAAGGTCAACGGAGAGTCGCTGTTCCTGCTGGAACTCGAATATGGCGGGATCTTCCATGTCGAAGGCATTCCGGAAGATCAGCTGCACCCGTTCCTTCTTATCGAATGCCCGCGTCTGTTGTTCCCCTTCGTCCGGCGCATCATTTCGGACGTGACCCGTGATGGTGGCTTCCCGGCACTCAACATCGACACCGTGGATTTCCTTGCGCTTTATCGCCAGGAACTCGCCCGTCGCGCCGAAAACCAGAAAGCCCCGGGACAGGCCCTGTCCTAAGATCCCGCGCCAGCGCGCTTTTTCCAGATCGCCGCGTCTCCCAGCGCGGCGATAAAGGCCGCGTGGGCGCTTTTCTCTTCTTCGGTAAGCCGCGGCGAAAGTGGCTGGGGCCTGGGTCGCGGGCGCCAGACCGGCGCGGATGACGAAAGGCTGCCCTGGCTTGCCTCTGGTGTCAGGACGAGATCCGGTTGGCGGCCACCGATCAGCTCCAGATAGACCTCGGCAAGAATCTCGCTGTCAAGCAGCGCTCCGTGCTTTTCGCGCGCCGAGTTGTCGACGCCGAAACGGCGGCACAATGCGTCAAGCGAGGCGGGGGCCCCCGGAAACCGTTGACGCGCCATCAGAAGGGTGTCGATCGCGCGGTCAAAGGCGATCTGCGGCAGTCCGACCCATTCCAGCTCGGCATTCAGAAAGCGGATGTCAAAGGCCGCGTTGTGGATGACAAGACGCGCGTCGCCAACGAAGTCGAGGAAATCCTGGGCGATTGCCTTGAATACCGGCTTGTCACGCAGGAAGTCGTCGCCAAGACCGTGAACCTCGAACGCCTCTTTCGGCATCATGCGCTGCGGGTTGATGTACTGGTGGTAGGTCCGGCCCGTCGGCAGATGGTTGAACAGCTCGACCGCCCCGATCTCGACGATGCGATGGCCTTCGGAGGGTTCGAAGCCGGTGGTTTCAGTATCGAGGACGATTTCACGCATCACGCCCGCTCCGGATGTAGTCGACCAATGCCTCGACCCCGGCGCGGACCGAGGTGATGGACAGGGTCTCGATGATATGGGTGGCGCGCCGGCGTTTTTCGGGGTCGGGCATCTGGCGCGACAAGATGAGGTCGAATTGCTGTTCCGACATTCCGGGGCGGGCGAGGACGCGGGCGCGCTGCAACTCGGGTGGCGCGGTGACAAGCAGGGTCGCGTCAAGCGTGGTTTCTGCGCCGGTCTCAAACAGAAGCGGGATGTCGAGGACCACGATATCCGCGCGAGCTTTCCCGATGAATTCGGCCCGATCGACGGCAACAAGTGGATGAACGATCGTTTCGATTTGGCCTAGGGCGGCGGAATCGATGGTCATCCAGGCCTTTAGCGCAGTTCGGTCTATCCCGCCCGCAACAAGTGCCGGAGGATGGAGCCGTGAAAGCGGTGCGACGGCCGCGCCGCCGGGCGCATAAAGCCGATGGACGGCGGCATCGGCATCCCAGACGGGAAAGCCCATGTCTGCGAACATCGCCGCCGTGGTGGATTTGCCCATGCCAATCGACCCGGTCAGGCCAAGCCGGAAAGGAGTCATGCGGCCAGCACCGCGGCGCGGGTTTCGGCATCGACCTCGGGGCGGACACCGAACCAACGCTCGAAGCCTGGTGCCGCCTGGTGCAGCAGCATGCCGAGGCCGTCCACCGTGGTACAGCCCCGCATCGCCGCCTGGTGCAGGAACGTCGTCTGCAGCGGGGTATAGACGAGATCCGTCACCAGAGCCGAAGAAGGCAGGTTGTCGAGCGGAACCACGAGATCAGGCTTGCCGGCCATGCCAAGCGCCGTCGTGTTGACCACGGTGGCGGCGTCCTCAAGGAAATTGCTGATCTGGACCCATTCCTCGACCACGAGTTTGGCGCCGAAATCCGACCGCAGCGCCTCGGCCCGGGCCCGGGTACGGTTGGCGATGCGGATTTCCGGAACGCCAACCTCTATCAGCGCGGCTACAACTGCTCTGGCAGCCCCGCCTGCGCCGAGCACCACGGCGGGGCCGGCTGACGGGGTCCAGTGGGGCGCTTCTTGCCGCAGGTTGGCGATGAAGCCAGATCCGTCGGTATTATCAGCAAAGACCTTGCCATCCTTGCGGAAGATCAGCGTATTGGCGGCCCCGATCAGCGCCGCGCGATCGGTAACGATATCGGCCAGGGCCAGCACGGTTTCCTTGTGTGGGATCGTGACGTTCAGGCCGACGAAGCCGACGCGGGGCAGAAACTGAAGGGCTTCCTTGAGATCAGCCTGACCGATATCCATCGGGATGTAATGACCCTTGATCCCGTAGCGTTTGAGCCAATAGCCGTGCAGAGCCGGTGAGCGGCTGTGGGCGATTGGGGAGCCGATTACACCGGCAAGGGGGATACGCGGCAGATCCGTCATGCGGGGATGAAACCTCTCGTCCCGAGATACCCGAGCAGCGGCAACAACGGAAGCCCGAGAACCGAGAAATAGTCACCCTCGACCGTTTCGAAAAGACGGATGCCTTCTTCCTCAATCATGTAGCATCCCACGCTGAATCGGGCCGTTTCCCAGTTCCGGGCGAGATAGTCATCAAGATAGGTATCCGAGAAGTCTCTCATCGTCAGCCGGACAGTCGCGAGGTGACGCCAGATTGGTTCGCCGGCGTCATACAGGACAACCGCCGAATGCAGCCTGTGCGTTTGACCACGGAGGCGCAGAAGCTGTCCGCGGGCCACGGCAGAGGTTACGGGCTTGCTCCAGACCTCGCCCTGAAATTCGAGTGTCTGGTCGCATCCGATGACAAGGGCCTGGGGGTTGCGATCCGCAATCTTGCGGGCCTTCATCTCGGCCAGCGTATCGGCGATATCGCGCGGATTTGCGCGCTCGGCGATCAGGGCCTGCGTGATCGATTGTTCATCTATGCGGGCTGCAAAAGGTACGGCCTTCACGCCGGCCGCATCCAGAAGCCTTTTCCGAACTTCGGACTGCGATGCCAGGATGATCTCTTTGGGGATCGAGGTCATAGGGTTGTGGATAATCCTGATATGTTCCTGCGGCCCTTTACGGGGACCAACGCGGCTGATCGGCAGAAGCATCGTTTACCCCTGGTTCTTGTCAAGCCAAGTCCCGACTTGTCCACGACTGGAGAAGTTTCACTTGCTGCTGTGGGCAAAGATATCAAGGTCAGCAGAGAGGATTCGATCCACAGGGGACTTCTCGTCACCTATCAAATAATCCATTGTTTTTATACGGTTTTTCTGTGATCCAGCCACCGTTTCAGGGTTTCTGCGCAAGTTTCCCACAGCCTTTGCCTTGTGGATGCCAGCCGGGAGAACCCCAGAAATCCCGTTGTCCAGAGGACCAACAGCATCATTCCTTTAAAGACTCTTATCTGATTAGAAGGAGACGCAGAGAAGAGGGAACCATGAGCGACTTTCTGGCCGAGTACTATTCCTGGACCAAGGCATTTCACGTCATGTCCGTGATCGCCTGGATGGCCGGCCTGTTCTACCTGCCTCGCCTCTTCGTCTATCACAGCGAGGCGGTCGAAGCCGGAAGTGAAACCGATCGGCTGTTCCAGACAATGGAACGGAAGTTGCTGCGGCTGATCATGAATCCGGCCATGGTGGCGACCTGGATCTTCGGTCTGGCGCTGGTCTTTACCCCGGGCATCGTTGACTGGAGCATGGTCTGGCCCTGGACGAAGGCTGCGGCCGTGTTGGGCATGACCTGGTTTCATCACTGGCTGGCCCGGCGGCGAAAGGATTTTGCAGCGGGTCAGAACCTGCGGACCGGGCGGCAGTTCAGGATGATGAATGAATTGCCGACGGTCTTGATGGTGGTGATCGTGTTGTCGGTGATCGTGAAGTTCTGAAAGGTTGACTCGCGGCCACGTCGGACGTATTGAACCGAGCGCTGAGCCGTCCGGCCCAGATCTTTCCCGTGCCATATTCCTGACCGCTCCCGTCTTCGGGACTGCTGTCATTGCTTCGCGAGCTGCCCCCCATGACCAGAGAACGCCTGAACCTGTCCGACCTGAAGGCCAAGACCCCGGCCGACCTTCTGGCTATGGCAGAAGAGTGGGAGATCGAGAACGCTCCTTCGATGCGCAAGGGCGAGATGATGTTCTCGATCCTGAAGGAGCATGCCGAAGAAGGGTTCGAAATCGGCGGCGATGGTGTTCTTGAAGTTCTCCAGGACGGCTTCGGCTTTCTCCGCTCGCCCGAAGCGAACTATCTGCCGGGCCCTGACGACATCTATGTCTCGCCGGATATCCTCCGCCAATTCTCGCTGCGGACCGGCGACACGATCGAAGGGGTGATCCAGGCACCACGGGATTCCGAACGCTATTTCTCGCTGACCAAGGTGACGCGGATCAACTTCGACGATCCGGAAAAGGCGCGCCACAAGGTCCACTTTGACAACCTGACGCCGCTTTATCCCGATGAGCGGTTGAAGATGGAAATCGATGATCCGACCATCAAGGATCGTTCGGCCCGGATCATCGATCTGGTCGCGCCTATCGGCAAAGGCCAGCGCGCGCTGATCGTTGCGCCGCCACGGACCGGCAAGACGGTGCTTCTGCAGAACATCGCCCATTCGATCGCGACCAATCATCCGGAATGCTATCTGATCGTCCTGCTGATCGACGAGCGGCCGGAAGAAGTGACCGACATGCAGCGCAGCGTGAAGGGCGAGGTTGTGTCTTCGACTTTTGACGAGCCCGCGACCCGCCATGTCGCCGTGGCCGAGATGGTGATCGAGAAGGCCAAGCGCCTGGTCGAGCATAAGCGTGACGTGGTTATCCTGCTGGATTCGATCACCCGGCTTGGGCGCGCCTTCAACACCGTTGTGCCGTCTTCCGGCAAGGTGCTGACGGGTGGGGTGGATGCGAATGCGCTCCAGCGTCCGAAGCGGTTCTTTGGGGCAGCGCGGAACATCGAGGAAGGGGGGTCGTTGACGATCATCGCCACGGCCCTGATCGATACCGGCAGCCGCATGGACGAGGTCATTTTCGAAGAGTTCAAGGGCACTGGGAACTCGGAAATCGTGCTGGATCGCAAGGTTGCGGACAAGCGTGTGTTCCCGGCGATGGACATTCTGAAATCCGGTACCCGGAAAGAGGATCTGCTGGTTGACAAGGGCGATCTGCAGAAGACCTATGTCCTGCGCCGGATCCTGAATCCGATGGGGACCACGGATGCCATCGAGTTCCTGATCTCCAAGCTGAAGCAAACCAAGACCAACGCCGAATTCTTCGAGTCGATGAATACCTGACGCGGTATTGCCTGTTCGGATCTCGCTTCGATGGACACGATCTATGCCTTGGCGTCCGCCCGGGGGAAAGCCGGGCTTTCCGTTGTCCGGATCTCCGGACCGCAGGCGCATGAGGTTGTGCGGGCACTGACCGGAAGTGTGCCTTTGGCACGTCGTGCCAGCCTGCGCCATCTGCGCTGGAACGGCGACATTCTTGATGATGCGTTGGTCCTGGCCTTTGATGAACGGGCGAGCTTCACAGGCGAGAGGGTTGCCGAGCTTCAGCTGCATGGAAGCCTTGCGACCGTTTCAGCTGTTCTTGCAGCTCTTGCGGAGCAACCCGGGTTGAGGATTGCCGAGCCGGGCGAGTTCACGCGGCGAGCGCTTGAAAACGGGCGGCTCGACCTGGCACAGGTCGAAGGGCTGTCGGACCTGATTGAGGCAGAGACCGAGGCGCAGAGGAAGCAGGCGCTCGAAGTGTTTTCGGGGGCTGTTGGGACCCGCGTTGGACTCTGGCGGGAAATGATCGTGCGAGCGGCGGCCTTAATTGAAGCAACCATCGACTTTGCCGATGAGGATGTGCCGGTCGATGTCACGCCCGAAGTGACGGAACTGCTTGGTCGTTTGCTGGTGGAGTTGCGCAGGGAAACCTCCGCCTCGATCGCGCGAGAGAGGGTGCGGGATGGCTTCGAAGTTGCGATCGTCGGCGCACCTAATGTCGGAAAATCGACGCTTCTCAATACATTAGCCAGAAGAGACGTCGCAATTACCTCTGAAATCGCTGGGACAACCCGTGACGTCCTTGAGGTTCGGATGGACTTGAAAGGTCTGCCTGTGACCTTTCTGGACACTGCCGGACTGCGGGAATCGCAGGATCCGATTGAGATGACGGGAATCAACCGGGCACGGCTTCGTGGTGAAGCGGCAGATCTGCGTGTGCTTCTTGTCGAAGAGGGGCAGGATCGACCGTCGGTCGGTCTTGGGCCTGATGATCTGGTCGTCGTCGGGAAGTCCGACCGGACTCCTGGCCCGGGCTTGCGGGTCTCTGGGGAGACGGGCGAGGGTGTAGCCGAGTTGATCGATGCAATCCATGAACGGTTATCAAGAAAGATGCCGGCTGGTGGAATTCTGATCCGTGAGCGGCAACGCATGGCTGTCTTGCGCGCGATCGGCTTTGCGGAATCGGCGATGGATGAGATAAGCAGTGGACGCGGCCGTCATGAACTGGCGGCAGAGGAATTGAGGCTGGCGGCCAGAGCCTTGGATTCGATTGTCGGACGGGTGGACGTGGAGGATCTTCTGGGGGAGATCTTTGCCCGGTTCTGTATTGGGAAATGAAGGAGTGTTTCACGTGAAGCATTTCGATGTTGTCATCATCGGTGGCGGGCATGCTGGAACCGAGGCCGCGCATGCTGCGGCGCGGGCGGGCGCTGAGACGGCGCTGATTACGCTTTCCCGGCATGGAATTGGCGTGATGTCATGCAACCCAGCGATTGGAGGGTTGGGGAAGGGGCATCTCGTTCGCGAAATTGACGCACTTGATGGTGTCATGGGGCGTATCGCCGATCAGGCCGGTATCCAGTTCAGAATGCTAAACCGGCGCAAGGGGCCGGCCGTTCGTGGCCCGCGGGCCCAGGCCGATCGTCGCATCTATCGTCAGAAGATGCTCGAAGCGACCTTGGCGCAAAAGCGCCTCACAGTGATCGAGGGCGAAGTCGTCGACCTTAGGGTGGTGGCTGGCAAAATCACAGGTGTCGTGCTTGCCACTGGAGAAACGCTCGAATCCCGGGCTGTTGTTTTGACAACCGGTACCTTTCTGCGGGGCGTCATCCATATTGGAGACAAGAGTCATGCAGGTGGTCGGATGGGCGACCGCCCCTCGATCCAATTGGCCGATCGGCTTGGGGAGATCGCCATCGGGCGCGGGCGGCTCAAAACCGGGACCCCGCCGCGACTTTCGGGCAAGAGCATCCGTTGGGATATTCTGGAACGGCAGTACGGCGATGAAGAGCCGGTCATGTTTTCGTTCCTGAACAAGAAGCCCTTCGCGCGCCAGATTTCTTGCGGGGTGACGGCAACAAACGAGGCCACTCATGAAGTGGTGCGAGCGAATCTAGCGCGTTCGGCCATGTACGGTGGTCATATCGAGGGCATTGGCCCGCGTTATTGCCCTTCGCTGGAGGACAAGGTGGTCCGCTTTTCGGACAAGGCAGCGCATCAGATTTACCTTGAGCCAGAGGGGCTTGACGACGATACGATCTACCCTAACGGAATCTCGACTTCTCTTCCGGCAGATGTGCAGGAAGAATATGTGCACACCATTCGGGGCCTGGAAAAAGCGACAATCCTGCAGCCGGGATATGCCATCGAATATGACTATTTCGATCCTCGGGCGCTGGGTCCGACGCTGGAGCATGGTGAGATCAAGGGCCTGTTCTTTGCTGGACAGATCAATGGAACGACCGGCTATGAAGAGGCCGCTGCGCAGGGTCTTGTTGCGGGCCTGAACGCGGCACGACTTGCTGGCGGGCAGGGGCCCGTAACATTTAGCCGCAGTCAAAGCTATATCGGAGTCCTGATCGACGATCTTGTAACGCGAGGGGTAACGGAACCCTACCGCATGTTTACCTCGAGGGCCGAGTACCGCTTGACCTTGCGCGCCGACAATGCGGATCAAAGATTGACGCCGCTCGGCTTGGAGACCGGGCTGGTTTCCACCGAAAGAGCGGCCGCATTCGATGCCAAGATGGGGCAATTACGCGGCGCCATAGGCGAGCTTCAGGGGTCTACCTTGACGCCCGGCGAGGCAGAGTTGCGCGGCGTCAAGGTGAGCCGGGACGGCGCAAAGCGGTCGGCGTTTTCGCTTCTTGCCTTTCCAGATGCCGATCTGGCGGAGTTCGCAGGGATTTCCGCGACGATGGATGGCCTTTCACCGGAGATGAAAGAGCAGGTTCAGATCGAAGCGCTATATGCGCAGTATGCGGATAGGCAGGAAGCCGACGTTGCTGCATTGCGCCGGGATGAGGCGGTAGAGATTCCTCCGGGCTTTGACTATTCAAACCTGTCAGGACTGTCGAACGAGTTGAAGGTGAAACTGTCGCGAGTCCAGCCAGCCAGCCTTGCGCAAGCCTCACGCGTCGACGGGATGACCCCTTCGGCATTGACGCTTATCCTGGCGAAGCTGCGTCAGAAGGCACAACGCCGTGCATCCTGAGCTTGTCCCGACGGGTTCGCTGATTGAAGATCCGGCGTTGCAGAGCAAACTTGAGGTGTATGCAGCCCTGGTTGCAAAGTGGAGCCCCTCAATCAACCTTGTTTCACGCGATAGTCTCCGTGATTTGTGGTCGAGGCATTTTGTAGACAGCTTGCAACTCCTAGACGTGATGCAGGCCGAACCGCGGCGCTGGTTTGATATGGGAAGCGGGGGTGGGTTCCCTGGTGCGGTTGTCGCGATCGCGGCCCATGTCCGTGGCTGGAAAACTGAATTCATCCTCGCTGAGTCAGACCAGCGAAAAGCGACGTTTCTGCGTACTGTTTCACGTGAAACGGGCGTCGGGTTTGATGTTCGCGCCGAAAGAATCGAGCAGATACCCCCTCAAGCTGCTGACGTAGTTTCTGCGCGTGCTTTGGCGCCCCTGATTGACCTGTGTGGCTATGCAGTTCGCCATAGTGAAGAGGATGGGCTGGCGATTTTTCCAAAGGGCCAAGGGGCGGAACGAGAGATTGAGCAAGCCCGGCGGCTTTGGAGCTTCCAGATCACGACGCAGCCAAGCCAAACTGATCCGAGCGCGAAACTTCTCCTTTTGAAAGGCTTGCGACGTGCCTGACCAGCAACTCTCGCGGCAAACGCGTATTCTTGCCGTTGCCAATCAAAAGGGTGGTGTCGGCAAGACCACATCAACCATTAACCTGGCCGCAGGATTGGCCGAGATTGGCGCTCGAGTGGCAATCGTCGACCTGGATCCGCAGGGAAATGCGTCAACAGGTCTTGGCATCGATGCGAACAGCCGAAAGTTGACAAGCTATGACCTTCTCCTTGAGGAGGCATCACCCCTGGACGTCTTTCGGGAGGTCAAGAAAGGTCGACTTTGGATTTGCCCGGCGACTGCGGATCTTTCTTCAACTGACATGGAGCTTGTATCAAATGAAAGGCGGAGCTTCCTTCTAAGGGATGCGCTTCGTCAGCCGGCAATTGCGAAATTTGGTTTCGATTTCATTCTGATCGACTGTCCGCCATCCCTCAACCTGCTCACTGTAAACGCAATGGTGGCGGCAGACGCTGTCCTGGTGCCGTTGCAGGCCGAATTCTTTGCACTTGAAGGGTTGTCGCAGCTTATGCTTACCCTCCGCGAGGTTCGGCAAACGGCAAACCCGGAGCTTCGCATTGAAGGCGTGTTGCTGACAATGTACGACACGCGGAACAACCTGTCTCTGCAGGTTGAGCAGGATGCGAGGGAAACACTGGGCGATCTTGTGTTTCCGATTGTCATTCCACGAAACGTACGCTTAAGCGAGGCGCCGTCCTTTGCCCAATCGGTCCTTGAATACGATTCCGCTTCAAAGGGAGCGGAGGCGTACCGGGCCCTCGCCAGGATTATTGCCGCACGGCAGGGTCTGCAGTTGGAAAATGAGGGGGTTGCCAGATGAGCGAAAAGCGGACGGAACGGCGGGGGCTTGGCCGTGGCCTTTCGGCGCTAATGGCTGATGTAAATCTCTATGCGCAACCAAATCCCGCGGAAACCAAGCCGCAGCGGCCCGAGCTTTTCGTTCCTATAGAGTTTCTTATTCCGAATCCTGACCAGCCCAGGCGGACGTTCAACCCCGAGGCGCTTGAGGATCTCGCCGGTTCGATCCGGTCAAAAGGAGTAATCCAGCCATTGATCGTTCGCCCCGCCGGAAACGGGACCTACGAGATCGTCGCGGGCGAGCGGCGGTGGCGGGCCGCCCAGATCGCTCAATTGCATGAGTTGCCCGTTCTGGTTCGGGATCTCAGCGACTCTGAGGTTCTGGAAGTCGCAATTATCGAGAACATCCAGCGCGCCGACTTGAATGCTATCGAAGAAGCGATGGCGTATCGGCAGTTGATGGACAAGTTCGGCCATACGCAAGAAAAACTCGCAGACGCTCTTGCAAAGAGCCGCAGCCACATAGCCAACATTCTCCGCCTCCTCAATCTGCCTGAGGAAGTGCAGACCTATGTCAGGGAAGGGAAACTGACCGCCGGACATGCGCGCGCCCTTGTATCGACTCCGGACCCCGCTGCGCTTGCCCGCATGATCATGGCTCGGGGGATGTCGGTTCGGCAGGCGGAGGAGCTGGCACAGTCGGCGCAAAGCAAGATACGCACGCCAAGACCACGAAGGGAAGGCACATCCCAAAAGGATGCTGACACGCTGGCGCTTGAAGGCGATCTGTCCGCCAATCTGAAGATGGCCGTTCGGATCGAACACGAGGGCGCGTCGGGGCGTGGGCAGCTGATCGTTGTCTACAATAATCTGGACGACCTAGATCTCTTGTGCCGCGCGCTTTCGCAGTTACCCCGCGATGGTTCGGTCTGACGTCACACCAAGAGCTCGCGCAAGACGGCGTTCAAGACCAGTCGGCCTTCTTCGGTTGCTGACAGCCGGCCATCCTTGATTTGCAGTTTCCCCATCTCGATCAAGCGGGAAATGTGCTCCATAGGCAGATCTGTGCCTCTAATTCTGGCGGCACGGCGCAAATCGATACCCTCGCGCAGCCGCAGTCCCATCATCAGGAACTCTTCAAACTTGTCGGTGGGTGCGAGTATTTCTCGCGCATTTTCGCCAGTTCCCGCCGATCTAACGGCATTCAGCCAAGCCGACGGATTGTTCCATTGGGTTGTAGCGAGGCGTTGTCCCCCCAACGTCAGCCGTCCGTGCGCGCCGGGGCCGACGCCGACATAGTCGCCACCTTGCCAGTACACCAGATTGTGCCGCGACTCTTGGCCCGGTACAGCATGATTTGATAGTTCATAAGCCGGTAGCCCGGCGACCTCACATAGCTCTTGCGTGACCGCAAAAAGATCAACCGCCAGATCTTCGTCTGGTAAGCCGCGTAGCTGGCCTTTATGGAACCGTTCCGCGAATACGGTCCCTTCCTCAATGGTTAGCTGATAAAGCGAAAGATGATCTGCTGCGAGCGACAGGGCCTTGGAAAGTTCGCTGCGCCAATCCGCAAGAGACTGCCCCTGCCGCGCATAAATCAAATCAAAATTCACCCGTTCGAACACCACCCGCGCCTTGTCATAGGCCGTCAGTGCCTCTTTGGCACTGTGCATTCGTCCGAGTTTTCGAAGGTCGTCATCGTTGAGGGCTTGAATACCCATCGAAACACGGTTCACACCGGCATCCCGATATCCCTGGAGTCTACCGGCTTCGACCGAAGTCGGGTTTGCCTCTAAAGTGATTTCAATGTCGTTTGCAAAAGACCAGGACCGGCGGATTCTCTCAAGGATGCCGTTCACGGTCCGGGGATCCATCAACGACGGAGTGCCGCCCCCAAAGTAGACCGATCGAACGGTTCTGCCCGGCGCCTCCAGGGCCTGCCTCTCGATATCCTTCTCGTAAGCCGTCAACCACTGATCCTCATCGATCTGGCTGGCGACATGGCTATTGAAATCGCAGTAGGGACATTTCGAAAGGCAAAATGGCCAGTGCACGTAAACGGCAAAGCCACCAGTCTGCCAATCTTCAACGCCGTCGCCCGTTGTGCCGATCTCGTCACTCGTCAACACGTGGCGTGGCTGGGTTGAGCGTTTCACGTGAAACAGCCGTCGACGAGCTTGCGGAAGGCATCGGCGCGATGGCTGATCTTGTTCTTCTCCCAGCGATCAATTTCGCCAAAAGTACGGTCAAAACCGTCGGGTTGAAAGACTGGGTCAAAGCCATGACCTTGATCCCCGCGCATTGGCCACACGATCCGCCCGCCTATTCGTCCTTCAAAAACAATATCATAGCCGTCTGGCCATGCAAGAACCAGCGTGCAGACGAACCGCGCGGTCCAAGGCTCTGGTGCCCCCTTTGACAGAAGCTGCTCGTGTACGCGGGTCATCGCCATGCCAAAGTCTCGGCCATTTGGCGTCTCGGCCCAATCGGCTGTCCAAACGCCCGGAGCACCACCGAGGGCATCAACCTCAAGTCCGCTGTCGTCCGCCAGTGCGGGCAGTCCAGCTGCGGTTGCCGCCGCGTGAGCCTTGATCCTGGCATTCCCGACAAAAGTCGACTCCGATTCCGCCGGCTCCGGAAGACCCAACTCCCCGGCAGAAACCACGGTGACCGAAAAGGGCTCAAGAAGCTTCGCGATCTCTTCCAGCTTCCCCTTGTTGTGAGTCGCGATCACCAGCCTGTCGCCGGAAAACCGTCTCACCGGGGCCGCGCTCATGCGAGTGCAGCTTTCTGCGCTGCGACAAGCGCCGCAGCGCCTGCCTCTGCCAGATCGAGGAGCTGGCCCATCTCCTCGCGGGAAAAAGTTGCCCCCTCCGCCGACATCTGGACTTCGATCAGACGGCCCCGGCCGGTGACAACAAAGTTGCCGTCGGTTCCGGCGGTGCTGTCTTCCGCATAGTCCAGATCCGCCACTGCCTGGCCCGCATAGATCCCGCAGGATAGCGCAACCACGTGATCCATGATCGGATCAGAAACCAGGACGCCAGCCTTGAGCAACCGGTTGACCGCGAGCCGCAGCGCAACCCAACCCCCGGTAATCGAGGCGCAGCGTGTTCCACCGTCCGCCTGGATGACGTCGCAATCGACCACGATCTGCCGCTCTCCCAGGGCCACGCGGTCGATTCCGGCGCGCAGGGAGCGCCCGATCAGGCGTTGGATCTCTTGCGTGCGACCTGACTGCTTGCCGGCGGCAGCCTCGCGCCGGTTGCGCGTGTTGGTCGCACGCGGCAACATCCCGTATTCCGCAGTGACCCAGCCAAGACCCGTATTCTTGAGAAACGGAGGGGCCTTTTCCTCGAGCGAAGCCGTGCAAAGAACATGAGTGTCGCCAACCTTGATAAGGCAACTCCCTTCCGCATGCTTCACGACGCCAGTCTCGATTGAAACCGGGCGCAGTTCATTCAGCTTTCTGCCAGAGGGCCGCATCTTGGGATCCTTGTAAAATGACGGGGCCAATATCCGCTCCGCCTGCGACGATGCAACCCCGATTGACGCCGCATATCGCCTCTTTCTAACTTCGTTGCGAATGCCCAGATTGATGCCATGAACGACAGCCCTCGTGTCCTTGCCGAAATGAGCGATCGCTCGCGCGAAGTGTTTCGCCGGGTGGTCGAGGGCTATCTTGCTTCGGGCGATCCGGTAGGGTCACGCAGTCTGACCCGTATCATGAACGAGAAGGTCAGTGCGGCAACGATCCGCAATGTCATGCAGGATCTGGAATTTCTCGGCCTCCTCGACAGCCCGCACGTTTCTGCGGGCCGTGTCCCAACCCAGCTGGGCCTCAGGATGTTCGTCGACGGGTTGCTCGAGATCGGCGAGGTCGCGCCAGAGGATCGCGAACAGATCGAAGCCTCGCTTGGCAGCAACAGTTCGGATGTGACGTCCATACTTGACCGTGTCGGCGCCGCCCTGTCTGGCATCACGCGCGGCGCAAGCCTTGTCCTGGCGCCAAAGCGCGAGGCTCCGATCCGTCACGTTGAATTCGTCAGTCTGGCACCGGATCGCGCCTTGGTTGTGCTGGTTTTTGCGGATGGGGCCGTCGAGAACCGTGTCTTCGTCCCGCCACCGGGTCATACGCCCTCATCGATGCGTGAGGCGGCCAATTTCTTGAACGCCCTCGCCGGAGGGCGGACCTTTTCTGACATCCGCAACTCGGTAGGACAGGAAATTGAACGGCGTCGGCAAGAGATTGATGCGCTTGCCCAGGAACTGGTCCAAAGCGGCCTCGCTGTGTGGGAAAACAGCGGCGACCGACGCGAGCGGCTGATCGTTCGTGGCAGCTCGAATCTGCTTGGTGCTTCGGGCGCCGAGGTGGATGTCGATCGCATCCGCAGCCTCTTCGACGATCTTGAACGCAAGCGCGACATCGCGGAATTCCTTGAACTCGCGGAAGAGGGCGAAGGTGTGCGCATTTTTATCGGTTCCGAGAACAAGCTTTTCTCACTTTCGGGTTCCAGTCTGGTCGTCTCTCCCTATATGAACGCTGACCGTAAGATCGTGGGTGCCGTCGGGGTGATCGGACCGACCCGGCTCAATTATGGGCGGATCGTTCCGATCGTCGACTACACGGCGCAACTGGTGGGAAAACTTGTTTCCGACCGGGGTTGAAGGATGAAGGACGATGACTGAACAGAAAGCAGCCGCAGAACAGGTTCTGGCGGACGACCTCGTCGAGGAAAGCACGGACGTCGCCGCGGCCGGTATCGAGCTGGAACTCGAAAAAGCCCTCGCCGAGCGCGATGAATTCAAGGACCGCTTCATGCGCGCCCTTGCCGACGCCGAGAATTCGCGCAAGCGCGGCGAACGGGATCGGCGCGAGGCCGAACAGTATGGGGCATCGCGTCTCGCCCGAGATCTGCTGCCTGTCTATGACAACCTTCGGCGGGCACTTGATGCCGCAACCGAGGAGCACCGCGTTCAGGCCGCGGCCCTGATTGAGGGCGTAGAGTTGACGCTGCGCGAATTGACCAACGTCATGCAGAAGCACGGCATCACTCCGATCTCTCCTGCCAACGGGGATTCGTTTGACCCTCAACTGCATCAGGCGATGTTCGAAGCCCCGGTTCCGGGCACCAAGGCTGGACAGATCATCCAGGTGATGACCGAAGGCTTCCTGCTGCACGACCGCCTGCTGCGCCCTGCGCAGGTCGGGGTCTCCTCCATGCCGGCATCCTGATCGCAAAAGACTGAACCTTTTGCCTGCTCGTGCGTTTCCATGGTGTGCCCGTCGCATAGCGGGCCTTTCATGAGGAATGCACGAGATGAGGATGATCCTATCCTGGACTACCTTGGCATCGCTCTTGGTCGTGGCGGCCTGCGGCGATACCGTGGGTGAGCGTGCCGCCACGGGCGGTCTCGCGGGCGCGGTTGTTGCTGGCCCACCCGGTGCAATCGTTGGCGGAACAGTCGGCGCGGTCACCGCCGACAAGTGAGTCCGGTCAGGTCCCGAGCAGGCCTTTCAACTCATAGATCGCCCGAAGCGCCTCGAGAGGACTCATCTCATCGGGATGCATGCCCTTAAGCCGCGCCTCCAGTTCCGACGGTGCAGTGGATCTTGGAGGTGCGGCGGATGTCGGGGGTGCCGCCCGAAACAGCGGAAGATCGTCGATCAGGGCCTGCGGCCGCGCACCGCCCTGACGTTCGCCCGATTCAAGCGCCTCGAGCACCACCTTGGCCCTTTCCACCACGCTTGCTGGCAGTCCGGCCAGGCGCGCGACCTGGACGCCATAGCTCCGATCCGCCGCCCCCCTCTTTACCTCATGCAGGAAGATAACTTCGCCTTCCCACTCCTTCACCGCCACGGTTGCGTTCTCCACACCTTCAAGCTTGCCGGCCAGAGCCGTCATCTCGTGGTAATGGGTGGCAAATAGGGCACGGCAGCGATTGACGCCGTGCAGATGCTCCAGCGTCGCCCAGGCAATCGACAAGCCATCATAAGTTGCGGTGCCTCGACCTATCTCGTCTAGGATGACCAGAGAGCGATCATCCGCCTGGTTCAGGATCGCGGCGGTCTCGACCATCTCGACCATGAAGGTCGATCGACCTCGCGCAAGGTCGTCGGCGGCGCCGACCCGGCTGAAAAGCTGGCTGACCAGTCCGATCCGGGCGGCGCGCGCCGGAACAAAGCATCCGGCCTGGGCGAGCAGCGCGATCAGCGCGTTCTGGCGCAGAAACGTCGACTTGCCCGCCATGTTCGGCCCGGTCAAAAGCCAGATCGCCGGAACGTCACCCCCGGTCAGGGCGCAGTCATTGGCAACGAAGGCTGAGGCCCCCTGCCGCCGCAATGCCCGCTCGACCACCGGATGCCGCCCAGCCTCGACCACAAAGGCGCGACTATCGTCGACCTGCGGCTCCGACCAGTCTTCGGCTGCCGCCTGATCTGCGAAAGCTGCGGAAAGGTCGACTTCTGCCAGCGCGCGAGCGGCGGCAAAAATCGCGACGGACGCATCCAGAACCACGCCTCTCAGGCTTTCATAGAGACGCTTTTCAATCTCCAACGCGTGATTCCCGGCGTTCAGGATTCGAGTTTCAAGCTCGGAAAGTTCGACCGTGGTAAAGCGAACCTGATTGGCGGTGGTCTGGCGATGAATGAAGCGCTCTGACAGTGGCGGCGACAACATGCGCGACGCATGGGTATCCGTCGTCTCGATGAAATAGCCCAACACATTGTTGTGCTTAATCTTCAGGCTAGGCACGCCCGCCAATGCGGCATACTCCGCTTGCATCGCGGCGATGACGCCGCGCCCCTCGTCGCGCAGCTTTCGCGTGTCGTCCAGTTCGGTCTCATAGCCAGCAGCGATGAAACCGCCGTCCCGAGCCAGAAGGGGCGGCTCGGCCACCAGCGCGGCATCCAGCAAGCTTGCGACTGCCTCATGCCCCACAAGGTCCCGGGCGGCCCCAGCCAAGAGCGGTGGCGCCCCGGCCAGAAGGCTGGCGATCTCTCCCGATCGTTCAAGCCCTGCGCGGATCGCCGCCAGATCCCGGGGGCCGCCGCGGTCCAAGGCCAAGCGGGACAGGGCCCGGTCGATATCCGGTACGCGCCGCAAGGCATCGCGCAGATCGGCGCGCAGTCGGCTCTGATCCAGCAGGAATCGGACCGATTCCAGCCGGCTATGGATCACGTCCAATTCGCAGGAGGGGCTGGAAAGCCGCCGTTCCAGCAGCCGCGCGCCCGCGGCCGTTACGGTTCGGTCGATTGCCGCAAGCAAAGACCCCTCGCGCCCGCCAGACAGCGCCGACGTGATCTCGAGGTTCCGGCGAGTTGCCGCATCCAGCTGCATCGACCCGCTGGCCAGTTCCCGGACTGGCGGCCGCAGCAATGGCAGCTTGCCCCGCTGGGTCAGATCCAGATAGTCGACAATCGCGCCGAGCGCGGCCAGTTCCGCGCGATCGAACCGCCCGAACGCGTCAAGCGTGCTGACACCATACAGCGCACAAAGTCGCCGTTCCGCCGCAGCGCTGTCGAACCCAGCCCGGGGCCGAACGGTAAGCGCTGCTCCAGCCTCTGCAACAAGCCCGTTCCAATCGTGTTCCCGAGTTTCGCTTACCAGCACCTCGCGCGGGCCGAGGCGCGCCAGTTCCGGCGCCAACCGAACTGCGGGACAGGGCATCACCCGCACTTCGCCAGTCGAGATATCGACCCATGCCAGAGCAGATTCGTCCCTGACTTCGCTGAATGCGGCAAGAAAGTTGTGCCGCCGCGCCTCCAGCAGGCTGTCCTCTGTCAAGGTACCCGGCGTCACAAGTCGCACGACATCGCGTTTGACGACCGCCTTGTAACCGCGCTTCTTCGCCTCGGCCGGGTCCTCCAGCTGTTCGGCGATGGCCACGCGGAACCCTTTGCGGATCAGCGTCAGAAGATAGCCCTCTGCGGAGTGAACCGGCACGCCGCACATGGCGATATCCTCGCCCAGATGCTTGCCGCGTTTGGTGAGCGCGATGTCCAGCGCTTCGCTCGCAGCAACCGCGTCGTCGAAGAACATCTCGTAGAAATCGCCCATCCGATAGAACAAGAGCGCGCCGGGATTCTGCGCCTTGATCTCCAGATACTGCGCCATCATCGGCGTAACGCCGTCGTCGCCCACCGATCTTCCCCCCGGACTTTTCGCGTAACCGGGCCGACCCTAGCGAACCCGTCTGACGGCTGAAAGCGGCAAATCGGGCTTTGCTGCGGCACCAAGGCCCGGCTAGATCAATCGAACGGGAAACAGGGAGGCAAGCGCGATGGCAGTCTGGAATCTGGGGTCGATCAACATCGACCATGTCTATCAGGTGCCGCGCCTGCCTGCGCCTGGCGAGACGCTGGGCGCCCTGATCTATTCAAGCGGGCTTGGCGGAAAGGGAGGCAACCAATCTGTCGCCTCAGCCAGGGCCGGGGCACCCACCCGACATATCGGCGCCGTGGGGCCCGAAGGGCGCTGGGCGCGCGATCTTCTTTCCGATTATGGAGTGGATGTCAGCAACGTCCGCATTGCCGATGTCGCCTCGGGCCATGCCATCATCTATGTCGATCCGGCCGCCGAGAACGTAATCGTCACCTTTGCCGGCGCCAACCATACGGCGGACACCGCGAATGTCGCGGCGGCGCTGCAGACGGCGAAGGTCGGGGATACGCTGCTTCTCCAGAACGAAACGACAGCACAAGCCGAAGCCGCGCGCCTTGGCCGGGAACGCGGCCTGCGCGTGATCTATTCCGCCGCGCCGTTCCAGGTCGAAGCGGTGAGGGCGGTGCTGCCGCATTCCCCGATTCTGGTGATGAACGCGGGCGAAGCGGCAGAACTGCGGGCCGCCTTCGGGGAAATGCCCGATCGAGAAATGATCGTCACCCTCGGCTCGAAAGGGGCGGAATGGCATGTGCCCGGCGCGGATCCGCTGTTCATGCCCGCCTTCAAGGTTACACCTGTCGACACGACCGGCGCCGGGGATTGCTTCATCGGAACTCTTGCCGCCGCCCTTGATCTCGGGCTCGATCGGCCCACAGCGATGCGCCGCGCAGTGGCTGCGGCTGCGATCCAGGTCACGCGGCCCGGCGCAGCACAAGCCATGCCCTCACAGGCCGAAGTCGACGCATTTCTTGCAGCGCGATCCTGAATTGGGCGTCATTTGACGAAGGCAGCGTCAGTGCCCCACAGTACCTGCACCCGTGCATCCCGACCGCAAGCTGCACGATAGAACTTGTAGGCGCTCGCCTGTCGTTTCGGACCCGCCCGGGTGAGGATGATGGTCCGCCCCTTGTAGAAATTCTGGTGGTAGTCCTCTGCCGGCCAGAATGTCGACGCTTTGCGGATCGAGGTCACCACGTTCCGCCCCAACTTTGCTGCCGCATCGCGCTTCGCCCCTTCGGCAATGAGGCGCTCTTCCGGTGTCGCCGCAAAGATTGCAGAACGATAACTGTCGCCCCGATCACAGAACTGACCCCCGGCATCGGTGGGGTCGATCGAGCGGAAGAACAGCCGCATCAATTCGGAATAGGTGACACGATCGCTGTCGTAGATGATCTGGACCGCCTCGTAATAGCCTGTTCCGCCTTGGCTGACCTCGTCATAGGTCGGCTCGGGGAGCGTGCCGCCAGTATAGCCAGAGATCACTTCGCGTACGCCCGGAACGGATTCAAAGTTCGCCTCGACGCACCAAAAGCAGCCCCCGGCGACGACCGCCGTTCGCGTTTCCGCCAGTGCCGGCACTCCGACAAGCAGGCAAAGCAGGCTCCATCCGATCGAGATCCGCATAACGCACCTCCCGCTTATCTGTTGTGGTGCTATTGCAGATCGTTTCAAGACGAGGTCGCGTTACATGACTGATCCGAGAGGACTACATTGTGCCGGCCCTGCGGACCAGGGTCGCAGCCGGATAGCCGAGAGCGGATTGAACCGGGGCTAGACTGCGCCGATAGTAGGATTACAGGCACACCGAAGGTCCAGTGCCGAAAGGCGGCGGTCCCATGAATCGGACGACGGTCGAAACGAGCAGCTTCTTCATCGCCCTCGCCGTTGTGTCGGGCGCCTTCGTCTGGATTCTCTTGCCGTTCTACGGG
>JAYRKT010000035.1:0-37391 GCA_041905595.1 Rhodobacter sp.
AGCCCTCCGGGGCTGCTTCTTCATTCTGCGGGACTGACATCGTGGGTCGCGGCGCACTGGCCGTGGTCGCCCAGGACCTCGATCACCCGGCAGTCCGCGATTGTGCCATGGGCGCATTGCGCGACCATCCGCTCCAACTCTCCCTCCAGTGCCTTCAGCCGTGCAATCCGGGCCCGCACAGCCAGAAGTTGCCGGCGGGCGATCGTGTCTGCTGCCGTGCAGGATTGTTCGGGCTGGTCGGACAAGCTGAGCAACTCGCGGATTGCGTCCAGTGGAAAGCCCAGCTCGCGCGCGTGGCGGATGAAGGCAAGGCGATCAAGGTCGGGCCTGCCGTAAAGCCGCTGGTTGCCGCTGCTGCGATCCGGCGTCGCGAGAAGGCCGATCTGTTCGTAATAGCGGATGGTTGGCACCTTTACGCCCGCCGCCGCACCAAGTTTTCCGATCGTCAGCATCGAAACCCCTTGAACCTATAGTTGCTAGAGACATTAGTTTTCCGATTCGATGAGAACAAGACCCGGCCCGGGGAAGTCGCAGGGCGGCAGGAGCAGAAATGGACACGAAGCAGACTCGGCGCGAATGGACAGTCACGGGAATGGATTGCGCCGCCTGCACGCTCAAGGTGACGCGTGCGGTCGAGAAGATGCCGGGCGTCAGCGATGTGAAGGTCGCCTTGATGACCGAACGCCTGTCTCTCGAGCTGGAACCCGGAACGACCGAGGCCGGTACCATCGAGGACGTGGTCCGCAAACTCGGCTACGGGATCGCCCCAGGCGGGCAGGAGGCGCCGCGGAAGCGCGGCTTCGTGTTGCCGGATGACATGCCCGTCAGTCCTGCTCTGTCGGCAGACGGGGAGCGGGTGGGCCGGGACAACGCCGTCGGAGCGCGCGACGATCACGGGCATCACCACGACCACGGACAAGACGATGTCGAAGATCGCGGCAGGCACTTGTATGACACGGACAAGGGGCGGCTGGTGATCGTCTCCGGCGGGCTTCTGGCTTTTGCCTCGATCGCCGAGCTGCTGAGTCCGGCAGGCGCTGGCAAATGGGCCTTCGTCCTCGCCTGCCTGATCGGGATTGCGCCCGTCGCGCACCGGGCTTTCGGGGCGCTGAGGCTCGGCCAGCCCTTCACCATCGAAAGCCTGATGACCATTGCCGCTTTGGGCGCGCTGGTCATCGGGGCACAGGAGGAGGCGGCGCTGGTCGTATTCCTGTTTGCGGTGGGCGAGGTGCTGGAGGGCGTTGCAGCCAACCGGGCGCGCGATGGAATCCGGGCGCTTGCGACCCTCGTCCCGAAGACGGCGCTGGTGGAAATCGCCGGGCAGATTCAGGAAGTGCCTGCCGCCTTGCTTGTCATCGGCCAGACGGTGGTGATCCGCCCCGGCGACCGTGTGCCTGCCGATGGCGAGGTGCTCGAAGGGGTGTCGGGCATCGAAGAAAGCCCTGTGACAGGCGAAAGCGTGCCGGTCACCAAGGGGCCGGGGGATGCGGTCTTTGCCGGGTCGATCAACAGCGAGGCGGTGCTGCGGGTGCGGGTCACGAAGGCCGCCGCAGACAACACCATCGCCCGCATCATCCGGCTGGTGGAGGAGGCGGAAGAAGCGCGCGCGCCGACCGAACGCTTCATCGACCGGTTCAGCCGCTGGTACATGCCGGCCATCGTGGCGCTGGCGGCGATGGTGGTCCTTGTGCCGCCGCTGGCCTTCGGCCAGCCCTGGGAGACGTGGATCTATCGCGGGCTCGCGCTCTTGCTCATCGGCTGCCCCTGCGCGCTGGTCATCAGCGTTCCGGCCTCGATCGCCTCGGCGCTGTCGACCGGGGCGCGGCGCGGGTTGTTGATGAAGGGCGGCGCGGTGATCGAGGCGGCTGCGGGCGTGACCCGTGTCGCCTTCGACAAGACCGGCACCCTGACCCACGGCCGGCCCGTGGTGACCGATCTCGTCCCGGCAACCGGAGTGACCGAGGCCGAGCTTCTGGCCGTTGCAGGCGGGGTCGAAAGCGGGTCAGGCCATCCGCTGGCCCGCGCCATCCTCGACCGGCTGGCCAAGGATGGCTTGACCGCCCTTCCATCGCGCGAGGCGAAAGCGCTGCCCGGCAAGGGTGTCGAAGCGATCGTGGGCGAAAGCCGCGCCTGGGTCGCGGCCCCGGCCCACGCCGCCGAAGCAGGCGGAGTGCGGGCGGATGCGCTGGATCAGGTCGCAAGGCTCGAGGAACAGGGCAAGACCGTCGTCGCCGTCTATCGCGATCATGCGCCGCTTGGCCTGATCGCCATGCGCGACGAGGCGCGGGGGGACGCGGCGGAGGCGATCCGCCAGCTGAAGGCGCTTGGCGTCGAGGGCGTGATGCTGACCGGCGACAATCCCCGAACCGCCGCGGCCATTGCCGGGGGCCTTGGGCTCACCTTCCGGGCCGGGATGATGCCTGCGGACAAGCTGGTCGCGATCCGCGAAATCGGCGCGGCGGCCGGGGTCATGATGATCGGTGACGGCATCAACGACGCCCCGGCGCTAAAGCAGGCGAGCGTGGGGGTCGCGATGGGCTCGGGCACCGATGTCGCGCTTGAGACCGCCGATGCGGCCATACTGCGCGACCGGGTGACGGATGTGCCGGCCCTGATCCGGCTTGCGCGCGCGGCCATGGCCAACATCCGCCAGAACGTGACCATCGCGCTTGGACTGAAGGCGGTGTTCCTGGTGACCTCGATCCTGGGGATGACGGGCCTCTGGATCGCGATCCTGGCCGATACCGGTGCGACGGTGCTCGTCACCATGAATGCGCTGCGTCTTCTGCGCTACGATCCCGGCAAGGCCTGATCGCAATGGAAAAGGCCCGCCAGATCGCGCTGGCGGGCCTTTGCAACTGCGCGGGCGGGCAAATCAGATCCCGTCGCCGACGAAGGCCTTCTCGACCACATATTCCAGCGGCTCGGAATTCGCCCCTTCATGCAGGCCGAATTTTTCGAGCACCGCCTTTACATCGTGGTTGAAGGCAAGGCTGCCACAGACCATGGCGCGGTCATCTTCGGGGTCGATCGGGGCGATGCCGAGATCGGCAAAGACCTTGCCGCTGGTCAGGTTGTCGGTGATGCGGCCCATATGCGGGCTCTCTTCGCGGGTCGTGGTGGGGTAGTAGAGCAGCTTGCCCTCGACCATCTCGCCGATCAGCGGGTCGTCCTTGAGGCTTTCCACCAGTTGCCGGCCATATTCCAGCTCGGCCTTCTCGCGGCAGGTATGCATCATGATGACCTGGTCGTATTTCTCGTAGGTCTCGGGGTCGCGCATAAGGCTCGCGAAGGGGGCGATGCCGGTGCCGGTGGCGAGGAACCAGATCCGCCGACCGGGCAGCAGCGCGTCATGGACCAGCGTTCCCACGGGTTTCGGCCGCAGGATGATCTCGTCGCCCACCTGGATATGCTGGAGCCGCGATGTCAGCGGGCCGTCCGGCACCTTGATCGAGTAGAACTCCAGTTCCTCGTCCCAGGACGGCGAGGCAATGGAATAGGCGCGCAGAAGCGGCTTGCCGTTGTCTCCAAGGAGCCCGATCATCACAAATTCGCCCGAGCGGAAGCGCAGCGATTTCGGCCGGGTCACCCGGAACGAAAACAGCCGGTCCGTCCAGTGCTTGACGGAGGTGACAATCTGGGCATCGGGCAAATGCGGCTTGGCCGCAGCTGTCGGGGGGGCGGGGGCGTCTGTCACGGCACTCGCTTCGGTCATTGGATACGGCTTTCGGAATACGTCAGTCGGCCCGGCAGGAAAACCCGTAAATCAGGCCCTGAGCCGCGACTGATAGTCATGGGCCCGCCAGTCGGCGCGGAAACGCCACTGGTCCTCGGGCTGGCGGGCGGCGAGGTCGTCCGGAATCTCGACCTCGTCGAAACCGACCCGTCGGGCCATGGCATATTGGTCGGCGAGGATCGGGCCATGGGCGCGGAGCCGGCCGGTGTAGCCCATCATCCGCAGCCGCCGGGCCACGGTGAAGCCCCGCCCGTCGTTGAAGGCGGGGAAGGTCACGCGGATCAGGTCGATCTGCCCGAGCAGGTTCGACAGCGGCGTCGGGTCATCGGTCCCGGCCAGATCGACGGCCTTGGCCGAGGGCAGCGCCTCGACATCGGCGAGAGTCGCGAAGCCGCCGCTCCAGTCGTCGGCGCCAAAGCCCTTGTCGGTCACGATCACGCTCATCTTGTCTCTCCCATCCGAAATTTCTGCGAAATTTCTGAATTTTCGAAGAAAATTCGTCCGCTCACGCTGCATTCTCTGTGGTCACGGGGCCGCGCACGGCCTTTCCATTGATGAAATGGATCCCGCATTCCGTCTTGGCCGTGCCGCGCCAGCGGCCGGCGCGTTCGTCCTCACCGGGCTTCACCGGGCTGGTGCAGGGCGCGCATCCGATGGACGGATAGCCCTTCGCGACCAGCGGATGCCGGGGCAGCTTGTTGTTGACCATGTACTCCTGAATGTCCTCCTTGCCCCAATGGGCAAGCGGGTTCACCTTGATGCGATAGTCGCCCTCTGCCTCGAAGAACTCGACGGCCGCGCGGCTGCTGCCCTGATAGCGTTTGCGGCCTGTGATCCATCCGTCGAACTTCGACAGCGCGCGCTCGAGCGGCTCGACCTTCCTTACATTGCAGCAGGAGTCGGTGTTGAACTGGTGCAGCGTTCCGTCTGGGTCCTCGAAGGACACGCGCGGCTGAGACGCGCGGATCGTGCGGATATCGCAGAGGTGCAGCATCTCGGCCACCTGCCGCTGATACTCCAGCGTTTCGGGGAACAGCATCCGCGTATCGACAAAAAGAACCGGCGTTTCCGGCGCCACGACCGAGACGAGGTGCAGAAGCACCACCGATTCCGCCCCGAAGGAGGAGACGAGCGCGACACGGCCCAGGTCGGCGTCCTTCAGCGCATGTTCCAGCACCGCGGTCGCCCCGTGATGCTTGTAGCGCGCGTTCAGGATCGCGACCCGTTCGGCAACTTCGCCCTGATGCAGGTCACGCGGCATGCCGGTCGCCTTCCTGATCATAAAGCGCCGCCTTGAACGGGGCCATGCCGAGGCGGCGATAGGCCATGAGGAAGGTTTCCTCTGGTCCTTCGCGCTGCTCGAGATAGGCGCCGACGATGCGCTCGATGGCTGGCACGATCTCGTCATAGGCAAAACCGGGGCCGGTCTTTTCACCGATCGCCGCCGTCTCGGTGCCGTCGCCGCCCAGGGTGATCTGGTAGTTCTCCACCCCCGCCCGATCGAGACCGAGAATGCCGATATGGCCGACATGGTGATGGCCGCAGGCGTTGATGCAGCCCGAGATCTTGATCTTGAGCGGGCCGATGTCGTGCTCGAGCTTCAGCGCGTCGAACCGCGTGGCGATTTCCTGCGCGACCGGGATCGATCGGGCCGTGGCGAGCGAGCAATAGTCCATGCCGGGGCAGGCGATGATGTCCGAGATCAGGCCAACATTGGCCGTGCCGAGGCCCGCCTTATGCAGGGCCGCATGGACCGCCGGCAGGTCGCCCTTGTGGACATGTGGCAGGATCACGTTCTGCTCATGGCTGATGCGGAGTTCCGAATGGCCATAGGTCTCGGCCAGGTCGGCGAGCACGCGCATCTGTTCTGCCGTCGCATCGCCCGGCGTCGCGCCGTGGGCCTTCAGGCTGACGGTAACGATGGCATATTGGGCGTTGCGATGCGAGGTCAGGTTGGTGTCAGCCCAGGCACGGAACACCGGGTCGGCCTTGTAGAAGGCGTCATGGGCGTCGGTCGACGCCACCTTGAAGGCGGGCGGCGCGAAGGCCTCTTCGATCTCGGCGAGCAGCTTCTGGTCGTTGCCGCCGAAGAGCGGGCGCAGCTCGGCGAAGCGATCCTCGATCATCCGGGAAATCTCTTCCACGCCCGTCTCATGCACGGTGATCTTGATGCGCGCCTTGTACTTGTTGTCGCGCCGTCCGAGCGTGTTGTAAACGCTTAGCACCGCCTCGACATAGGGCAGCAGGTCGGCCTTCGGCAGGAAGTCCCGCACGGTATGGCCGATCATCGGCGTCCGGCCGAGGCCGCCGCCCACGATCACCTCGAAGCCCGGCTCGCCGGCGTCATTGCGGACCATGCGCAGGCCGATGTCGTGGGCCTTGGTCACGGCGCGGTCGTTCGGGCTGCCGGTGATGGCGATCTTGAACTTGCGCGGCAGGAACTGGAATTCCGGGTGGTCGGTCGACCATTGGCGCAGAAGCTCGGCCACCGGGCGCGGATCCTCGATCTCGTCGGCGGCGGCGCCGGCGAAATGGTCGGAGGTCACGTTGCGGACGCAGTTGCCGCTGGTCTGGATCGCATGCATCTCGACATCGGCCAAGGCCTGCAGGATGGCCGGCACGTCTTCCAGCTTCGGCCAGTTGAACTGGATGTTCTGACGGGTGGTGAAATGGCCATAGCCCTTGTCCCACCGCTCGGCGATGTAGGCGAGCTGGCGCATCTGGCTGGGGTTCAGGGTGCCATAGGGGATGGCGATCCGCAGCATGTAGGCGTGCAGTTGCAGGTAGAGCCCGTTCATCAGGCGCAGCGGGCGGAACTCGTCCTCGGAGAGCGAGCCGTCAAGGCGCCGTTCGACCTGCTGGCTGAACTGGGCGACGCGCTCGCGCACGAAGGCTTCGTCGAAGTCGGAGTAAGAATACATGGGCTGGCTCCGGTCTCAGTTCAGCTCGGCCTGCTTGCCGTGAGGATAGTTCGAGGGGCCGCGGGTGCGGAATTCCTCGCGGAAATGGGTGGGCTCGGGGCCGTTCAGGCCCGCCTTGGCATCGGCGAGATAGGCGCCGACGACGATCAGCTTCTGGGCAGCCGCATGGAGGAGGCGCAGCTGGGCATGGGCCTCGTCCTCGATCAGTTCGGCCTCGTGGTGAAGGCGCGACCAGCGGTCATCGGCGGTCAGATAGACCACATCGCCCAGACGCAGGTCATTGGCGGTGACGACTTTCGGGGTGAAACGGCCCTTCATGCGAAGGCCTCCTTCAGCTGGGGCAGGGCAGCGGCGGCCCGGCGCGGCGCGAGGCCATAGAGGATGACGGCCGGGCCATCAACCCCGGCGATGGTGTCGGGCAGGTCGGCGAGGGTCGTGCCGAGGATGCGCTGATCGGGGCGCGAGACGTTTTCGACGATGGTCACGTCAGTGGCGGGATCAGCACCGTGCATCATCAGCCGGCCCTGCACGAAGCGGGCGGATTTCTTGCCCATGTAGATCGCCGTGACCTCACCCTTGCGAGCCATGCCGCGCCAGTCCTGCTCGGCGAAGCCCGCCACGTCATGGCCGGTCACGATGCGGAGCGAGGCGTTGCGACCGCGCCGGGTCAGGCTCTGGCCGATCTCGGCGGCGGCGACGGTGGCTGAGGTGAGGCCCGGCACGATGCGCCAACCGAGGCCGCGCGCCTCGAGTGCCTCGATCTCTTCATCCAGCCGTCCGAAGATGCCGACATCGCCGCCTTTCAGCCGGACCACCCGCGCGCCCGCGGCGGCGTGGACGACATTGAGGGCGTTGATGTCCGATTGCGCGGTCGAGGGACCGAAGCCCTCCTTGCCCGCATCGACCAGAAGCGCGGACGGGCTGACCAGCGCCAGCACCGACGCGCCGACGAGGCGGTCGTGGATCACAACCTCGGCCTCGACCAAGGCGCGGGCGGCGCGCAGCGTCAGATGGTCGGCATCTCCGGGGCCGGCGCCGACGAAGGTGACGGTACCGGGCGAGGTGACATCGGAACGGGGGCCGAGGGCGTCGAACATGGCGGATCCGGATGTGCGGAGATTGCCCTATAATAATAGGACATTATTCCGGTTTTGCGCCAGACGCCCTTGCAGATAAGGAAAAATATTCTCATAGTCTCGTCTAGTGGAACAAGGTTCCCGCAAAAGGAGGAAAGCGCGAATGTCGGCCCGGCTGGACGAGATGGACCGGAAAATCCTTGTGCTGCTCCAGGAGGATGCGAGCCTGTCTCTGGACGAGATCGCGCGGCGCGTGGGGTCGTCGAAAACGCCGGTCTGGAACCGGATCCGGCGGATGCGCGAACAGGGCGTGATCCTGAAACAGACCGCGATCCTCGATCCCGAGGCGCTTGGGCTCGAAGCCTGCTTTTTCGTGCTGATCCGCACGAGCGAGCACGAAGCGGAGTGGCAGAGGAAGTTCCTGCAAGTGTTGCGCGACCGCCCCGAGGTGCTCGAGGCGCACCGGCTGGCCGGCGATATCGACTATATCCTTAAGGTGCGTGTGCCGAATGCGCGGGCCTATGACACTTTCTACCAGGCGCTGATCTCCGAGGTGAAGATCTACAACGTCACGGCACTTCTCAGCATGGAGGAGATCAAGGCGACGACCGTGCTGCCACTGTGAGGTTCGGCGCACAAGCTCTCAAATCTTCTGCGAAAATTTAAGGGGGCTTTCTGCCCCCTCTGGCCCGTGCCGGGCCATTCACCCCCGAGGATATTTTCGCAAAAGAGACAGGACAATCGGGCGGGATGGTCAGGCCGAGCCGACCATCAGCCGCTTCAGCCCGTGAAAGTGGTAGACATCGGCATAGCTCGACGGTTCGGCGAGGCGCAGGCCCGGAAGGCGGGAGAACAGGATCGGAAGGGCGATTTGCAGTTCGAGTCGGGCGAGGGGCGCGCCGACGCAGAAATGCAGCCCGCCGCCGAAGGCGAGGTTGGTCTTTTCCGGGCGGGCGGGGTTGAAGCGGCCGGGTTCGTCCCACATCCCCGGATCGCGGTTGGCGGCCGCGAGCAGCAGCCCGACCTCTTCGCCGCTGCGAAAGGTGCGGCCCATCACTTCGATCTCGTCATAGGCCCATCGGGTGAAGAGGTGGAGCGGCGGGTCATAGCGCAGCAACTCCTCGACCGTCGCCTCGATGCGCCCGGGCGCGAGGGCAGTGGCGGGCGTTCCGGTCTCGAGAAGCGTTTTCACCCCGTTGCCGATCGAATGGACGGTCGCCTCATGCCCGGCATTCAGGAGGAGGATGCAGGTGGTGATGAGTTCGTCGGTTGAGAGTTTCTCTCCAGCTTCTTCGGCCGCGATCAGCGAGGTGATGAGGTCATCTGCAGGGCGCTTGCGGCGCTCTTCGACATAGGCGCGCATGAAGGAGACGAAGGCCTCGGTCGCGGCGACGGCGCGATCCTCGCTCTCGCGCGTGCGGCCGGCCATGTACATGCCGACCATCGCGTTCGACCAGCGCAGGAGGTCGGCCGACATGTCCTCAGGAACGCCAAGGAGGCGGGCGATGATGATGACCGGGATTTGTTGTGCGAAGGTGGGCAGAAGGTCGAACTCACCGGCCGGGAAGGCGTCGATCAGCTGGTGGCTGAGTGCGGTTATGTCCGGCTGCATCGCCCCGATCCGGCGCGAGGTGAAGGCGCGCAGGACGAGGCTGCGCAGCCGTGTGTGGCGGGGCGGCTCAAGTTCCAGCATGGAATGCGCCTCGACCGCGTAGAAGGGGGCGAGGTGATCGGGGACGGCGCGGCGCTTTTCCTCGGGCAGCTCGCGGCCGAAACGGCGGTCGCGCAGGATCGCGTTCACCGCCGCTGCCGAGCCGGTGCAGGTAAGGTCGTAATCCTGCCAGTGGAAGAAGGGGCCCGCCGCCCGGGCGCGGTCGTAGAACGGGTAGGGGTTCTGGACGAAGGCTGGATCGGTCGGGGATTGGGAGAAGCTTTGCATGGGTCAGGTCCGGCGCGGGGTCAGCATTCCTTGCGCGACGAGGACGCCGAGCACGACGATTGCCGCCCCGATCGCCTGCGCCCAGTTCCAGGCCCCGCCAAGGGCAAAGGTGATGAGCATGACATAGAAGGGCACGGCGTTCATGTGCAGGCTGGCGATGCCGATGCCGAGCTGCCCGACCGAGATGATCCAGAGCGTCTGGCTGAGCGCGATCGAGCCGACCGAGGCGGCGACGAGAGCTGCGATTTCCTTCCAGCCGATGCCGTCCCAGACAATCTGCGGGCCGCCGGAATGGGCCACGACCACGGCGACGATCGACATGCCAAGGCCCGCGCCCGCAACGGTGATCGCCGTGCGGCCCAGGGGCGAAAGGGCAGGGAAGGCTGACACGGTCGCCCGCGACCCCCAGGTGAAGGCCAGGACCGACACGAAGGCGGCCAGCGCCCCCCAGCCGAGCGAGGGACGCGCGCCGGTCAGGTCAAGTGCGACGAGACCGCCCAGAAGCGACAGGATGAGGCCGATCCACAGGGCCGCCGTCATCCGGCGGCCGTCCAGCGCCACTTCAAGGCCGATGCCGACCAGCGGCATCAGCGCAGTGATGATCGCCACCGTCACCGGATCGGTCAGCTGCAGGGCGACGGCCACCAGCACCGCGCCAAGCCCCATCACCACGAGCCCGACGCCGATGCCACGGCCCCAGGGCGCGCGAAGGACGGTCGGTGGTCCCTCCACAGCCAGCCAGACCAGCACCAGCACGAGGCCGGCCAGCCCGACACGGAAGGCGGTCAGGCTGAAAGGCGGGATGAACTGCACCAGGTGGCCGAGGGCCGGAAGGCCGAGTGCCCAAGTCAGCATCGACAGCAGGCAGATGCCATTGGCGGCCAGCGCCGACCGGGCCGTGGGGAGTGTTGCGGTCATGGGGTGATGTCCTCGCTCGGGGCGAGCATGACATGCCGGGCCCGCAAAAGGATCGCTCGTCTGCGACGCGGTCGCGTCGTCAGGCGGCGGAAAGCGCCGCGACGATCGCGCCGAAATCGCTGGCCTTGAGGCTCGCCCCGCCCACGAGCGCGCCATCGACATTGGCAAGCGCGAAGATCTCGGCGGCGTTCGACGGCTTGACCGAACCGCCGTAAAGCAGGCGGAAGCCGCTCGCGTCTGCGCCGAAGCGGGCGGTCAGCCGGGCGCGGATATCGGCATGGACCTCGGCGATCTCGGGCAGGGTCGGGGTTCGGCCGGTGCCGATGGCCCAGACCGGTTCATAGGCGATGACAGTCTTGGCCGAGGTTGCGCCATCAGGCACCGAACCCGCGAGTTGTGTGCCGATCACAGTCAGCGTCTTGCCTGCGTCCCGCTCGGCTTCGGTTTCACCCACGCAGACGATCGCGATGAGGCTCGCCGCCCAGGCGGCTTCCGCCTTGGCGCGGACCAGCGCATCGCTTTCCCCGTGGTCGGCGCGGCGTTCGGAATGGCCGAGGATCACGTAGGAGGCCCCGGCGTCCTTGAGCATCGACGCCGCGATGTCGCCGGTATGGGCGCCCGAGGCCTTGGGGTGGCAATCCTGCCCGCCAATGGCGATGCGGCCTGCGGCCGTCGCGGCCATTGCGGCGACAAGTGTCGCAGGAGGGCAGAGCAAGACTTCGCAGGCGGGCGCAGGATGGGCGGCGATCAGCGCCGTCACCTCGGGCAACTGGGCCGTCAACCCGTTCATCTTCCAGTTCCCCGCCGCAAGCTTGCGCATGATCCGACCTCCGCATGACTGATTGGGCCAGACTTACGCGAAGGTAAAGCGGGACGGAAGGGTGTCAGGCTTGCGTCGCAGGACCGTGCTGCGCTTCGGCGGGATCCTTGAACTTGATCGACTCGCCGCAGCCGCAGGCCTCGGCCACATTCGGGTTGTTGAACTTGAACCCGGATTCAAGGAGCGAGGTCTGAAAGTCGATTTCCGTGCCGAAGAGGAACATCTGCGCCATCGGGGCGATCATCACCCGCGCGCCATCCTGTTCAACCACCTCGTCCATCGGGTTGACCGTCTCGGCGAAGTCCATGGTGTATTCCATGCCTGCGCAGCCGCCCTTCTTCACGCCGATGCGCAGGCCCGCCGATCCCTGACGATCCATCAGGCGGCGAATCTGGCCCGCGGCTGCGGGGGTAAGGGTGATGGCCTGCTTGCCGGGGATGCCGAACATGGGAAAGCGCTTTCTCTGACTGTCAGAAATGTATTTCCGGGGGCGGGGCTATTCAAGTGGCGGGAGGGATGTGCCGCCCTTAGCGCATGATCTTCGCCGGATTGCCCGAGGCCGTGGCGCCCGGCGGCACGTCGCTGATCACGACGGCGGCCGCCCCGATGATGGCATCCTCGCCGATGGTCACACCGGGATGGATCGCGGCGCCTGCGCCGATCCAGACATTCCGCCCGATCGTCACCGGGCCGCGGCGGTTCTCGGCCTCGATCACGGTCAGGATGCGGACGTCGCGGGCCAGTTGGGTGAAGGAGCCGATGCGCACCGGATAGGTGTCGTCGATCGAACACCCTTCATTGACGAAACAGGCCTCGTCGAAATGCAGGTTGCCGCCGCTGGTGACATGGAAGGGGGCCTTCACCACAGCCCCGTTCCAGGTGCCGATCAGCTTCTGCAGGATCTGGCTGCGCTTCCGTTCTTCCCGGGGCCCGAGCGCATTGAACGTTTCGAGCAACTGGGCGGCGGTCGTGCGCGCACCGTCCGGGGCGGCGGATTTCCCGCGGCTGGGATGCTGCGTCACGCTGCCCTCCTCTTGTGCCGGGGCAATTCGGTTCATCACATGAAGCCGAGCTCGAGCCGTGCTTCGTCCGACATCATGTCCATACCCCAAGGCGGGTCGAACGTCATCTGCACGTTCACTTGTTTCACCCCAGGCAACGGTTCGACCGCATCGGCTACCCATCCAGGCATCTCGCCGGCCACCGGGCAGCCGGGGGCGGTCAGGCTCATGATGATGTCGACTTCATTTTCCTCAGTGATCGCAATGGTATAGATCAAGCCGAGATCGAAGATGTTCACCGGAATCTCCGGATCGAACACCGTACGGCAGGCATTCACGACATCCTCGTAGAGCGGATGGTCGATGGTGGACGGGCGAATCAGGGGCTGGCCCTCGATCCGCTCTGCTGGCTGGCTGGTCATGAGCGCCTCGTCGTTAGTTGAGCATTTATATAGGGAAAGGACGGGGCAGGTCCAGTGGTCGGCAAGGGCAGGGGGGCTTTCCGCCCCCCTCTGGCCCCATGCGGGGCCATTCACCCCCCGAGGGTATTTGTGCCAAGAAGAAACCCGAGGACGCGGTCTTGGCTTTCACGCGCGACTGATCGAGAAGCGGGCGGCGGACAGGTCCGTGCAAGAGGCGGCGGAGAGGCGGCAGATGGCCCAGGCATTCGAGTTCGAGATCGGCGCGCGCGACGGAAAGGCGCGGACCGGGGTGATCCGCACGCCGCGCGGCGAGATCCGCACGCCGGCCTTCATGCCGGTCGGTACCGCCGCGACGGTCAAGGCGATGCTGCCCGAAAGTGTGCGCGCGACCGGGGCCGACATCCTTCTGGGCAACACCTATCACCTGATGCTGCGACCTACGGCCGAGCGGATCGCCCGGCTGGGCGGGCTGCACAAGTTCATGAACTGGGAGCGGCCGATCCTGACCGACAGCGGCGGCTTCCAGGTGATGAGCCTTGGTCCCCTGCGCAAGTTGACCGAGGACGGCGTGGTGTTCTCGTCCCATATCGACGGATCCAAGCACATGCTTTCCCCCGAGCGCAGCATGGAAATCCAGAAACTCCTCGGGTCGGACATCGTCATGTGCTTCGACGAATGCCCGGCGCTGCCGGCCGACGAGGCGACGGTGGCGAAGTCGATGCGCATGTCGATGCGTTGGGCGCAGCGCTCGCGCGAAGCCTTCGGTGACCGGCCCGGCCATGCGCTGTTCGGCATCCAGCAGGGCGGCGTGACGGAAGAGCTGCGCGGGGAAAGCGCCGAGGCGCTCAAGGCGATCGGCTTCGACGGCTATGCGGTCGGCGGGCTGGCCGTGGGCGAGGGGCAAGAGGCGATGTTTGGCGTGCTGGACTACGCGCCGGAGATGCTCCCCGACGACCGGCCCCGCTACCTGATGGGGGTCGGCAAGCCCGACGATATCGTGGGCGCCGTGCAGCGCGGGATCGACATGATGGATTGCGTGCTGCCATCGCGCTCGGGCCGGACGGGCCAGGCCTGGACGCGGCGCGGCCAGGTCAACATCAAGAATGCCCGTCACATGGACGACGCGCGCCCGCTGGACGAGCACTGCACCTGTCCGGCCTGCCGGAGCTATTCGCGCGCCTATCTTCACCACGTCTTTCGCGCGCAGGAGATCATCAGCTCGATGCTGCTGACCTGGCACAACCTGCATTACTTCCAGGAGCTGATGCAGGGCCTGCGCGATGCGATCGCGGCGGGGCGGCTTGACGCGTTCGTTGCGGACTTCCACGCGCAGCGGGCAGAGGGCGACATCGAACCGATCTGAACCGATCGGTTCGGAGGTCTGCATCGGATGCATGGCCGACATGACCCGGCGCTTGGTGGTTGTGCTCGGGAATTTCAAGTCTACTTGAAATATCCCGGAAGAAGGACTTTCCCATGACCGAGAAGCTGTTTACCCCCCTGAAGGCCGGTGCGATCGAGATGCGGAACCGCATCGTGATGGCGCCCCTGACCCGCAACCGCGCCCGCAACGATACGCCCGGCCCGCTGCAGGCCGAGTATTACGCACAGCGCGCCGGCGCCGGCCTGATCGTGACCGAAGGCACCCCGATCTCACCCACGGCCAAGGGGTATGCGGATACGCCCGGCATCTGGACCGACGAGCAGGTTGCCCAGTGGCAGAAGGTGACGAAGGCCGTCCATGACAAGGGCGGCAGGATCGTCACCCAGATCTGGCATGTCGGCCGCGTCAGCCATGAAAGCCTTGTCGGCGGCAAGCCGGTCGCGCCCTCGGCCATCACCGCGAAGTCCCGCACCTTTGTCGGCGGCGAGTTCCTGCCGACCTCGGACCCAAGGGCCCTCGACGCCTCGGAAATCCCCGGCATACTCGAGGACTATGCCCGCGCCGCCCGGAACGCGCTCCGCGCCGGTTTCGACGGAGTCGAGATCCACGCCGCCAACGGCTACCTGATCGACCAGTTCCTGCGTGATACCAGCAACAAGCGGACCGACGGCTATGGCGGCCCGGTCGCCAACCGCGTGCGCTTCCTGCGCGAGGTCGTGGGGGCAGTCGCCGGCGAGATCGGCGCCGAACGGACGGGCATCCGCATCTCGCCCTGGTCGAATGCCAATGACGTCGGCATCGACAGCGACACGCCCGCGCTTTTTGCCGCCGTCATCGACGCGCTGAACGCGGCGGGCGTGGCCTTCGTCCATGTGGTGGAAGGCCAGACCGGCGGCGCGCGCGACTGGCCGGATGGCGGGATCGAGGCGCTGCGCGATCGCTTCAAGGGGGTCTGGATCGCCAACAACGGCTACAGCCGCGAAACCGCGATCGAGGCGGTCGACAGCGGCGCCGCCGATGCGGTCGCCTTCGGCAAGCTCTACATCTCGAACCCCGACCTGGCCGAGCGTCTGGAGGCCGACCTGCCGCTGAACCCCTTGCCGGTGCAGGGGCTGTATGGCGGCGGAGCCGAGTTCTATACAGACTACCCCGCCCGGGCGGCCTGACCCCGGCGCGGATCCCGTGCTGCCCCCTGTCGGCGATTGCGGACAGGGGGCGAACGCAGATTGCCGCCACCCGCGACAATGCCGCCTGATCTTCCCTTGCCCTTCGGCGATCACAAGATCATGCTGCGCTGCAAGATGGCCCCAAGGACCTGTTGAAAGACATCCAAGGGCCACCCAGATATGGATGCCGAACAGGGGAGAGCCACAGGCTGCCGATCGTCGGGGCGAGGCTCTCCTGCCGGAGGAAGGAAACGCGAATGACCACTCTCTCTCACAGCTACGCCGTGTTGCCGCTCCGCGACATCGTGGTGTTCCCGCACATGATCGTGCCGCTCTTCGTGGGGCGCGAGAAATCGGTTCGGGCGCTGGAGGACGTGATGGCGGAGGACAAGCAGATCCTCTTGTCCAGCCAGATCGACCCTTCGGTGGACGATCCGACCGCGGAAGGAATCTACCGCACAGGCGTACTTGCCAACGTGCTGCAACTGCTGAAGTTGCCCGACGGCACCGTGAAGGTGCTGGTCGAGGGCAAGACGCGGGTGCGCATCACCGAGTTCGTCCATAACGACCGCTTCTTCGAGGCCTATGCCGAGGAATTGGCAGAGGTGCCCGGTGACCGCACCGCCGTTGAGGCGCTGCTGCGCGGTGTCGGCGACGAATTCGAGAAATACGCCAAGATCAAGAAGAACATCCCCGAAGAGGCGCTGGCCGCCGTTTCGGAAACCCGCGAGCCGAACAAGCTGGCCGACCTCGTCGCCGGTCATCTCGGCATCGAGGTTGGCCAGAAGCAGGACCTGCTCGAGACGCTCGACGTGGCCGAGCGGCTGGAGAAGGTCTATGGCCTAATGCAGGGCGAAATGTCGGTCCTGCAGGTCGAGAAGAAGATCAAGTCCCGCGTCAAGACGCAGATGGAGCGCACGCAGCGCGAGTACTACCTGAATGAGCAGATGAAGGCCATTCAGAAGGAACTCGGCGACGGCGAGGACGGCCAGAACGAGATCGCGGAACTCGAAGAGCGCATCAAGAAGACCAAGTTTTCGAAGGAAGCCCGCGAAAAGGCCGAGGCCGAGCTGAAGAAGCTCAAGGCGATGTCGCCGATGTCGGCCGAGGCGACGGTGGTGCGCAACTATCTCGACTGGCTGCTGGGCGTTCCGTGGGGAACCAAGAGCCGCGTCAAGAAGGACCTGAACAAGGCCCAGGACGTGCTGGATGCCGATCACTATGGCCTCGAGAAGGTCAAGGAGCGGATCGTCGAATACCTCGCCGTGCAGGCGCGGTCCGACAAGCTGAAAGGCCCGATCCTCTGCCTCGTCGGCCCGCCCGGCGTGGGCAAGACCTCGCTTGGCCGGTCGGTGGCAAAGGCCACGGGGCGCGAGTTCATCCGCATTTCGCTTGGCGGGGTGAGGGATGAGGCCGAACTGCGCGGTCACCGCCGGACCTATATCGGCTCGATGCCCGGCAAGATCATCCAGGCGCTGAAAAAGGCGAAAACCACGAACCCGCTGATCCTGCTCGATGAAATCGACAAGATGGGCCAGGATTTCCGTGGCGACCCGGCTTCGGCCATGCTCGAGGTGCTGGACCCAGAACAGAACTCGACCTTCGTCGACCACTATCTCGAGGTCGAATACGACCTGTCCAACGTGATGTTCATCACCACGGCGAACTCCTACAACATGCCGGGCCCGCTGCTGGACCGGATGGAGATCATTTCGCTCGCGGGCTACACCGAGGACGAGAAGCGCGAGATCGCCAAGGGCCACCTGATCGAGAAGCAGGTCAAGGCCCACGGCCTGAAGAAGGGTGAGTTCGAGATCACCGACGCGGCGCTGACCGAGATGATCCGCACCTATACCCGCGAGGCGGGCGTGCGGAACCTGGAACGCGAGATCGCCAAGCTGGCCCGCAAGGCCATCACGGAAATCGTCAAGAAGAAGGGCAAGTCGGTCACCGTCACGCCCGAGAAGCTTGAGGAATACCTGGGCGTGAAACGCTTCCGCTACGGCCTGGCCGAGAAGGAAGATCAGGTGGGTGTCGTGACGGGGCTGGCCTGGACCAGCGTCGGCGGCGACCTCCTGTCGATCGAGGCGCTGAAGCTGCCCGGCAAGGGGCGGATGAAGACGACCGGGAAACTGGGCGACGTGATGAAGGAGTCGATCGAGGCCGCGTCGAGCTATGTCCGCTCGATCAGCCCTGAGCTTGGCATCAAGCCGCCGAAGTTCGAGGCGATCGACATCCACGTTCACGTTCCGGAAGGGGCAACGCCCAAGGACGGGCCGAGCGCTGGTATCGCCATGGTCACCTCGATCGTCTCGGTGCTGACGGGCATCCCGATCCGCAAGGACATCGCCATGACCGGCGAGGTAACATTGCGCGGGAACGTGCTGCCGATCGGCGGGCTGAAGGAAAAGCTCCTCGCGGCGCTTCGCGGCGGCATCAAGACGGTGCTGATCCCTGAGGAGAACGCCAAGGACCTGACCGAGATCCCCGACAGCGTGAAGTCGGGCCTCGAGATCATACCGGTCAGCCACGTCCGCGAAGTTCTGCCCCGTGCCCTGGTGCGGATGCCGGAACCGGTGGAATGGGATGAGGATGCCGAGGCGGCAGCGGCACTGGTGAAGCCGGTGGAAACACCGACTGCGCCGATCGCGCACTGACATCAGGTCAAATCCAGGCATGGGGCGCGGGAAACCGCGCCCCATGTGTTTTTCGGTTCCCTATCCTGCGGAAGAATGTTCCCTGCCGCGCGGGGCTCGGCTAGTCTGCCGCCAGCGAAGTGCAGTCTGCAGCAACAATAACAGGGAGACAGGCCATCATGACCACCGAAGCACCTGCCGCACCGAAGCGCGCCGCCAAGGCAGCAGCGGCCAAGCCTGCATCTGCCAAGCCCACTGCGGCAAAGCCTGTGGCGGCCAAACCCGCTGCAACCAAAGCCGCCGCAGCCAAGACCGCGTCCCCGAAGAAGCCTGCTGCCGCCAAGGCACCAGCCGCCCGGAAAGCCCCGGCAAAGCCTGCCGCCGCCAAAGCCGCATCCCCGCGCAAGCCGGCCGTCCGCAAGCCTGCTCCTGTCGTGGTTCCTCCGCCCACCTTCGGCGAAGAGATGAAGGCGATTGCCACCGAAGGCGCGGCCCTCGCCTCGACCGCTGCGGCGGTCGTGACAAAGACACTGGCCCTGAAGAAGAAGGAGCTGGTCGATCGGGTGGCGGCCCTGTCGGGCGGCAAGAAGAAGTCGGTCCGGGACGTTGTAGAGGCCACTCTTTCGGTGCTGGGCGAGGCGCTGGAGAAGGGCGAAGAGTTGATCCTGCCGCCCTTCGGCAAGGCCAAGGTTAACCGCTCCAAGGACGGCGCCGCGGGCAGCAAACTCCTGACCGTCAAGCTGCGCCGGGGCGAGTCGAGGGCCGCGAAACAGCCCCTTGCAGAGGACGAGGAGTGAGTCTAATAACCGCGCCATCGGGCGATTAGCTCAGCGGTAGAGCGCTTCGTTCACATCGAAGATGTCAGCGGTTCAAATCCGTTATCGCCCACCATGGTTTTCCCGAAAGGCGCTGCAACACCTGTTGCGGCGCCTTTTTCTTGCAGCGTTGCGGAAACGGCCCGACAAGTTGACCGAGGCCAACGCCGCAGATCGACAGGACGTTGCAATCGGGCAGGGCAGGGGGCAAGAAAGGCCCACAGCAACGCCGCCGGAGACCCAAATGAAGATCGCCCACCGAGAAATCGGCCCCTCCCATCCCCCGCTCGTCATTGCCGAGATCGGGATCAACCATGGTGGCAGTCTCGACGTGGCGAAGGAGATGGTCCGGCTGGCGCATCTGGCGGGCTGCGAATGCATCAAGCACCAGACCCATTTCCTTGACGACGAGATGACGGACGAGGCGAAGTCGATCTTCCCACCCAATGCCGATGTCTCGATCTGGGAGGTGATGGCCCGCTGTGCTCTCTCGGCCGAGGACGAGGTGAAGCTCAAGGACTACACCGAGTCCCTCGGCATGATCTACATCTCGACCCCGTTCAGCCGGAAAGCCTCGGATTTCCTTGAGGAAATCGGTGTGCCCGCCTTCAAGATCGGTTCGGGTGAAGCCGACAACCTTCCGCTCATCCGCCACATCGCCCGCAAGGGCAAGCCGGTGATCCTGTCCACCGGCATGCAGACGATCGAGACGATCCGCGAGTCGGTCGCGATCCTTGATGCCTCGGGCGTGGACTATGCGCTTCTGGAATGCACCAACCTCTATCCCTCGCCGCCCGAGATCGTCAGCCTGCAGGGCGTGACAGACCTGAAGGCGGCTTTCCCGAAGGCCGTGGTCGGCTTCTCCGACCATTCCATCGGGCCGGAAATGGCGCTCGCCTCGGTCGCGCTTGGGGCCTGCATTCTGGAGCGGCATTATACCGACACCCGTTACCGGATCGGTCCGGACATCATCAACTCGATGGATCCGGCCGAACTGCGCTTCCTCATCGACCGTTCGCGCGAGATCTGGACTGCCGCGAACAATCCCAAGCAGCGTACCCAGGCCGAAGAGCCGGTCTACCGCTTTGCCCGCGCCAGCGTCGTGGCCGACCGCGATCTGCCGGCCGGTCACGTGATCGCCGAGGCCGACATCTGGGCGCGGCGTCCCGGCTCGGGCGAAATCGCGGGCTATGACTTCGATCTGGTGGTCGGGCAACGGCTGACACGGGCCGTTGCTCGCAACACCCAGCTCAAATGGGCAGATCTCGGTCTGGCGGGAAGGCCGGCGGGGGCATCGAAGCGGGGCTGAGGCCGATTTTGCGTTCGCAGACAAATGTGGTAATCTGACCGGGCTTCCTGATCGCTCAGTTCCGGCTGCAAAGTCAGACAGTCATTGGGTTTCGCAGATGTCTTTCGCGATACGCTGCTTCTCTCTGTATTTGCTCCTCGGCCTCATTCCGCAGATGGCGGCAGCCTGGCCGGCGGGATTTGAACAGCACATCTTCAACGGCGCAGCAGCGAAATCGATGCCTGGCGGTGTCGTCCGCTTCCACGTCATGAATTTTGATTGCAGTCCAAAAGACTACGGCGACGGTCGCGGGGAGAGCAATTGCACCAACGGAAATGTCAGTTCCCGCTTGGCCGGACGCGCTTTCGCTCGTGCAGGGTCAAGCCGGGAATACTCGGCCGAAATCAATGTTGATCCTGGCTTCGCCTATTCCGGAGACCGGCTTGACGTAATGATGTGGCAACGTGTCAACGTCATCAAGAACGAGATGTATTTTCTTAAACTCGATGCCCGTCGTGGCTTGACCTTTCAAGGCAAGACTTGCGCCGGACCGAAGCGGTTCGGAAATTGGGTCAAGGTTGATCTCAAGGTTCACTGGTCGAACGGTCCCGACGGCCAATTCCTTCTGACCTGCGATGACAAGACGATCGCGTCTTGGAACGGTCCGAACCTTATACCCCCAGACTGCGGCACATCGCGGAACGACGAATGCATCCTCAAGCTTCAGGATCTGAGTGAGCCGGTGCAGTGGCAGATCGGCCCGTTCATGGGCGGACGCGGACAGGCAAAACCCGGCGAGCGTATGGGCAAGTTCGAACCCATCCAGCCAGACGGCATCACAATCGATATGCGGGCAATCTATATGGGGCCCCAGCGATAACAGCGGTCCTTGGTGGATGACCGTAAGTGGCCGCGCAATCCCTGACAGCCAGAACCTCGATGATGGACGCGATTCCCGATGTTCACGGCCTTAGCCCGTTGGCAGAGCGAGGTTTTTCGGGAAAGTCGCCTGGCAGCCCGTAGGGGAGTCGAACCCCTCTTCCCAGGTTGAAAACCTGGTGTCCTAACCGATAGACGAACGGGCCGCGCTTGGCGTGGAGCGCTGTCTAGGCGACAGCCCGACCGCGCGCAAGAGGAAAAATTGCGCTTCAGCCGTCGATCTGTGCGCCCATGATCGCCAGCGCCTGCTGATAGACCGAGGCTGCGTTCCATTCCTTGAGCACCGCGTAATTGGGCTCGCCCGGCTGATATCCCTTTCCGGGCTTCCACCCCTTCTGCGCGAAGAAATTCGCGGTCGACGCCAGGGCATCCGCCATGTCGCTGAAGTCGATCCGCCCGTCGCCGTCGCCATCCACGCCATAGGCCAGCGCATTGCCCGGCAGGAACTGGGTATGGCCAAGCTCACCATGCCGGGCGCCGATCGTCGCGGAGGTGATCTCGCCCCGGTCCACCAGTACAAGCGCCGCCAGCAGGTGCGGCTGGAAGAAATCGGACCGCCGGCAGTCATAGGTCAGCGTCGCGATGGCCGAGACGACCTGCGTATCCCCCATCACCGCGCCAAAGCCCGTCTCCATCCCGTGAATGGCCAGGATCACCCCTGCGGGTACGCCATATTGCCGCTCGAGCGAGGCGTAGAAATCCGGGTTCTTGGCCTTGCGCTTGCGGCCCTGCGCCACGATCACGTCCGACCCGCGCACCTGCATGAACTTCTCGAGCGAATACTTGAAGCTCTTCTGACCGCGATCGGCGCTGATCGTCTTGGTCGAGTAGCTTGCGCCCTTCAGTGCCGCGATCCCGCTGGAGCCGATTCCGGCCGATTTGGCGATGGGCACGAATTCGACCTTCCAGGCTTCGAAACCTGACGAGGTATTGCCGCAACCGGCTGCGTAAACTGGGCTGGCGAGCGTCAGGGCGAGGCCAGCTGCAAGGACAAGGGACGGGCGCAATCTCATTCTCCAAAACAGGTGCGCGCAGTTTATGGGCGGCATTTCCGGCGGCAAGGGGCAAGCGCCGGAAAAGTCTTGGAACGAACCAAGGAAGGGACTCCACGCGCGCGGGATTCGGCGCTAGCATCGGTCGAAATTCAAAGATCGGACTCGGGGAAGGCGCCACCGTCGCCCGGGGTCTGGATGGCGGGTTCGGGGGGGCTTCAGCCATGCAAGACATGCACGGGGACCAGACGCCGGTCGAGACCGGCGAACAGGCAGCGTCCGAGCTGGGCGAAAGCGACCATGCCGCGATCATCCGCCTGCTGAATTCCGAGACATGGACTCGCCGTCTGGAAGAAGCGCGTCAGTCGCGCAAGAAGATCCTCGCGCAGAAGCAGCGTCCGGTGTCGGCCCCGGTCTTCCGTCCGGCCGCCGCGCAGCGCGTCAGCCGGCAGGACCGCTTGCCCCCGCTTGAACCGGCGATGCCGATCGTCGCCCGTCCTGCCGACCCGCCCGCCGAGCGCGGCGTCGTCGTCCAGTTCCAGCCGCCGGGGGCCGTGTTTCGTCCCGCCCCCGAACCGGCTGAAGCGGAAGGCGTCGCGCTTATGGAACCCGTTCGCGACATTGGCCGCTTCGGCCAGATCGCGGTCGCCTTCGTCGCAGGGATCGGTCTGGGCCTGGTGCTGAGCGCCCTGTTCTGATCCGCGCTACCCTGATCTGGGTCAAGGCCGGCTTGCGGTCCTTACGGCAGACTCCATATCTGACTGTGACGCTCTGCCGCCACGATGAAGGAGGATGCGATGAGCATTCCAACCCCCAAGGACGTGACCGATTACGCCCTTGATGCTGCGCAACGCAACGTGCTGTTCCTTGACGTTCTGCGGCGCCGCGCCGATCAGTACCTTGCCCATGCGGCAGAGAAACTGCCGACGGTTCTGGACTATGACCACGATCTCGTCAGCGATGGCCGCGACCTCAAACGCCCCTGCAACTATTTCCTCATGCGTATCCGACCGCCCGAGGGTGTTGCCACCGATCCGCTGAAATGCCCCTTCGTGATCGTTGACCCGCGCGCGGGCCACGGGCCTGGTATCGGCGGCTTTAAGTCCGACAGCGAGATCGGCGTGGCACTCAAGGCTGGTCATCCGTGCTATTTCATCGGCTTCCGCCCGAAACCCGAACCCGGACAGACCATCCTCGATATCCTCGATGCCGAGGCCGCCTTTCTTGAGACGGTGATCGCGGCCCATCCCAAGGCCGAGGGCAAGCCCTGCGTGGTCGGCAATTGCCAGGCGGGATGGTCGGTGATGATGCTGGCCTCTCTCCGACCCGAGCTGTTCGGACCGATCATCGTCGCCGGTACGCCGCTGTCCTATTGGGGTGGCGTGCGCGGGCGCTATCCAATGCGCTATTCCGGCGGGCTGATGGGCGGGTCGTGGCTGACCGCCCTGACCGGCGATCTGGGCGGCGGCATCTTCGACGGCGCCTGGCTTGTGCAGAACTTCGAGAACCAGAACCCCGCCAACACGCTCTGGTCCAAGCAGTACAATCTGTGGGCCAATGTCGACACCGAGGCCGACCGCTATCTGGGCTTCGAGAAGTGGTGGGGCGGCCATGTGACGCTGAACGCCGAGGAAATGCAGTTCATCGTCGACGAACTGTTCATCGGCAATCACCTTGCCTCAGGCGACATCCGCGGCCGCGACGGGACCGAGATGGACCTGCGCAACATCGCCTCGCCCATCGTCTGCTTCTGCTCGCGCGGCGACAACATCACCCCGCCGCAGCAGGCGCTGGACTGGATCCTTGACCTCTACGACAGCGTCGATGACATCCGGGCGAACGGCCAGACCATCGTCTATGCGATCCACGACACCATCGGGCATCTCGGCATCTTCGTCTCGTCCGGCGTCGCACGGAAGGAGCATGACGAATTCGCCTCGAACATCGACCTGATCGACGTGTTGCCGCCCGGCCTGTACGAGGCAGTCTTCACCCCGCGGGCAGAGGCCGGCGATGACGAGTTCATCCGCGGCGACTGGGTGATGCGGATCGAGGCGCGCACGCTGGATGACATACGCGATCTTGGCGGCAACTCGCCCGAGGACGAGAAGCGGTTCGAGGCGGCGGCGAAGCTTTCGGAAATGAACCTTGCCTTGTACCGGACCTTCGCCCAGCCCTGGGTTAAGGCGATGACCAACCCGCAGATGGCCGAAACCCTGCGCCAGCTTCACCCGTTGCGGCTCGGCTACGAGATGTTCGCCTCGCGCAATCCGTTCATGGCCTGGGTCCAGCCCGCCGCCGAAAAGATCCGGGGTGACCGCAGGGAAGCTGACCAGGACAGTCCGCTGCAGGACTGGCAGAAGACCGCCTCGGAAAAGATTGTCGAGGGGCTTGAGGCCTGGCGCGAGGCTGTGGAGAAGCTGTCCGAAGAGGCCTTCCTTGCCATCTATGGCAACAAGGTCCTGCAGAAGGCGGTCGGCGTCGATCCCGACAGCGACATTGATCCGCGTCACGCGCCAAAACGGCTTCTGCACAAGCAGCTTGTCGAGCGCCGCATCGCCGAGCTGCGCGCGGCCTTCGGCAAGGGCGGCATCCGTGAGGCGACGCTGCGTGCGCTGCTTTATGCCGGTCGCAAACGTGGCGCGGTCGATGAGCGCGGCTTCGAGGCGATCCGCCGCTTCCGCCGGGCCGAGGCCCCCCGATCGGTCCTGCACCTGGATGAATTCAAGCGACTGGTCCGCGAACAATACCTGATGCTGCTTCTGGACGAAGAGGCGGCGATGGCGCGTTTGCCGGAACTTCTGCCCGAAGACGAGTCGCTTCGCGCCCGGGCCATCGCCGCCATTCGCGAGGTGCTGTCGGCTTCGGGCCCGATCGAGCCCGAGGTGGAAGACCGGTTGCAGGAGGTCGAGCGGCTGTTCCGGATCGCGACGGCGCCCGTTCCGCTGCGTCCCGCCCGCGGTCGCCGCTCGCGCCCGCCCGCCGGGTGAAACGAGACTTTGAGCAAAGGTCGCGCCGCTTTGGTGCATCACGTAAGGAGAGCAAGATGAGCCAGCCTGCCACGCCGATCACCGCGCAGGATCTGCGGATGAAGATCCTTGAAAAAGAGATGGAGGAAATCTCGCGCCAGGACGCCGCCAGGGCCGAGAAAGAGAAGCAGCTTCACGACTTCACGGATTCCTTCCTGCATGACCACATCACGCATGAAGAGAACGCCATGATCCGCAAGCTGGTCATGAACGCCGTGAACAACGGCAAGTTCGAGGCGCTGGTCTATTCCTTCCCCTCGGACCTGTGCACCGACAGCGGCCGCGCGATCAACAACCGCCTGCCGCACTGGCCCGAGACCCTGCAAGGCAAGGCGAAAGAACTTTACGCAGCCTATGAGCGGGTCGCCAAGCCGCAGGGCTTCAAGCTGAAGGCGTCCATCATCAACTTTCCCGGCGGAATGCCCGGCGATGTCGGCCTGTTCCTCGACTGGGCGCCGGAGAAGGTGTGAGCAATCGGAGAACTCGTCTGGTCCGCCCATCCGGCGGACCTGGCAGCCCGTAGGGGAGTCGAACCCCTCTTCCCAGGTTGAAAACCTGGTGTCCTAACCGATAGACGAACGGGCCAAGCGGTCTGGCGGGGTATTTAGGCGAGGCGCAGGAACCGCGCAAGCCGAATCTTCAGGCGCGGGCGGCATCCTCGAGGCGAAGCTGGACCTTGCTCTGGCCGCGCCAGTGGTTCATCTCAAGCCGCCCCGCCAGATGGAAGCGGTTGGCACCGGGGCTTTCCAGCACCGGGCCAAGCGGGCCGTCGAAGGCGCCGAAGGCGACCGCCTCGAGCCGTCCGCCATCCTCGGCCCCGAAGCTCAGGCGCAGGTGGCTTTCGCCCATCCGGCGGGCGCTTACCGCCTGGGCAGCGAAGGCGAAACGCGGGGCGGGGGCCGCAGCGCCAAAGGGGCCTGCCGCCTCGACCTGTTCGACGAACTGCGGGGTCGCGGCGCCGGGCATGAGCAGGCCGTCGAGCTTCAGGTCCGCAGGTCCCGCCGCGCCCGACCCCTGCCGGGCCAGCAACTCGCCCAGCCGCTCCATCGCCGCCTCGATCCGGTCAGAGGCGACGGTCAGACCCGCCGCCATCTTGTGTCCACCGCCCTTGATGAGCAGTCCTTCGGCCGCAACCCGCTGGATCGAGGCGCCAAGGTCGACGCCCGAGATCGACCGGCCCGAGCCCTTGCCCTCACCCCCGTCGATGCCGATCACCACGGCGGGGCGGTTCGTCGCCTCCTTCAGCCGCGCCGCGACGATGCCGACCACGCCCGGATGCCAGCCGGGAGCGGCGGCCCAAACCAGCGGGCCGTCGAGGCCACGCGCCTCGGCCTGCGCCATCGCCTCATCGCGCACGCGCATCTCGATCTCGCGCCGTTCGGTGTTGAGCTGGTCGAGCCGCGCGGCAAGGCTCGCCGCCTCCTGCGGATCCTCGGTGCTGAGCAATCGGGCGCCAAGGTCGGCCCGCCCGATCCGCCCCCCGGCATTGACGCGCGGCCCCAAAAGGAAACCGAGCGCATAGGTGTTCGGCGCCTGATCCATCCGCGCAATATCGGCCAGCGCCACCAGGCCGGGCCGTTCGCGTCGGGCCATCACTTTCAGCCCCTGCCGAACCAGCGCCCGGTTGACCCCCGTCAGCGGCGCGACATCGGCAACCGTCGCCAGCGCCACGAGGTCGAGCATCGCCATCAGGTCCGGTCCCTGCACCCCTTCGGCGCGAAGCCTCCGGTTGACCTCGACCAGCAGCAGGAACACGACCGAGGCGGCGCAGAGATGCCCGAGCGCGCCGTCCTCGTCCTGCCGGTTGGGGTTCACCACGGCCAGGGCAGGGGGCTGCGTCTCGGCGCCCAGGTGATGGTCAAGAACCACGACATCCGCGCCCTTCGCCGCCGCGATCGGCTCGTGGCTGAGCGTACCGCAATCCACGCACAGGATCAGGTCATGGTCACGCGCAAGTGCTGACATGGCCGGGACGTTCGGGCCATAACCTTCGTCGATGCGGTCGGGGATATAGAGCGTCGCATCCCATCCCATGGCGCGTAGCCAGATCAGCAGAAGAGCAGAGGCAGAGCCGCCATCGACATCATAATCGCCGAAGACTGCGATCCGCTGGCGGGCCTTCAGCGCGCGCAGCAGCCGCTCTGCCGCCACATCCATGTCACGCAGGGACAGGGGATCGGGCAAGAGATCGCGCAGTTGCGGGGCGAGGAAACGCTCGGCTTCCTCTGTCGCTACCCCGCGGCGGACCAGCGTCCGGCACAGCGCCAGTGGCAACCGCGTCAGCTGGGCCATTGCCTCGGCCAGCCGGTCTTCCTCGGCCGAGGGGCCGATCCAGCGCCGGCCGGTCAGGGAGTGTTCGACATTCAGGAAAGCAGCCATGCGCCGGTTCTGGCGGGTCGCACCCGACTTGGCAAGCGGGCATGGCAAGACAGAGGGCGGGCCAGAGCCCGCCCTTTCACGGTGCCATTGGGCTCAGGCCGCCTGCTGCGCCTCGAGCACGAAGCGCAGATGAAACCGGGCGGCGATCCGGTCGATCTCCGCCGGCGTCACCGGCCGCTCGGCGGCCACAGCGGGGAAGAAGCCCTCGAACCCGCCCGGAGTCATCACGACCATCAGCCGCCCCTCGTCGCTGCCGATGTTCTGGAACCGGTGGACCGATCCGCGCGGGACGCAGATCGTTCCGTCTGTCTCGAGTTCGACGTAGTCGTCGTTGCACCAGAACCCGAAGGTACCCGACAGCACCCGGAAGAATTCGTCCTCGGCCTCATGGATATGGGGCGGCGGGCCTTCGCCGGCGGGCACCTCGGCCTCGAAGCAGCCGAGCCGGCCGCCGGTCTGGTCCGCGGTAATGCGGATGATGTGGCGACCGAAGGCGTCGGCGATGGCGCCGGCGTCTGCGTGGGAATAGGCGGCCTTGTCGAATGTGGTCATCTGTAGCTCCGTTCAATGGAAGGGTTTGAAGTGGCGCTGCTATAGCCTCTCGACAGGACGGCGATAATCCGGTGGAATTCGACAGGATTGTCAGAATGGTTTGACGAATGAAGAGCGTTGATCCGATGCTTGGCCTCTCGGCCTTCCTGGCCGTCGCCGCGGAAGAGAGCTTCACCGGCGCTGCGGCCCGCTTGGGTCTCACCCGGGCGACGGTCAGTGCGCAAGTGGCGGACCTTGAGGACCGACTGGGCGTGCGTCTGCTGCACAGGTCGACTCGGGCGGTTCGCCTGACCCCGGCAGGGCAGGCCTTCCGGGACCGGCTCGCGGACTTGCCTGAACGCGTCAACGTGGCCGAGCGGGCTGCCCGCGCCGAACAGACGGCGCCCGAGGGGCGACTGCGCGTGACCGCCCCGCCGGACCTGTGCCAGCGCTTCCTGGTGCCCTGGGTGACCGAGTTTCTGGCGCAGCACCCGGCGATCACCATCGAGCTTGACCTGTCCAACCAGGCAAAGAACCTGATCGAGCAACGCTTCGACCTGGCGATCCGGGGGACGCTGGCGGTAGAGCCGAACCTCGTCACACGGCAGATCGGGCAGTCGCAGCTGTGGACGGTGGCGCGGCCCGATTACCTGGACCGGCGCGGAACGCCGCAGGAGCCAATGCAGATGGTCGGCCATGACCTCCTGCATTTCGCTCATCTTCGGAAAGGCCGCATCTGGACGATGACCCGCGGAGACGAGGTCGTCGAGGTGCCGGTTGCGCCGCGGCTGGAGTTGAACGACGGTTGGGCGCTACGGCTTGCGGCGCTGGAAGGGGCAGGAATCTGCCAGCTGCCCGGCTTCGTCGTGGGCGATGATATCACCAAGGGTCGTCTGGTGCCGATCCTGACCGACTGGTCGCCGGGAAAGGTGCCGCTCCATGCCGTCTATCCCGACAACCGGCTGATTGCGCAGCGGGTGAAGGCCTTTGTCGCCTTCCTGGCCAGAAAGGCCCGGTCTGAACCGGACCTTTCCGCGTCATGAGTTTTACCGCACCGGCGTACGGTATTCGATGCGCCGGACCGAACCGGTCTTGGACCGCATCAGGATCGTCTCCATCGTCACCCAGCCCGGCTCGCGGCGGATGCCCTTGAGCAGCGAGCCACTGGTGACGCCGGTCGCGGCAAAGATCACGTCGGCGCGCACCAAGTCGTCGCGGGTGTAGACGCGGTCAAAGTTGGTGATGCCGGCCTTCTTGGCCCGGCCGCGTTCATCGTCATTGCGGAACAGGAGCTTGCCGAAGAACTGGCCGCCCATGCACTTCAGCGCGGCCGCCGCCAGAACCCCCTCGGGCGCGCCGCCAGAACCCATGTACATGTCGATCCCGGTCTTTTCGGGCTCGGCGCAATGCATGACGCCGGCCACGTCGCCATCGGTGATGAGGCGAATCGAGGCCCCGGTGGAGCGGATCTCCTTGATGAGATCCTCATGCCGCGGCCGCTCAAGCACGCAGACGGTGATGTTCTCGGTCGAGACGCCCTTGGCCGCGGCCAGCGCCGAGACGCGCTCGGACGGGGTCATGGTCATGGTGACGGTGCCGGGCTTGAAGCCGGGGCCGATGGCGAGCTTGTCCATGTAGACGTCGGGTGCGTGCAGGAGCGTGCCGCGCGGGGCCATGGCGATCACGGTCAGGGCGTTCGGCATGTCCTTTGCGGTCAGGGTCGTGCCTTCCAGCGGGTCAAGCGCGATGTCCACCGCGGGACCCTTGCCGGTGCCGACCTCTTCCCCGATGTAAAGCATCGGCGCCTCGTCGCGCTCGCCTTCGCCGATCACCACGACGCCGGCGATGTCGAGCAGGTTCAGCTGGTCGCGCATGGCGTTGACGGCGGCCTGGTCGGCGGCCTTCTCGTCGCCGCGCCCGATCAGGCTGGCCGAGGCGAGGGCCGCCGCCTCGGAGACCCGCGCGAGGCCGAGCGAAAGCATTCGGTCATGAAATTCAGTGGCGTCGGCCATGGGTATTTCCCTTTGGTTTGCAAGCTCTCTGCCGTTGTTCCTAACGCGGGGGCAGGGGGGACGGCAAGCATTTGCCCTGCGGCGGGACGACGCCGCGAAACGACCGTGTCATTGCCGCATGACCCAAAAGCCTTCGAAGGTTTTTGGCGATTTTCTTTGAAGAAATCTGCGCGTCGCGCTCAGATTTCCTCGATCCGCAGGGCTACCGGTTCGCCGACCAAGACACCTGTCGCAGCAAAACGGCTCAGGGCGTGGGCGATGTCTTGAGGGGCGGCGCGGTGCGTCACGATCAGGACCGGCGCATGGGCGTCGGAATGGCCGTATTGGTGCATCCGGTCGATCGAGATGCCGGCCTCGCCGATCACGGTGGCGATCTTGGCCAGCGCGCCGGGTTTGTCGAGCAGCGTCATGCGCAGGTAATGCGCGGCCGGCGTCGCAGAGGCGGCCGGCGTCGCCTCGGCCAGTGTTGCGGCCGGCTGGCCGAAGGTCGGGATACGGCTGCCGCGCGCAAGCTCGATCACATCGGACATCACCGCGCTCGCCGTCGGCCCTTGCCCGGCGCCGGGGCCCCGCAGCACGATCTGGCCAACGCTGTCGCCTTCCAGCACCACCATGTTCGTGCCGCCCTGCAACTGGCCAAGCGGGCTGTCGGCGGGCACGAGACAAGGTGTCATCCGCTGCTCGAGGCCGCGTCCTGTCATCTGCGCGACGCCGAGAAGCTTGATGCGATAGCCCATGTCGGCGGCAAGGCGGATGTCCTCGATCGAGATCTTGCCAATGCCTTCAAGCTCTACCGCGCCGAAGCTCACCTTGGTTCCGAAGGCGATGGCGGCCAGCAGGCTGAGCTTGTGGCCTGCGTCGATCCCCCCGACATCGAGGTTCGGATCAGCTTCGAGATAGCCAAGCTGGCGGGCCTCCTCGAAAACCGTCTCGTAGGGCAGGCCCGCACTTTCCATCCGGGTGAGGATGTAGTTGCAGGTGCCGTTCATCACCCCCATCACCCGCTTCATGCGGTTGCCGGCTAGGCCTTCGGTCAGGGCCTTGATCGCCGGGATGCCGCCCGCGACCGCCGCTTCAAAGCGGATGACGCGGCCGGCCTTTTCGGCGGCGAGCGCCAGGGTCTGACCATGATGCGCGAGCAGCGCCTTGTTGGCCGTGACCACGTCCTTGCCGGCGGCCAGCGCGGCCTCGGTCGCGTCCTTGGCCGCGCCGTCATGGCCGCCCATCACCTCGACGAAAAGGTCGACGTCGTCGCGACGGGCCAGCGCGACGGGATCGGCTTCCCAGGCGTAGCCTGACAGGTCGGCGTCACGATTGCGGCTGCGGTCGCGGGCCGAGACGGCAACGATCTCGATCGGACGGCCGATACGGGCGGCAAGGAGTGCGCCATGGCTCTGAACGATCTTCACCACGCCGATGCCAACCGTGCCGAGACCGGCGAGACCAAGGCGCAGGGGGGCAGGCATGGGACACTCCGTTCAAAGCTCTCGCGCCCTGTTAGCGGCTTGGACGTCGGCTTGCAACGCGGCCCGATTGCCGCGGCGTCCGCTTCAGCCTCCGCTTGCGGCCTGCAGCAGTCGGGTGCGTTCGGCGTCATCGGTGGTCTCGAGCGCGAGCGCACCGGTCCGCGCCTTGAGCTGATCGGCGCGCGCCTGAAGTGCCGCCGGGTCCTCGGGGTCAATGGTCGCTGTGCCGCCGACCGCCAGAACCTCGTGCAATGGGGCAATCTGAGGCGCCGGATCCGAGCCCGGTGTCCGGTGTTCCCCGGGAAAATGCGGCGCCTCGCAGCCCGGCAGGGCGGCGAGGATCAGCATCAGGGTTGTCGGTCTTGCGGGCAGGCGCATGGCGGCACGATAAGGGGGCGGCGCTGCTCTCGCAACCCGCCCCCGGAAGTCTGATCCGTGCCGGCTCAGGTGCCGACGCCGCAGGTCGGACAGGTGATCTTGGGCGCGCGCCGCGGCCGTGTCACGACGAATTGGTCATAGGTGAAATTCGGGACGCCGACCTGAAAGCTCGGCACATAGTTCATCCGGGTCTGCACGACGATCACCGTATCGCCATCCGACATGTTCGGCAGCTGACCCTTGACGAGAGCGATAGACGTGTTGCCCTGTTTCGACAGCGCGTTCGTCATGCCTTGCGTTGCGCGCGTTTCGGACCAGAGGACCTCGTAGCGCTTGTTGGCCTCACTCCAGGTCACACTGCTGACGGTGATGCTGGTCGGCTCGTCGCTGTCCAGAAGATAGTCGAATACGGTCTTGAGGCCAGTCACGTAGGCCGGGGTCACGTCCGCGATTTCGCGGGTGACCATGTCCGAGATCGTGTAGGACGCCTTCATCGCAGTGTTTTCGACCCGATAGGCATCCCAGTAGACGAACATGCCCAGAAATGCCCAGAGCATGATCGGAAGGACGATGACCGTCTCGACGATCGCCCCGCCGGACTCCGACTTGCCGAATGTCTTGAACGAAGTGCGAAATTTACCCATGGCTCAACTCGGCTCGTTCACGAAAGCGGATCGCGCAATCAGCATGTAACCGCCGCCGTTTTCCTTTGGCAGTTGCAGTCCGATGCCGGTCCCAGGGAAAACCGGGTCGAACACCGCGCAGGCCCGGATCAGCATCATCTCGTTGTCGAGGCCCGCGGTGAACTGCGTCACCGGCTGGACGGTTTCCGAGCGATCCACGCAAGTCACGTTCGAGGGCAGCGGCGACCAAGTCGTGGTGCTGACCTTGGTCAGTTCCAGCATCATGATGTTCTCGCAATCGGGGAAAATCACCGTCAGGTCGCAGACCGCTTTCTTGATCGTGTCATGCGTGGGGTTGGTGAACGAGCCCAGGCGGAGATCGCGCACCACGATGTCGAGCGCCCGCTCGAGCATGATGTAGCGTGTCATCAGCAAGCCGGACTCGAATGAGGCCGTGAAGATCGCCATGAAGGCCGGGACCATCAGCACGAATTCCATCGAAGCGACACCGTCTTCCCGGCGGAACCGCCGAAGCGAGCGACGGAGCGACTGTGTGATGCGGCCGATCATTGGGTCAGCCTCAACGTGGAGATCTGGCTGGCGATCGAGCGGAAGGCCGTCTGGATCTGCAGCCCGGACACGTCATAGTAGTAGGCAGACGAGGTCGCACAGGCCTGGATCTGCGCCTTGCCCGACACCGGCGTCGTTGCAGAGTCGGCAAACCCGATCCCGAAGACCACGATCTTCTTGTCTTTCGCGGCTTTGCATATGGTGGCCAGACGCGTGTCCTTGGACATGCCGCCCGTGATGTTCGTGGTGGTCTTGTCGATCTGGGCTTCGATGTTCTTCAGCCAGGTTGATACAGACTGACCGCTGGCCGGGGCGTAGAGGTACCGTTCGACATAGTCCGGCACGGTGTAGGTCCAGACTTCCGGCCAGGTCAGTTGCGTCCAGCCCGAGGTCGAGTTGAACGGGTTGGGAGCCCAGTTGGTCGTAGTAGTCTTGGTGCTCGTGCCGCACTTGATGCTGTAGGACTTGTTAGGCGAATAGAAGTTCCCGCAGGTGTTGCCCGCCGCGTAGTTGATCGCCAGGTTTCCGGTCGAGTTTTCGCGGTAGATCGGCGACTTGTTCACGGTCTTGGTCGTGCCCGACACGGTCAGCGTCCCGGCATAGGGGCTGTTCAGGCCGTACTGGGTCGTATTCTCACCGTCCGTCATGAGGATGACGACTTTGAGAACCTCGGCATCCTTCGGATCGAGCGGACGACCGGAGAACTTGCTGTCGACGACGCCTTGCTTGATGAGACCCGTAGTGGAGTCGCTCAGGATCCACTGTGACCCTGGGTCAAGCAGCAGCACCCCCCATTTCATGCCGACGTCGATCGACGTGTTGCCCCCAGCCGCAAAGCTGTCGATCTTGGTCTTGAGCGCGGTGGCGCTCTTGCTGAAGGGCATGATCGTCTGCATGCTTTTCGGGCAAGAAAAATAGGACTGTGACGTCGTGCTGGTCGACGGAGTCTTCGTGGAGGTGGAACTCGACGACGTGCTGAAGTCCGAGAAGGCCGTCTGCTGCAGGTTGGCCGCATCAGTCTTGCTGATCGTGGTCGCGCTGTAGTCGGCGTCCTTCCAGTCCACGCAGTAGGAGTTCGTGTGATAGGCGTAGAAGCCGAGCGCCTGGCGCAGGTTGGTGCCCGCATCCACCTGCATGTTGTAGGGGATGATCGAGATGCTCGCGCGCCCGTCCTCGGAGGAAGACAGGATCGTGTCGACGAATTCCTTTGCGGCGGTCTTGAGGTTGCCGATCTTGTTGTTGGTCGACATCGATCCGGAAATGTCGAGCACCATCGAGATCTCGACATCGGAGATCTTCTCAAGGGCAGTGCCGTCACCCGGAGCTGTCAGAGAGTTGACACCGGTCATCTGCATGAAGAAGGGATCGACCTCGGATGCGGCCTCCACGGCCACTTCCTTGGCGTTGAAGGTCTGGGTGACCTTGACCGACTTCAGCTTGTCGAGAAGTCCGGCCTTCTTGAAGTAATCGTTGACGACCGCAGTGGGGTCGAGGGTCTGGCGCATGCTGGCGGCCGCGAGGACAGCGCGGTCGGTGGTCTGTTGAAGCTGGGTCCGACGTGCTTCGAAGCGCATCAGGTCCACGGCCAAGCCGCCCATCATCACCATGAGGGTGAAGAACATGAGGCCGAGCACGATCATGTTGCCGTCTTCCTGTCTCAGGAAGCGCTTGAGCGATTCACCTTTTGCGGGAAGTCTGAGTATTCCGCGCATGAACTCTGTCCTCTATCCTCGGATGTGCCGCATGGGATTTCCGCAGCGCCGCCGAAATAATAACCAATGCCCCAATATCCCTTGAGATACGGCAAAAATGAGGCACGAATTGCGGCCTGGGGGCGTTAACCGGCTACCGAGGAAACGGTCGCGAGCCGAAGTTCACGACTGTTCATCTCGGCCCCACAATTAACGAACCGACACTCTCCACGAAGTTGTGTCTCCGAGCCGCGCGCCCGAACTGCGGGTAATGAGTTGCGGGTTTCGAATATCCGATTCGAATCGGCAGGTTCTGCTTCGCAATTTGCCTAAAGATTGTGCATGGAATCCTTCACAAAGGGAGCCTAGGCTTAGGGGGCGTCCCCTGCGGAAGGTAGGGACGTACAGTCCAAAGGAGGAAATTCATGGCTGTCGCAGGCGAACCGAGCTTTCGGGAATCCGTCGATCTGATGTTCAACCGGGCCGTCGCGCTCATGGATCTGAGCCCGGGACTGGAACAGAAGATCCGGGTCTGCAACTCGACCTACACGGTGCGCTTCGGGGTGCGGCTGCGGGGCAAGATCGAAACCTTCGTCGGATATCGCTCGGTCCATTCCGAGCATATGGAGCCGGTGAAGGGGGGCATCCGCTATTCCCTGGGCGTCAACCAGGACGAAGTCGAGGCGCTCGCGGCGCTGATGACCTACAAATGCGCGCTGGTGGAGACGCCCTTCGGCGGCTCGAAAGGGGGCCTGTGCATCGACCCCCGTGCCTGGGAACCGCATGAGCTGGAGCAGATCACCCGCCGCTTCGCCTACGAGCTCATCAAGCGCGACCTCATCAACCCGGCCCAGAACGTGCCCGCCCCGGACATGGGCACCGGCGAGCGTGAGATGGCCTGGATCGCCGACCAGTATGCGCGGATGAACACCACCGACATCAACGCCAAGGCCTGCGTCACCGGAAAGCCGCCGCATGCCGGCGGTATCCAGGGCCGGGTAGAGGCGACCGGGCGCGGCGTGCAATACGCCCTGCGTGAATTCTTCCGCTACCCGGAGGATACAGCCCGCGCCCATCTGTCCGGCGATCTCGACGGCAAGCGCGTCGTCGTCCAGGGGCTCGGAAACGTCGGTTACCACGCTGCCAAGTTCCTGTCGGAGGAGGATGGCGCGAAGGTCATCGCGATCATCGAACGCGACGGCGCCTTGCACAACGAGGATGGGCTGCATGTCGAGACCGTGAAGCAGTGGATCGGCAAGCACGGCACGATCAAGGGCTTCCCGGACGCGAACTTTGTCGAGGACGGGGCGAAGCTGCTTGAGCTCGACTGCGATCTCCTGATCCCGGCGGCGATGGAGGGCGTGATCCACAAGGGCAACGCCGCGCAGATCAAGGCGCCGCTCATCATCGAGGCAGCCAACGGCCCGATCACCTTCGGCGCCGACGAGATCCTGCGCCAGAAGGGCACCGTCATCATCCCCGACATGTATGCCAATGCCGGCGGCGTGACGGTCAGCTACTTCGAATGGGTCAAGAACCTCAGCCACATCCGCTTCGGGCGGATGCAGCGCCGCGCGGAAGAGGCGCGTTCGCTGATGCTGGTGGAGGAGCTGGAGCGCCTTTCGGCCGACAAGGGCCTGGGCTGGACCCTGTCACCAGACTTCAAGGACAAGTTTCTCACCGGCTCGGACGAACTTGCGCTCGTGCGATCGGGTCTCGATGACACGATGCGGGGCGCCTACCAGGCCATGCGGAACATCTGGCACGGCCGCGACGATGTCGAGGACCTGCGAGTTGCGGCCTATATCGTATCGATTAGTCGCGTGGCAGCGACTTATGTCTCGAAAGGACTCTGACCCGCAACTTGCCTTCGCGCTCTGGCGAAGCAGATTGAAGGGGCGGCGCGGATCCTCGGGTCCGCGCCGCGCAGTCCTTTAATCGTTGGCCGTCCGTTTGTGCGGCCTTGCCAGAGGAGCAGGAAATTGGCCAAGGATCTCAAATCGCAAGCCAGAGGCAAGCTGACCACTCCGACCGATCTGGGCGGCAACGCCGCCAAGGACATCGCCGCGGCTCTGAACGGGCTCCTGGCCGACAGCTTCGCGTTGTATTTCAAGACCAAGAATTTTCACTGGCATGTCTCTGGGCCGCATTTCCGCGACTATCACCTGCTTCTGGACGAACAGGCGGGGCAGATCCTGGCCGCGACCGACGACATCGCCGAACGGGTCCGCAAGATCGGCGGGACCACGCTGCGCTCGATCAACCAGGCGGCCAAGATGACCCGCGTGCTGCCGAACGAGGCGGAATTCGTCGAACCGGCCGACATGCTGGCCGAGCTGATGGAGGACAACAAGGCCTTCACCACCGCGCTGCGGGCCGCCCGCTCGGTCTGCGACGAACACGGGGACAGCGGCTCGACCGCGATGATCGAGGTCTGGATTGACGAGGCCGAACGTCGGACGTGGTTCCTGTACGAGACGCTGCGCCCGGCGATGACGTCGGGGCATTGAGATCGCTCCGCGCAGCCCTGCTGACGGAAACTGTCAGCACGGCTGATGCAGGCTGTCGTCGCAGCCATCGGAGGGAAGATCATGCGGAACTGGATTGCGGTCGCTTCGGCCAATCACGTCGCCATCGGTCGGGCCGAGGGGTTCATGCA
>JAYRKT010000035.1:37401-49137 GCA_041905595.1 Rhodobacter sp.
CGATCTTGTCGCCTATTATTCCCCGGTCGAGGTATTCGGCACCCGGATCCCCTTGCAGACGTTCACCGCGATCGGACGGGTGCGGCCGGGCGAAGTCTATGAGGGCGTGATGGGCGGCGGATTTACCCCGGCGCGCCGCGACGTGGAGTGGTTTGCCGCGCGACCAGCACCGATCCAGCCGTTGCTGCAACAGCTGTCTTTCACGGATGGCCGCCGCAACTGGGGATATGCGTTCCGGTTCGGCCTGATCGAGGTGACGGCGGCGGACATGGCGGTGATCGCAGGGGCCATGGGGGCAGACCTGTCCCTTCAGGCCGCCTGATCCGCATCAGCCGGCGACCACGACGCGTTCGCGGCCCGCGGACTCGACCCCTCCGAACAGGGTGCGGGCCGCCTTGTGCCCGTCATAGACCGCTTGGGCGATCAGGCCCGGGGCCGCGGCATCGCCGATCCGCAGAAGCGTCGCCAGCCCCCTGTCGGCCAGCGAAAGCCAGAGTGTGTCCTGCGGCTCTCGGGTCGTGACCGGGACAAAGGTTGCACAGGGGATGCGGTAGCTGCGGCCGGTGTAGACGCAATCGAGCCGAGCGCCCTCCGGCTCCAGCGCCCCGACAAGATGGCCGGTCACCACCGTGACCCCGCGTTCCAGCAGGCGTCGCTGCAAGCCGGACTGTTCGGCGGTGTGGCTGGCCCAATCCGACACGCGGCTTGCGGAGGTCACATAGGTTACGTCACGGCCTGCCGAAGCGAGCAGATCGGCCAGCCCGGCGGCGAGGTGGTAGTGCTCGTCATCAAAGATCACGACCGGCCCCTCGGGACGCAGACTCGACAGGATCGCCTCGGGCGCAATGGTGCGCGGGTCCGCGTAGCTTGGCACGCCACCGGGGAAGCCGCGGCCGCGTCCGTCCAGCCGCCATCGGCTGCCCGTCGCGCAGATGACGTGCGGCGCTCCGGTGGCGATCACGTCCTCGGCCGTCATGCGGCTGGCGGGGAAGACCTCGACAGTTGCGAGCTTTCCGATCTGGTGCAGGCGCCAGTCGCGGACACGCGCCCATTCAGACAGACCGGGCAGGCGGCTTTCCAGCGTCACCCTCCCGCCAAGCGTTTCCTCCGCCTCGGCGAGCATTACCGGCACCCCACGGCGCCCAAGCGTCAGCGCCGCCTCCAGCCCTGCCGGACCGCCGCCGACGACGAGCACCGGTTCGGTCCGGCCCACGATGGGCGGGGTCTTTTCGGGATGCCAGCCGCGCCGCCATTCCTCGCCCATGGTCGGGTTCTGGGTGCAACGCAGCGGCCCGCCAAGCACGTGATGCGCAAAGCAGATGTTGCAGCCGATGCATTCGCGGATGTCGTCGAGGCGCCCTTCGCGGATCTTCTGCGGCAGGAAGGGATCGGCAATCGAGGGTCGTGCCGCGCCGATGAAGTCCAGCACCCCCTCGCGCACCATCGACAACATGGTTTCGGGGCTGGTGAAGCGCCCGACCGACACGACCGGCTTGCCGGTCGCCGCACGAACATGGGCAACCGCCTGCGCCAAGGATCCTTCCCTGACAAAGCGGGACGGCCCCATCTCGACACCATAATCGGGGATCGTCACGTCGAAGACGTCGATCAGCGGCGCGACCGACGCCAGGAACTCCGCCCGCTCGTCCTGTCCACCGCCGTCCTCTTCGGTCACTTCGATGCGGGTGGCGATGGCGCAGCGGTCGCCGATGGCGTCGCGCGTATCCGCCATCACCTCGCGTGCCAGCCGCATCCGGTTCCGCAGTTCGCCGCCATAGTCGTCGCTGCGCCGGTTCAGGCCGGGATGCATGAACTGGGTCAAGAGGTAGGTGTGGGCGGCGTAGACATAGACCACGTCGAACCCGGCGGCCTTGGCCCGCAGGGCGGCGGCACGGTGCCAGTCGCGGAAGCTGGCGATGTCCTGCCGGTCCATCCGGCGGCTCTGCCAAGGCGTCCATTCACCCGGCATGCTTTCCACCGAGACCGCCATCTCGCGCGTCAGCACGTTGCCCGACTGCGCGCCGCCGTGCCACAACTCGACGCCCGCCAGCGCGCCATGGACATGCACCGCTTCGACCATCGCCGCCATGTTCCGCACGTCGCCCTCGTCCCAGAGTGTCGCATGGGGATGGCTCGTATGGTCCGATGTCGGGTGGATCGAACAGAACTCGGTATTGACCACGCCCCAGCCGCCCTCGGCCTTGACCCCGCGCATCGCGGCAAGCGTCTGGGGCAACACGCTGCCCATGCCGGTGCAGTGCGGCACCTGCCAGAAGCGGTTCGGCGCGACGACCGGACCGATGCGGACCTGCTGGAACAGGACGTCAAAACGCGGGTCGCGACCGTCGAGCATGAAATTCTCCGTGGTTCTGCGACAGACTGCCGCCCCGGCCCGCGACCCGTCAATGCCTTCGCGCGCAGCATATGCGACACATCGTGTCGCGCGCGGGCTAGGAATTGCCCGCCAGCCATTGAATAGTGCGCGGCGGCAGGGACCGTCTTACCCCGCCTCGAACGGAGTTCTGCAATGCGCTATTCGGGTCTGAAGGTCTTCACCGAGGGCCTGTTCGGGAACAAGGGCTGGAAACCGGCCTGGCGCGACCCGCAGCCGAAACCTGAATACGACGTCATCATCATCGGCGGTGGCGGGCATGGCCTGTCGACCGCCTATTACCTGGCCAAGAACCACGGCATCACGAACGTCGCGGTGCTCGAGAAAGGCTATCTCGGCGGCGGGAACGTCGGGCGCAACACCACGATCGTTCGCGCCAACTACTTCCTGCAGGGCAACAGCGAATTCTACAGCCATTCCCTGAAGTTGTGGGAAGGTCTTGAGTCCGAGCTGAACTACAACGTCATGCATTCGCAGCGCGGCCTCATCAACCTGTTCCATTCCGACGGCCAGCGCGACGCCTTCGCCCGGCGCGGCAACATGATGCTGAGCCAGGGCGACGACGCGATCCTGCTTGACCGCGAGGGGGTACGCGAACATCTGCCCTATCTCGATTTCGAGCAGACCCGTTTCCCGATCTATGGCGGCCTCTATCACCCGCGCGGCGGCTCGGCCCGGCACGACGCGGTCGCCTGGGGCTATGCCCGCGGGGCCGACCAGCGCGGCGTCGACCTGATCCAGAACTGCGAGGTAACAGGCATCGACATCGAGAATGGCGTGGTGAAGGGCGTGCAGACCACGCGCGGCGCGATCCGGGCGAAGAAGGTCGGCATCGTCGTTGCCGGTCGCTCTGGCCAGGTCGCGGCGATGGCCGGGATGCGCCTGCCGATCGAAAGCCACATCCTGCAGGCCTTCGTCAGCGAGGGCCTGAAGCCGGTCATCGACCATGTCATCAGTTTCGGCATGGGCCACTTCTACATCAGCCAGTCCGACAAGGGCGGCCTCGTCTTCGGCGGCGACCTCGACTTCTACGCCAGCTACGCCGCGCGGGGGAACCTGCCGATGGTCGAGCATGTGATGGAGGCGGGCATGACGCTGATGCCGATGATCGGCCGCGCCAAGGTGCTGCGATCCTGGGGCGGGATCATGGACATGTCGCCCGATGGTTCGCCCATCATCGACAAGACCCATGTCGACGGGCTCTTCATCGACTGCGGCTGGAACTACGGCGGCTTCAAGGCCGTGCCGGCATCGGGCTGGTGCATGGCGCACCTCATGGCCACCGGCCAGCCGCACGAGGTTGCCCGCCGCTTCCGCCTCGACCGCTTCGCCACCGGCCACCTCCTCGACGAGGAAGGCACCGGCTCCCAGCACAACCTGCACTGATGCGTGCGCTCCTGATCCTTGCCCTGATGACGACCCCCGCGATGGCCCAGATGAACCCGGTCAAGAACCCCTGCGCGGGCGCAGGCGGCACTGACATCTGCGCCGCAGCCAAGGGTACGGCTGATGCGCTGGCGAAAAGCCTGCCGCGTGAGATCGCGCCCGGCATCCGGGTCATGGGGGCGTCGCAGGGCGGCCCACAGGTGCAGCTTGACCTTATGGTCGCGGCCGACCTCCGACTGCCCGACGGGGCCGGCTTTGCCCGCTTGGCCTGCGGCGAGCCGCCCCTGTCCGCTCTCATCATGCGAGGCGGGCAGGTGGTCTATCTGCTGAACGGCAAGACCCTTGCCACCATCACGTCCTGCGAAGAGGTGAACTGATGCGCATCCCATGCCCGCTTTGCGGCCTGCGCGACCGGCGCGAGTTCTATTATTACGGCGCCGACGACTATCTGCATCGCCCCGGTGAGGGCGCCGCGCCAGAGGCATGGGACGACTACCTGCACCTGCGCGACAACCCGGCGGGCGTGACCCGCGACCTCTGGTACCACGAGAGCGGCTGCACTTCCTGGCTGGTCGTGACCCGCAACACCGTGACGCATGAAATCCTCGGCGCCGAACTCGTCGCCGGGGAAGGGGAGGGCAAGCCCGCCCCGAAAAGCCGGAGGAAAGCATCGTGAGAGTTTCCGGCAAGGGCCTGATCGACCGGACCAAGGCGCTGACCTTCCGTTTCGACGGCAGCGAGTATTCCGGCCATCCCGGCGACACCGTCGCCTCGGCGCTGATGGCCAACGGGGTGAAACTCGTCGGTCGCAGCTTCAAGTACCATCGCCCGCGCGGCGTGCTGACGGCGGGGTCGGAAGAGCCGAACGCGCTGATCGAGGTGCTGGAAGACGGCCAGCAGACCCCGAACGTCCGCGCCACGGTGCAGGAGGTCTACGACGGGCTGGCGGTGCAAAGCCAGAACCGCGCGCCGTCGCTGAAGTTCGACCTGCTCGCGATCAACGACCTCGCCGCGCCCTTCTTCGGCGCTGGCTTCTACTACAAGACCTTCATGTGGCCGCGCGCCTTCTGGGAGCGGCTCTACGAGCCTGCGATCCGCCGCGCCGCCGGCCTGGGCCGCCTCTCGGGCAAGCATGACGAGGCGGCCTACGAAAAGGCCTGGGCCTATTGCGACCTCTTCGTGATCGGGGCGGGGCCGACCGGCCTGATGGCGGCGCTGACCGCCGCGCGGGCCGGGGCCGACGTGATCCTCGCCGATGAGGGCGCGCGGATGGGCGGGGCGCTTCTGTCGGACGCGGGCCAGATCGGCGGGCAGGGGGCGGCCGACTGGGCGGCGTCGGTGCTGACCGAGCTTGCCTCGATGCCCAATGTCCGGCTGATGACGCGGACGACCGTCACAGGGGCCTATGACGATGGCACATACGGCGCGCTCGAGCGGGTGGGCCTTCACGTCGCGCCGAAGGCCGACCTGCCGCGCGAATGCTTCTGGCGGATCGTGACGAAACACGCCGTGCTGGCGGCGGGCGCGTTGGAGCGGCCCATCGCCTTCCAGAACAACGACCGGCCCGGCATCCTGCTTGCCTCGGCACTCCGGACCTATCTCAACCGCTACGGCGTCGTTCCCGGTCAGCGGATCGCGCTCTTTGCCAACAACGACAGCGCCCGTGCGACGGCCCGCGACCTGCATGCGGCGGGCGTCCGCATCGCCGCGCTGATCGACAGCCGCGAGGGCGCTTCGACCGACGAGCCTTTCCCGGTTCATGCCGGGGCCGTCGTTACCGACACCGCCGGCCGCCACGGTCTGACCTCGGTCACCGTCCGGCAGGGCAGCCGCGAGTTCAAGGTCGAGGCGGATGCGCTCGGGCTTTCGGGCGGTTGGAACCCGACGGTCCATCTGACCTGCCACCTGAATGGCCGTCCGGTTTGGGATGACGCCATCGCCGCCTTCGTCCCGGCCGAGAACGCCGTGCCCGGCCTGATCGCCGCCGGATCGGCAAAGGGCACATTCTCGACCGCCGCCTGCCTTGCCGAAGGCGCCGCCGCTGCGGCGGTCGCGATCGAGGCGCTTGGCCTCAAGGCCCCGATAGCCGACATTCCCGCCGCCGCCGACGAGAACCCGGCGACAGAGGCCCTCTGGCATATCCCGACCAAGCCCGGTCTGTGGAACCGCGCCTGGCTCGACTTCGCCAATGACGTGACGACCAAGGACGTGAAGCTTTCGGCTCAGGAGGGCTTCCGGTCGGTCGAGCACATGAAGCGCTATACGACGCAAGGCATGGCGCCAGACCAGGGCAAGAACTCCAACGTCGCCGCGCTGGCGCTTCTGGCCGATGTCACCGGCCGCGCCATCCCCGAGACCGGCACGACCACGTTCCGCCCACCCTTCACCCCTGTGTCCATTGCCGCCATGGGCGCCGGGGGCCGCGCTGCAGGGTTTGCGCCGCAACGCTTCCTGACCTCGGACCAGGCCAGCCGCGACCGCGGCGCGCCGATGATCGAGGCGGGTCTGTGGTATCGCCCGAGCTACTTCCCGAAACCGGGCGAGACGACCTGGAAAGAGGCCTGCGACCGCGAAGTCAACATGGTCCGCTCGACCGTCGGCGTGGCCGACGTCTCGACCCTCGGCAAGATCGACATCCAGGGGCGGGACGCCGCGCGCTTCCTCGACCTCGTCTACACCAACACCTTCTCGACCCTGCCCGTGGGCCGCACCCGCTACGGCCTGATGCTGCGCGAGGACGGGATGGTGCTGGATGACGGCACCTCGGCGCGCCTCGCCGAGGACCGGTTCCTGATGACCACGACGACCGCCGCCGCGGGCCTCGTCATGCGCCATCTCGATTTCGTCCAGCAGGCGTTTTGCGCCGATTGGGACGTGCACACCATCTCGGTCACCGAGGCTTGGGCGCAGTTCGCCGTTGCCGGCCCGCGCGCCCGGCAACTCCTGTCGAGCTACCTTGGCACCGAAATCGACCTGCCCTTCATGGGCGTCGCGCCGGTCCGGATCGGGAATGTCGAGGGTCGGCTCTTCCGTATCTCTTTCTCGGGCGAAGAGGGCTACGAGATTGCCGTTCCGACCCGCTATGGCGAGGCGCTGTTCCGCGACCTGCTCGCCCGCGCCGAACTCCTCGGCGGCGGGCCATACGGCATGGAGGCGCTGAACGTCCTGAGGATCGAGAAGGGCTTCATCACCCATGCCGAGATTCATGGCCGGGTCACCGCCTTCGACATCGGCATGGAAAAGATGGTCAGCGCCAAGAAGGATTGCATCGGCAAGGGCGCGTCGCAGCGCCCCGGCCTCTCTGGCCCCGAGCGCGAGCAGATGGTGGGCCTGACTCCCGTGGGCGATGGCGTGCTCTCGTCCGGCGCGCATCTCTACGACAAGGGCGCCGAGGCGACGCGGGTCAACGATCAGGGCTATGTCACCTCGGTCGGCTGGTCGCCGACGCTCAACCGCTGGCTGGGCCTCGGCTTCCTGAAGAACGGTCGTGCCCGGCATGGCGAGGTGATCCGCATGGTCGATGGATTGCGCGGCCATGACGTGCTCTGCACGGTCTCCGATCCGGTGTTCCACGACAAGGAAGGGGCAAAGCTCCGTGGCTGACCTCATCGCCAAATCCGCCCTGGCCGGACATGCCCCGCTGACACTCGCCGGCGTGACCTTGTCCGAGATCGCGCTCGATCCGATCACCTCGATCGCGCCCTTCAGCGGTCAGGACGCCACCGTGGCCAAGGTGCTCGGCCTCGTGCTGCCCGCGCCGAACCGCTTCACCGAGGCCAAGGGCGCCCGCCTCGCCTGGACAGGCCGCGGCCAGTATTTCCTGATCGGCGCCCCGGCCCCCGAGGGACTGGCCGGGTTCGCCGCTCTGACTGAACAGTCCGATGGCTGGGCTGCGCTTCGCCTCGACGGCCCCGGCACCGAGGCGGCGCTGGCCCGGATCGTGCCCGTGGATATCCGTCTCGCCGCCTTCCCGGAAGGCGCGGCGCTGCGCACCGCCTTCAACCACATGAACGCGGTCCTGATGCGGACCGGCCCCCGGACGGTCGAGATCCTCGTCTTCCGTTCGATGGCCCGTACCGCGTGGCACGAGGTCGAAGCGGCACTCACGGCGCTCGCGGCCCGCCAGACCCTGGCCTGACCCTTCAGCTTCTTCTGTTTCCAAATATCCCGGGGGTGATGAGCGATTAGAAACGCTCCGGTGGAGCGTTTCCGCGAAGAACGCCCGGCCCGTGGCCGGGCCGGTTCATGGGGCTGGCCCCCGCTTCCGACCTCGCCACTGGACGAACGCCCCCCTAGCGCCGATATTGACGGGCATGAGTCTTCCCCCCGGTTTCCTCGACGAACTCCGCACCCGGATCTCGCTGTCCCAGGTCGTGGGCCGCAAGGTCACCTGGGACCTGCGCAAGTCGAACCAGGGCAAGGGCGACATGTGGGCGCCGTGCCCCTTCCATCAGGAAAAGTCGGCAAGCTTCCATGTCGATGACCGCAAGGGCTTCTATTACTGCTTCGGCTGCCACGCGAAGGGCGATGCGCTGACCTTCGTGAAGGAGACCGAGAACGTCTCCTTCATCGAAGCCGTCGAAATCCTCGCCCGCGAGGCCGGGATGCCGATGCCGGAGCGAGACCCGCAGGCGGCACAGAAAGCCGACCGGCGCACGCAGCTGGCCGAGGTGATGGAAGAGGCGGTGAAGTGGTTCCGCCTGCAACTGCGCACCTCCGCCGCCGCGCCAGCCCGCGACTATCTCGACCGCCGCCGCATGACGCCCGAGGCGCAGGACCGGTGGGAGATCGGGTTTGCCCCCGACCAGCGGCAGGGCCTGTTCCATGGGCTGACCCAGAAGGGCATCGCGCCCGACATGATCGTGGCCGCGGGCCTCTGCGCGAAACCCGATGATGGCGGTCCACCCTATGACCGCTTCCGGGGCCGGATCATCTTCCCGATCCGCGATGCGCGCGGCCGGGCGATCAGCCTCGGCGGGCGGGCGATGGACCCGAATGCACGGGCCAAATACCTCAACGGCCCCGAGACCGAGCTCTTCGACAAGGGCCGCAACCTCTACAACATCGGCCCGGCGCGCGAGGCGGCTGGCAAGGGCCAGCCGCTGATCGTGGCCGAAGGCTACATGGACGTGATCGCGCTCTCCGAGGCCGGGTTCAAGGCGGTGGTCGCCCCCCTCGGCACGGCGGTGACCGAGGACCAGCTGCGGCTCCTCTGGCGCATCCACCCCGAGCCAGTCATCTCGCTCGACGGCGACAAGGCCGGGTTCAACGCGGCGCTCCGGGTGATCGACCTCGCGCTGCCGATGCTCGAGGCAGGGCAGGGTCTGCGCTTCGCCCTTCTGCCGCAGGGGCTTGATCCCGACGACCTCATCAAGGCGCAGGGCGCGCCGGCGATGCAGAAGGTCCTCGACGAGGCCCAGCCGATGGTCAACCTGCTCTGGCGGCGGGAGACCGAAGGTCGCGTCTTTGACAGTCCCGAGCGGAAGGCCGCGCTCGACAAGACTCTCCGCGCCGCGCTGATGCGGATCAAGGACCCGTCGATCCGCGGTCATTATGGCGAAGAGGTCAAGCGGCTCCGGCAGGACCTGTTCACACCCGCCAGGCCGGAGGCTTTCCGTCCGGGCAAGCGGCCCGGTCGCTTTCCGCCGCCACCGATGGCGCCTTTGCCATCGACCAAGACCTCGGCCCTGGCGGCCAGCGGGCCGACCCCGGTCGAGGAACAAGTGCTCGAGGCCGTGGTTCTGGCAACGCTCGCCACCCACCCGTCACTCATCACCCGCTTCGAGAGCGATCTGGAAATGCTCGACCTGACGCTCGAGGAGCATGATCGCATCCGCCGGGCACTCCTTCACGCGGCCCATGCCGAACCGGAAGCAAGGGCGGAAAAAATCACGGGCGCGGCGGGCGATCTTCTTGAAACGCTCTTCGCGCGCAGCCATGTCCGCTCGGCGCCGCCGGTACAGAACCGCGAGGATGACGAATTGGCCGTGATGTGCATTGCCGAGGGGCTCGCCAAGCTGGACGCCCGACGGGGCGCGCGCCGCGAAGTCGAGGAAGCGATCCACGATCTGACTGGCCTTGTCGACGAGGGGCTGACCTGGCGCCTGTCGAAGGCGGCCGAGGCCGTGAACAGTGCCGGACGCGGCCATCTCGAGGGTGCAACTGAAATGGGCGAAGATCGCGCGGCGCTGTCGGCGCATCTTCAAAGCCTGATCGACAGCCAGATCTGGGTCAAGAAAAGAGGTTGATCCGCCTTCCCCCTGCCGTGATTCGCGCTATTGATTCGTGACGCGGCCAAATGATTCGGCCAGCCTGTGCTGATGACCGACCGAGGAGCATACATGGCACTCAAGGATACCGACGACGCGAAGCCGGAAGAGCAGGAGGCCGAAGTCTCGCTCGACATGAGCCAGGCCGCCGTCAAGAAGATGATCGCGGACGCGCGCGAGCGTGGCTACATCACTTATGATCAGCTCAACACGGTTCTGCCGCCGGATCAGGTGGGTTCCGAGCAGATCGAGGACGTGATGTCGATGCTCTCGGAAATGGGCATCAACGTCATCGAGGATGATGAGGTCGAAGAGGGCGAGCCTGCGGGCGAGCTGGTCGAGACCTCGACCTCGCGCGAGATCGCCGTCGCCGGCACCCAGTCCGAGACGCTCGACCGCACCGACGACCCGGTGCGCATGTACCTGCGCGAGATGGGTTCGGTCGAACTGCTCAGCCGCGAGGGCGAGATCGCCATCGCCAAGCGCATCGAGGCCGGCCGCAACACCATGATCGCCGGGCTTTGCGAAAGCCCGCTGACCTTCCAGGCCATCACGATCTGGCGCGACGAACTTCTGAACGAAGACATCCTGCTGCGCGACGTGATCGACCTCGAGGCCACCTTCGGCCGGTCGCTCGACGGCGACGGAGAGATGGACGGCCCGGCGCTTGATGACGTGGACATGCCCTCGGCCCCCGCACCGCGCCGTCCGGCCGGCGGCGAGGCGGAACCCGAGCTTGACGCGGACGGCAACCCGATCCTGCGCGCCGACGAGGATGACGAGGACGATGAAGCCTCGAACATGTCGCTGGCGGCGATGGAATCCGCACTGAAGCCCAAGGTCCTGGAAACGCTCGACGTCATTGCGCGAGACTATTCCACGCTGGCGGCGATGCAGGACCAGCGGATGCATGCGACGCTGAACGACGCCGCGCGCTATTCGGCGGCCGATGAAGCCGCCTATCAGAAATTGCGCAGTGAAATCGTGCTTTTGGTGAACGAACTTCACCTGCACAACAACCGTATCGAGGCGCTGATCGACCAGCTTTACGGCATCAACCGCAAGATCATGTCGATCAACTCCGGCATGGTGAAGCTGGCCGATGCCGCGCGTATCAACCGCCGCGAGTTCATCGACGAATACCAGGGCTATGAACTCGACCCGACCTGGCTTGACCGCATGGCGGCGAAGTCGGGCCGCGGCTGGCAGGCGCTGATGGAACGCTCGCGCGACAAGGTCGAGGAATTGCGCGCCGAAATGGCGCAGGTCGGCCAGTATGTCGGCGTCGACATCAGCGAATTCCGCCGGATCGTGAACCAAGTCCAGAAGGGCGAGAAAGAAGCCCGTCAGGCCAAGAAGGAAATGGTCGAGGCCAACCTGCGCCTCGTGATCTCCATCGCCAAGAAATACACGAACCGCGGCCTGCAATTCCTTGATCTTATTCAGGAAGGCAATATCGGCCTGATGAAGGCCGTGGACAAGTTCGAGTATCGCCGCGGCTACAAGTTCTCGACCTACGCGACCTGGTGGATCCGTCAGGCGATCACCCGCTCGATCGCCGACCAGGCCCGCACGATCCGCATCCCGGTCCACATGATCGAGACGATCAACAAGCTCGTCCGCACCGGTCGCCAGATGCTGCACGAGATCGGCCGCGAACCGACGCCCGAGGAACTGGCCGAAAAGCTG
>JAYRKT010000001.1:0-247337 GCA_041905595.1 Rhodobacter sp.
CAGTCGGGTCCGGTGGTCACCTCGGCCGGAAAGCGGCCATGGACGGAGTCGAAGCGCAGCAGATGGGCGTTCGTTTCCACCGGGCCGAGGTCGTTGATCGCCACCACCTCGATGTCGGTCCGGCCCGACTCCACGATCGCCCGCAGGATGTTCCGTCCGATACGGCCGAAGCCGTTTATTGCAACCTTCACAGTCATTCGCTTGTTCCGTTCCTGATTTTCTGAGGTCAGATCCGCGCCCGCGCGGCCTCGGCCACCGCCTCGGGCGTGATACCGAAATGGGCATAGAGCTGCGGCGCCGGGGCCGAGGCCCCGAACCCTGTCATGCCGACGAACCCGTCCTCGGGTCGAAGCAGCGCGTCCCAGCCCTGCCGGATCGCCGCCTCGACCCCGATGCGGGGCGCCGATCCGAGGATGCCAGCGCGGTAGGCCTCGGGCTGGGCCGCGAACAGCTCGAAAGACGGGGCGGAGACGACTGCCGCCCGGATGCCCTCGGCCGACAACAGGTCGGCTGCGGCAACGGCGATCTCAAGCTCCGAACCGGTGGCAATCAAAGTGACCTGCCGGTCGACCGTGTCCCTCAGCAGGTAGGCCCCGCGCGCGGTCAGGTTGGTATCGGTCGAAACGCGCAGGAGCGGCAGGTTCTGGCGGCTCAGGACCAGCATCACCGGCGTCGCGGTCGAGGCCATGGCAATTTCCCAGGCCTCGGCGGTCTCCACCGCGTCCGCCGGCCGGATCACCGTCAGGTTGGGGATCGCGCGCAGGCTTGCCAGATGTTCAACCGGCTGGTGGGTGGGACCATCCTCGCCCAACCCGATGGAGTCATGTGTCATCACATGGATGACCGGCACCCCCATCAGCGCACCGAGGCGGATCGCCGGGCGGCTGTAGTCGGCAAAGGCCATGAAGGTCCCGCCATATGGTCGGAACAGGCCATGCAGCGCGATGCCATTCATTGCAGCCGCCATGCCATGTTCGCGGATGCCATAATGCATGTAGCTGCCCGCGAAATCGTCCTTGCGGACCGACACCTGTCCCCTGGTGCGGGTGAGGTTCGAGCCGGTCAGGTCAGCGGATCCGCCAATGGTGAAAGGCAGCGCGCCATTCACCACCTGCAGCGCCATTTCGCTGGCCTTGCGGGTCGCGACCTTCGGACGGTCGGCCAGGAGTTGCGCCTTATAGGCCGCCATTGCCGGGAAAAGGGCCGCAGGATCGCGCGCAAGATGCGCTTCGAAGGCCGTCCGATTGGAGGAGGCCTTGCGCCGCGATGACCAGGCAGCCCGCGCTTCGGCCCCGCGCGCAGCGATCCGGTTCCAGGCGGCATAGGCCTCGTTGGGAATCTCGAAAGGCGCGTGGGTCCAGCCCAGATGGGCGCGGGCCGCCTCGATCTCGGCCGCGCCAAGGGGCGCGCCATGCACGTCATGGCCGCCCTGCTTGTTGGGCGCGCCAAAGCCGATCACCGTCCGGCAGGCGATCAGGCTCGGCCGGGGATCGGCTTTCGCGGCGGCGATGGCATCGGCGATCTCGCCCGCGTTGTGACCGTCACAGGTCAGCACGTGCCAGCCGGCCGCCGCGAAGCGCTTCATCTGGTCGGTCGAGGTCGACAGCCCGGTATCGCCGTCGATGGTGATGTGGTTGTCGTCCCACAGGACAACCAGATGGCCGAGCCCGAGATGACCCGCCAGATCGATCGCCTCATGGCTGATCCCCTCCATCAGGCAACCGTCGCCCGCGATCACCCAGGTCCAGTGATCGACGAGGTCGGGGAAGCGCGCATTCCCCAACCGCTCGGCCAGCGCCATGCCGACTGCGGTCGCGATGCCCTGCCCTAGGGGGCCGGTAGTCACCTCGATCCCCTTGGCGTGGCCGTATTCCGGATGCCCGGCGGTGCGGCTGCCAAGCTGGCGGAAGGCGCGGATCTGGTCCATGCCCATGTCGTCATAGCCAAGCAGGTGATTGATCGCGTAAAGCAACATCGAGCCATGGCCGGCCGACAGCACGAAGCGGTCGCGGTTCGGCCAGCCGGGATCGGCCGGATCGATCGTGACGAAACGGTTGAAAAGCACCGTCGCCACGTCCGCCATGCCCATGGGCATGCCGGGATGGCCGGAATTGGCGGCCTGCACCGCGTCCATTGCCAGGGCGCGAATGGCGTTGGCCATCGTCCTTTCGTCGGCCGCGCGGATCTGGGCGTTCATCGCATCCCTCCTTTCAGGCGCGCAGCTTGCGCGCGGTGGAGACCAGCCGCTCGATCAGCGGGGTCAGGATCAGTTGCATCGCGAGGTCCTGCTTGTTGCCGGGGATCACGATCGAATTGGCCCGGCTCATCCACGACCCGGCGATCATCGAGGTGAGGTAGGGGAAGTCTATGCCGCGCGGATTTCGGAAGCGGATGACGATCAAGCTCTCGTCCGGGGTCGGGATCCAGCGGGCGATGAAAGGGTTCGAGGTATCGACGACCGGGACCCGCTGGAAGTTGATGTCGGTCTCGGTGAATTGCGGGCAGATGCAATGCACATAGGCGTGCATCCGGCGCAGGATCGTGTCTGTCACCGCCTCGGTCGAATAGCCGCGCGCAGCGCGGTCACGGTGGATCTTCTGGGTCCATTCAAGGTTGATCACCGGAACCACACCGATCTTGAGGTCGGCGTGACCAGAAATGTTGATGTCGTCGGTCTTCACCGCGCCGTGGAGACCCTCGTAGAACAACAGGTCGGTGCCATCCTCGAAGGGAGCCCAGGCCGTGAACTCCCCCGGCGGCACGCCGTGGCGATCAGCCTCGGTCGCGTCGTGGACGTAGTGGCGGGTCCGGCCCTTGCCGGTAGCCCCGTATTCGCGGAAGACCCGCTCCAGCTCACCCAGTTCGTTGGCTTCATATGAGAAATGCGAGAATGTCTGATCGCCTTCTTCCAGCTTCTGCTGCAGGATGGTGCGCATCTCGGCACGGTTGAAGCGATGGAAGGCGTCGCCTTCGATCGAGACGGCCCGGATCCCCTCGCGGCGGAAGATCTGGTCGAAGGTGGTCTTCACCGTGGTCGTGCCAGCACCCGAAGACCCGGTGACGCTGATGATGGGGTATGTCTTGCTCATGGTTCAGACCCTGAAGAGACCGCGCTTGTTGAAGAGCGCCGCGTTTTCCTGTTCGGGCAGGTCGTGATAGGTGACCACCCGCATGACCTTGTTGGCGCTGCCGAAGACGAGGGGAGTGCGGGCGTGCAGCGTCAGCGGCACCGCGTCGAGGATCGCGCTGATCCCGTCGGTAGCCCGTCCCCCGGCCTGTTCGACAAGGAACGCGATCGGCGCGCATTCGTAGAGCAGCCTCAGCCGACCGTTCTCGTAACCCTTCCGGCTGTCCTTCGGATAAAGGAAGATCCCGCCGCGGGTCATGATCCGATGTGTCTCGGCCACGAGCGAAGCGATCCAGCGCATGTTGAAGTTGCGCCCCGCCGGCCCTTCCGTGCCGGCCACGCGGTCATCGACATAGGCGCGGATCGGCGCCGGCCAATGGCGATAGTTCGAGGCATTGATTGCATATTCCTGCGCTTCGGCGGGAATGTCGGGAATGCGCCCCAGCAGCGTGAAACGCCCGGTCTCGGGGTCGAGCACATATTTGACCACCCCTTCGCCAAAGCTGACCATCAGGCAGCATTGCGGCCCGTAGATCGCATAGCCCGCTGCAAGCATCTCACGCCCCGGGCGGAGGAAGCTCGCGGCCGGGGACTCCGCCGCTCGATGAATCGCAAAGATCGACCCGATCGAGGCGTTGGTGTCGATGTTCGAGGACCCATCGAGCGGGTCGATCGCCAGCGCGAGCGTCCCGTTCGGATCGAGGGGGATGACCTCATCCTGTTCCTCGGACGCAAGGTAGCGCACAGCGGACGTCTTCAGTGCCGCGACAAAGGCCTCGTCCGCAATGACGTCCAGCGCTTTCTGGGTGTCGCCATCCGTGTTGGTGCCTCGGGCCGCACCGAGATCTTCTGCAATTCCGCTGCGGGCGATGCGCTTCGCGATTGCGGCACAGACGCCCGCAAGGCGATCGACGGTATCGGCCAGGACCGGATCGGTGCCCGCAGGCACCCTGTCGAGATTGTCCGGCATGATGCTCCTCTCACCAGCGAACGTCTGATGAGACTTGTGCGAAACCTCGATAAATGAAATTTAATTAGAGATTATCTTCTTTCAGGAAAATCTAATATGCCCCGGATCGACGCGGTGACTCTGAAGCAGCTTCGGGCCTTGCGTTCGGTGGCCGAGCTGGGATCTCTGACCTCTGCAGCCGATCGCCTTGGCCTTACGCCTCCTGCAATTCATAGTCAGATCAGGAACTTGGAGGTCGCGATTGGCCACGAGGCGCTGACCCGATCAGGCGAGGGCGGCAGGCTGAAGCTGACACCAGAAGGCGAGGATATGCTGCTGGCGGCGGAGCGGATCGAGTCCATTCTGTCGCAGGCAGCGTCGACGATCCGGGCCCGTTCTTCAGGCAAGATCGGTCATGTCACGTTGTCCGTGGTGTCGACCGCGAAGTATTTCGCGCCCGGTCTGGTGCGCGACCTGCAAAGGAGCCACCCTGAGGTCGAGACGACATTGCGGGTCGGCAACCGGGAAATGGTAGTCGCCGATCTGCAACTGGGCCGCTGCGATCTGGCGATCATGGGTCGTCCGCCCCGCCAGCCCGAGGTGCGTGCCGTGCCGCTCGGCCCTCATCCCCACGGGGTGATCCTGCCGCCAGCCCATCCCCTTGCCGCACAGGACGGCTTCGACCCCGCGGCTCTGGCCGCCGAGACGTTCCTTGCGCGCGAGGAGGGGTCGGGCACGCGCATCCTGATGCAACGTCTCCTCGACCAGTTCGTGCAAGGCCAGCCCGTCCGCATGTTGGAGATGGACTCAAACGAGACGATCAAGCAGGCCGTTCTGGCGGGGCTCGGCATCGCTTTCCTGTCGCTCCACACCGTCTGCGAAGAGATGCGGACCGGGCGGCTGGTCGCCCTGAAGGGCCGCGGCCTGCCGGTCATGCGACATTGGTATCTGGTCACGCCGCTCCACTCTCCGGTCAGCCCGGTTGCCGCGCGGGTCGAGGCTGCGATCGCCGCGATGAACGGCACCTTCCTGCCGCGCGTGCCCGTCAGCGAGTAAGCCGGGCGTAAAGCTGGGGCAAGCGTTCGGGCAGGCGCTCGACCCGGTCGAGCACGGCCACATTGCGGGGACCGAAGATGCGCGCGGAATAGCTGTCCGCCGCGGGATCGAGCGTTAAGCAGAACGGCGTAATCCCGCGCCGGGCTGCCTCTTCCACCGCAGCGCGGGCGTCGGCGCGCAAGTAAAGTGGATCACGAACGTCAATGTCGGCGGGTTCACCATCGGTGACCATCAGCATCAGCCTGCGCGCCGATTTCAGCGGCGCCATAAGAGCGGTCGCATGTCGGATCGCAGCCCCCATCCGAGTCGACAGCCTGCCCTCGGCGCCGGCGAGGCGGGCCATGGCTACGGGATCCCATGGCCGGTCGAAATCCTTGAACCGCTGATAGTGGACATCGCCTCGCCCCTCCGAGCAGAAGCCGTGCAGCGCGAAACTGTCGCCAACCCGGTGCATCGCCTCTGCCAGCAGGATTGCGGCGGCCTTGGTCAGGTCGAGCACAGACTGGCCCGGCAGCGCTGTTGGATCGTTGGTCGATTCCGACAGGTCGAGCAGCAGGAGAACCGCCGTGTCGCGGGTTCGGCGAAGGTGGCGGATCATCACGCGTGGGTCGGGGTCGTGGCCAGAGCGCCGGTCCACCGCCGCAAGGATCGCGGCGTTCAGGTCGAGGTCATCGCCCTCTTCCAGCTTGCGGATGCGCTGAACACCTTCGGGCCGCATCGCGTCGATCAGGTAGCGCAGGCGCTGCATGACAGGGTGGTGCCGTTCCAGAACCCCCTCGGCAAGACCGGCGTCGCCGAGTTTTGGGCGACGTTCGCGCAGTGTCACCCAAGCCGGGCGCGCGAGCTGGGTGCGGTAATCGAATTCGTCGTACATCACCGGCGGCGAGACTGCCGGCTTGCCCTCGCGTTCGTTCAGGCTCGCGCCATTGTCGTCGAACACCTCAGAAGCCTGAACCCAGATCTCCTGCGCATCGCCGCCAGCGGTCTCGACCTCGACCTCGTTCACCATCTCGATCACCGAGACATATTTGCGGACCTGCTCAAGCGTCGCCGCCGCGTCGCTTTCCAGCCCGAACTCGTCATTGTCCCAGATCAGGCGGTTGTCGCAGCGGTAGGGACAGCCCGGGCGGTCGCGATGCGGAGAGAAGGGCAGACCGGACATCCGCTCGGCCAGGGCAAGCCCAAGGGCAAGCGCCGCATCCGGATCGAGTGGGTCCAGAGCCGCGAATTCCGTCTGCGCCCAGGCGGCGAGCGGATCGTCCTGCGCCGTTCCTGGCAGCAGCATGGCCTGTGCGATCCGGTCGAACTGTGCGGTGATCCCCTGCCCCGCCGCGCGATGAAAGCGTGACCAGAGATCCCTGAGGCGGGGGAAGCGCGCAATCGCCAACGCCTCGACACGCGCATCCTCGACAAGCCCGATGGCGATCTGCTGGAGAAGGGTCAGCCCCATGTCGTCATAGGGCCTGCGCAGCGCCGCCAGATGCGCCGCCAGATGGGCCGCCTGCGCGCGGTAGAGGTCGAGCGCCGGCTGGCCATGCCAGTCATCAAGCGCGTCAGGAAGATGCAGGGCATGCGCCTCGTAGAAGGGGATCGGTGCCGCTCCGCCAACCCCGGCCGCCGACAGGATCAGGAAATCGCGCCCCCAGAGCGCGCGCAGATACATGCCAAGGCGGCGCTGCACATCGACCAGCAGAATCCCCCGGCGCTCTCGCTGCATGACGGCACGGGACTCCTCGCTTCCCAGCGCGAAATAGCGGTCGAGTTCGGGATAGTCGGTGCGGTGCGCCTCTGCCCCCCAGTCGGCCCAGGCGCGAAGCCCTCCAAGGGTCAGGACGTCCAGAAGCTCGCCAAGATGATCCAGCATCGGCCGCATCCCGCGGGGGGCCCGCGCCAGGAGATGATCGAGAAATCCGAGATAGGCGCGGAAAAGCCCGGCATCGCCAAGCCGCGCGGCGGCGATCGGCGCGGTGGCGATGATCCGTTCGATCACCGCCCCCGAGGTGCGCGAGGCAAAGCCAAGGCAGGCGGTGGCGCTTTCGGCGAGGATATCCTCGCCCAGGTCGCGCGCGACGCGCGGCATCGCCTCGATCCAGGCCTGGGCGACCGGATCGCCGCGCCCCATGCGGACCAGCGCTTCAAGCCCCTTCAGCCAGGTATCTAGCCCGCGCGGGCTTAGCCTTCGTCGCGCCTCGGGTAATGTCGCCTCCAGCGACGCCTTCAGGGCGGGCGACAGGTGCGCGATCCCGCCGGGCAGGTCGACCGGATCAGAAATAGGTTGCGACGGCCGCATCGAGCGCGTCCCGCATATCAGGATCGTCGGTGATCGGCCGGACCAGCGCCATGGTGCAGGCCGCCACCGGCGGCACGCTCCGGGCGATCAGCTTGCCGGCGTGGATCAGCATCCGGGTCGAGATCCCCTCGTCCAACCCGTGGCCCTTCAGGTTGCGTGCCCTTTCGCCGATCTGGACAAGCTTCGCGGCCGTACCCTGATCGACGCCGCTTTCATGCCGCACGATCTCGGCCTCGATGGCGGCCTCGGGCCAGGTGAAATCAAGCGCGCCGAAGCGCTGCTTCGTCGACTGCTTGAGGTCTTTCATCAGCGACTGGTAGCCGGGGTTGTAGCTGATGACGAGGAAGAAGTCGGGATGCGCGTGCAGAAGCTCGCCCTTCTTTTCCAGCGGCAGCACCCGGCGGTTATCGATGAGCGGATGGATGACCACGGTCGTGTCCTGCCGAGCCTCCACCACCTCGTCAAGATAACAGATCGCGCCGTGGCGGGCCGCAAAGGTCAGCGGTCCATCCTGCCAGCGCGTGCCCTCGGCATCGAGAAGGAACCGGCCCACAAGGTCGGAGGCGGTCATGTCCTCGTTACAGGCCACGGTGACGAGCGGGCGCTTCAGACGCCAGGCCATATGCTCGACGAAACGGGTCTTGCCGCAGCCGGTCGGCCCCTTGAGCATGACAGGCATCCGTGCCTCGTACGCCGCTGCGAACAGGGAAACTTCGTCGCCGGTGGGGCGGTACCACGGCTCTTCTTTAAGTCTGTGCTGATCCGTCAGATCCTTCATCGCTCCCCTCCCGTCTATCGGAGGGACCGCGCGCGGCGGTCCGCCCCGCTTCGCTTCAGACCGGCATCCCGCGATAGACGACCATGTTCGCGCCCTGCGACTGGGTGAAGTTGTTGTAGCCGATCAGCCGGACATGGTTGTCGGGGTTCTCCGCATGGCAGGCCTCAAGCTCGGCCATGATTGCGTCAACATCGGTTTCACCGAACATCGGCAGCTTCCACATGTACCAGTAATAGCCCGAGGCGAATTCCGGCTCGGTATGCTCGATGGCCGGGTTCCAGCCATTCTTGACGATCCATTCCACCTGCTTGCGGATCTCGTCCTTCGACATCTCCGGCAGGTAGGAGAACGTGCCCATCTTGCGGCTGGCCGGGTCGGACAGGCGCGACGGATAATCCTGAACTGTGCTCATCTTGAAGGTCCTTTCCTGTTCCGGGTCGGTCAGCGGTGCTGAACGTCCAGCTTGTCCACGGTGTCGAACTCGAACTTGATCTCCTTCCAGGTCTCCATGGCGATCTTGAGTTCCGGGCTGTGGCTGGCGGCCTTGGTCAGGATGTCCTTGCCTTCCTTTTCAAGCTGGCGGCCTTCGTTGCGAGCCTGGACACAGGCCTCAAGGGCCACCCGGTTCGCTGCTGCGCCAGCCGCGTTGCCCCAGGGATGGCCGAGCGTACCGCCGCCGAATTGCAGGACCGAGTCATTGCCGAAAATCGCCACCAGCGCCGGCATGTGCCAGACATGGATGCCGCCGGAGGCCACCGGAAACACGCCCGGCATGGATCCCCAGTCCTGATCGAAGAAGATCCCGCGGGCACGGTCCTCCTTGATGAAGCGGTCGCGCATCAGGTCGATCCAGCCGAGAGTCGCTGCACGGTCGCCTTCAAGCTTTCCGACCACGGTCCCCGAATGCAGGTGATCGCCGCCGAGCAGCCGCAGCAGTTTCGCCAGCACCCGGAAGTTGACGCCGTGGTTCGGGTTGCGGTCGATCACCGCATGCATGGCCCGGTGGACATGCAGCAGCATTCCGTTGTCGCGGCACCATTTCGACAGTGAATTGTGGGCCGCCCAGCCAAGGGTGATGTAGTCCGACATGATGATCGGGGTGTTGAGTTCCTTGGCGAATTCGGCGCGCTTGAACATGTCCTCGATCGTCGGCGCGGTCACGTTCATGTAGTGCCCCTTGCGCTCGCCCGTCTCGGCTTCGGACTTGTCGATGGCTTCCTGGCAGAACAGGAAGCGGTCTCGCCAGCGCATGAAGGGCTGGCTGTTGACGTTCTCGTCGTCCTTGGTGAAGTCGAGCCCGCCGCGCAGGCATTCATAGACAGCGCGGCCGTAATTCTTGGCGGACAGTCCCAGCTTCGGCTTGATCGTGCAGCCCAGCAGCGGGCGGCCGTATTTGTCCATCTTGTCGCGTTCGACCTGGATGCCGTGGGGCGGGCCGAAGCAGGTCTTCACGAACCAGATCGGGAAGCGCACATCCTCGAGGCGCAGCGAACGGACGGCCTTGAAGCCAAAGACGTTGCCGACGAGCGAGGTAAAGACGTTGACGACCGAGCCCTCCTCGAAGAGGTCGGCGGGATAGGCGACGAAGGCATAGAAGGCGTCGTCGGATCCCGGCACATCCTCGACGCGGTAGGCCCGGCCCTTGTAGAAATCGAGATCGGTAAGGAGGTCGGTCCAGACGGTGGTCCAGGTCCCGGTAGAGCTTTCGGCGGCAACCGCAGCCGCTGCCTCCTCGCGCGGAACCCCCGCCTGCGGGATCACCTTGAAGACGGCGAGGATGTCGGTCTCCTTAACCTGATAGTCCGGCTCCCAATAAGTCGAGCGATAGTCCTTGACGCCGGCGTCATACTTCTTCCGCGGCTGGGTGTTCATCCTGGTTCTCCTCCGAAAGACAGGTCCCGGCGCCTGCGTGCCGTCGAGACTGCGAGGAAAGTGGAGGAACTGATGAATTTATCAAAATGAATAGTTCTTAGAATGACAATAGGCTATGATTTATGATATGCGATATTCCCTCCGCCAGCTCGAGATCTTCTGCGCCGTAGCGCGGACCCTGTCCTATACTCGCGCGGCGGAAGAGCTGAACCTGACCCAGCCCGCTGTCTTCACCCAGGTGCGCCAGTTGGAGGACAGTGTTGGCACCCCGATCATCGAGCGGATCGGCAAGCGGCTGTTCCTGACCGAAGCGGGTCGACTTGTCCTGGACAGCGCCCGGGCGATCCTCACTGAAGTCGGGCGCATGGATCAGGCGCTTGCCGATCTTGGCGGCCTGTCTCGCGGGCGCTTGCGCATCTCCATCGTCTCGACAGCGAAATATGACGTGCCGGCGCGGCTGGGCATCTTCTGCGCTCGGCATCCGGGGATTGATGTCGCGCTTTCTGTGGGCAACCGCGAGGACTTGCTCGGTCGCCTCGGCAACAATGAAGACGACCTCTACATACTTGGAACCCCGCCGGACAATCTCGACGTGATCGCCGAGCCCTTCGCGGACAATCCCCTTGTCCTTGTGGCCTCCCCCGATCACCCGCTGGCCGAGAGAAAAGGCCTTGTCATTGGCGACCTGCGCGATCAACCATTTCTGATGCGGGAGACAGGCTCGGGAACCCGTATCGCGGCCGAGAGATTCTTTTTCGCAGCGGGACTGCGTCCGGTTGTGCGGATGGAGCTTGGGGCGAACGAGGCGATCAAGCAGGCCGCAGCGGCCGGCCTCGGACTCGCGGTGCTGTCGCGCGGCACGGTCGAACTGGAGTTGAAGGTCGGCGTTCTGAAGCAGCTGGCTGTCGAGGGGTTTCCCATCCTGCGCCGCTGGTACGTGGCCTATCCGAGCGGCAAGCGCCTGTCCTTGGCGGCACAGGCATTTCTGACTCAGTTGCGCGGCGGGGCGTAACCGATCCGGCATAAGCGATCGGTGAACCTTCTGAACATCTATGACATTTTCCTTGGAAGTCCGGGCCACCGAGCGGAGCCACAGGAAGCGTCGGCCCGGACAGGGCGTAGGTTCGGGCCCGGCCGTTGCGTTCGGAGGGGACCAATCCATCGCTGCTCAGCCGAGCAAGGTGCTGGGACTCCTCCGACTGGGGCAAGCCGGCAAAGATCTCCAGTTCGCCGACGTTGGTCGGCGCTTCGGCAAGACGGCATAGGATCACCAGACGCGCGGGATGGGAAATCGCCCTGAGCAACCGTGTGGTCGCCTCGGTCTATGCCATCATCTGGCCGGCCGTCCCCCTTGCCAGATGGATCTGCTGTGACATCTCGAGACGCTCTTGTTCGAACGGACCCATTACAGGCCTTGATGCATGCATCGTGCGGCTGGCACAAGGAGATGTCCGGGGAGGAATGATGTGACATGACAGCGACCCAGCCGATCATCGACGTTTCGCCCTCTGTCTCGGACGAGGTTCGCAAGACGACCTGCTACATGTGCGCCTGCCGCTGCGGGATCAACGTGCATATCAAATCCGGCAAGGTGTCCTACATCGAGGGCAACCGCGACCATCCGATCAACAAGGGCGTGCTCTGCGGCAAGGGGGCATCGGGAATCAAGCAGATCACCGCGCCCTCGCGGCTGAGCCAGCCGCTGCGCCGGGTCGGCCCGCGCGGGTCGGGGGCGTTCGAGCCGATATCGTGGGACGAGGCATTGGACCTGGCGGTAAGCTGGATGAAGCCCCTGCGCGAGACAGCGCCAGAGAAGCTCGCCTTCTTCACCGGGCGCGACCAGAGCCAAAGCCTGACCGGCTTCTGGGCCCAAGGATTCGGAACCCCCAACTATGCCGCGCATGGCGGCTTCTGTTCGGTCAACATGGCGGCGGGCGGGATCTACACGATGGGCGGCGCATTCTGGGAATTCGGCGCACCGGACTGGGAGCGGACGAAGCTGTTTATCCTCTTCGGCGTGGCAGAAGACCATGACAGCAACCCGATCAAGATCGGCATCGGCAAGTTGAAGGCACGGGGAGGACGCATCGTCTCGGTCAACCCCATCCGCACCGGTTACAACGCGGTTGCGGACGACTGGCTGCCGGTCACGCCGGGGACGGACGGGCTGCTGATCCTGTCGCTGATCCATTGCCTGCTCGAGGCCGGCAAGGTCGATCTCGATTACCTCGCCCAGTTCACCAACGCCGCCTATCTGGTTGATTCTACGGATGGACCGACAAAGGGCCTATTCGTGAAGAACGCCGAAAGCCAGCCCTTCGTCATCGACAGGCGCACCCAGATGCCGGCGCCCTGGGACGGCAAGGGGGTAGAGCCTGATCTGGGTGCGCTTTGGCAAGGGCACCGGACCGTATTCCAGCACCTGGCCGAACGCTACCTTTCCCCCGACTATGCCCCCGAGACGGTGGCGGCAACGGTCGGGGTTCCGGCCTCGCGGATCCGGGGGCTGGCGTCGGAACTGGCGCGGGTGGCCTTCGATGAGGCGATCGTGCTCGATCGCGAATGGACTGATTTCCGGGGCAACACCCACAAGACCATGCCGGGTCGACCGGTTTCGTTTCATGCCATGCGCGGGATTTCGGCCCATTCGAACGGCTTCCAGACCGCGCGGGCGCTGCATCTCCTCCAGATCCTGCTCGGCGCGGTCGAGACGCCCGGCAGCTGGCGGATGAAGCCGCCCTATCCGAAGCCGGTCGAGGCGCATCCCACCCCGCATTACGAGGCTGTTCCGGGCAAGCCGCTGTCGGGGCCGCATCTGGGCTATGTCCGCTCGCCCGAACAGCTGGCGCTGAAGGCCGACGGTAGCCCCGCCCGGATCGACAAGGGCTTTTCCTGGGAGAACCCGTTCGCGGCCCATGGCCTGATGCACATGGTCATCCCGAATGCCGCCGCGGGCGATCCCTATCGGATCGACACGCTCTTCCTCTACATGGCGAACATGGCGTGGAACTCCTCCATGAACACCGAGAAGGTCATGGAGATGCTGACGGCGAAGGGCGAGGATGGCGAATACATCATTCCGCGCATCATCTATTCCGACGCCTATGCGTCCGAGACGGTGGCCTATGCCGACCTGATCCTGCCCGACACGACCTATGTCGAACGCCACGACTGCATCAGCCTGCTCGACCGCCCGATCAGCGAGCCGGATGCGGCGGGCGACGCGATCCGCTGGCCGGTGGTCGAGCCCGACCGCGATGTGCGCGGCTTCCAGTCGGTACTGATCGATCTTGGCGCGCGACTGGGATTGCCGGGGTTTGTCACGCCGGAGGGCAAGCCGCTCTATCGCGATTATGCCGACTACATCGCCAACCACCAGCGCCGCCCCGGCGTCGGACCGTTGATGGGGTTCCGCGGCAATGGCGATCTGACCGGGCGCGGGGCGCCGAACCCGGATCAGGTACAGCGCTATATCGAGAATGGCAGCTTTTTCCAAGCGCATGTCCCGGAGGAGGCCGCCTTCTACAAACCCTGGAACGCGGCCTATCAGGACTGGGCAGTGGCGACCGGCTTCTACGAAAGCCCGCAGCCCTATCTTTTCAGCCTCTGGTCAGAGCCGATGCGCAAGTTCCAGCTTGCGGCAGAGGGGCATGGATATCCTCAACCTCCCGAGCACCTGCGCGAGAGGTTGAAGGTCGCGATGGACCCGCTGCCCTTGTGGTATCCGCCTTATGGCGAAACGGCGGGCGAGGCCTATCCTGTCCATGCGCTGACTCAGCGACCCATGCACATGTATCACAGCTGGGGCAGCCAGAACGCCTGGCTGCGGCAGATCACCGGCAAGAACTATCTCTACGTTCCGACCAAGATCTGGCGCGAGCAGGGATTCCGCGACGGCGACTGGGCGCGGGTGACCTCGGCCTCGGGGACGATCACCGTGCCAGTTGCGCATATGGCGGCCCTGAACGAAAACACCGTCTGGACCTGGAACGCCATCGGCAAGCGCCGGGGGGCCTGGGCGCTCGACAAGGATGCGCCCGAGGGCACGAAAGGATTCCTCCTGAACCACCTCATCAGCGAGCTTCTGCCCGAGCAGGGTGACGGCATGCGATGGTCGAACTCCGACCCTGTCACGGGCCAGGCTGCCTGGTTCGACCTGCGCGTCAGGATCGAGCGAGTGGCGCCGGAGGAGCGAAGCCAGCCGCAATTCCCGGTCCTGCCGCCGCAGAATCCTTCGAAGGATTTTGTCAAGGATTCTCGAAAATCCTTTGCGCGGGATGGTGAGGGTGCGCCATGACCCAATTGCCCGCCACCACCGCGAAGAAGCTCGGCCTTGTCATCGACCTTGACACCTGCGTCGGCTGCCAGGCCTGCGTGACCGCCTGCAAGGGCTGGAACGACCAGGGCTATGGCGTGCCGTTGTCAGACCAGGACCCCTATGGCGCCAACCCATCCGGGACGTTCCTCAACCGGGTTCATGCCTACGAGGTTCAGCCCGAGACCGGCCCCGCCCAGATCGTCAACTTCCCCCGCTCCTGCCTGCATTGCGAAGACGCCCCGTGCGTCACCGTCTGCCCGACGGGCGCAAGCTACAAGCGGGTCGAGGACGGGATCGTGCTGGTCAACGAGGATGCCTGCATCGGCTGCGGTCTCTGCGCCTGGGCCTGTCCTTATGGCGCGCGGGAGCTCGATGCGGCGGCAGGGGTGATGAAGAAATGCACCCTCTGCGTAGACCGCATCTACAACGAAAACCTGCCCGAGGAAGACCGCGAACCCGCCTGCGTGCGCACCTGCCCGACCGGCGCACGGCATTTCGGCGACTTCGCCGATCCGACAAGCCATGTCAGCCGCCTTTCGGCCGAGCGCGGCGGCTTCGAGCTGATGCCCGAAATGGGGACCAAGCCGACCAACAGGTACCTGCCGCCGCGCCGCAAGGGACCGCCCGAGACCGCATCGCCGTTGGCGCCGCTTCTCGACATCCAGGCGACCGGCTTTGCCGGCTGGCTCGATCGCATGCTGGGAAAGATCTGAATGCATCCCGCTCCCTCCGTCATCCTTTTCACCGTGCTCTCGGGCCTTGGGTTCGGCTTTCTCACCTGCCTGAACCTCGGGTTGACCTTGCCGCAGGGCGTTGGCGGGTTCCTCGCCTTCGCGGTCGGCTATGCGTTTGCCGTCACCGGGCTGATTGCCTCGACCTTCCATCTCGGCCACCCGGAACGCGCGATCCGCGCCTTCACCCAATGGCGCACCAGCTGGCTCAGCCGTGAGGGCTGGGCGGCGGTTCTCGCGCTGCTTGCCACCGCGCCCGTGGCGCTCGGGGCGATGGGTGGCGCGCGGCCCGGCCTGCTGGGTCTGATCGCGGCCCTTCTCTGCCTGGCCACCATCGGCTGCACCTCGATGATCTATGCCCAACTGAAGACGGTGCCGCGCTGGAACTTCTGGACCACGCCTGCGCTCTTCTTCGCCTTCGCCCTGACCGGGGGCGTCCTCCTTTGCGGCCTGCCGCTTTCTGGCGCGATCCTGAGCCTGGGCCTGGCGTTCCTGCTGGCCTTCACCTTCGTCCGCGGCGACCGCCGGTTTGCCGAAGCCGGCGCGACGCTCGGCAGCGCGACAGGTCTGGACGCCATCGGCAGCGTCCGCGTCTTCGAGCAGGCCCATACCGCCGGCAACTACCTTCTGCGCGAGATGATCCACGTTGTTGGACGCAAGCATTCCCGCAAGCTCCGCAAGATCGCGGTGGTTGCTGTGGCCCTTCCCGCGTTGATCCTAATCCTGTTGCCCGAAGGGTGGGTTTCAGTGATCCTGGCGCTTCTTTGCCACCTCGTCGGCGCCTTTGCCGCACGGTGGCTCTTCTTCGCGGAAGCCGAACACGTCGTCGGTACCTATTACGGCAAACGCTAGGGTCGCAGGCTCCTTGGTGCACTTGAAACCGGGGGCGACCAATCTTTGGCCCGACTCTGCGCGATTGCCTACAGACCGGGCAGGAAAGCAAACCAAGCGCCGCCCGAACGAAACACTCGCGCCAAACCAAACCGACCCGTCCCATCCTGTGGCGGTCATAGGCAGGCCCAGTCGGGACTGCCCACGGTCTGGCTTTGTGCCGCTCGCCACGCAAGTTGCGGCGAAAGACTCGACTTTTTACCGGTCAGGTCCATCCTTATGGGCGGCGAGGCCAAAAGGATGGAGACGGACATGGAAGGCATGGGCTGGATTGCAGCGATCATCGTCGGCGGCTTGGCCGGCTGGATCGCCTCTTCGCTGATGAACAGCTCCACGGGCATCCTGATGAACATCGTGCTCGGCATCGTCGGTGCGATCGTTGCAAGCTTCCTCTTCGGCATGCTCGGCGTCAGCTTCGGCGGGATCATCGGCAATCTCATCGCCGGCGTTATCGGCGCCGCGATCCTGATCGGCATCGCCCGGGCGGTGAATGGCTAGGGCACACGGCTTGCGGCTGGCGGGAGACCACGCTACGCGGGAGCGATCCCAGTCGGAGCAACCTCATGTCTGACCGTTCCTACCGCTTCACCCATGCGATTACCCGCCGTCCAGGTCAAAGCATCACCGGCGGGCTTCGCGCGGTCGATACCGGTGCGCCCAATCTGGCGACGATGCTTGGCCATCATACCGATTACGTCACCGCCCTGCGCTCGACCGGCGCCACGGTCATCGAACTCGACCCGCTTGAGGCCTATCCGGATTCGGTCTTTGTCGAGGACACGGCGCTGTGCCTGCCGGACGGGGCGGTGGTCATGCGCCCTGGTGCCCCCTCGCGCCTGGGCGAGGCGGCCGAGATGGCACCGAACCTGAAGGCCCTTTATGCCGAGGTCGTCACCATCGACGGGCCCGACAGCTTCATCGAAGGTGGCGACATCCTGACGACCGAGCGCGAGATCCTCGTCGGTCGGTCGGCCCGCACCAACGCCGCCGGCATCGCCGAACTGACGCGCAAGGTCGCCCCCTGGGGCCATACGGTGCGCGAGGTCTTCACCCCGCCGGGCGTGCTGCATTTCAAGACCGACTGCTCGCTGCTCGATGCCGAGACGATCCTGTCGACCGACCGCCTTGCCGCCTCGGGCTGCTTCGAGGGCTACCGGGTGATCCCCGTGGCCGAGGGGGAAGAGGCTGCGGCGAACTCGATCCGCTTCAACGACATCGTCATCGTGCCCGCCGGTTTCCCCCGGACTGCCGAGCGTATCGCCAAGGCGGGCTACACACTGCGCGAGATCGGCAACAGCGAATGTGCCAAGCTCGACGGCGGTATGTCCTGCCTGTCGCTGCGCTTCACACCCAAGGGTTGAGGGCTTCCGTCCGGCCCGTCCGCCGCATAGGATCGGGCCGAGACCGGGAAGCGGCGGTGATCGGGGGCAGGATGGCCAAGGCCAGGACAAGGCAGCGCTTCAACATCGTCGCGATCCTCCAGGACGGGCGGCTTGGCTACGAGGCCGCGCTGCTTGCCGCCTCGCTGCGCCACTTCGATCCCGAATTCCCCGGCCGTCTGATCCTGGTCGAGCCTCTATCCGGAGGGCGCTGGCGCGCTGACACACGCCTGCCAGACGGACCGCTGAGGCGGTTCCTTGACGAGCAAGGAGCGGAGTATCTGGGGTTTCCCGTTCGCCACTTTGGCGCCGATTGGCCGCAGGGCAACAAGATCGAATGTCTGGCGCACTTGCCGGACGAGCCTTTCCTGTTTCTCGACAGCGATACGCTGGTCACCGGCAGCTTCGCGGACGTAACCTTCGACTTCCGCAGGCCATCGGCCTCGATGCGGCGTGAGGGAACCTGGCCGCAGCCAGAGCTTTACGGTCCGGGCTACGCGGCGATCTGGAAGTCGCTCTATGACCGTCTTGGGCTGGACTTCGACGCCACGCTCGACCTGCGGCAGCCCGACGAGTACTGGCAGCGGTACCTTTACTTCAATGCCGGCTGGTTCTTCCACGAAAGCCCGCGTCTTTTTGGCGAACGCTTCCTTGCCGCCGCGCTGATGATCCGCGACGACCCACCGTCCGAGTTGACCGGACAGGTGATCTATCCCTGGCTCGACCAGATCGCCCTGCCTTTGGTCATCCACGGGCTGGGGGGCGGGCGGCCTGGACCCGAGCTTGCGGGGCTCGATGGCAACGTCACCTGCCATTGGCGCACCCTGCCCCTGCTTTATGCCCGGGAAACCGACCGGACAGTCGCGGCCCTGGAAGAGGTCTGCGCGCCGAATCCGGTGAAGCGGGTCCTGAAGGACTACGAGCCTTTCAAGCGCCTCGTCTATCAGGGCAAGGGCGCCGACGTGCGGGCGCTGTTCGACCGGGACGACCTGCCGCGTCGCGAACAGATGATCCGCAACGCGATCAAGCGTGCCGGGCTCTGGATGCGCTAGAGGAACTCGCCGAGAGCAGGCAGCATCGACAGGACGAGCAGGGCTGCCATCGTCCAGTTGAACGCCACCAGCCGCCGCCGATCGGTCAGAATCCGGCGCATCCCCTGCCCCATCGCGGCCCAGACGCTGACCGACGGCAAGTTCACCGCCCCGAAGACCAGCGCGACAAATCCGACCGCACGGGCCGTCTGGTCCGGCGCGTAAAGGGCGCAGGCGGACAGGGCCATCGCCCAGGCTTTCGGATTGACCCACTGAAAGGCCGCCGCCTGCAGGAAAGTCAGCGGTCGCGCCTCGGATGGCCGCTCTTCGGGTGGGGCGGCATGGGCGATCTTCCAGGCCAGCCACAGCATGTAGAGCACCGACACGACCGCCAACGCCTTGCCCAGGCGGGGCTCGGCAAGGAACAGGCCTGTGAGCCCCATCCCCACGAGAAAGACCATGGCGGTGAATCCTACTGCGATGCCGACCATGTGCGGCACGGTCCGGCGAAATCCGAAATTCGCCCCCGAGGCCATCAGCATCATGTTGTTCGGTCCCGGCGTGACCGACGTGACGAAGGCAAAGGCCAGAAGCGCAGGCAGGATCTGTATCATCATGGCCAGGATGGTGTGGCGCAGCCTTCGCAATTTTCTTGCTTTTGTTGATCGAGATGGCAATTCTTCGCAACAAATGGCTGATCTTGACGACTTTGACCGCCGAATATTGCGCGAACTCACGCGCGACGGTCGCATGTCCAACACCGATCTCGCCGCGCGGATCGGACTGTCGCCCTCGGCCTGCCTGCGGCGGGTGCAGGAACTGGAACGCAGCGGCATCATCCGCGGCTATCGCGCTGTGCTCGATCCGTCGAAACTGGGGTTCGGCTTCGTCGCCTATGTCTCCGTTGGACTGTCCCTGCATACCAAGGCCGCCCAGCAGGCGTTCGAACAGGCGGTGGCCGGCGCACGCGAGGTGCGCGAGTGCCACAACATCACCGGGACCGTCGAATACCTGCTCAGGGTCGAAGCCGCAGATCTTGCCGCCTACAAGCATTTTCATACCGACGTACTGGGCACGGTGCCCGGCGTCGCCTCGCTGACGACCTATGTGGTGATCGAATCCTCGAAGGACGAGCGCGGGTAGAAGATCCGTCTCTTTCCGCCACGGAAAATCGGGGGCGCGCCTCGCTTGTCTTGCCTGCGGCCCGCGCCTAGTGTCGCTCCGTTCCATTAGGAGGAGGACGCGATGAGCGAGACCCTTGGCTTCGATACCCTGCAGGTTCACGCCGGCAACCGCCCCGACCCGGCGACGGGCGCGCGGCAGGTGCCGATCTATCAGACCACGGCCTATGTGTTCCGCGATGCGGAACATGCGGCCAAGCTCTTCAACCTGCAGGAAGTCGGCTACATCTACTCGCGCCTGACCAACCCGACCGTCAGCGCCCTGGCCGAGCGGGTCGCGGCGCTGGAGGGCGGTGTGGGCGCGGTCTGCTGCTCTTCCGGCCACGCGGCGCAGATCATGGCGCTTTTCCCGTTGATGCAGCCGGGCTGCAACGTGGTCGCGGCCAACAAGCTTTACGGCGGCACGATCCAGCAACTCGGCAACACGATCCGCAAGTTCGGCTGGTCGGCCAAGTTCGTCGACTTCGACGATCTCGCGGCGGTCGAGGCGGCGATTGACGAGAACACCCGCGCGATCTTCTGCGAGTCGATCGCCAACCCCGGCGGTTACATCACCGACCTCGACGCGATCGCCAAGATCGCCAACAAGGTCGGCCTGCCGCTGATCGTCGACAACACCTCGGCCTCGCCCTATCTGTGCAACCCGATCAAGCATGGTGCGACTTTGGTCGTCCATTCGGCGACCAAGTACCTGACCGGCAACGGCACCGTCACCGGCGGCATCGTGGTGGACTCGGGCAAGTTCGACTGGTCGGCCTCGGGCAAGTTCCCGAGCCTCGCCGCGCCCGAGCCCGCCTACCACGGCCTGAACTTCCATGCGGCCCTTGGGGGGATGGCCTTCACCTTCCACTCGATCGCCGTCGGTCTGCGCGACCTCGGCATGACGATGAACCCGCAGGGCGCGCATTACACGCTGATGGGGATCGAGACGCTCAGCCTGCGGATGGAGCGGCATGTCGCCAACGCGAAGAAGGTCGCGGAATGGCTTGAAAAGGATAAGCGAATCGAGGCGGTCACCTATGCCGGCCTGTCTTCGTCGCCCTACCATTCCCGCATTGCCCGGATCTGCCCGAAGGGCGCCGGCGCGCTGTTCACCTTTGCGGTCAAGGGCGGCTACGATGCCTGCGTGAAGCTGATCGACTCGGTCAAGCTGTTCAGCCACGTCGCCAACCTCGGCGATGCGCGCTCGCTCATCATCCATTCGGCCTCGACCACCCACCGCCAGCTTTCGCCCGAGCAGCAGATCGCTGCGGGGGCCGGGCCGAACGTGGTCCGCGTCTCGATCGGGATCGAGGACGCGGCCGACATCATCGCCGATCTCGATCAGGCCCTGGCCAAGGCCACGGCCTGATCCCGGCGAATGTCTGAAATGGGGCGTCCCGGCTCGCCGGGGCGCCCCTTTGCAATCAGTTCGCGAGGCTGAAGACGATGGTCACGCTTGCTGTCGTCGCCACTTCGCCGGCGGCGACCGGGACGGCGGGGGCAGCGGCGGCGTCCATGCGGAACATCGGCATAGGGCCGCCCGGATTGCCGCCCTCGGTGATCGAGATCACCGGGCCGAGCTTCAGTCCAGCCGCCTCGGTGAGGAGCTTTGCCCGCGCCATGGCATCCACCACCGCCGCCTTGCGCGCTTCGTCCAGCGCCGGCTTCGGATCGGACAACCCGAAGGACACGCCGTTGAAGGTGTTCGCCCCGTCGATCACGGCCTTGTCCAGCACCGCGCCGAGCGTGTCGATGGCGCGAACCCGCACCGTCAGCATGTTCGATGCGACGTAACCCACGATCCGGGGCTGTGTCTCGCCTTCAGGCTGCTGCCAGTCCGGGTTGAGCGAGAGGCCCGAGGTCTGCAGGTCCCGCTCCTCGATGCCGGCGCCCCGCAGGCGCTCCAGGACCAGCCCCAGTTGCACGCTGTTGGCGGCCATGGCCTCGGCCGCGGTCTTGGCCTGGGTCGTCACGCCTAGGCTGACTGTCGCCATATCCGGCGCGCCAGAAACCTGCCCTTCGCCGGTTACGGTGATACGGCCGCCGTCATGGGCAAGCGCGGCAATGGGCGAAGTTGCAATAATCAGAACGGCAAGGGCGGCTTTGAACGACCTCATAGGTATCTCCTTTGACATTATGCGACATTTTCCCGCTGCTGCGGGCAGTTCAAGCCCCGGATTGGGCCTTTTCCTTTCATTTGGCGGAAACCTGCTGTAGGGAAAGTGCAGATGCCGCCGACGACTCCCGGTCGGCGGTCCTCCCGTGCTACACCGGCCGCCATGAAGCCCGCATTCGCTCTCAACATTACCGATGACCGTATCAGTCTTCTGCACCGAACTTCCAGCGGCTGGCTGGAGGTGGGCGGGGTCGGGCTGGACAGCGCCGAGATCGGTGAAACGATCAGCTATCTCCGCAGCACGGCGCAGACGCTTGATCCGCGCGGGCTGACCTGCAAGGTCGTCATCCCGAATTCGCAAATCCTCTACCTGGCTGTCGAGGCCCCCGGGCCCGATGCAGCCAGCCGCCGGGCGCAGATCCGTGCCGGGCTGGAAGGGCGGACACCCTATTCCGTCGACGATTTGGTCTTCGACTGGTGGGGCAAGGGCGACACGGTGCAGGTTGCCGTCGTCGCGCGCGAGACCCTGGACGAGGCCGAAGCCTTTGCCGTCGCGCAAAAGCTGAACCCGATGTCCTTCGTCGCCATCCCGCCGACCAGCCAGTTTGGCGGAGAGCCGTGGTTCGGGCTGACCGCCTTCGCGCCAACGCTGCTGGCGCCGGGCGAAAAGATCGAACGCGATCAGGACCCCGTTCACATCGTCGGCCGCGCTGCGATTCCGCAACCGGCCTCCGAACCCGTGGAAATCACCTCTCCGGAAGAACCGGCCGATACGGCCATTGCGGACGAGGATGCCGACGAGCCGATGATCCCCGCCGCCGAGGATCTGCCGGCAGTCGAACCCGATCTCGAACCCGAGGCGCCGTTCTCCGAGGTTGAGGAACCCTTCGAGGAGGTCGAGGTCCAGCCCGCCGTCACGGCAACGGACATCGTCGAGCCGCCTCTGGAAACCCTGCCGGAGGCCCCCGTCGAGCTTGCGGCCGCGCCGGAACCCGCTCTGGCGGTGACCGACCAGAAGGCAATGAAGCGCGCGGCGGCCGCTGCGGTGCGCAATGCGCGCGCCGCCGCCCGGGCCGAGCCTTCGCGCGTTCCACCGGCGCCCCCGCGCGCGCCGGCGATCGGGCCTGCGACCCGTCCGGCAGCGAAGGCGGTGCGCCCGGCGGCCGAGGCGATCTCTCCGCTCGAGCAGATGACGGCCACCGTCAAGGCCCGCGGCGAGTCCGGCAAGACCAAGGCCGCAGGTGCGATGGTCACCGCACAGACAATCGCCGTGCCGAAAGAGCGCCGTCACGCCGCCGCCCCGGAGGCAACGCCTGCTCCTGCCCCGCAACCAAGGTCCGACGTTCAGGTCGAGGCCGAAGCAATGACCGTGTTCGGAGCGCGTCGCGGCAGCACACGTGGCAAACCGAAATATCTCGGCCTGATCCTGACCGCGATCCTGCTGATCTTCCTTGCCGCAGTCGCGGCCTGGTCCTCGATCTATCTCGCCTCCTGGATCAACCCGGACGCGCCGCGCGTCGAGACCGCGGACGGATCGGGTGATGCAGGCGCCCCGGCGGCCACGGAGCCTGGCGCCGACCAGGTCGTTGCGGACGGGACGGCAGCGGATGGAACTGACCAAGCTGCGGCCGATCTCCCCTCAGCCGAGGACGAGGCGTTGGCCGACGGCGAGGACATCGCCCCCGCGACAGAGCAGATGCCCGGCGATGCCGCATTGGCCGACACCGCAGCGGCAAGTGACGTTGCCCCGGCGGACGAGGTCGCTACCGCTCCGGCGGACGAGGTCGCTGCCACTTCGACGGACGAGGTCGCTGCCACTTCGACGGACGAGGTTGCCGCGACGGTTCCGGCGGATGCTGCGGCCGTTGGCACCGATACCGCCCGCAGTCCCGGCGACGAGCCGCAGGACGAGATTTTCCTGTCCACCGCGGCCCCGGCGCCGGCCACGTCGGATGCGATCGCCCTTGCTGCACCGCCCACCTCGCCGGATGTGCTTCCGCCGGCCCAGCCGGACCCTCCGCCCTTCGGCACGACCTACCAATTTGACGCCGCCGGCCGGATCATTCCGACCAAGGAGGGGATCATCACCCCTGAAGGCGTGATGCTCGTCGCCGGAAAGCCACCCATCGTGCCGCCAGAGCGCCCCGCGACCGTGGCATCGGCACCTGCTCCTGCCGCCGGAACGGATGCGCTGTCTGATCTGCCTGTGGCCGCGACGGAAGCCGCCGCACCGGCACAGGTCGTCGATCCGGCCCTTGCCAAGCTGAAGCCGAAACTGCGGCCTGCGGGGCTGGTTCCCCCCCAGACAGCCGGACAGGACGATGATGGTGCTGCCCTGCCGGCCGAGACAGATACCCGGATGGCGAGCCTGCATCCGCGAGCCCGCCCGGCTGCGGTGTTTGCCGCGAACAATGCCGCACTTGAGGCCGAGAAAACCTCATCAGCTAGCGACGCCTCGCTGGTCACGGCCGCGCTTGAAGATGGCGGCAGCCCGCTGGCAGTGGCCGTGTCGCGCAAACCGGCGCCGCGTCCGCTGGTGACCGATTCCTCGATCGAGAATGCCGTGGCCGAGGCCGCGTCGATGACCGTCGCCCTGCCCGAACCGAAGCCGGCAGCGGAACCGACCCTGGCGCTCGCCCTGCCGGAGCCTGAACCCGCACCAGTCGCCCAGCCGGCGCCGAAAACCGGCAAGAAGGCGGCAGCCACCCCGTCCGACGATGCGACGGCCGTCGAAGCGGACGAGGCCGACGCCAAGGAGGCAGCCCCCAACCTGCCCACCAAGGCCAGCGTCGCCAAGAAGGCCACCTTCGCAAACGCCATCAACCTGTCGAAGACCAACCTGATCGGCGTCTATGGAACCCCGTCGAACCGCTATGCTCTGGTTCGCCAGTCAACTGGCCGGTTCGTAAAGGTCGAGGTGGGCGACAGGCTTGATGGTGGCCAGGTCGCCGCAATCACGCAAAGCGAACTGCGCTACGTCAAGAACGGGCAGACCGTGACGCTGTCGATGCCGCGCGGCTGAAACGGCCTTTCGCATCCCCGTCTGACGTGAAAGGCTGACCCAGGTCCGGCGTGGACCAGAGCGCAGCGGGTATCCGATGGAACTCTTCATCATTCATGCCAGCATCTATCTGGCTGCCGCCGTACTGCTGGTGCCCCTTTCCGTACGACTGGGACTTGGGTCGGTCCTTGGATTTCTGTCCGCCGGCATCGTGATCGGGCCGGTTCTGGGTCTTGCCGGGTCCGAGACCGGCGAGATTCAGCATTTTGCGGAATTCGGCGTGGTCATGCTGCTCTTCGTGATCGGGCTGGAACTGGAGCCGCGCGCGCTTTGGGAAATGCGCGAACGGCTGATCGGGCTCGGCGGCCTTCAGGTGGCGCTGAGCAGTCTCGCGATTGCGGCTTTCGTGATGCTGCTGGGACTTGGCTGGCCCGTCGCGCTGACTGTCGGCATGGCCCTGTCGCTGTCCTCGACGGCAATCGTGCTTCAGACCCTGACGGAGAAGAACCTGCTCCGAAGTCCGGGCGGCCGTTCGGTCTTTGCCGTCCTGCTGACGCAGGACATGGCGGTGGTGCCGATCCTGGCGCTTGTGCCCCTTCTGGCCGGGATTGGCGGTCTGCCGCCGGTGCCGCCCGAGGCAGGGGATGCGGCAATGCCCGAGATCGCGACACTGATCGATGCGCTGCCCGGATGGGCGGCCACACTCGTGACGCTTGCGGTCGTGGCCGCCATCGTGCTGGGCGGGCATTTCCTGTCGCGGCCAGTGTTCCGCTTCGTCCATGCGTCTCATCTGCCCGAGATGTCGACCTTCATCTCGCTTCTGATCGTGATGGGCATTGCCCTTGCCATGACGGCGGTGGGTCTTTCCCCCGCGCTTGGCACCTTCCTTGCCGGTGTCGTTCTGGCGAGTTCCGAGTTCCGCCACCAGATCGAGGTCGACATCCAGCCCTTCAAGGGCCTGTTGATGGGGATCTTCTTCATGACCGTCGGGGCGCAGATCGACCTCGGCATGCTGGCGGACAACTTTGCGCTCGTGTTGGGCCTTACGCTCGCGGTAATCGCGATCAAGGTCGCCGTGCTCTTTGTACTTGGGCTGGCGTTCGGCCTGCGCCACGCGAACGTCTGGCTCTTCGCGCTCGGGCTGGCGCAGGCCGGCGAATTCGCCTTCCTTCTGACCGGCTTTGCCAACCGGCAGCGGTTGTTGACCGATCCGCAGTCGCAGATTCTGCTTCTCGTCATCGCGATGACCATGGTGCTGACGCCGCTTCTTTTCCTGCTGCAGGAACGGATCAGTGCCCGCGTCGCCCGCGACGCGAAAGAGCGCGACCCCGACCGCATCGAGGAACGCGGCCGCGTCCTCATCGCCGGGATCGGCCGGTTCGGGCAGGTGGTGAACCGGCTTGTGCGCACCAGCGGGCTCGAGACGGTCGTGCTTGACGCCGATATCGCCACGATCGACCTGATGCGGCGCTTCGGGGTGAAGGGCTATTTCGGCGACCCCGCCCGCCCGGAACTGCTGGAGGCGGCCGGTCTCGCCACAGCCGAAGTGTTGGTCGTGGCCGTCGACACGCGCGAGGCGGCAACGCAGATTGTCAGTCATGCCCGCAAGGTGCGCCCCGATCTGCACATCGTCGCCCGCGCCCGTGACCGGGTGCATGTCTACGAACTGTTCCAGGCCGGAGCGAACGACATCGTGCGCGAAACCTTCGACTCATCTGTCAGGGCCGGGCGCTATGTACTCGAGAACATGGGCTTTACCGAATATGAGGCGGCAAAGCTGTCGCAGACCTATTACAAGGTCGACCGCGCGGCGATGCGCGATCTGGCCCAGCTCTGGGTCCCGGGCCAGCCGGTGCATCTGAACGAAGCCTATGTCGCCCGCGCCAGGCAGCTTGACCGCGACCTTGAGACGGCACTGATCGAAGAGCTGGACGAGAACCGCCGAAACACCAACGCGGCCGAATAGGTCAGCCGCCCGAAACACCCGCTTCGGCGAAGGTCGCCATCCCCGAATGGCAGACAATTGCGCCTATCAGCACACCGATCGCCAGGGCGGCGCCTGACCCCTCTCCAAGGCGCAGGCCGAGGTTGAGAAGGGGCTCCTTGCCGAGGGCAGCGATCAGCTTCTGGTGCGCCTGCTCGGCGCTTGCATGGCCCGCAACGGCGTGGTCCAGGGCACCGGGCGCTGCTCGCTCCAGCACCGCCGCGGAGGCAGTGCAGATGAAGCCGTCGAGAATGACCGGAATCCGCTCTTCCCGCGCCCGGGCGATGGCGCCAGCCATCGCGGCGAGCTCGCGCCCGCCAAGGCGGCGCAGAACCTCGAGAGGGTCGCCAAGCGCCTCGCGATGCAGGGCCAGGCCCTCCTCGACCACGCGGGTCTTGAGCGACAGCCCCTTGTCGTCGAGGCCCGTGCCCCGGCCGGTCCAATCCGCCGCGGTGCCGCCGAACAGCGCGCAGGCCAGTGCAGCGGCGGGGGTGGTGTTGCCGATGCCCATTTCGCCGGTCACCAGCAGGTCGGCCGACGGATCGACCGCCTCCCAGCCCGCAGCCAGTGCCGCGACCAGTTCGGCCTCGGTCATCGCGGGACCGGCGGTGAAATCCTTCGTCGGGCGGTCGAGGTCCAGCGCAACAACCGCCATCGTGGCCCCGAAGGCCTTGGACAGCTGGTTGATCGCTGCCCCGCCCGCCTGAAAGTTTGCCACCATCTGCACGGTCACCTCGGGCGGGAAGGCCGACACGCCCCGCAACGCAACGCCGTGATTGCCGGCAAAGATGACCACCTGCGGGCGTTCCAGCACCGGGCGGGCGCTGCCGCGCCAGCCGGCATACCAGATGGCGAGGTCTTCCAGACGCCCGAGCGCGCCCGGAGGCTTCGTCAGCTGGCCGTTCCGATCCTGCGCGCCGGCAATCGCCGCGGCATCGGGCCCCGGCAAAGCGTTCAGTCGATTGCGGAATTCGGCGATGCTCGAAAAGGGCGCGGGCATGGAGGACCTCATGGATTGCCTTGCGCGCCTTGGTTAGCGATAAGCCCGGGCAAGGGCCAGCACGGAAAGGGCATTGTGGTGACCGGGAACGACAGGGATCGCCCTCGACTTGCGGATGTTCGGACAGCCATCGGACTGCTGACCCGGCTACCAATCCCGAAGCGTCCCGTCGTCGCGACACGGGGCAGCGCCTGGGCCTGGCCGGTCGCCGGTTTGGCCGTCGGTGCAATCGGAGCGTTCGTGGGGTCCGTTGCTCTGGCCCTTGACCTTGGCGCCGGGACTGCGGCGGCGCTTTGTCTCGGGGCGCAGGTCGTCGTGACCGGTGCGATGCATGAAGACGGGCTGGCCGATGTCGCCGACGGTTTCTGGGGCGGCTGGACCAAGGCGCGGCGGCTGGAGATCATGAAGGACAGCCGTATCGGCACCTATGGTGTGCTGGCGCTGGTTCTGGGCGTTCTCCTGCGGTGGCTGGCGCTGACCGCGCTTTTCGGGTCAGGGCAATGGGCGGTGGTCATTGCAGTGGCCACGCTCAGCCGCGCGCCGATGGCAGTGCTGATGGCGGCGCTGCCGAATGCGCGGGGCACGGGACTGGCCCATGCGGTAGGCCGGCCCTCGCCCGCGGCAGCTGCAGGCGCGGTTGCGCTGGCCTGTGGCATTGCCACGCTGTTTCTCGAACGGGACGTCATTCCCGCCAGCCTGATCGCCGTCTTGACGACCCTTTCCGTTGCGCTTGTCGCCCGATCCAAGATCGGCGGCCAGACAGGCGACGTGCTGGGCGCGAGCCAGCAGTTCAGCGAGATCGCGATGCTGCTGACGCTTGCCCCCTGATCCACAAATGAAAAGCGCCGCACCCTAGGGGCACGGCGCAAGTCATTTGATGAGACGAGCAAATCGGCCGGTCAGGCGGCGCGCGAAACCAGCACGTCGTCCACGGCTTTCTGCGCGCCGGCTTCGTCGTAGCCGGCGACGGCGGCGACTTCGCGGGTCAGGCGCTCAAGCGCAGCTTCGTAAAGCTGACGCTCGGAATAGCTCTGCTCACGCTGGTCGTCGGTGCGGTGCAGGTCGCGAACGACCTCGGCGATCGACAGCAGGTCGCCCGAGTTGATCTTCTGTTCGTATTCCTGGGCGCGGCGCGACCACATGGCGCGCTTCACCTTGGCCTTGCCCTTCAGCGTGTCGAGCGCCTTCGTCACCACATCAGGCGACGAGAGCTGACGCATGCCGATCTCGGTCGCCTTGTGGGTCGGAACGCGGAGAGTCATCTTGTCCTTTTCAAAGGAGATGACGAACAGTTCCAGCTTGATCCCGGCGATTTCCTGTTCCTCGATAGAAACGATCCGGCCGACACCATGCGCCGGGTAGACCACAAATTCATTGGGACGGAACTCTGGCTTTTTCATTTTGCTCATTCAGTCGCTTCCTCGGGAGGGAGGCCAACGATCCGACAACAATTCCATCGTCCGTGGCGGGCACCGCGGCGATGAAGTCCAGTCATGTCATCGGAAGGCCGCCCCAGATCAGCCAGTCTGGGCCGGTGTCAGGCTCCGTGCTTGTTTGTAACAATGATATAGCACAAAAAAGGCGTGATTCCAACTCCGGCGGCCTTGCGCCGGAGAGAATTTACCCCGCGTAAAACGTCGGTTTTGTGCATTTTGTCGTGATCGCGACCAAGGGCAGGCGCGAATCGGTTCGTTTTTGGGACCGGTTTCAGCCGCCGGGACCGGCAACTTCGGAGAAATACTTGGACAGCTTGTCGGGCTCGCCATCGCGGTCCTTGGCCTCGGGCAGCGGATCTTTCCGCGTGACGATGACCGGCCACATCTCAGAGTATTTGCGGTTGAACTCGACCCACTTTTCCATGTCCGGCTCGGTATCGGGCCGGATCGCGTCGGCGGGACATTCCGGTTCGCAAACGCCGCAGTCGATGCACTCATCCGGATGGATGACGAGCATGTTCTCGCCCTCGTAGAAGCAGTCGACCGGGCACACCTCGACACAGTCGGTGTATTTGCAGGCAATGCAGTTGTCGATCACGACATAGGTCATGGCTGGCCCCGGTTTGTTCCTTCCGCGCGTCTAGCTAGAGCACGGGCGCGGATCATTCAAGCGGGCTTCGCGTCTCGTCCGGCGCATCGAGGTCGATATAAAGAGCCTGCGCCTCGCCGGCCGGTCCGCGCCTTGTGCCAAGCCCGACGACGCGGATCAGCCGGATGCGTCCGCCCTGCGGAAAGGTCAGCGTGTCCCCTTCGCCCACGGGATGGGCCGGCTTGCCGATCTTCTGTCCGTTCAGGCGCAGGTGACCCGCCGCAACCTCGGCCGTGGCGAGGCTGCGCGTCTTGAAGAAACGCGCATGCCAAAGCCACTTGTCGATGCGCTCGGTCGCGCGCGGACCGGTCAAAAGGCCGCCTCCAAAGCTTCAGCCCTTGGTCTTGAGCGACGCCAGGATGGCAAAGGGGTTGTCGGGGTCGATCTTCTGCTCGCGCGGCGGACGGGATTCGAAGACCTTCGGCTGGTGGTCCCGCTGGCGGTCATGGCCCGGCTTGCCCCCCTTGTGCGGCGGCTTGCCCCCACGATCAGTGCGCTCGGGCCGATCGCCGCGTTCGGGACGGCCTTCCTTGCGGCCTTCGCCACGGTCGGGACGCGCCGGACGCTCGCCCCGGTCGGGGCGGTCACCCTTCGGCCGCGCTGGCCGCAAGCCCTGCGCCGCCTCCCCCTGAGCGGCCTGCGGACGGGGACGGTCGCCGCGCGGATGGCGCTGCTCGCGCCCCTGCCCGCCACGCGGGCGCGGCGCCCAAGTGAAGGTGTAATAGACTTCGGTCTCGACCGCGACCGGTTCCGCGGCAGGCTCGGTCGCAGCCGGCTCTTCCGCGACAGCCTCTACCGCAGGTTCCGTGGCAGCGACGGGTTCGACCGCAGCGGCGTCACCCCCAGCTTCGCCTTCAACAGCTACGGTCGGCGCAGCCTCTGCGACAACGGGACGGCTCTTCGGCCGCTCGCCCTTCTCGCCCTTGTACCCAAGCCCGCCCATCAGGTCGCTGAACTGCTCCAGGGTCATTCCTGTGATCGACAGCATCTCGGGCGTCGCCTCAAAGCCTACGCGGCTGTCCTTGGCGCGCAAAAGGTCCGCCAGACGCTCCAGCATGTCGATGCGGATCGCACGGGTGCCCGCCGGGTGGTATCCCGCCAGCGTGTAATGCGCCCGCGGCACCTCGGCAATGTTCGGGATCGTCACCAGTCCCGGCGGCGGGCTTTCGGGGAATTCCTGCAGGCCATCGGCCAGCGAGCGGAGAACCAGCCGCAGCCGGGTCGGTGCAGGCTTCAGCAGCGCGGGCAGAAAGATCGTGTACTGGCCGAAGCGCACGCCATGCTTGCGGAGCGCCGAGCGCGCCTCCTGGTCCAGTGCCTTGACCTCCTCGGCGATCCCGTCGCGCGGCAAAACGCCAAGCGCCTCGGTCAGGCGGAAGGCAAAGCCCCGGGCAAGGCCGGTCAGCGTCTCGTCGCGGCCCATCGCCAGAAGCGGCTCGAAGAGCGTCGCCACCTTGCGGTCGATGAAATGCTGCAGGCGGCGACGCACCTTTTCGGCTACATCAAAGCCCGCCTCCTCGTCGACAAAGGCCTCGACCTGCGGCTTCATCACTTCGCCGCCGGCCACCAGCTTGCCCACGGCCGAGCCGCCCCACATCAGGCCGCCCTGCTCGGTGAAGTCGAGCTCGGTATCCGGCGCGTTGTAGAAGCGGTCGGCGCGCAGGTGGAATTCGGGTTTCAGCGCCTCGTAGGCCGCCTGGCGCAGGGTGCGCGCCTCGTCGGGGGATGCCGATCCGTCCTGGCGGAACCGGAACCCTTCCAGCCGGCCGACAAACTCGCCCTCGACCGCCACTTCACCCTTGTCGTTCACCTCGGCCACGAGGCTCTCCTTCTGCTTCAGCCGGCGCAGGAGCACACTCGTGCGCCGGTCAACAAATCTTTGGGTCAGACGGGCATGCAGCGCATCCGACAGTCGGTCTTCTACAGCGCGCGTCTCGTCGCGCCAATGGCTTTCGTCCGCAACCCATCCCTTGCGCTGCGCCACGTAGGTCCAGGTCCGGATATAGGCGAGACGCTTGGAGATCGCGTCGATATCGCCATCCTGCCGGTCGATCCGGGCGATGGCCTTGGCCATCCAGTCGGTCGGCACCTGCCCGCCCTCGGCCAGGAACCCCCAGATCCGGGTCAGCAGTGACGCATGTTCCGCCTCGGAGATCGAGCGAAAATCTGGAATGCGACACACATCCCACAGAAGGCGTACCGCCTGCGGCCCCTTCAGCCGGTCGCGGATCTCGGGCAAGTCGGAAAGGGTCTTCAAGGCGACGACATCGTCGCTGTCCCGCGCCCGGCTCAGCCAGTCATTCGCGGTCTGCTTCTCGAGGCTGGCAATAAGCCGCGCCGAGGTGCCGAAATCGAGATCGGCATTGCGCCATTGCAGTTTCTTGACCGGAGCGAAGCGGTGGTTCTCGATGGCGTCGATAAGTTCCTCGTCAAAAGGCCGCGCCTCGCCGGTGACCCCGAAAGTGCCGTTGTCGGTATGCCGTCCCGCGCGTCCGGCGATCTGGCCGATCTCCTGCGGGTAAAGCTGACGCATCCGCCGGCCGTCGAACTTGGCGGTGGCGGAAAAGGCGATGTGGTGGATGTCGAGGTTCAGGCCCATGCCGATGGCGTCTGTCGCCACCAGGTAGTCCACGTCGCCATTCTGGTAGAGCGCGACCTGCGCGTTGCGCGTCCGGGGCGAAAGCGCGCCCATGACCACTGCGCAGCCGCCCTTCTGGCGGCGGATCAACTCGGCGATCGCATAGACATTCTCGACCGAAAAGCCGACGATCGCGCTGCGCGGAGGCATCCGGCTTATCTTCTTGGAACCTGACCAGCTGAGCTGCGACAGCCGCTCCCGCTTGAGGAAGGTGACGTGAGGCACCAGCGCCGCGATGGCGCCGCGCATCGTTTCGGAGCCGAGGAATAGCGTCTCGTGCAGGCCCCGCGCCCGAAGCAGGCGGTCGGTGAACACATGACCGCGCTCGGCATCGGCGCAAAGCTGGATCTCGTCCACGGCGACAAAGTCCGCGCCGATCTCCAACGGCATCGCCTCGACGGTACAGACCCAGTACTGCGTCCGTTCCGGCACGATCCGCTCTTCGCCCGTGACCAACGCCACAACCGAGGGGCCGCGGCTTGCGACAATCCGGTCATAGACCTCACGCGCCAGCAGGCGCAGCGGCAAGCCGATCACCCCCGTGCGGTGCGCCAGCATCCGCTCGATAGCGTAATGGGTCTTTCCCGTGTTGGTCGGGCCAAGGACCGCGACGATCCTCGCATTCTCGCGCATGGGGATTCGGGCCTTCGGGGGTTAAAGTTCCTGTCCGCCGGTTTCGGCTTCCAGCCGGTCCACCGACTCCTTGGCGTTCTGAAGCCAGGGATCGACCTCGAGCGCCGCCTTGTAGGCCGCGATGGCACGCTTCTTGTCGCCCAGTTCCTCGAAAATCATGCCGAGGCCGGTCAGCGCACCGAAATGCCGGGGGTTGAGTGTCAGCGTCTTGGCGATGGCGTCGATCGATGGACCCAGCTCGCCCGCCTCGAAATAAGCCGTCGCCAGCGAATTCCACCCTTCGGCAAAGTCGGGGGCATGGTCGACCAGCGCGGTCAGATGCTCGATGGCGGTCTGGGTGTCGCCCTCCTCCATCGCCTTGCGGCCGCGGATCAGCAACAGATCCATCGCGGGCGAACCGCTCTTGGACCATTCATTCCAGATCTCCTGCTCGATGTCGGGCGCACTGGTCGGATCGGCGTCCTGAAGCTTGCTGAAAAGGTCGTCAAGCCGCGCGGTCTGCCCCAAGGCGGGCAGGGTCGCTGCGGCCAAAAGCAGAAATGCCGCAACGATACGATTGAACAGGGTCTGTCGCGCTTTCATAACATTGCAAGTGTAGCGGAGGACCGGCGGATTACCATATCTACCCGGTCACGATTGGAGGAAATGCATGAGCAATGTGATCGACGCGGCCGTGGCCGCCCTGTCGAAGCGGGTATCCGGCGGATTTGACGGCGTGGCGAAGTTCGTCCTGACCGACGAAGGCGCCATCATGATCGACGGATCGGGCGTGCGCGCCGGCGACGAGGACGCAGACGTGACGCTGACCGCCACCCCCGAGGTGTTCCGGGCGATCCTTGACGGCGAGTTGAACCCGACGATGGCCTTCATGTCCGGCAAGCTGAAGGTCGACGGCTCGATGGGCATGGCGATGAAGCTCGGCTCGGTCCTGTCCTGATCCATGCGCGAGCCGGCGCCCTTTCACGCCGCGCTTGCGGAGGGGCCCGATGGGGGCCACGCGGTCTGGATCCGGGCCGCGGATGGCGTTCGGCTGCGCGCCGTGATCTGGCCGGAGGGGAAGAAGGGCACCGTCCTGATCCTTCCCGGCCGGTCCGAATCCGCCGAGAAATATGGGCGCACCGCTGCCGACCTCGCGGATCTGGGCTTTGCCTCGGTCTCGCTCGACTGGAGGGGCCAGGGGCTGGCGGACCGGCTGCTTCCCGTGGCGATGCAGGGCCATGTCGGGCGGTTCCGTGACTATCAGCTTGACCTGCAGGCCCTGGTCGAGATGGCCGGTCGGCTCCGGCTGCCCAAACCGCTGTTCTTGCTGGCACATTCGATGGGCGGGTGCATCGCCTTCCGTGCGCTGGTCGAGGGACTGGATGTCAAGGCTGCGGTTCTGACCGCGCCGATGTGGGGCATCCGGATCCAGCCCGCAGTCCGGCCCTTTGTAGGGGCTCTGGCGGCCAGCGCCCGCATCCCCAGATTCGGCCAGCGGCTTGCCCCCGGCACAACGCTGGAATGCTATGCGGCCACGGTCGCGTTCGAGCAGAACCACCTGACCAGCGATGCCGACATGTTCGCCTATCTCCAGCGCCAGGTGCGTCAGGTGCCCGAGCTCGGGCTCGGCGGGCCGAGCCTGCACTGGGCAGCCGAGGCGCTGCGCGAATGCCGTGTCATCCGCAGCTTGCCAGCACCAAAGGTGCCGACTGTCACGTTTCTAGGCACGCGCGAACAGATCGTCGATTCCCAGGCCATCCATACGCGGATGCGCCGCTGGCCCGGAAGCCGGCTGGAGGTGATCGAGGGGGCTCAGCATGAACTGCTGATGGAATCCCAGGCCGTGCGCCGACGCCTGTTCGACACGCTGGACGATCACTTCAAGGCCAGCGCCTGAAAGGCTTCTGGTCCCCGACGCTCAGATGCTGATCTTGGCGAAGCCGTCGCGGAGGGCCTTGGACCAGGCCTCGCTCATCGCCTTGAACTCCGGATCGCCGGCCTCGATCCGCCGCCGCGTTCCGACCCGGCACTGGTCCTTCTCGATCGTCATCAGATCCAGCGGCATGCCGACCGACAGGTTTGAACGCAGGGTCGAATCCATCGACAGCAGCACCGCCTTCTGCGCATCGGCAAGGCTTGTGGTCGGCTTCACCACCCGGTCAAGGATCGGTTTGCCGTATTTGTGTTCGCCGATCTGCAGGAAGGGCGTGTCTTCGGTCGCCTCGATGAAATTCCCTTCGGGGTAGATCAGGAACATACGCATGTCCCCACCGCGCCGCTGCCCCGCGACAATCATCGAGGCCGAGGCACCCTGGTTCATCATCGCCAGTTTCTCGTCGATGTCGCGCCGCACGGCGGCGAGGGCATTGCCCACCATCTCCGCCACCTTCAGCATCGTCGGCGCCTTCATGATCGAAGTCGCCTCGGTCGCGTCCAGATCATCGATCGCTTCCTTCAGCCGGGCGATCGTCGTCTGGGTCACCGACAGGCTGCCTGCGGTCAGGATGGTGATGACCCGCTCGCCCGGCGCCTCGAAGACAAACATCTTGCGATAGGTCGCGATATTGTCGAGCCCCGCATTGGTGCGGGTGTCAGACAACAGCACCATGCCCTCGTTGAGCAGCAGTCCGACGCAGTAGGTCATCCGTCCCTCTTTCCGCCGCTCTTGCGGCGGCACCGCGCGAGCCTATTGCTGGACAGACTGGACTGCAACCGTCACGTCCAGGATTTCGGCACCGGAACCGCGGGAAATTCCGCGAATTGGCGCAGCATCCTGTGCATCGAGCCCCGATGCCAACCGGATATAGCGTTCGTCCGGGCAACAGCCATTGGCCGGATCGAACCCGACCCAGCCCAGCCCTTCGATCCAGATTTCGGCCCAGGCATGGGCGGCTTCATGAGGCTCGCCATCCGCCGTGGCGTGGAGATAGCCCGAGACGTAGCGGGCCGGCAGGTCATTGCGGCGGGCGATGGCGATCAGGGCATGGGCATGGTCCTGGCAGACCCCTTCGCCCAGCGCCAGGGCCTCTGCCGCGGTGGTGTGCGCCGCAGTGACGCCGGGGCGATAGTCGATCGCCGCGGCCACCGCCGCGCAGAGCCTGTGTGCCGCATCCAGCTTGTCCTTGGCACTTTCGGCCAAGGCCGCCAGCTCGGACAATCCGGCATCGACCTCGGTCGGGGCAGTCGGGTTCAGATAGGCCTCGCGCGGGATCGTCTCCTTGTGGCCGCGCAGAAGGCCGGACAGATCGGTCGTCTCAACCCGACCGCGCACGGCGACCACGACCTCGCTGACCGGGCCGGTCACGGTCCAGGCCTGCACCCAGTCCCCTGCCCCGTCGCGGAACCCGCCGCCCTTCTGGCCGTCGCTGACCTCGACCGACCATTCGAGCACCTTCTGCCCGTCAAAAATCGACGGCGTCAGGCGGTGGCTCTGCACGATGCCGCGGACAGGCAACGTGTAGCGGTAGATCGTCCGGTGATCGACGCTGAGGATCATCTTACATCCCCGCTCAGGTAGGCTTCATGCACGAGATGGCCAAGCCGGCCGGTTTCCATGATGAACCGGGTCAGGAATTCGTGCATCCCCTCGTCGAACACAGCCTCTACCGTGCCGTCCTGCAGCTCGGCCAGCATGTTCCGCGCCATGCTCTGCGCGTCGGTCGATCGGCCGTATCCGCGCGCCAAGCGGTGCAGGTGCTCGTTCGTCCCGTAAGCGCAGGAGATCAGCGAGCGCGGACATTGCGGGTTGAGGATCAGGAAATGTGCGATCTTGCGCGCCGTGACCTCGCCGCCATAGGCCCAGTGGAAGGCGCGGTGCGCCGACATCGCACGCAGAAGCGTCGTCCACTGGTAATTGTCGAGGCCCGAACCCACGAATTCCACCCGCGGCAGCAGGACATAATACTTCACGTCCATCAGGCGCGCGGTGTTGTCGGCGCGTTCCAGATGATAGCCAAGGTTCAGGAAATCCCAGCCGTCGTTCCGCAGAAGCGTCGCGTCGATCGCGCCGCGAACCATCGCCGCGTGGCGCATGGTCCATTCGGTCAGTCGGCTCAGTTCCAGCTCGCTGCGCGGCGTCCGCTCAAGCTCGCGGAGTTCCTGGTAGGCGGTGTTGATCGCGTCCCACACCTGTGTCGTCAGCGCCGTGCGAACGATGCGGGCGTTCTCGCGCGCCCGGAATAGGCAGGAGGCAACCGACGAGACGTTATCGCGGTCGAAGAACATGTAGCTTTCGATGTTGCGCTGCACCGGGTCGCCATACTTGTGCGCAAAGCCCCCGGCTGTGCCCGAAGCCTGCAAAAGGCTGTCCCATTCGCTGCGGTAGCCATGCCCGGACGAGGGCAGTAGCGCGATGCGGGCGCCAACTTCCAGCAGGCGCGCCGTCGTCTCGGCCCGCTCCATGTAGCGGGCGATCCAGTAGAGGTTGTCTGCGGTCCGGCTCAGCATCGTCTCACTCCGCCAGAACCCAGGTGTCCTTGACGCCCCCGCCCTGCGACGAGTTGACGACCAGCGAGCCGTCCTTGAGCGCCACCCGTGTCAGCCCGCCCGGAACCAACTCGATCCGCTCGCCCACCAGGCAATAGGGCCGCAAGTCGACATGGCGCGGCGCGATCCCTTCTTCGACAAAGGTCGGCACGGTCGAAAGCGCCAGCGTCGGCTGGGCGATATAGTTGCCCGGATCGGCCTTGATCCGGTCGGCAAAGCCAGCGATCTGCTCCGCGGTCGATTTCGGCCCGACGAGCATCCCGTAGCCGCCCGAGCCGTGCACTTCCTTCACCACCAGCTCACCCAGGTTCTCGAGCACATACTTGCAGTCGTCGGCCTTGGCGCATTGCCAGGTCGGCACGTTCTGCAGGATCGGCTCTTCGCCCAGGTAGAAGCGGATCATCTCGGGCACGAAGGTATAGACGGCCTTGTCGTCGGCGACACCGGCCCCCGGCGCCGAGCAGATCGACACGCCGCCCGAGCGGTAGACATCCATCAGTCCGGGCACGCCCAGCATCGAGTCCGGACGGAAGCAGAGCGGGTCGATATAGGCATCGTCGATCCGGCGGTAGATCACATCGACCCGGCGCGGGCCTTCGGTCGTGCGCATCCAGACGAATTCGCCCTCCACGAACAGATCCTGCCCTTCGACCAGTTCGACGCCCATCAGGTCGGCAAGGAAACTGTGCTCGTAATAGGCGCTGTTGAAATGCCCCGGCGTCAGGATGACGATGGTTGGCTCACTACCGCATTTCGGCGGGGCGACGCTCGCAAGTGTCCGGCGCAACAAGTCAGGATAGCGGTCGACCGGCTCGATCCGGTTCTCGCGGAACAGCTCCGGGAACATCCGCATCATGATTTCGCGATTTTCCAGCATGTAGCTGACGCCCGAGGGCGTGCGGCAGTTGTCCTCGAGCACAAAGAACTCGTCCGGTCCGGTGCGGACAAGGTCGATGCCGACGATATGGGAATAGACCCCCTTCGGCGGCACGATCCCCGCGACTGCCTTTTCATAGGCGTCGTTCTGATAGACCAGCCGCGCCGGAATGCGCCCCGCGCGCACGATCTCGCCCCGGCCATAGACATCAAGAAGGAAGGCGTTCAGCGCCCGCGCCCGCTGCTTGATCCCGCGTTCCAGGCGCGTCCATTCGGCATTGGTGAAGACACGCGGGAACATGTCGAAGGGGATCAGCCGGTCCGGATCGCCGCCCTCGCCATAGACAGCGAAAGTGATGCCGATGCGGCGGAACAGCGATTCCGCCTCGGCCTGCTTCATCTGGCGCAGTTCGGCGGGCATGGAACGCGTCCAGTCCTCGAGCCGCGCATAGGGCAGGCGGACTGCGTCGCCCTGGTACATCTCATTGAAATAGGCGGTCAAAGCGTGAGCTTCCCCCAACTGTCCTTGGGGCCAGTTAATCAGCCTGATTTGCGCCGCGAAAGGCCTCAAACCACCAATTCAGGGTGCGACATGTGCATTCGCCTCTTTTTTGGGCAGTCGCGACCGCTGGCCGTGATCGCGTCCAACGCTATTCTTGGCGAATGACCCGGCAACCGCTCCTGACTTTCACCGATCGCGGGATTTTCTGCCCGGAGGGCGGATTTTACATCGACCCCTGGCGGCCGGTTGATCGCGCGCTGATCACCCATGGCCATTCCGACCATGCGCGACCCGGCCATCGGAGTTATCTTTCCACCCATGCCGCAGCGCCGGTAATCCGCCACCGGCTGGGCCCGATCCGGATTGAAACGGTGGCCTACGGCGTGCCTCGGCAGATCGGCGCGGTCACAGTCTCTTTCCATCCGGCGGGGCATGTCCCCGGCTCGGCCCAGATCCGGGTCGAACGCGGGGGCGAGGTCTGGGTCGTCTCCGGCGATTACAAGACCGAGGCCGACGGCCTGTCCGAGCCCTTCGAGCCGGTCCGCTGCCATACGTTCATCAGCGAGTGCACCTTCGGCCTGCCGGTATTCCGGTGGGCTCCGCAGGCCGATGTGATGGCCCGGATCAATCGTTGGTGGGCGGCGAATGCCGCCGAGGGACGAGTCTCGATCCTTGGGGCCTATGCGCTTGGCAAGGCGCAGCGGCTGATGGTGGGGATCGATCCGTCGATCGGGCCGCTCCTGACCCATGGCGCGGTCGAGGAAACCACGGCAATCCTTCGCGCGCAGGGCTACCCGTTGCCGGCAACGACCCGCGTCACTGCCGGTATCGATGCGAAATCGCACCCCGGCGCGCTGGTCATCGCCCCGCCGGGGGCAGAGGCCACCCCCTGGGCCAATCGCTTCGGCGCCTTCGCCAGTGCGTTCGCCTCCGGCTGGATGCAGATCCGTGGCATCCGCCGTCGCCGCGGCGCCTCCGGCGGTTTCGTGATTTCCGACCATGCCGACTGGCCTGGCCTGAACACCGCGATCCGCGAGACCGGCGCCTCGCGCGTCTTTGTCACCCACGGCTACACGCAGATCTTCCGCAGATGGCTCGCCGAACAGGGCTACGATGCCGGAATCGTCGCGACGGAATACGAGGGCGAGGGAAACGAGATCACGGAGATCATGGAGATCATGGAGGAATGACCCCGTCCTTGCATTTTCTGCTCACAAATATCCTCGGGGGGTTCGGGGGGCAGACGGCCCGCCGTCGCGGTCAGCCATGAAGCGCTTCGCCCGCCTCTTCGCGGCGCTCGACGCCACGACACGCACGTCGGAAAAGACCGCGGCGCTGGCCGATTACTTCCGCGAGGCGCCGGAAGAGGACCGGCTCTGGACGATCGCGCTGCTCTCCGGGCGGCGACCGAAGCGGGCGGTCAACACGACCGAGCTGGCGCAATGGGCGGCCGAGGCGGCGGGCATGCCCCACTGGCTGTTTGAGGAAACCTACCCGGTGGTCGGTGATCTGGCCGAGACAATCGCACTGATCCTGCCGCCGGCCGAAAAGTCCGGCGCGCATACGTTGTCGGAACATCTGTCCACCCTAGTGCGCCTGACCGGCCGCCCGGCCGAGGAGCGGCGGCAGGCGATCCTGTCGGCCTGGGCGGGGATGGAGCAGGACGAGCGGTTCCTGTTCAACAAGCTTATCACCGGGGGTTTTCGCATGGGGGTCAGCCAGGGGCTGATGACCCGGGCGCTGGCCCAGGCGACGGGCCTGCCCGAGACTGAACTGGCCCATCGGCTGATGGGCGACTGGACGCCGGCGCGGACCAGCTATGCCGCACTGATCCTGTCGAACGAAGGCACCGGCGCGGGCGCACAGCCCTATCCCTTTGCACTCGCTTCGCCGCTCGAGACGGATGCCGCGATGCTCGGACCGCCAGAGGACTGGTTCGCCGAGTGGAAATGGGACGGCATCCGTGGCCAGCTCGTGAGCCGCCGCGGGGCCTTTGCCCTGTGGTCGAGGGGCGAAGACCTTGTCACCGACCGCTTTCCCGAATTCGCCCCCCTGGCCGACTTCCTGCCCGAGGGCACCGTGATCGACGGCGAAGTGCTGGCTTGGAGAGGTGAGGCCCCCCTGCCCTTTGCCGCGCTCCAGACCCGGATCGGCCGAAAGACGGTCCCGAGAAAGGTTCTGGCCGAGGCCCCGGCCCGGCTGCTTGCCTACGACCTTCTGGAAGCGGACGGCCGCGATCTCCGCGCAGCTCCTTTCGCTGAGCGTCGCGTCCGGCTCGAGGAGATCGTTACCGCGCTACCGCCCGGTCTTCCCCTCGCCCTGTCGCCTGAAGTCACCTTCACGGACTGGAACCTATTGGCTGACGTTCGCCTGGCCGCGCGCGACGCGGTGGCAGAGGGGCTGATGCTCAAGCGGCGGACCTCGCCCTATTTCACCGGCCGCAAGCGCGGCGACTGGTGGAAATGGAAGCTCGATCCGTTCACCGTGGATGCGGTCATGCTCTATGCGCAGGCCGGACATGGCCGCCGCGCCTCGCTTTTCACCGACTTCACCTTTGCCGTCCGCGATGGCGACCAGCTGGTTCCCTTCACCAAGGCCTATTCCGGCCTGTCCGACGAGGAATTTGCCGAAATCACCCGGTGGGTGCGGCAGAACACGCTGGAACGCTTTGGGCCGGTGCGGCGGGTGACGCCGGAACTGGTCTTCGAGCTTGCCTTCGAAGGGATCCAGGCCTCGACCCGCCACAAATCGGGCATCGCGCTTCGATTTCCGCGGATGCTGCGCTGGCGGCGCGACAAGCCGGTGGCCGAAATCGATACGCTCGACGGGCTGAAAGCGCTGCTGGCGACCACAAGCGCCCATGTTCACCCTTCGAACACGGGCGCGTGACGACAGTTCACGCGACCCGCGCTGATTGCTATCTGGATGCGGACAGAATCAGGGAAAGCGCGCCAGATCGGTGCCGCTCCCAAAGACCGCGAGGAGTTCGCCTTGGACAGCTTCCGACCTGACCGCCGTGACATTCTGCAGGCTGCACTTGCCGCGGGTGGATTCTTCCTGTTGCCGCGCGCCGCCCGGGCACAGACGGCTACTGCCGTGAGCGAGCCGACCCCCTTCTCGTTCGACATCCTCAAGGAAACGGCGCGGATGCTGGCGCAGCAGCCCTGGACGCCGCCGAAGGTGCCGGACGACAAGGTGCTGGAAGAGATCGACTACGACCGGCACAACCAGATCACTTTCCGCAAGGAACACACGCTGTGGATGGATCGGGGAAACACCTCGCCGGTGCAGCCCTTCTTCCCCGGCCGTTATTTCAAGACCCCGGTGCGCATCCATACCGTCGAGAACGGCATGGCGACGGAATGGCCCTTCTCCCTCGACCTCTTCGACATTCCGGCAGACAACCCGGCGAAGAACCTGACCCACACGACCGGCTTCGCCGGCTTCCACGTAATGGATGCCAAAACAGGACTCGACTGGATGGCGCTGCTCGGCGCCTCCTACTGGCGAACCTCGGGCTATAGCGGCCAGTTCGGCATGTCGGTTCGGGGCCTCGCGATCAATTCCGGCGGCGCCGAGGAATTCCCGCTGTTCACGAAATTCTGGCTGGAGCCGTCGGAAGATGGCGCGATCACCATCTGGGCGCTGATGGAAAGCCAGAGCGTGACCGGCGCCTACCAGATCGTCTCGCACCGCGACCATGGTGTCATCCAGGATGTGACGGCTTCGCTTTACCTGCGCGCCGATGTCGAACGCCTTGGAATCGCGCCGCTGACCTCGATGTTCTGGTACGGCAAGCATAACCGTTTCGCGGCCGGAGACTGGCGCCCCGAGATCCATGACAGCGACGGTCTGGCCATCATCACCGGTACAGGCGAGCGGATCTGGCGGCCGTTGAACGACCCGCCGCGGACCATGGTGAACAGCTTCCTCACGCCCAACGTCAAGGGCTTCGGCTTGATGCAGCGCGAGCGCGATTTCCAGCAGTACCAGGATGACGGCGTCTTTTACGAGAAGCGTGCCAGCGTCTGGGTCGAACCGAAAGGCGACTGGGGCGATGGCAGCGTCACGCTGGTCGAGCTTTCGACCAATGACGAGATCCACGACAACATCGTGGCCTTCTGGCAACCCGGTCCGGCGGCGAAGGCGGGCAACAGCTATGACCTGTCCTATCGCCTGACCTGGATGGAGGATAGCCCGGTTGCCCCGATCTCGGCCCGGTTCACCGCCGTGCGCCTTGGCTCGGGCGGCATTCCCGGCCAGCCCCGCCCCCCCAAGACGGTGCGAGTGGTCTGCGATTTCGAAGGGACCGGGCTTGAAGGGCTGGGTCGGGCCGATGGCGTGACGGTCAACGTCTCGACCTCGCGCGGGACGGTGTCGAACGAGGTGGCATATCCGGTTGTCAGCACCGATTACTGGCGCGCGATGTTCGACCTCGATTTCTCGGACGTTCCAGCAGGCGACGATGCTCCGATCGACATCCGCGTCTTCGTCAGCCACGAAGACAAGGCCAAGACCGAAACGCTCCTCCTGCAACTCTTCCCGTCGCAGATGGACCGCTTGCTTGCGATGTCGCCCTGACGCTCGGCGGTGGAGTGGGGGTTTTCCACCCCCACTCCACCGGAGGATATTTAAGAACAGAAGAAGACGCGATGACGCGCTTTTGCTCTGGTCTTTGCGGCAGGGCGGGTTGTCTTTTCCCTGCCCCGCCCCCTAGATCGGGGCAGGCCACGCAATGAGGTTCCTATGACGCTTCCCCTGTCCCGCCCCGTTTTTGATGCCAATGCCGCCAGCGGCGGTCTGGGCGACCTGCCGGACTGGGACCTGACCGATCTCTATGCCGCGCCGGACGCGCCGGAATTCGAGCGTGACATGGCGCAGGTCGAGACCGGCTGCGCGAGCTTCGCCGCCGACTACGAAGGCAAGCTCGCCACGCTCGATGCGTCGGGCCTGCTCGATTGCGTGCGCCGCTACGAGGCGATCGACGTGACCGCCGGGCGGATCATGTCCTATGCGGGCCTGCGCTATTACCAGAATACCATGGACAGCGAGCGCGCCAAGTTCATGGCCGATGCGCAGGACCACATCACCGATGCCACCACCCCGCTGGTCTTCTTCACGCTGGAATTCAACCGGCTGGACGAGGCGCATCTGGCGGGGTTGCTGGCGCAGAATGCCGACCTTGCCCGCTACAAGCCGGTCTTCGACCGGATGCGGGCGATGCGGCCTTACCAGCTGTCGGACGAGTTGGAGAAATTCCTGCACGACAACTCGGTCGTCGGCGCCTCGGCCTGGAACAAGCTGTTCGACGAGACGACCGCCGGCCTGATGTTCAAGGTCGCGGGCGAGGAGGAGGAGCTGAGCCTCGAGGCGACGCTGAACCTGCTGACCGATGCCGACCGCGCGAAACGCGAGGCGGGAGCGCGCGCGCTGGCAGAGGTGTTCGACCGAAACATCAAGCTCTTCTCGCGCGTTCACAACACGCTCGCGAAGGAGAAGGAGGTCGAGGACCGCTGGCGCAAGATGCCGACGCCGCAGACTGCCCGGCACCTATCGAACCATGTCGAACCCGAGGTGGTCGAGGCGCTGCGTAACGCCGTGGTCGCGGCCTATCCGAAGCTCTCGCACCGCTATTACCGGCTGAAGGCCAAGTGGATGGGGCTCGACAAGCTGCAGGTCTGGGACCGTAACGCCCCCCTGCCGATCGACACGCCGAAGACAGTCGGCTGGGACGAGGCGACGAAGACGGTTCTTGATGCCTATGCCGCCTTCGACCCGCGCATGGCTGATCTGGCGCAGCCCTTCTTCCGCAAGGGCTGGATCGATGCGGGCGTGAAGCCGGGCAAGGCGCCGGGGGCCTTCGCGCATCCGACCGTCACCACCGTGCATCCTTACGTCATGCTGAACTACCTCGGCAAACCGCGCGACGTGATGACGTTGGCGCATGAACTCGGTCACGGCGTGCATCAGGTTCTTGCCGCCGGTCAGGGGGAGCTTCTGTCCTCCACTCCCCTCACGCTGGCCGAGACGGCGAGCGTGTTCGGCGAGATGCTGACCTTCCGCAAGCTGCTCGACGGGGCCAAGACCCCGGCCGAGCGCAAGACGCTGCTGGCCGGCAAGGTCGAGGACATGATCAACACGGTCGTGCGCCAGATCGCCTTTTACGATTTCGAATGCAAGCTGCACGCGGCGCGGCGCGAGGGTGAGCTCACGCCTGACGACATCAACGCGCTGTGGATGAGCGTTCAGGCGCAAAGCCTGGGCGATGCGTTCGAATTCATGGACGGGTACGAGACCTTCTGGGCCTATATCCCGCATTTCGTCCATTCGCCGTTCTACGTCTATGCCTATGCCTTTGGCGACGGGTTGGTGAACGCGCTTTACGCGGTCTATGCCGAGGGCAAGCCGGGATTCCAGGACCTTTACTTCGACATGCTCAAGGCGGGCGGATCGAAGCACCACAAGGAGCTTCTGGCACCCTTCGGCCTGGATGCGACCGATCCGAAGTTCTGGGACAAGGGCCTGTCGATGATCGCAGGCTTCATTGACGAGCTGGAACAGATCGAAGCGTGAGCGTCGGATTCGAACGGCTGTTTCCCGGCGACGGGGCGCGGATCGCCCATCTTGCGCTTGGTCCCGGACAGGACGCCTTCACGGCTGAGCCTGTCGCGCGGCTTGCGGCGCTTGGCCCGGGCGAAGGGGCATGGGCTGTCGTCGCGGACGGCATCGTTGTCGGCTTTTTCGTGCTCGACCGAAACCTGTCGGGCGAACACCCCTATGCGCGCGCCGGGGAGATCGTCCTGCGCTCACTTCTGATCGACGCGAAACAGCAAAGGCGCGGGCTGGGTCGGGCGGCGATGGCGGCCCTGCCCGGGCTGGTCGCAACCGCACATCCCGGCACGGCTTCGATCGTGCTGACCGTGAATATCCGAAACTCTGCCGCCCGAAGCGCCTATCTGCGGGCCGGTTTCCTCGACGAGGGCGAGCTTTATCTAGGCGGGTGGTCGGGGCCGCAGCATGTCATGCGGCTTGCGATCCCGGCCTGACCCGGTTCCTCAGATCGGCTTCGCGACCTCGATCACGCGGTCGATCATCGCTTGGGTCTTGCGGCTCCACTCCAGCGTACAGGGATAGGGCGCCCCGGTGACGACCGAACGGCTGAAGGCCTCGACCTGCAGCTTGTACTGCCGCGCTTCGGGGAAGCGGTCGACAGTCACCGAAAGGCCGGGGCGGTGCAGTTCCACCCGCGCCTCGCCATAGACATTGGCGTTGTAGGGCGCAGTCAGACGGATCAGGCCCTTGGTGCCATGATAGGTGACCTCCTGTCGCACGAAAAGCCGCATCGACGTCATCGAGCCATAGGTGAAGCGGCCTTGCGGACCCTCGAACTCGCCTTCGATCTGCGCAAAGACATCGACGCCATTCTCATAGCGGATCCGTGCGGTGAGCGTGTCGAGCAGTGGCTCGGCGCCGGTGACGAAGCGGGCCGAGCCGATCGTGTAGACACCGATATCCGGCAGGCTGCCGCCGCCGGTCTCGGGGCGGTTCCGTATGTTTTCGGGTGAATTGCGATTGTCGTAGGTGAAGGCAGAGTCGACATGTTCGACCCGGCCGATCGCCCCCTCATCGACATATTGCTTGGCCCGCAGAAACTGCGGGTGCTGGATGATCATGAAGGCCTCGGCGGCCAGAAGGCCCGTCTTGTCACGAAGCGCGATGATCTCGTCGAATTCCGACGCCTTCATCGTCAGCGGCTTTTCGGTCAGGACGTGCTTGCCCGCCAGAAGCGCCTTCTTCGTCCATTCGACATGCAGCGTGTTTGGCAGAGGGATATAGACCGCGTCGATCTCGGGATCGGCGAGCAAGGCATCATAGGTCGAATACACCTTCAGATCAGGGTTGAAGGCCTGGAAAGGTTCGGCCTTTGCCGGATCGGAGGTCGCAAGCGCCAGAAATCGGGCGCCTTCTGCGGCATGGATCGCCGGGGCCATCTGTTCCTTGGCGAAATTCGCAGCTCCAAGGACGCCCCAGTTGACGACGCGGGTCATGTCCAGTCCCTCCCTCCGACATGGAAACACCCGCGACGCTAGCCGAGCGACGTGGGTGTGGAAACCGGCAATTCGGGCGGGCTGAGACGATTTTTCTGCGAAAAATCTGTCCCCGCCCAATCATCGCATTGATTTTTTGCAGAAAAATCGTGGGGCGTCAGACTTCGACCAGCATGCCCTTGCCGCGGGCGAGTTCCTTCATCTTCGACTGCAGTTTCTCGAACGCCCGGACCTCGATCTGGCGGATGCGTTCGCGGCTTACACCGTAGCTTTCCGACAGCTCCTCGAGCGTCACCGGATTGTCAGACAGCCGCCGCTGCACGAGGATGTCCCGCTCGCGCTCGTTCAAGGCGCCCATGGCCTGCACCAGCAGCTCCCGGCGTGCGTCAAGCTCGTCGCGCTCAGCATAGGCGCCGGCCTGATCGGCATCCTCGTCCTCGAGCCAGTCCTGCCATTGCGTCGCACTGTCGCCGTCCGAACCCACGGTCGCGTTCAGCGACGCGTCGGAACCGGACAGGCGGCGGTTCATGTCGATGACCTCGTCCTCGGTCACGTTCAGGTCCTTGGCGATCTGGGCCACATTCTCGGGGCGAAGGTCGCCTTCTTCCAGCGCGCCCAGCTTGGCCTTGGCTTTGCGCAGGTTGAAGAACAGCTTCTTCTGCGCCGAGGTGGTGCCAAGTTTCACCAGGCTCCAGGACCGCAGGATGTATTCCTGGATCGAGGCGCGAATCCACCACATGGCATAGGTGGCCAGGCGGAAGCCTTTTTCGGGATCGAAGCGCTTTACGGCCTGCATCAGGCCGACATTGGCCTCGGAAATGACCTCGGCCTGCGGCAGGCCGTAGCCGCGATAGCCCATGGCGATCTTGGCGGCGAGCCGCAGATGGCTTGTCACCAGCTTGTGCGCCGCAGAGGAATCCTCGTGATCGACCCATCGCTTGGCGAGCATGTATTCTTCTTCCGGTTCCAGCAGGGGGAACTTCCGGATTTCCTGCAGGTACCTGTTCAGGCCCTGTTCGGGACTGGGGGCAGGCAGATTGGTATAAGTGCTCATCGACCCTCCTCGTTCCGCTTCGGTTCTGACGCCGCGGAAACCGTGGATTTAGGAATGCGGACTTCCCTGATCAAGTAGGAAGTGAACCAATCGGTTTAACAAAATATGAACCGCTTTCCGTCGCGGCGAAAGTCCTGTCTTCGTGCGCTCATGCGGAAGTGACTGCGCGTAACAATCGGATCAGCTCTTCCATGTCGGGGGGCAGTGCGGAGGTGAACTGCAGCCATTCACCCGTCACCGGATGGGCAAAGCCGAGCGTTGCGGCATGGAGCGCCTGACGGGGAAAGCCATTCGCCGCCTCGGCAGCGATGTCGCCGATCGCCTTTGCCGCCAGACGCCGGCGGCCGCCATAGGTCTGGTCTCCGATCAGGGCATGACCGACATGGGCCATGTGGACCCGAATCTGATGAGTCCGCCCGGTTTCCAGCCAGCATTCCACAAGGGCCGCGGCCGGCGGCACGCCGAACCTTTCGACAACCCGGGCACGGGTCACGGCGTGGCGTCCGCCGCCCTCGGTCACCGCCTGGCGCTGTCGGTCGGTGCGATGGCGGGCCAATTGCGTCGCGATCTTGAGGATGCCGCCGGATTCGAAGCTGACCCCGCGGATACCGCGCAAGCGGGGATCGGCGGCGTCGGGGACACCGTGGACCAACGCGAGATAATGCCGCTCGACAGTATGGGCCTCAAATTGCGCTGCAAGGCCATGATGGGCGCGATCGGACTTGGCCACGACCAGGAGGCCCGACGTGTCCTTGTCGATGCGGTGGACGATCCCCGGCCGCTTTTCGCCGCCGACGCCAGACAGCCGTCCGCCGAAATGGTGAAGAAGCGCATTGACGAGCGTGCCCGAGGACGAGCCCGGCGCGGGATGGACGACCATCCCGACCGGCTTGTCGATGACGATCAGGTCATCATCCTCCCACAGCACGGTCAGGGGAATGTCTTCGGCCTGCGTCGCGGTCTCGACCGCGTCCTCAAGGACGATCTCGATGACATCCCCTTCGGCCACGCGCGACTTGGGATCGGTCAGGACGACGCCCTCCCGCGCCACGGCGCCCTCGGCTACCATCCGGGCCAGACGCGACCGCGACAGCGCTGCTTCCTCTGGCACGTCGCGCGCGAGCGCCTTATCAAGGCGGTCGGGGGGATCGGCCCCGATCACGACCGACAGGATGCGGGCCTCTGGCATGAAATCGGACATTGATGCTGCTCCGGCGGCGGACGGGCTTCCGCCCAGCCTGAAATTCCTCAAGGCGCTCGTCATCCTGCTGACGATCACGATGATCGTGGGCGTCATAACCGTCGTCGGACTGCTTGTCACCCGGATGCCGAAAGCGCCGGGCGAGCTTCCGCCCCTGCCCGCCGGCATCACCCTGCCGCAAGGCGCGAGCGCCACGGCCTTTACCCAAGGCAAGAGCTGGATCGCGGTGGTGACCGCCGACGACCGCATCCTGATCTTCGACCGCCTGACCGGCGCGTTGAAACAGACGGTCGAGATCCGGACGGGCGGCTGACGGAAAAAGGGCGCGCTGCCCCCGCGCCCCGTTCGGGGCCCACCCCGGAGGTTTTTCCTCAAACGAGAAACCAGCCGGCCAGCCTGTGCCGGCGGCTGCGCAAATGCGACGGCCAGTGGCGGAAACGGATGGGCATCAGTGCCGCCTCCATGCAGCATTGCGCCAGCAAGTCAAAGGAGCGACGGATGGGAACGGTCGATATCGGCGCGCTGGATGCCACGGCGGTGGCGGGTCTGGTGGCGCGCGGAGAGGTTTCAGCGGAAGAACTGCTGGACCAGGCTCTGGATGCGGTCAATCGGCTAAATCCGAAGCTGAACGCCGTCGTACTGATTCAGGAAGAGGTCGCGCGGCGGGGCATCGCCCAAGGGTTGCCCCGCGGCCCGTTCCGCGGGGTGCCGTTCCTGCTGAAAGATCTTGGCGCCGAGGCGAGGGACTTTCCATCGCATAACGGATCGCGGCTGCTGGCCAATACGGTATATGGCAAGGATTCCTCGATCTGGCAGCGGATCCGCGCGACGGGGGTGGTAACCTTTGGTCGGACGACCTCGCCCGAGGGCGGGATCGGGGCGGCGACCGAATCGGCGGTCTATGGCGGGCCGACACGGAACCCGTGGAACCTTGACCACACCTCGGGCGGGTCCTCGGGTGGTGCGGGCGCCGCGGTGGCTGCAGGGATCGTGCCCTTCGCGCATGGATCGGACGGGGGCGGTTCGGTTCGAATCCCTGCCTCGTCCTGCGGACTCTTCGGCTTCAAGCCGACGCGGGCAAGACTGCCAGATGGTCCCTATGCCGGCGAAGGCTGGGCCGGGATGGCGATCGATGGCTTCCTGACCAAGTCTGTGCGCGATACGGCAACTATGCTTGATGCCTGCGAAGGCGCTGATTTGGGCGCGCCCTACTGGGCGCCTCCGCTTGGCCGGGGCTATGCCGCCGCAATCTCGCGCCCGCCGCGGCGGCTGCGAGTCGCCGTCTGCGACACGAGTTTTACCGGGGCGCCGATCCATCCGGATTGCCGCAAGGCGGTGCATGAGGCTGCCGCCTTGCTGTCGGCGCTTGGCCACCATGTCGAGCACGGCCGGCCTGCGGCGGACGTCCCGGGGATGATGAGCGCCTGGACCGACATCGTGGCGATCGGCACGGCGCTTGGCATCCGCAAGGCGCTGAACGGGCGGCCTCTGACCGCCGATCTGGTCGAGGGCGTCGGGCGCGGCGCGGTGGCCCATGCCGCCGGGTTGGCGCCGGATCGCTATCTCGAGGCGGTGGGCAAGATCCACGACTTCGGGCGGGAAATGGCCGCGTTCTTTGATCCCGAGGACGGGATCGGCCCCGATATCCTGCTGTCGGCGACGCTGGCGGAACCCCCGGCGCGCGTGGGGCGTTTCGCCCATGATACCGAGGATTATGTGGCGTATCGCACTGGCCCCTCAGGTATTTTTGCCTATTCGCCCTTCTGCGCCATCTTCAACGCCAGCGGCCAGCCTGCCGCCTCGCTGCCGCTGCACTGGACGTCGGGCGGCCTGCCGGTCGGCGTGCATCTGGCGACGCGCTTCGGGGCGGACGAGACGCTCATCGCGCTCTGCGCCGAGATCGAAGCGGCGCGCCCATGGATCGGGCAGCGGCCGCCGCTTCATGCGTGATCCTGTCGCTATGGGCTTGCCAAAGCGGAAACTGCGCCCGTAGCATATGATCAAAAAGCCGGGGAGATAGGCCATTGACCTCTGACGTCGCGGTGGAAGCCCGCAACGCCGTGAAAGCCTTCGGACAAGGCGATACCGCTGTCCGCGCGCTTGATGATGTTTCGATCCAGATTCGGAAGGCGGAGTTCTTTACTCTGCTTGGGCCATCGGGCTGCGGGAAGACCACCCTTCTGCGTCTGATCGCCGGGTTCGAGACCCCGACGGCGGGCCAGATCCTGCTGGATGGCAAGGACATCACCAACGATCCGCCGAACAAGCGGCCCGTCAACACGGTGTTCCAGAGCTATGCGCTGTTCCCGCATCTGACCGTCGCGCAGAACATCGCCTTCGGGCTCGAGATGCTCGGCCGCCCGAAGGCCGAGATTTCGAAGACAGTCGAACGGATGCTGGCGCTGGTCAAGCTTGAGGCCATGGCGGGACGGAAGACGTCGCAGCTATCGGGCGGGCAGCAGCAGCGGGTCGCGCTGGCCCGGGCGCTTGCGCCGCAGCCGAAAGTGCTGCTGCTGGACGAACCGCTTTCGGCGCTCGACTACAAGCTGCGCAAGGAGATGCAGCTGGAACTGAAGCGCCTTCAGACCGAGACGGGCATCACCTTCATCTTTGTGACCCATGACCAGGAAGAAGCGTTGACCATGTCGGACCGCATCGCGGTCATGAGCGCGGGCCATATCCAGCAGATCGGCGGGCCACGGGATATCTACACCCGTCCCGTGAACCGCTTCGTCGCCGACTTCATCGGCGAGACGAACTTCCTCATCGGGCAGTCCGGCGCCGGCAACGTGCGGCTGGACAGCGGCGATGTGATCGAGGTCGAAGGGGCAGAGGCCGGCAAGGGCAGGGTCACCGTGGTCGTCCGGCCCGAGCAGCTGCGTCTTACCGAGGCGGGGGAAGCCGGCACCATCCCGGCGACGGTCGAAAGCCTCGTCTATTTCGGGACCGACACGCATTGCCACCTGCGCCTGAAGGACGGGACCGAGATGGTGGCGCGCCTGCAGAGCCCGGCCTCGGGCGAGGCGGGGCTGAAACAGGGCCAGACCGTCGGCTTGCGCTTTGCCCCTGGCGCCGCGCGCGTCCTGGAGGATTGAGATGAGCGCCAACGAGAAGGCCGCTCGCCGCCGAGAGGTCCGCAATGCCTGGGCCCTCTCGGCGCCTGCCCTGATCCTGTTGTTCGTTGCGGCCATCGGCCCGCTGTTCATCATGCTGGTCTATTCGTTCCTGACGCCTGGCCAGTACGGCAACGTGGAATGGAAGTTCTCCTGGGATGCCTGGATCGGCACGCTTTATTCCCGCGACATCTTCGACGGCACGCTGAAGCTCGCAGATGCGCATCTGACGATCTTCTGGCGATCGGTGAAACTGTCGCTCCTGACCACGATCATCACCTTCATCGTGGGCTTTCCCACAGCTTGGTTCATCGCCACGCGGTCGCCCCGCTCGCGCGCGCTGTGGCTGTTCCTCATCACCATCCCGTTCTGGACGAACCTGCTGATCCGGACCTTCGCGATCAACGAGATCATCCGCAACGAGGGCCTCATCAATACGGTCCTGATGGGCCTGGGCGTGATCGATCAACCGATCAACATGATCTACACCGACATGGCCGTGTTCGTGGGCATGACATATGTCTATCTGCCGCTGATGGTCCTGCCACTCTTCGCTTCGATCGACCGGTTCGACATGCGGCTGCTCGAGGCGGGCTATGATCTCTATGCCTCGCGTTGGCAGGTCTTGCGGCGGGTGATCGTTCCCATCGTGCGGCCAGGAATCGTGGCAGGCTCGATCCTCGTCTTCATTCCGGCGCTTGGGGCCTATGTGACCCCTCGTGTTCTCGGCGGTGGCAAGAACATGATGATCGGCAACTTCATCGAGTTGCAGTTCGGTCAGGGCCGCAACTGGCCGCTTGGCGCCGCGCTGTCGGTGCTTCTGCTGATCGTCGTCACTATCGCGCTGATGTTCTATGTCCGTGCCTCGACCAAGGGGACGAACAATGGCTGAGCGCAACTTTTCCGCTTCGCACCTGCCGGGCTTTACGGCGACAGCTGTCTTCGTCTTCATCGCGCTTTACCTGCCGATCCTGATGCTGGTCATCGGGTCGTTCAACGGCGGCGAGTCCATCGGAGCCTGGCAGGGATTCACGCTTAGCTGGTTTAGCAAGGCCTGGGCCAACGACCAGGTGAAGGACGCCACGATCCGGTCGCTGGTCATCGCCTCGGTCGCCGCGGTGATCTCCACCTGCGTGGCGACCATGGCCGCGATCGCGACCACCCGACGACGGCCGTTCCGCGGCCAGACTTTCATCTACCTGATGATCAACCAGCCGCTGATGGTGCCCGAGATCGTGACGGCTGTGGCATTGTTGATCTTCTTTGCCTGGATCAAGGTTGCGACAGGATATCAGGGCCTTGGCTATCTCATCGCCGCGCACTCAGCCTTCTGCGTGCCCTTTGCCTATCTGCCCATCCGGGCGCGACTGGAAGGGATGGACCTGACGCTGGAGACTGCAGCGGCCGACCTCTATGCGTCGCCCTGGCTGACCTTTCGCCGGGTGACGCTGCCTCTTCTGCTGCCCGGCATCATCGCCGGCATGATGCTGGCGTTCGTTACTTCGCTGGACGATGTGGTGATCACCCTTTTCGTGAAATCGGCGGGTCAGGACACACTTCCGACCTACATGCTGGCGCAGGTCCGCCGCCAGATTTCGCCCGAGATCTACGCGATCTCCACCGTGCTGCTGGCATTGACCATCGTGCTGTTGACCCTGTTCTTCATTCTGACACGCAAAAAAGACTGAACTTCACAAAACCACCAACCGGGAGACTTCAAGACATGAAAAAGCTACTGACGGTCACGGCCATCCTTATGGCCAGCACCGGCCTTGCCCGCGCCGATGGCGAGCTTCAGCTGTACAACTGGGGCGACTACACCAACCCCGAGCTTCTGGCGAAGTTCGAGAAGGAGACCGGCATCAAGGTCACCGTGACCGACTACGACAGCAACGACACCGCGCTGGCCAAGATCGAGGCCGGTGGCCATGGCTTCGACCTCGTCGTCCCCTCGGCGAACTATGTGCAGATCTATGCCGAGAAGGGCCTGATCCAGGAACTCGACCTGTCGAAGCTTCCGCATCACAGCAACATCGCGCCGGAATGGATGGACGTGCCCTACGATCCGGGTCGCAAGTTCACTGTTCCGTGGCAGTGGGGCACGACCGGCATGGCCGTGAACCAGAAGGCCTATTCGGGCGACATCAATACCTCGGCCATCTTCCTTGACCCGCCGCCGGAACTGGTCGGGAAGGTCAACGTGACGCCCGAGATGAACGACGTCATCTCGCTGGCCACCTGGTATGTCGGCGGCGAGGCCTGCACCGAGGATACCGAGGTGCTGAAGAAAGTCCGCGACAAGCTGCTGGAAGCCAAGCCGAAATGGCTGTCGATGGACTATGGCATGACCGAGAAGATGTCGAACAACGACGTCATGGCCTCGCTCTACTGGAACGGCGCCATCTTCCGCGCCCGGCTTGCCAACCCGGATGTGAAGTACGGCTATCCGAAGGAAGGCTTCCCGCTGTGGATGGACCAGGTCGCGCTGCTTTCGGACGCGAAGAACGTCGAAGAAGCCTACAAGTTCCTCGACTTCATCATGCTGCCGGAAAACGCCGCGCTGATCTCGAGCTTTGCTCGCTATGCCAACGGCATTTCGGGATCGGAGGAGTTCATGCCCGCCGACATGAAGGACGCGCCGGAAATCGTCATCCCGGAAGAGTTCAAGGCGAAGGGCCACTTCCTGCTGCCCTGCAGCCCGAAGGCGCAGGAATACAACACGGCCATCTGGACCGAACTGCAGAAGTAACCGGACTGGCTGCCGCGCGTGCGGCGGCCGCGTGTGCGGGGGGCTGTCTGCCCCCCGCACCCCCCGAGGGTATTTTTCCCAAGAAGAAGCAGGCCCGTGATGGATCTGACCGAATTGTCGGCAAGTGAGCTGTCGCGGCTGATCCATGCGCGCGACGTCACCCCTTCCGAGGTGATGGCGGCTTACCTTGCGCGGATTGAGCGGGTGAACCCGGCAGTCAATGCCATAGTCGCCCAACGTGACCCCGATTTGCTGATGGCCGAGGCGCGGGCGCTCGACGCTGTCGAACCGACGGGCTGGCTGCATGGTGTTCCCTTCGCCATCAAGGACCTTCAGCGGGTCGCCGGCGTTCTGTCGAGTTCGGGGCATCCCGGCCTCGCTGCATTTATTCCGCGGGCCGACGACATGCTGCCGCGCCGGATCCGCGCGGCGGGGGCAGTGATCGTCGGCAAGACCAACGTGCCGGAATTCGGCCTGGGCTCGCATTCCTACAACCCGGTGCATGGCGTGACGGGGAACCCCTACGACCCTTCGCGCAGCGCCGGCGGCTCGTCAGGCGGGGCCGCGGCGGCACTGGCGGCGCGGCTTGTTCCGGTCGCGGATGGGTCGGACATGATGGGGTCGCTGCGTAATCCGGCGGCCTTCTGCAACGTCTATGGGTTCCGTCCGACCTTCGGGCTTGTTCCCGCCGATCCCGAGGGCGACACCTTCCTACACCAGCTGGCTACAGACGGTCCGATGGCGCGCACGGTCGAGGATCTGGCCCGCCTGCTCGAAACGCTTGCGGTTCCCGACCCCGCTGATCCGCATTCCCGCCCGTGGGAGCCCTTCAGCGCAGCCCTCGATGCCGATGTCAAAGACCTGCGCATCGGCTGGCTTGGCGACTGGGGCGGCGCCTATCCAACCGAGACGGGCATTCTTGATCTCTGCGCCACAGCACTTGCCACTCTGGCCGACCTTGGCTGTCACATCGAGACGGTCCCGCCCCCCTTCCCCGCTGAGCGGATATGGGAAAGCTGGATCACGCTGCGCAGCTGGTCGGTTGCGTCCGGCCTGTCACCCCTTTATGCCGATCCCCGGTCGCGCGCCCAACTGAAGCCCGAGGCGATCTGGGAGATCGAGCGCGGCCTGTCCTTCAGCGCCACGGATATTCACCGCGCCAGCGTCCTCCGTTCGCAATGGTACGCGACGCTCGCGACGCTGTTCACGCGCTATGACGCGCTTGTCCTTCCGTCCGCGCAGGTCTGGCCCTTCGCCAAGGAACAGACCTGGCCGCGTACCCTCGCGGGGCGGCACATGGACACCTATCACCGCTGGATGGAGGTGGTGATCCCGGTCAGCCTGGTGGGGCTGCCGGCAATCGCCGTTCCGACTGGGTTCGGAGAGCAGGGCTTGCCGATGGGGGTCCAGATTTTCGGGCCAAAGGGCGCCGACCGGCGGCTCCTGCGGCTTGGGCAAGCGTATCACCGGGCCACCGACTGGCCATCCAGGCGCCCGCCTGAACCCTGAACCCGGACGTCAGCCAAGCGGATAGCGTGCGAGAACCTCATAGCGCGACCCTGAGGCGCCGCGGATGCTTTCGAACAGCACGATCTCGCGCACCGGCAACGGCCCGGCGCGGAAGTCGCTGCTGCTGGCGACGGCCCGCTCGATGCGCATGCGCTCCTCGATTCCTGGCGGGCGGAAGCGGCCGAGCGTGACATGCGGAACGAACCGGCGGTGCGCGGTAACGACGCCAGAGCGGCGAACTGCGGCTTCGAGCTTTTCCTGAAGACGCAGGAGAGCGGGATTCGGGGTGACTCCCGCCCAGACGGCGCGGACTTTGTCGCCACCGAACAGGCCGAGCCCGGCCAGGTCCAGCGACAGCGCGGGCAGCTTGAGCCCACTGATCGCCTCGTGGGCCTCTTCAAGCTTGTGCTCCGGCTGTTCACCCAGAAAGACCAGTGTCAGGTGCAGGTTCTCAACCGGCTCCTTGCGCGGCAGGGGCAGGAGGAACTGCTGGACGGCAAGGGCCGAGCGCACCGTGTCGTCCAGTTCGATGGCAAGGAACGCCCGGATCATCGACGCGCCAGATGGGCCAGTCGGGCGCGGATCTCGGCCCGGACCAGTCCTTCGCGCGGGGCATCGCGAAGCGTGGTGAGCATGTGCGGGGCGGGTTCCGGGCGGTTACGGAAGCGGGGCAGCGCCGCGAGAACCGCTTGGGCCACGGCGGGCAGGCGATAGGGAATCTCGTCGCCGGTCAGCGTTGCCCAGACCCCGGTCCAGCAGCGCCCGACCGACCAGGGATCGTAGCCGCCACCGCCCAGCACCAGATAGCGCGGGGCGACCGGACGCAAGGCCGCCACAACCGACCAGTGGGCGTTGTTCGACAGGGCAAGGCGCGACAGCGGATCTTCCAGCAGGGCATCAGCCCCACATTGCAGGACGACCGCCTCGGGGCGGAAGGCGGTGACACGCGGCAGGATCAGGTCTTCGAGCACCGCGCGCATCTCGCTGTCGTTGAAGCCGCGCGGAACCGGCAGGTTGAAGCAGTTGCCGACGCCCTCGTCCTCCAGTCGCCCGGTGAAGGGCCAGCGTCCTTCCTCGTGGACCGAAATCAGCAGCGTCTCGGGATCGCCCGCAAAGGCCTCTTCCACGCCGTCGCAGTGATGAGCGTCAATGTCGACATAGGCGATCCGGCGGACCCCGACCCGGCGCAGGACCAGCATCGCCAGCACCGGATCGTTGGTATAGCAAAATCCGTTCGCACGCGCCCGCAGGCCATGATGAGTGCCGCCGGCCGGGACATAGATCACACCACCGTCCCGCAAAAGCTCGGCTGCCAGCATTGCCCCGCCGGCCGAGGTTGCCGGACGACGGAACATCTCGGGAAAGACCGGGTTGGCCACGGTGCCGAGGCCGAAGCGGCTGTCGTCCGGCAGGGCGTGGCCGCGCGCCTCGGCGGCCTGGAGCGCGGCGATATAGGCGGGATCGTGGAACAGGGTCAGCGCGGCAGGCTTGGCGCGTGGGCTTTGGCGGAAGCGCTCCGGAGAAAGCCAGCCCAATGCTCGGGTCAGGTCCATCACGGTCGAGACCCGGGGAATGCGCAGCGGATGCTGGCCGCCATAGCTCGACCTGCGATAGATTTCGGACCCGATCAGCAGCGGTCCAGCAGCCGGGCTCAGTTCAGGAGCGGTTCGATCTTCGACAGGATCGAAGTCGAGGTCGGTTTCGTCGTGGAGCCCCATGTCGCCAGCACTTCCCCATTCGGGCCGATCAACACCTTGTTGAAATTCCAGCGTGGCGTGAAGCCGGTTTCATCGCGAAGCCAGATGTAGAATGGATGGGCGGCGGGGCCGGTGACATGGGTGATATCGGTCATCGGAAGACTTACGTCGAACTGCATCGCGCAATACTGCTTCACTTCCTTCGCAGACCCAAGTTCCTGGCGGAAATCGTCCGAGGGCACGGCAAGCACGACCAGCCCGCGCGGACCGAATTCGTCCTGGAGCTGCTGCAGCTCCGTGAACTGCGGGGCGAAACCGCAGAGCGACGCGGTATTCACGACCAGCACCGGACGGCCTCGGAAACTGTCCATGTCGATGGTTCCGCCGTCGATCGATGTGAAGGTGAAACCGGCCTGCGCTGTTGTCGCCCCCGCCAAGACGCCGACTGCGGCAACCGCAGCTGTTAGCCAACCTGCCATCGAAAATCCTCCCGTCACGCCTGCAACCATCCTCATTGTTGGGAGTTAGTCCCGAGTGGAGTTGCGTCAACTTCGCGGGAGGAAGGACGTCGGTCTGGACAACACGCCCGGATCGACTGACAATGAAAGCAAAGAGAGATAAACTCCGAGCAGGCGATTAGTGAACAGGTCAAAGGCCATTACTCTGTTGAGCGATACGACCACCAGAACGCAATATGGAGCGATCTGTTGGCGGATGCACAAGTCCGGCATTCAGGTGCTGCTTGTGACCTCGCGAGATACGGGGCGGTGGATCATCCCGAAGGGCTGGCCGATCGCCGGGGCGACCGATGCCGGTTCGGCCGAGCGTGAGGCCTGGGAAGAGGCGGGGGTGCTGGGCAAGATGCTGCCGCTCTGCCTGGGCGTCTATGCCTATGACAAAGTTGTCGTTCCCGGCCGCAGTATCCCCTGCGTCGTCGCGGTCTATCCGCTGCGCGTGACCGAGTTGAAGAAACGCTTCCCCGAGCGCAAGCAACGTCGCCGCAAGTGGTTCTCGCTCGAGGACGCGATCCGGAAAGTGGCGGAGCCGGAACTTCGCCAGATCCTCGCCGAGTTCCGGCCACCGACCATGGCAGAGATCGAGGCAGCAGGGTTGGCTCCAACGCTCGCAGAGCCAGCGAACGCCCCGTCGACCGACAGCCTGCGCGACAGCGATTGAATTCCTGACGCGATCGACTATCTCGATCCTCGGAAGCCCTGTGTGACAGAATGATCCACTACAACCTGAACTGCGCGTCCGGCCATGAGTTCGACAGCTGGTTCAAATCCTCGGAAGCGTTCGATAGCCTCGTTGCCGCAGCGAGGGTGAGCTGCCCTGTCTGTGGCAGCACCGAAGTGTCCAAGGCCCTGATGGCGCCGTCTGTTGCCGTGTCAAGCGAAGTACGGGATCTGGGCGCCCCTGCGAGCGAGGTCGAGCAGGCACTGGCGGCACTGCGACGTCAGATCGAGGAAAACTCAGAATATGTCGGTCTGAATTTCGCAGCCGAGGCGCGCAGGATGCATGAGGGCGACCTTCCGGCCCGCTCGATCTATGGCGAGGCGAAGCCCGAAGAGGCGAAGCAGCTGATCGAGGATGGTGTCCCGGTCGCTCCGCTGCCTTTCATGCCGCGGCGAAAGACCAACTGACCTGCGTCAGATCTGCTTTTCCGGCATTTCGACGACCAAGCCGTCCAGCGCCGCAGTCACCTTTATCTGGCAGGTCAGACGCGACCGCACCGGATCGGGGTTCCAGGCAAAATCGAGCATGTCCTGTTCCATCGCATCCTTGGCGGGCAGCTTTTCGACCCAATCGGCAGCGACATAAACGTGGCAGGTCGAGCAGGCGCAGGCGCCGCCGCAGTCAGCCTCGATTCCCGGAATGCCGTTGTCGCGCGCACCTTCCATCACCGTAAGGCCGTTCGGCACATCGACGACATGCTCTTTGCCGCCGAATTCGATATAGGTGATTTTCGCCATCGCCTTGTCCTTCAACCGGAATGCCCGCGGTTTCTAGCCTAGCCGCCCGGCAGCTTCCATACCCCAGTTGCGCGACCTTTCCTGACGTCTTAGCGTCAGCGGACGAGCCAGGCGGTGCAACGGGAGGGGCGCCATGCCGTTAGAGGTCGTCGGGACCGGCTTCGGACGCACAGGTACGGATTCGATGCGCGAGGCCTTGGGAATTCTCGGCTTCGGCCCTTGCCATCACATGTTCGAAGTGAATTCCAACCCCGAACAGAAGCGGCTGTGGCGGGCGCTCGCCGCCGGCGAGCCCCCTGACTGGGAGGCGCTTTTCGAGGGCTACCGTTCGTGCATGGACTGGCCCTCGGCGCATTTCTGGCGAGAGCTTGTCGAGGCCTATCCGAAGGCAAAAGTCATCCTGACCTGGCGCAGCGCAGAAAGCTGGTGGGCAAGCTATGAACGCACCCTGCTTCCTGCATTGAATGGCAGCACCGATCCCGCCTCGCTTGGTATCGCCCTCGTCGCCAGACAGGCACTTGGCGGCAGGCCCGACGATCGCGAACATGTCATGGCGATCTACGAGGCGCATGTGGCGGCAGTGAAATCCACGGTGCCGCCGGATCGGCTGCTCGTGCACGAGCTGGGTGATGGCTGGGGGCCGCTTTGCGCTCATCTTGGCGTGGCAGTGCCGGACGTGCCCTATCCCCACCAGAACAGCCGGACCGAGTTCTCCACGCGCTTCGGCACTGGTCAGGATGCGCCGGCAACCTGACCGTCCTGCAACGCTTCTGCCCACGTGCTGGCGGGACAGCTTCCTCGGCCGAGGCTTTGCCGCTATCGTGTCCCGCATTCCGGGCAAACCGGCACGAATTACAACCGACAGGCCGCATGATCCGCTTCCTTGCTTCCGGTGCCCTGTGTCTGGCCTTGACTGGCTGCGACAGCATCCCGACGTCTGGCGCCACCTCCGGCGCCGATCTGCGCGCCGAGCTGGTTCCGGCTGAAGGCGATGCGCCTCCTGCTGCACCAGCTGGTGCGTGCTGGGCCAAGGAGACGACGCCCGCGGTGATCGAAACGGTCAGCGAGCAGGAAATGATCCGGCCAGCGCAGCTGGCCGAGGATGGAACGCAGATATCGCCGGCGGTCTTTCGCAGCGTCACGCGACAGAAGATCGTGCAGGATCGCGAGTCGGTGTTTTTCCGCACCCCCTGCGGGGCCGACGAAAACGTCACCTTCATCGCCTCGCTGCAGCGCGCGCTCAAGGCCCGAGGTCTATACTCCGCGCCGGTGACTGGTGAGATGGACGAAGCCACTCACCTGGCCATCCGTCGCTATCAGGAGCCGCGGGGCCTGGACAGCAAGATCCTGTCGCTTGCCGCGGCCCGCGATCTGGGACTGGTCGCCGTGGATCGCGATAGCCTGCAATAAGAAAAGGGGGCCCCTTGGGCGCCCCCTCGTTTTTGTCGGTCCTGGACCGGATCAGTTCTTTTCGACCGAAAGCGCGACGAAGCGCGGGTCGCCTTCGCGGCGGACAAGAAGCAGCAGCGACTTGCGGCCGGCATCGCGGGCTTCGGTCACGCGGCCTTCCAGGTCCGAGACCGAGGTGACGGCCTGCTGACCGGCTTCGGTGATGATGTCACCGGCGCGCAGCCCCTTGGTGTAGGCTTCGGAAGCCGGATCGACCTCCATCACCGCAAGACCCTTGGTGTCGGCGGGAAGGTTCATCTTTTCGGCGTCATCCGGGGTCACGGCGACGACCTTCAGGCCCAGAAGCTCTTGCACTTCCGGCTTGGCCGGGGCTTTGGCCGAGGCCGGAACCGGCTCGGACTCCGCATCCTCGCGGCGGCCCAGCTTGATCGACAGGGTTTCGGACTTGCCGTCGCGCAGAACCACGACCTCGGTCGCCTTGCCGATATCAGTGTCGGCGACCTTGCGAACCAGCTCACGGGTGTCTTTCACATCGACACCATCGAAGCGGACGATCACGTCACCGGACTTCATGCCGGCATCCTTGGCCGGACCGTCCGGCACATCAGTAACCAGCGCGCCCTTGGCGTCGGCCAGACCCATGGCATCGGCCACGTCGGGGGTCACGTCCTGGATGCGGACGCCCAGCCAGCCGCGGCGGGTTTCGCCGTATTGCTTCAGCTGGTCGACGACCTTGGACACGACGTTCGACGCCATCGAGAAGCCGATGCCGATCGAACCGCCGTTGGGAGACAGGATGGCGGTGTTCACGCCGATGACCTGGCCGTCCGAGTTGAAGAGCGGACCGCCCGAGTTGCCGCGGTTGATGGCGGCGTCGGTCTGGATGAAGTCGTCATAGGTACCCGAAAGCGCCCGGTTGCGGGCCGAGACGATCCCGGCCGAAACCGAGAAGCCCTGGCCAAGCGGGTTGCCCATGGCAACGACCCAGTCGCCGACCTGCATCAGGTCGCTGTCGCCGAACTTGACGAAGGGAAGCGGTTTCTTGGCATCGACCTTCAGCAGGGCGATGTCGGTCTTCGGATCGGTACCGACAACCTTCGCCGCCATCTTGTCGCCGTTGAAGAATTCGATCTGGATCTCGTCGGCGCCTTCGATGACATGGTTGTTGGTGACGATGAAGCCATCCTCGGACACGACGAAGCCCGAGCCGAGCGCCTCGCTGCGGCGCGGGGCCTGCTGGCCGCCCTCGCCACCCTGGCGGTTCTGGAAGTCCTTGAAGAACTCCTCGAAAGGCGAGCCTTCGGGAACCATCGGGCCATCCTCGGTCGAGGCGGCGACCACGGCCGAAGTGGTGATGTCGACGACCGCCGGGCTGACCTGCTTGGCAAGCTCGGCGAAGGATTCAGGGGCGGTGAACGCAAGGGCCGGGACGACCGGCGTAGCCGCGACGGCGGCACCCAAGAGCGCTGCCGCAACCAGGTTGCGCGCGCTCTTCGGCCGGGCGGCGGACTTGGTGATGAGGGACACTCGAAACTCCTTTTGGCTGCATGTAGCTGCCGGTCCTGCAACCGGCCTGATGCGCAGATACACCGCGTGAGGGCGCCATCTGCAATGCAATCCCGTTCGCATAGGCTCAATTCAGTGTGAAAGATCCGTTAGCAGACTCTGTCACGCCCCAAGATGACGGGCAAGCCAGACGAGCATCACGCCCAAGGCCATTGCCCCCAGGCCGAGAACCCTGCGCTGGTCCCGCGGCATGGCTGAAAAGCGCGCCAGCAGTTCCTCCATGCGCGAAGGGGCCAGCGCAAGCGCCAGCCCCTCGACGGACAGAACCAGACCGATCGCCAGAAGCAGAAGGGTCATGGTGTCTTTTGCCCTTCACTCGCCGGCGCGACCGCGCCGGCGGGAGGAGTACCATAGCCGTTGAGGTATTCGAAGAAGACCGAATTTGGCTCGAGCACGATCGAGGAATTCGTTCCCTTTAACGCGGTCTCGTAGGCTTGCAGGGAGCGGGTAAAAGCGAAGAACTCCGGGTTCTTGCCATAGGCGGCCGCATAGATCGCGTTGCGCTTCGCATCGGCCTCGCCGCGGACGACGTCGGCCTGACGGCGCGCGTCCGACGTCACCTCGACGACCGACCGGTCTGCAGTCGCGCGCACCCGCGCGGCCGCCTCGCCGCCGCGCGCGATCTCGTCCGCGGCCTCGCGCTCGCGTTCGGCGCGCATCCGCGCATAGGTCGCCGCCAGGTTCTGTTCCGGCAAATCGGTGCGGGTCAGGCGCACGTCGATGACGTCGACGCCTAGCGCTGCGGCCTCGCGCCGGGCCAGATCCCGGATGCGGTTCATCAGGCCGGTCCGGTCCTCGGACAGCACCGCGCTTGACGGCACAGAACCCAGGACCTCGCGGATCGCCGCGTTGATAATGCTTTCCAGCCGGACCTGTGCAGCCCGCACGCCTTCTGCGCCTACGGATTCCCGGAACTCGACAAGATTGACGATCTGCCAACGGGCGAAGGCATCGACCACCAAGCGGCGGTCGTCGAGCGGTGTCACTTCGAGCGGCTGCGTAGGCAGGCCAAGAATGCGGCCGTCATAGGTCACGACCTCCTGGATCAGCGGGATCTTGAAGCCAAGGCCCGGATCCTCCTTCACCGCCTTCACCTGTCCGAATTGCAGGACCAGCGCCTTTTCGCGTTCGTCCACGATAAAGATCGACGACAGGCCAAGGACGACCGCCACGATCAGTACGGGAAGGATGATGGATGCGCGGTTCATCAGTTGCTCCCTCCCGCCTGGGTACCGGTTGTCGCCGCCGCGCCCGGGGCGGACAGGCGCCCAAGCTCATTAAGTGGCAGGATCGGCACGACGCCCTGACCCACCGCGTTTTCCGCCGAAACGCCGTCCAGGATGACCTTGTTCATGTCGCCAAAGACCCGCTCCATCGTCTCGAGATAAAGGCGGCGGCGCGTGATATCTGGCGCCTTCTCGTATTCGGTGAGCAGAGAAAGGAAGCGGCTGGTCTGGCCCTCCGCCTCGTTGATGACCCGCGAGCGATAGGCCTCGGATTCCTCAAGCAGACGGGCGGCATCCCCCCGCGCGCCGGCTGTCACGCGGTTGGCGTAGGCATCCGCCTCTTTTTCCAGACGGTCACGTTCCTGCTGCGCGGCTTGCACCTCGCGGAAGCTGTCGATGACTTCGCGCGGCGGGTCGGCGCGGTCAAAGTTCACTCGCACGACATTGATGCCCGAGTTGTAGCTGTCGAGAGTGGCCTGCACGGATTGGCGCAGGTCGGCGGCAATCGCGCCGCGGTCGCGGTTCAGGATCGGCGCGAGTTCGGACCGTGCGATGATGTCGCGCATCGCGCTTTCCGAGACGGCGCGGATGGTGTCGGTCGGATCGGCGAGGTTGAACAGGTATTTGGCCGGATCGGTGATGTTCCAGACCACCTGGAACTGCAGATCGACGATGTTCTGGTCGCGGGTCAGCATCAGGCCGGTATCGTTGTCGCCGTCCTTGCCAGTGCCGACGTCGGTCTGCCGTTCACCGGTAACCTGCACGATCTCGGCAGAGACGAAGGGCCAGGGCGCAAAGTTCAGGCCCGGATTGCCGATGCCCGAATACTTGCCGAGGAAAAGCTCGACCGAGCGTTCTTCCGGTTTGACCGTGTAGAAGGACATGAACGCCCAAAGGCCCAGCGCCGCGAGCGCGCCGATCGCGATCCCCTGCCGGGTGAAGATCGGGCCAAGGCCGCCACCACCGGAGCCGCCGCCATTGCCGCCGCCCCCCTGACGACCGCGCCCACCCATCAGGACACGGAGCTGTTCCTGGCCCTTCTTCATCAGCTCGTCGATTTCGGGAAGCTGCGGGCCTTCGCCCGGGCGCCGTCCGCCACGATTGTTGTCACCCCGGTTATCGCCGCGATTGTCGCCGCCCGATCCTCCGCCGCCCCAGGGGCCGCCGCTGCCTGCCATCCGTTCCTTCCTTCACGTCGTGCTGCAACGCGACTTGGTCATCGCGCGGCGAATTTCAAGCTTTGCGCACCGGGTTGCGCAAAGTCACCAGTTCTTCGGCCATCGTCGGATGGACTGCAACCGTGCGGTCGAAATCCTCTTTCGTGGCGCCCATGCGTATCGCGATCGCCGCAAGCTGGATCATCTCTCCTGCACCAGGCGCAACGATATGGCACCCTAGAACCCGGCGTGTCGCCTGGCTGACGATGAGCTTCATCAGGACCCGCTCTTCGTCACCGGCGAAGGCCGACTGCATCGGGCGGAAGGCGGTCGCATAGACCTCGATCGGCTCCTGCTCGCGGGCGGCCTCTTCAGTCAGCCCGACGCTGCCCAGTTCGGGCTGGGTGAAGACGGCCGAGGCGACGAGATCGTGCTCGGCCTGGCGCGGCACACCGCGAAACACCGTATCGGCAAAGGCATGGCCCTCGCGGATCGCGACGGGGGTCAGGTTGATCCGGTCGGTGACATCGCCCACGGCAAAAATCGACGGAACGGCGGTCTGGCTCCAGCCATCGACCTCGATCTGGCCGCGCCGGCCGATGCCGACGCCAAGGCTCTCGAGTCCCAGACCTTCGGTGTTCGGCACGCGCCCCGTCGCATACATCACTGCGTCGAAGTCGCAGTCATGCCCATCGGTGGTGGTGGCGCGGATGCTGCCCTCCGGCGTCCGCTGCAACTGGAGGATCGACGTGCCTGTGCGCAGGTCGATCCCATTGCTGCGCATCGCGTTCGCGACATGGCCGCGCGCCTCGTCATCGAAGCCGCGCAAGATCTGGGCACCGCGATAGAACTGGCTGACCTTCACCCCCAGGCCGTTCATGATACAGGCGAATTCCGAGGCGATGTAACCGCCGCCGACGATCAGGAGGCGCTTTGGAAGCTCGGGCAGATGGAACATGTCGTTCGAGGTCAGCACGAGATCCGAGCCCGGGAATTCCGGAACGAAGGGGCGTCCGCCCGTCGCAATCAGGATCGTGCGGGCTGTGACCACCTGCCCCGTCGCAAGCCGGACCGAGTGGGGGTCGTCGAGGCGTGCGCGAGTGTTGAAGACTTCGACCCCGGCTTTCGAAAGCGTGTTGCGATAGGCGGCCTCAAGCCGGTCAAGCTCGGCCTCGAGTTTTCTCCTGAAGGAATCCCAGTCGAACCCGTCCGCGCTGACCTGCCAGCCATAGGCGACAGCTTCGCGCAGGGTTGCGGGATAGGACGAGGCGAAGACCATCAGCTTCTTCGGCACACAGCCCCGGATGACGCAGGTGCCGCCCATCCGGTCCTCTTCGGCCAGGGCAACCCGGGCCCCTCCCTCGGCCGCCGCGATCCGGGCTGCGCGCACGCCCCCTGATCCGCCGCCAATGACGAACAGGTCGTAATCGAAGGCGTCACTCATTCCTCGGCCTCGAGGAAGATGTTGTCTGGCGCGTTGAAGAACAGCCGGTCCTGTTCGACTGTGCCGGCATTGATGTCGCGGATCTCGACCCGGCCGTCGCCATGGCCGATCACCACCACGTCGCAGATGTCGATGAACAGGCCATTCTCGACAACGCCCGGTATCTGGTTCAGGACCAGCGCCAACTGGCGCGGATTGCCGATACGCTTCAGATGCAGATCGACGATGTAGTTCGCCTCGTCGGTCAGAAGCGGCCGGTCGCCGTTCATCCGCAGCGTCACGTCGCGACCGAGAACATCCATCCCGGTCAGCAGTTCCTCGATCAGCGATTTCGTCGTCTGCCATCCGAAGGGGATGACCTCGACCGGCAGGGGGAAGGCGCCAAGCTGGGTCACGTCCTTGGCCGCGTCAGCGATCACCACCATCCGGTCGGAAGCGGTCGCCACGATCTTTTCCTGGAGGAGTGCCGCCCCGCCGCCCTTGATAAGGTTGAGGTCGCGGTCCACCTCGTCGGCGCCGTCGATGGTCAGGTCCAGCCACTTCGCCTCGTCCAGGCTCACGACGGTCAGGCCAAGATCATGCGCCAGTTCCGCCGTCCGCGTCGAGGTCGGCACACCCTGAACCCGCAGCCCTTCCTTGCGGACCCGCTCCGCCAAACAGCGCACCATCCAGGCTGCGGTCGATCCGGTGCCGAGGCCCAGCTTCATCCCGTCCTGGACAAAATCCACGGCGCGCTTGGCGGCCACGAACTTGGCCCGTTCGATGGGTGAGAGGTCGCTGGTCATGTGGGGCTCCAGAGCTGGGACTGCGATGTTATAGGAAACATCCCCGTCCACTGCGAGACCGAAAACCCCTGCCGATCTTGACTTTCCGGCCGGCGACCCCATTCTTGCGAATTATTCTCATTATCAGGATCGTGCGGTGCAGGACAATTTCACGCTCAACGGATTGCCGGCGGCGGAGGGCGGCAACTGGCGCCGCGACCGCGGTGATGCCGCCCTTGCCGACGTGCACCGGTCGGTCCGTGTCCCAAATACCGGCTGGCGCAAGTTCGTGGCCTTCCTCGGGCCGGGCTACATGGTGGCCGTGGGCTACATGGATCCAGGCAACTGGGCGACCTCGCTCGCCGGTGGGTCTAAGTTCGGCTACACGCTGCTCTTCGTCGCACTGATTTCGAATATCATGGCGATCGTTCTGCAATCGCTCTGTGCGAGGCTGGCGATCGCTTCGGGGCGCGACCTCGCCCAGGCCTGCCGCGACGCCTTTCCGCGCTGGATCAACGTCCCGCTGTGGTTCCTCGCGGAATGCGCGATCATCGCAACCGACATCGCCGAGGTGATCGGCACCGCCATCGGTCTGAACCTGCTCTTCGGCATCCCGCTGGAGCTTGGGGTACTGATCACCGCGCTCGACGTGTTCCTGATCCTTTGGCTGCAAACCAAAGGCTTCCGCTGGCTCGAGGCGTTCATCATCACTCTGCTCGGGGTGATTGCGCTGTGCTTTGGCATCCAGATCATGCTGGCCGATCCGGACTGGGGCGGCGTGATCCGCGGTTTCGCCCCGACGGTCGAGATCGTCCGCAACCCGGAGATGCTGTATCTTGCGCTCGGCATCCTTGGCGCGACGGTCATGCCGCACAATCTCTACCTGCACTCGGCCATCGTGCAGACCCGCGATTTCGGCCAGACCCTGCCCGAAAAACGCCAGGCGCTGACCTATGCCACGCTCGACAGCACCATCGCGCTGATGTTCGCCCTGCTCATCAACGCCTCAATCCTGATCCTTGCCGCAGCCAGTTTCCACGCCACAGGCCAGACGGACGTCGCCGAACTTGGTGATGCGCATCTGTTGCTCGGACCGCTACTGGGTTCAGCCATCGCACCGACGCTTTTTGCGATTTCGTTGCTTGCCTGCGGCTTGAACTCCACCGTCACGGCGACATTGGCGGGTCAGGCGGTGATGGAGGGGTTCCTGCAGATGCGGCTGAAACCCTGGGTTCGGCGTCTCATCACCCGGGCCCTCGCGATCATTCCGGCGGCAGGGGTCACGATCCTTTATGGCGCGCAAGAGACCGGGCGACTGCTGATCCTGACGCAGGTTGTCCTGTCGCTGCAACTGAGCTTCGCAGTCGTGCCGCTGGTCTTGTTCACCACCGACAGGCGCAAGATGGGCGCGCTTGTAGCGCCGGGCTGGCTTGCCGTCGTCGCGGTGGTGATCGCAGCGGCGATCGTGGCCCTGAACCTCAAGCTGCTCTGGGATTTCCTCGGCTGACAAGCGGCCGATCCCGGTCAACTGCCTTTCTTTTCCTCCGCAGGCGCAGGCAAGGCGGCGACCGCTTCCGCCACGGCGCGATACTCGGCCAATGTAACCCTGCCGTCGCCGTCGACATCGAAACGTATGACCCCGCGCATCGTCGCGATTTCGCGGCCCGGCACCTCACCTTCGGCTTCCGCTGCCGCGAACTGGCGCAACTCGCCGGCATCCAAGGCGCTGTCGCCGTTGCGGTCGGCATGTGCGGCTGCAACGGCCAGCCAACCGCGGTTGCGCGCCCCAGAGGCCGCCGCGAGCGCCTCCAGTTCGTCGGCGGCGATCGTCCCGTTGTTGTCGAGATCCGCCGCCAGAAGCCGCGACAGGACCGAGACCCGCGCATCCGCCAGCCGCAAGGAAACGGCGGTTTCGATCTGCGCCTGACTGATGCCGCCGCCCGTGCCTGATCCGGCGATCAGCATCACAACGGCCTCCTCCGCCCGGTCGGGTGAGGACTGGATCCGCTTGACCACCGCCGCAGGCAGCCCTGCCGCCGCGGCTTGGGCGGACCGCATTCCATCCTGAGCCGAAGCCAGCATCGGCAGCGCAATGAAGAAGACCGTCAGCCTGATGATCGTCATGACCAACCCTTTCTGTTACCGACTGCCAGACTGGACGTTTTCTGGTTAACCGCCGGTGAACGTCACCCGGAATGCCAAGCGGAATTTGTCCGGAATAGGTCGCTTTCCGCTTGGCCCGCTACCGCATCTGCCCTGATAGTCGCGCAAGCCAGGGAGCAATCATGTACATCCTTCACGCCTTGCCCGATAGCGCGGGCCTCGTCGTCGATTGCCTTCTCCGCGAGATGGGGGTGCCCTTCCGACTGCACCTGATCGACCGGGCCTCAAGCGAACGCGACGAGCCGCCCTACCGGGCGCTGCATCCCGAGGGCAAGGTTCCGGTCCTTGAAACCCCCGACGACCCTATCTTCGAGACGGGCGCCATCCTTCTGTGGCTGGGCGAACGCCATCCCGGCTTCTGCCCGGCCCCAGGCAGTCCCGAGCGGGCCGCGTTCCTGAAGTGGTTCGTCTACACCAACAACGCGCTCCATACGACGGTGATGGAGCTGTTCTATCCCGAACGCCACGCCGGTTCGCCCGAAGCCCTGCCGGCCTTCCTGACCACCGCCGCCGGTCGTCTGTCCGGCCAGCTTGCCCTGCTCGAAGCGATGGCCGCGAGCCGGCCCGACTGGTGCGCCCCGGGCCGGCCGACGGTCCTTGGTTACTACCTGTCCATGCTCCTGCGCTGGATCCTGTCCTTCGAGGAAAGCCACCCGGCCAACCGCAGCGCCGATGACTATCCCGCGCTTCTCGCCCTTGCCCGCTCGCTTGAGACCCGGCCCGCCGCCATTGCGGCGGCCGAAGCGGAAGAGCTAGGGCCGACCATCTTTTCAGCGCCGAGCTATTGAGGCCGTCATGTTCCTGTCCGTCTTCGACATGTTCAAGGTAGGCGTTGGCCCCTCATCGTCCCACACGATGGGGCCGATGGTGGCGGGCGCGCGCTTTCTTGACACGCTCCGCAACAGCCCGTTCCATCCAAAGGGCCTGCGCGCCTCGCTTCATGGCTCACTCGCCTTCACCGGGGTCGGTCACGCGACCGACCGGGCCACGATCCTGGGCCTCGCGGGGTTCGATCCCGCCACCTATGATGCCGAGAAGGCAGAGGCCGCGCTGGCCCGCATCCGCGAGACGAAGATGATCGAGCCGCCGGGCCTGCCTGTCATGCGGTTCGATCCGGCGACCGATCTTGTCTTCGATTACGGCCCGTCCTTGCCTGGCCATGCCAACGGCATGATCATCAAGGCAACCGATGCCCAGGGCGACGTGATCCTGGAAGAGACCTATTACTCCATCGGCGGTGGTTTCGTGGTGACCGAGGCCGAGCAGACCGAAGCGGCGGGACAGAAGGCCAAGGCCCGCGCTAATGTGCCCTACCCTTTCGAGACTGCCGACGAAATGCTGGAGATGGCCAGGTCCTCGGGTCTGTCGATCGCCCAGATGAAGCGCGCCAACGAGCTTAAGTTCCGCAGCGCGGCCGAGCTTGACCGTGGCATCGCCCGGATCTGGGAGGTGATGAACGCCTGCATCGAGCGCGGCATGAAGGGCGAAGGCATCCTTCCCGGCGGGCTGAAGGTCCGCCGCCGCGCCAAGGGCATCCATGACGCGCTGATGGCCGAGCGCGGGCTGAACATGACCGCTCCGCACACGATCAACGACTGGATGAGCCTTTACGCGATGGCGGTGAACGAGGAGAACGCCGCCGGTGGGCAGGTGGTGACCGCACCCACCAATGGCGCGGCTGGCGTTCTGCCCGCGACGATCCGCTACTGGCTGGATCACGTCCCTGGCGCTTCATCGGCGCGGATCGGCGATTTCCTTCTGACTGCCGCTGCAGTCGGCGGGCTTTGCAAGCACAACGCCTCGATCTCGGGCGCGGAATGCGGTTGCCAGGCCGAGGTCGGCAGTGCCGCCGCCATGTCGGCTGCGGGCCTGGCGGCCGTCCTTGGCGGAACGCCCGAGCAGATCGAGAATGCGGCCGAGATCGCGCTCGAACATCACCTCGGCATGACCTGCGACCCGGTGAAGGGGCTGGTCCAGGTGCCCTGCATCGAACGCAACGGCCTGGGCGCGATCAAGGCGGTGTCGGCCGCAAGCCTGGCGATGCGGGGCGACGGGCAGCATCTTGTCAGCCTCGATGTCTGCATCGAGACGATGCGGCAGACTGGCAAGGACATGCATGAGAAGTACAAGGAAACCTCGCTCGGCGGCCTGGCCGTGAACGTGCCGAATTGCTGAAAGGTCAATTCAAGCGGCGCAGGCAGCCAGCCGTACGAACGGCTTCGTAAAGGGCGAAATCCTCCGCCCAGGTCTTGTGCAACGCCTCGGACAGGTCGACAGGGAGCGCTGGCATCGCCTTGTCAGCGGAGGCATTGCGGCGCGGCAGGTGCAGGCCTGCGGCAGCCTTCTTTGCGAGGAAGGTCTTGAGCCGGTGCAGATTGGCGAAGTCGAACAGGTAGTCGACCTCGGCCCGCCCATCGGCAAAGCCCACGAACTGCGCCTGGCTGCCGGTTCGCGCATGGGCCGGAACCGGGCGCAACAGACAGTCCTCGAGAAACCGCTCGAAGCCTATGCCCGATGTATCGACCGACAGCCCGCGAACCTTTTCACGCTGCCGGTAGCGGTACCAGCTCCAGGCCCGGTCGAGGGGGTCGCGAACCACCGAAAAGGTCTCGAGCGGACCTCCAAGCGCCAGCGAAAGCGGCTCTTCGATCTTCCTGCGAAATCCGATGATCCCGATGTGACGGTCCGCCCTGTCGCGAACGATTACCTCATCGGGAAAGCCCCGCTTCATCATCCGGGAGATCGAGGTGCTGGCGGCCTTCGGCATTTCGAGGAAGACCAGCCGTTGCCTGCCGAGAATGATCATCCGCTGCTTCCCCTCCCTTCCATCGCAAGCAGATCGCAAATTCCCGACGTCAACAAGCCTGCGGTGTCGTGGCTGGGCTGGACGTTGTCCTGTCGCACGACTAGGCAGCACGGATGTCCAATGATCGCATTCTTCCCGGCGTGGCCCTCATGCTCGCCTTCTGCGCCATCGCGCCCCTGCTCGATGTCGCGTCCAAGCTTGCTGCGCAGACGATCCCCGTCGGACAGATCACCGGCGCGCGCTTCGTCATTCAGGGTGTGCTGATGTTGCCGGTCGTGCTGCTGATGCGCCTTCCATTCGGGATGTCGCGGCGCGCCTTTGGTCTCACCGTCATCCGGACGGTCTTTCTGATCCTGTCGACCTACAGCTTCGTCGCCGCAATCCAATTCATGCCGATTGCCGACGCGCTGGCCATTGTCTTCATCGAGCCGTTCATCATCCTGATCCTCGGCCATTTCCTGTTCGGGGATGAAGTTGGTCCGCGACGGATCTGGGCGTCTGTCGTTGGTTTCGGCGGCTCGCTCATGGTGATTCAGCCGTCTCTCGTGGCCTTCGGACCTGTTGCGCTTTTTCCGCTCGGGACGGCGCTGTTCTTCGCGCTTTACATGCTGGTGACACGGCAACTCTCGGACGAGATGCACCCGGTCGTCATGCAGTTCCAGACCTCTCTTGTCGGCAGCGTGATCTGTGTCCCGCTCCTGTGGCTGTTCGACGGCAGCGGCATTGTCGAGCTTGATCCGGTCATGCCGCAGGGCTGGGCTTGGCTTTGGCTGTTCGGCGTCGGCTTCTGGGCGGCGGTCAGCCACATGTGCATGACCTATGCCCTCAAGTTCGCCCCCTCGGCGACGCTGGCGCCGCTGCACTACCTTGAACTCGTATCGGCCGTGATCCTGGGCTACCTCGTCTTCGGCGACTTCCCCAACCTGCTGACATGGACCGGCATCGCGGTGATCGTCGCATCTGGCCTGTACATCATCCACCGTGAACGCTTGAGCGCGCGCCACCGGCGCGCGGCGGCCGCCACTGTGGAAGCAGCGCACTGAGCACGCGGTCAAGCCGCCGGCGCGGCAGGATCGCCAACATCCGGGCCGCGTCGAGGTCCAGCGTCACCTCTGGCGCGCTGACCTCGTTCGAGGTGCCGATGATGTCGTGCGGTGCGAAATCCAGCCCGTCGATTGGCCAGCGCAGACCGGTGCTCCGCCCCGTCACGGGTCCGAGTGGAAAGAGAGAAAAGCGGTCCCCGGGTTCCAGCCTCAGCCGCAGCCGTGGCGGACAGAGGAACACAACGTCCTGCCCGCCGATGACCAGACAGATCCGCGCGGGGTGACGTGCGAGTGTTGAAAAGACTGCGAGCCCGTGGTCGACCCGCGCCCCGACGAAGCCAAGCGCCAGCACGAAGGGCGACCGGGTCGAACGCAACGCCTTGTCGAAATCGGTCGTTTCCTGTTCCGCGATAGGAAACTGCCGTTCGGCGGGAATCGTTTCCCGCGCTGCAACGGAAATCGAATCGAAATCGCCGATGACGGCTTGCGGCACGCGGCCTGCGGACAGGGCGCGGTCCGCACCTCCGTCTGCTGCAACCAGGACGGGTGCCCGCCTGAGCGCCATTTCCAGCGTCCGGGCAGCAAATGGCGCCCCTCCGACAAGGGTTATACCATCCGTTGTATCGACAATCAGCGCAGTCATAGGGATACTGTTCTCAATTATGGCAAGACCCCTGGCTCGGGGCCATAATCAGTCCTTCAAATTACCCCGTTCTGTCCATTGAATTGAACAGCGCGGGGTGAATACCGAACCCTGAGGACAAGAGCAGAAAGCGAGCATCCCATGGTCGGTGCCAGTAAGATCCTGACGGTCTCCTATGGAACCTTCTCCTGCACGCTCGAGGGGTTCGACGACCCGTTCAATACCATGAAGGCCATCGCGGAGTATTTCCGCGATCTCGCCGCCGACGACCGCTATTTCGGGGCGGAGCCCCCCACACCCGACGCTGCGATGTTGCACCGGATCGCCGAGCGCGAGATTCAGCGCCGGGTCGAAGCCAAGGTGGACGATCATGGTGTCGTATTGCGCGCCTCTGATCTGGCACCGCAGCACGTGCCCCAGCCCGCCGCAGCGCCTGTGCCCCAACCGGCACCGGCCGCAGCTTCTCCCGGCCTGCTGTCGGAGGAAAGCGTCGCGGCCAAGCTTCAGCGTATCCGTTCGGCCGTGGCGCGCGCTGCCGCTGCCCCGGCCCCGGTCGTCGAGGATGCGGTCTATGCCGAAGACCTGATCGAGGCGCCCGCGCCTTCCCTTGCTGCCGTTGCGCCCGAAGCGCCTGTAGCTGCCATCGAGCCGGAATTCGCGGTCGAACCAGAAATCGAAGCGCAGGCCGCGCCCGAGCAAGTCGATGCGATTGACGCGATCGTCGAGGTCGCCATCGAACCGGAAGACGAACCCGATGCCCTGGTCCAACTTTCGGCGGAGGAGGATCTGCCGGAATACGAACTTGAGGCCCAAGATACCGCCGAGCCGGAAATCGACGAGATCGCCGTCTTTGCCGACCCCAATCCGGCTGAGGAAGAAGCGCTGATTGCCGCCCTCTCGGAGTCGGTTTCGGCCGAGGTCGAGGACGTCACCTTCGAGGAAGAGCCGGCAATCGAAGCCATCGCTCCGGCCGACGAGCAGGACGAACTGGATCAGGACGCCCTGACCCTCGACACGCTGTCCGGTATTCTTGCCGACCTCGACTCAGATATTGCGGCTGCGCCTGCCCTTGCCACCGATCCGATGGACGCAGACGCGGTAGAGGAAGCCGCCGAACCTGACGAGGCCGAGGCAGCGGCGGATCTGGAAGCGGAATCGCGTTGGCTGGCCGCCGTTGAGATGTCTGCCGAGGATGAGGAAGCCAGCTTCGACTCCGAAGCTGTCGCGGAGATCGAAGAGGGCGAGGACACATTCGCGGCAGAGACCGAAGGGGCGGAGGCCGAAGAGGAGTTTCTGGAAGACCTCGACGAGCCGGCCGCGGCTGCTGACGCGATCGAAGCGTCAGCCGAACAGGACGAGCCTTCGATCGAAGAAAAGCTGCGTCGTGCCCGGGCCCGCGTCGTGCGCGTCCGCCGTCCCGACGCCGCCGTCGAGGCTGAAGCAGCGATTGCCGCGGAAGAGCCCGCGGCCCGCGGCGAAGGCCGGACCATCCTCGAGACCCATAGCAAGGGTGACGAGGATGTGACCCGTCTCCTCCGTCAGACCAATACCGAGATCGACGCGCCGGAAAACCGCCGGCGGATGCTGACGCTGTCGCATCTCAAGGCCGCCGTTGCCGCAACGGTTGCCGATCTGCGCTCGGGCGGCAAGGGAAAGGGTGAAAAGCCTGCCGAAACCGCTGCAGAAAAGGGGCTCGACAGCTATCGTGCCGATCTGGCGAGCGTGGTGCGTCCGCGCCGCCCGACCACGGATCGCGAGCCGACCGAAAGACCCGCTCCGCTGGTGCTGGTTTCGGAACAGCGCATCGATCCGCCGCGCCCGGTGGATGCGGTTGGCACCCGTGTGCTGCCGCGTCGTGTGACGGCCGGCAACCTTGCTGTCAGCGAAGAGGACGAGGATGACGAGGAAGGCACCCTGCCCGACTCGGAGAACATCTTCGCCCAGTCCTCGAGCTTTGCCGAGTTTGCCGAACGTCTCGGCGCGACCGAGATCCCGGACCTCCTGGAAGCTGCCGCGGCCTATACCGCGTGCTTCGAAGGCCGCCCGCATTTCTCGCGCCCGCATCTGCTGCGCTATGTCTCCACGATGCCCGACGGCACAGAGATCAACCGTGAAACCGGGCTGCGCAGCTTTGGCACGCTCCTGCGCCAGGGCAAGATCGAGAAGGTGAAGCGCGGCCAGTTCGCGATCACCGACAACTCCTACTACCTCGCCGAAGCACGCCGAATGGTGCGCTGAACAATCCAGGCAGATGGACCAGGGGGTCAGGCCGAAGGGCCTGGCCCCTTTCCCGTTTCATCGCGCCCCGCGGCATTCGGGTCGGGCTGTCCGATCCCCCGGAACACCGCGCGGAACGGCAAGGCCCACAGAAAGCCGAGGCCAATATAGATTGCCAGTTCGACAAGGAAGGGAGGTCGGTCCAGCATGTCGACAAGCGTCACCGCGACCACCACGTAGAGCGGCATGCCGATCAGCAGGATCAGCAACGACAGTCGCCGCCTTGTCTTGTAGCTCAGCGCCACGCCTGTTCCCTCAATCTGCGAAGGGGTCGGTGACGAGGATGGTATCGTCACGCTCGGGGCTGGTGGACAGAAGCGCGACCGGGCACTGGATCAGTTCCTCGATACGGCGGACATATTTCACCGCGGCGCCCGGCAGGTCGTTCCACGAGCGGGCCCCTTGCGTCGATTCCGACCAGCCGTCCATCTCTTCATAGATCGGCTTGGCCCGGGCCTGCAGCGCCGCCTGCGTCGGCAGGTAGTCGTAGTGGGTGCCGTCCACGTCATAGCCGGTGCAGATGCGGATGGTCTTGAACCCGTCCAGCACGTCGAGCTTGGTCAGAGCGATGCCCTTCATTCCCGAAAGCGCGCAGGTCTGCCGCACCAGCACCGCATCGAACCAGCCGCAGCGGCGCTTGCGGCCCGTGACCGTGCCGAATTCATGACCACGCTCGCCCAGACGGTCGCCGTCGGCATCGAACAATTCAGTCGGGAAGGGCCCGGCACCGACGCGGGTGGTATAGGCCTTGACGATCCCGAGCGAGTAATCGACCGCGTTCGGGCCAAGGCCCGTGCCCGTCGCCGCCTGACCGGCGATCACGTTCGACGAGGTCACGAAAGGATATGTGCCGAAGTCGATGTCCAGAAGCGACCCTTGCGCACCTTCGAAGAGGATGCGCTTGCCGGCACGGCGCAGGTCGTGCAGCACCTTCCAGACGGGCTTGGCATAAGGCAAGAGCTGCGGCGCCAGCGCGCGCAGGTCGGCAAGCAGCCCCTCGCGGTCGATCGGGTCAAGGCCAAGGCCTGCCCGCAAAGCATTGTGGTGGACCAGCGCCCGATCGACGCGCTGCTGCAGCGTCTCATCATCGGCGAGGTCGGCAACACGGATCACCCTGCGCCCGACCTTGTCCTCGTAGGTCGGGCCGATGCCGCGCCCGGTCGTGCCGATCCTGGCGTTCGAGCCCGAGGCCTGCGCCTCGCGCGCCCGGTCCAGTTCGCCGTGGAACGGCATGATAAGCGGGGTATTTTCGGCCACCATCAGGTTCTCGGGCGAGATATCCACGCCCTGCTCGCGGATCGCGGCGATCTCCTTCAACAGGTGCCAGGGATCCAGCACCACGCCATTGCCGATGACAGACAGCTTTCCACCGCGAACCACGCCCGAGGGTAGTGCATTCAGCTTGTAGACCTTACCGCCGATGACCAGCGTATGCCCGGCATTGTGGCCGCCCTGAAAGCGCACGATCACGTCAGCCCGCTCGCTGAGCCAGTCGACGATCTTGCCCTTTCCTTCGTCGCCCCACTGGGCGCCCACGACGACGACATTGGCCATGCTGATCCCCGCATCATTCGAAACCCTGCGTCCTATACCGGCGCCCGCCGGACAGGGAAACGGAAAAAAGCGGGCCTGCGACCGTTGGCGCGCCGCCCATCCGCTGCTCAGTCCCTTGTGCCGGCCAGCTGCAAGGCTCGTCCGAAATCCGCCATGGCGGCAATCACCGGATACATCGCACTGCCGAGATCCGTCAGCGCGTATTCGGTGGTCGGCGGGATGGTCGGAAACTGGGTGCGCCGCACAAGTCCCCGCACCTCAAGCATCTTGAGCCGGTCGGCCAGCATCTTGGGGCTGATGCCGGAGAGAGCCCGCATCATGGCACTGTACCGCTGTGGTCCGGAGAGAAGCTCGCGGAAAATCAGCGTCGTCCATTTGCCGCCAAGAATCTCATGCGCTGTCGCCACGGGACAGGCCTGGTCACAGGTCGCATCGCCCGAAAGCTGTTCATTCATCGTTCTTTGCCCCGCCATCCCAGTATAAAAAAGGTAACTACTTCACTTTTTATAGCTTTGTCCCAATGGTTCGGCCACCGCAAATTCCGCGGGCAATGCTAGAAAGAACTTCCGATGCAAAAACCTCTCCTCTGGATCATCGCCGCCTCGCAACTCGTGCTGGGGACGCTGACGCTCTTCCTCCCGCTCAGCTTCTTCGGCTGGATGGGGCTGACGGTTCCGCCAGCCGATACCGGCTACATGATCGGGCTCCTCGGTGCGCGTTTCGTGGCCTATGGAATTGGAATGGCGATGCTTGCGCGCCAGGCCGAGCCTTCGCGCTTCTGGTTGGGAAACATGCTCCTCATCCAGGTGATCGACTTCACCGTCGGTGCCGCCTATCTGTTGCGCGGAATCGTGGACCTGTCGGTGCTCGCCTTCCCGTTGACCAACGCGGCGCTGTTCTCGGTGGGGCTGGCCTTCATCCTGTTGTCACCCCGGCACAACGGTCTGCCTGCGTGAGCCGGACCTTGCCCGGCCCTGCCGGAAGGCGGGGCTTTGGGCTTGCGGGCCGCGCCGCATGGGCCTAGATAGGCGCGTCATCTGAGCCGAAGGCCGTCTGCATGGAAAACGTCGTTCTCTCGATCCACCTGATCCTCGCGCTCTGCCTTATCGGGGTGGTGCTGCTGCAGCGGTCCGAGGGCGGCGGCCTTGGCATGGGCTCGACCGGCGGCGTGATGACCGGTCGCGGCGCGGCCACTGCGCTGGCCAAGGTGACCTGGGCTCTGGCGGCCGCCTTCATTGCGACCTCGATCGCGATGACGGTGTTTGCGGCCCGCGATGCTTCTCAGCGTTCGGTGATCGATCAGATCGGCGGTACCGTTCCGGATGCGCCCGCTCCCGCCGCGCCGGCAAGCCTGCCGCAGGACGGCAAGAGCCTGCTTCCGCCGACCACGGGCACCGCGCCTGCCGGCACCACCGCCCCGAACGACTGACACCAGCCTTAGGCATTACCGCAACATTGCCCAACAGCATCTTGAGGTGCTGTTGCGGTTGGTCGGGATTTGCGCTAAGCGTCGACTCCCGTGATCCTGCGATTCCATGCACTGGAATTGCCCCATCTCTTCAGGCACGGGAGCCCCCATGGCACGTTACGTTTTCATCACCGGCGGTGTGGTTTCCTCGCTTGGCAAGGGCCTCGCCTCGGCGGCCTTGGGGGCGCTCCTGCAGGCGCGCGGTTTTTCCGTAAGGCTGCGCAAGCTTGACCCCTACCTGAACGTTGACCCCGGCACGATGAGTCCCTTCGAGCATGGCGAGGTCTTCGTCACCGATGACGGGGCCGAAACCGACCTCGACCTTGGCCATTACGAACGCTTCACCGGCGTGTCGGCCCGCCAGACGGACTCGATCTCGTCCGGGCGCATCTATTCCAATGTGCTGGAGAAGGAACGCCGGGGCGACTACCTTGGCAAGACCATCCAGGTCATTCCGCACGTCACCAACGAGATCAAGGACTTCCTCCGCATCGGCGCGGACGAGGTCGATTTCATGCTGTGCGAGATCGGCGGTACGGTGGGCGATATCGAGGGCCTGCCCTTCTTCGAGGCGATCCGCCAGTTCATCCACGAGCGCCCGCGCGGCCAGTGCATCCTGATGCATCTGACGCTGCTGCCCTACCTGCAGGCGAGCGGAGAGCTCAAGACCAAGCCGACCCAGCACTCGGTCAAGGAGCTTCAGTCAATAGGCCTTGCGCCCGACGTTTTGGTCTGCCGGTCGGAGCACCCGATCCCGGAGAAGGAACGCGAAAAGATCGCGCTGTTCTGCAATGTCCGGAAAGAGGCGGTGATCGCCGCCTATGACCTGAAAACGATCTACGAGGCCCCGCTCGCCTATCACCGCGAGGGGCTGGACCAAGCCGTGCTCGACGCCTTCGGCATCTCGCCCGCGCCGCGCCCGAACCTTGCCCGGTGGGAAGACGTGATGGACCGCCTGACCCATGCCGAGGGCGAGGTGCGCGTCGCCATTGTCGGCAAGTACACCCAACTGGAAGACGCCTACAAATCCATCGCCGAGGCGCTGACCCACGGCGGCATGGCCAACCGCACCCGCGTCAAGGCCGAGTGGATCAATGCCGAGATCTTTGAACGCGAAGACCCGGCGCCCTATCTGGAAAACTTCCACGCCATCCTTGTCCCCGGCGGCTTCGGCGAACGGGGGACCGAGGGCAAGATCCGTGCGGCGCAATATGCCCGCGAACACAAGATCCCCTATCTCGGCATCTGCCTTGGCATGCAGATGGCGGTGATCGAGGCGGCGCGGAACCTTGCGCAGGTCACCAATGCCGGGTCCGAGGAATTCGACCACGAGATCGGCGCCAAGCGCTTTACGCCAGTGGTCTACCACCTCAAGGAATGGGTGCAGGGCAACCATGTCGTCCAGCGCAAGGTCGGAGATGACAAGGGTGGCACCATGCGGCTTGGGGCCTATACGGCGATCCTGAAGGAAGGGTCGCGCGTCGCCGATGTCTATGGCGCGACAACGATCGAGGAACGCCACCGCCACCGCTACGAGGTCGACATCAAGTATCGCGACAAACTGGAAAGCTGTGGCCTGACTTTCTCGGGCATGAGCCCCGACGGACGCCTGCCTGAAATCGTCGAGCACAAGGATCACCCGTGGTTCATCGGTGTCCAGTTCCACCCAGAACTGAAGTCGAAACCCTTCGCCCCCCATCCGCTGTTCGCCGGATTCATCAAGGCGGCGATCGAGGGGGCGCGGCTGGTGTGACGGAACTCCGCCGATCAGGCGTTTCCCGGGGGCTGCGTCGGATCGACTCACACCTTGCTGTTGCTTGTCAACTTTCCAGCCCGATGCTACCGCTTGATTGCAGTTGAGGCCCCCTAATGGAGAGAACGAGCATGAAATCCGGAAAATTTGCCATCGCCGCCGCGCTGGCCGCTACCCTGTTCACTACCGCCTGCACCAATGACCCGACCATCAACGCCATGTCAGGCGCCCTGGTCGGCGCCGCCGCAGGCAGCGCTGTCGGCAACGGCACGGGCAAGACCGCCGCGATGCTGGTCGGTGCTGGCCTCGGCGCGGCCGCCGGTGCGAACTCGACCTGCAAGACCGGCCTCAGCGCCGCACAGTGCTGAGACGACAACAGGCTGGCGGGCCAAAGGCCCTCCAGTCACGAACCGCATCTGCCGCTCGGCCAGATGTCAAGCGCTCCGGAAACGGGGCGCTTTCTGTTTTTGCAGAGTGGGAAATCGCCGTTTCCGTCCTTCTTCGCATCGGTCAGTCGAAAACCGGCATCACTGCCACCCAGAACGCCCTCGGGGCACAGCGTGATCTGCCGATCGAACATGGTACGCTCTATCCCCTCCCCGCCACATTCCCTATGCGGGTCAGGTGCGGGCCCGTCAAATCCCCTCGGTCCGCTGTAAATCCGTGATGATGTCGTCGGGACTCGCCGCATCGTATTTCGGCAGATCATCTGCCACCTGCTCCCATTCGCATTTCGAGCGCAGATAGATATGGCTCTCTGACCCTGGCGGATGGCCGGGATGCCGGCCACCGTCGATCGTGGCCGGGGCGAAGTACATCAGATCGGGTTCGCTGTCTTCATAGGCGAAGAGATAGCAGGAACAGGTCCGACAGAACTGCCGCTCGAAACTGGGCGAGGTCCGGTAAGCGCCAAGATTCTCGGAACCTTCGATCCGCAGAAACCGGCGCGAGATGACCGCCCCGGTGGAGGTAAACTCGCCAGAGATCTTGCGGCAGTTCTCGCAGTGACAGTGCTGGATCGAAATCGGCGGTCCCAGCAGCGTGAACCTCACCGCTCCGCAGGCGCAGCCGCCCTGCATCGGATAGTCCGCCATCGGTCTTGCCCCCCGCACCCCGGCCGATCCTCAGTGGCCCAACTGGACAACGACGTCGCCCGACCAAGGTTCGGTCAGGCCGCGTCCGCCGCCAAGGTCCTCCAGCAGTGGGCGAAGCTTGTCGAGGTTTTCGATCATCGCCGGTCGCGCGGCGGCCAGCGCCTCCAAGCTGTCCCATTCGCCCACGATCACATAGGACCGCTCGCCCGATTTCATGACCCAGAAATTCCGCCCTCCGGGCATCTTCGTCCTGTCGAGCTTCTTGTGGATGGCGACGAACTCGTCTTCCTTGCCGGGCTTCACGCGCATGTGCACGACATTCATGGCCGTCATGGCCCCCTCCTATGCCAGGAAGACACCATGATAGCGCGAATTGTCGCATCCCCCGACGATTCCTTTCCCGGTCGCCACACAAGCCCGGACTTTCGCGCGATTGTGTCTTTTCCCGGCGGCGAGGCGGCGATAGGGTCCGTCGGTCCAGCGAGTCTGGTAATCCTGCGGAGGTCATCTTGGGCGAGTTCAGCCTTTCTCATATCCTCGTCGTCGCTGTCGTCGCGATCCTTCTGTTCGGCCGCGGCAAGGTCGGCGCGCTGATGGGCGAAGTCGGCAAGGGCATCAGCGCCTTCAAGAAGGGCGTGCGCGAAGGCATGGACGAACCTGCACCTGCCGCAGCCCAGACCGCGGCCGAGCCAGAAGCACCCAAGGCCCTGCCTCAGCCCACCGCGGAAGCCGCGAAGGCCGAAGCGCAGGCCTGACAGCCCGGCTCCCGGGTCCGGCCTCGTCGCACAGCCAATCCACGGACGCTTCCTCGCGAGGTGATGTTCCGCTGTGTCGCGGAACTGTCACAGTCTGCTGGTCTAAGCGGGCCGGTATCAGCGTGGGAGCCCGCAATGACCGACATTCACCGTTCGCATGACTGGCTCCAGCAGGAGCTGGCCGATACGCTGGACGAGGATTTCGAGCTTGATCTCGAAGATGCGGTCCTGTCGCAGGAAATCGCCCGCATCTACAAGGACCGGCACGCCGACACGATCGACCGGCAGGTCTATTTTCGCGAGCTTCTGCGCATGCAGGCCGAGTTGATCCGCCTGCAATCCTGGGTGCAGCACCACAAGGAAAAGGTCGTGGTCCTGTTCGAGGGCCGCGACAGCGCCGGAAAGGGCGGCGTCATCAAGCGGATCACGCAGCGCCTGAACCCACGGGTCGCGCGCACGGTGGCCCTGCCCGCCCCTTCGGACCGCGAACGGACCCAGTGGTATTTCCAGCGCTACGTCCCGCACCTGCCGGCCGGCGGCGAGATCGTGCTTTTCGACCGCAGCTGGTACAACCGCGCCGGGGTCGAGCGGGTCATGGGTTTTGCGTCCGAGGACCAGGTCGAGCAATTCTTCCGCGACGTGCCCGAATTCGAGCGGATGCTGGTCCGCTCGGGCATCCGGCTGGTGAAATACTGGTTCTCGATCACCGATGAAGAACAGCAGATGCGCTTCCTCATGCGCATCCACGACCCGATGAAGCAATGGAAACTGTCGCCGATGGACCTGCAGTCGCGGGTGCGGTGGGAACAGTATACCAAGGCCAAGGAAGAGATGTTCGCCCGCACCAACATCCCCGAGGCGCCCTGGTATATCGTCGAGGGTAACGACAAGAAGCGGGCGCGGCTGAACTGCATCGACCACCTTTTGGGCATGATCCCCTACGAGGATGTCCCCCACGACGAGATCACGCTGCCGGACCGCGTTTTCAACCCGGACTATGAGCGCGCCGTCCTGCCGACCGAGCTTTACGTTCCGCAGAAATACTGAGGTTTGCGTGTGGGGCCTTCCGCCCACCCCCGATGAACCGCTACGGTGATCGCAGTCAGAAACGACAAGTCGGCTGCCCGTGACATCTTCGCCCCCTGCCCGCGTCCTTGACCGGCCGATCTTCTGGATCGCGCTGTTTGCGCTTTATGCCTTTGTGCAGGGCGCGATCCGCCACCACTTCAAGACCGCGCTGTTCGGCGACGATTCCGAGCTGTTCCTCTGGGCGCGCTCCCTCGACTGGGGCTATGGCGTGCAGCCGCCGCTCTACGCCTGGGGTCAATGGCTGGTGAACCAGGCATTCGGCGACACGATCCTGTCGATCACGGTGATGCGTTCGCTCTGTCTGTTCGGGCTCTACGCCGCCGGCCACCTGATGGCGCGCCGCTACGCCTCGCCGCGACTGGCGGGGTTTGCGGCGCTCGGGCTGTTCCTTATCCCCGAGATCGCCCAGACCTTCCTGCGGACCCGGACGCACAACCTTCTGGTCACGGCCCTGGTCCCGCTGGCGACGCTCGCCTTCCTGGACCTTTGCGATCGGCAGCGGCTTGGGGACTACCTTCGCTTCGGCGCCCTCACGGCGCTGGCTGTCCTCGCGAAGGCAACCGGGGCGATCTTTCTGCTCGCGCTGGTCCTTGCCGGGCTCATGCGCCCTGCGACACGCCGGGCCATCCTTGACCGGCGGATGGTGCTGGCAGTCATCCTGCTGGCCGTGCTCAGCGCAGGCCCGGTGATCTGGTCCCTCACCAATGCCGCGCTTGCAACCGCGTCTCTGTCGAAATTCCAGCCAGGCGGCGGCTGGACGACAGGCCTCTTGTCGCTTGGTCGGGCGATGGTGGACAGCGGCGGGTTCGTCGCCTTGGCGGTCGGGCTCACGGTCCTCCTGACCCGTCGGGGATCGCCCCTTCCAGATGAGACGGCGATGCTCTGGCGGGCCGGTGGCCTCTCTGTTCTGCTGATAGCGCTCGGCGTGATCGTGGCTGACGCGGCAGAGATCAAGGAGCGCTGGCTTGTTCCAGTGGTTGCGCCGGTGACGCCGGTCGCCCTGGTGTGGTGCTTCCAGCGGCTGGGACGGATGCGGTTCCTGCCTGCTGTCCTTGGCGGATTGTCGGCAGTCCTGCAGCTTGCCCTCCTGCCCGGCTACTACGAACGGAAGGAACCCTTGCCCCGCGCCGATTACGCGGCGCTGGCTGCCGAACTGGGCGCCATGGGCGCAACCCAGATGTGGCTGCCCGACGACATGGCGGCGGGCATAGCGCTCGCCTCGCCCGGAATTCCCGTCGGGCAGCGCGTGGACCGTGGCCTCTTGCCATGTGAGGGTACGGTCCTCCTCGCCGTCTGGCCCGAGCTTGACCCGGCGCTGGACGCCTTCCGCCAGCGGCTGCCGGGATGCAGCGTCACGGAAACGACCTCGGGCACGTCCAGCGCGGGCGGAGTGCCGGTGCGATACTGGGTGTTCACGCTGACCCCGGCGGGATAACAGGCCACTGACCAGTCAGGGGGCGGAGATGCTTTCGTACCAGCACGCCTATCATGCCGGAAATCTAGCCGACGTGCAGAAGCACGCGCTGCTTTGCGCGATGCTCGACTACATGACCCGCAAGGACAAACCGCTGACTTATATCGAGACACATGCCGGACGTGGGCTTTACCAACTCGACAGCGAGGCGGCGGCCAAGACCGGCGAGGCTGCGCAGGGGATCGGAAGGCTGCGGGAGCTCTTCCCGGTCGAACACCCCTATCGCCGAAGCCTCGCCGGAATACGCGCGCGCTATGGCGAAATGGCCTATCCCGGATCGCCCCTTCTGGCCGCGATGGCACTTCGGGATGGCGACCAGATGCATCTGGCTGAACTCCATCCGCAGGAAGTCGCCGCCCTGCGCGAGGTGATGGCCCCCTGGGGCGCGCATGTCCGGCAGGAGGATGGGCTGGCGATGGCCCTGGCCGTGACCCCACCCACGCCTCGGCGCGGGTTGATGCTGGTCGATCCGGCCTATGAGGTGAAGGACGATTACACTGCGGTGCCCAAGACGCTCGCGGCGGTGCATCGCAAGTGGAATGTCGGGGTGCTGGCGCTTTGGTATCCGATCCTCGTGGACGAGTTGCATCTGCCGATGTTGCGGCAACTTGGCGCCGCCTTCCCTGACGCGCTGCGCCACGAATTGCGGTTCCCTCCGGCGCGGGAAGGGCATCGGATGGTCGGAAGCGGCATGTTCGTCGTCAATGCGCCCTGGGGCACAGAAGACGAGATGACGCGGCTGACGGCACTCTTTGCGTCCCTTCGGTAACCATTGCATCACAACCGCTTGCAGCGCCGGCGTGCAGATTGGCAGACCGCGCCGCCATCCCTATAACGGTCGCATGTTTGACTCGCTTCTCCGCCTTTTGATGGCGCCCGCCCTTACCCGCCACGATCCCGAGGCCAAGCTGGCCCTGGCTGCGCTGATGGTGCGCATCGCAAAGGCCGATGGCAGCTATGACGATGCGGAGCGGGAAAGCATCGACCGGGTTTTGGCGGCGCAGTTCGGCCTGGTCCCGGCTGCGGCAGGGATCCTTCGCAGCGAAGCCGAAACGCTCGAGGCTGACTCCCCCGACACTGTCCGCTTCACCCGGGTCCTGAAGGAATCCTTCCCGCTCGAGGCCCGGGCGAAGCTGATGGAGGGGCTCTGGCAGGTCGTGCTGTCGGACGGCAACCGCGACGATGACGAGGAATCCCTGATGCGGCTGGTCGCCAGCCTGCTCGGTCTGACCGACGTCGACTCCGCCCTTGCCCGCCAGCGCGCGGAAAAGGAATGATTGCCTCACTGCCAATGTACGACCGGGCCGAGACGTCCGGCGCGAACGACCGGCTGTGGGCCGGCATCCGCGACCGGCTGCGCGCCCACGGGATCGAGGCACCTGATGCGCTGATTCACGGCGCGCCCGATCTCTGGCCCCACTGGTCCGCGCCGGATCTCGTCCTGTCGCAGACCTGCGGCTATCCCTATCGGTCGCGGTTGCACGGCACGGTCACGCTGATCGGCACGCCCGACTATGGCGTCGAAGGCTGCGATCCCGGCTATTATCGTAGCGTCTTCGTGGTGCGAGCCGACGACCCGCGCCCTACGCTGGCGGCATTCGAAGGCGCGCGGCTGGCATGGAACGACGACCTGTCGCAATCCGGCTGGGCCGGACCGCAGGCCTATCTGGCGCGGCTCGGCATGCAACTGACGCCGACGCTTCGTACCGGCGGCCACAAGCTGTCGGCGATCGCGGTCAGCGAAGGCCGGGTGGACATCGCCGCGCTTGACGCCGTGACCTGGCGGCTGATCCAGGCTTTCGACGTTTTTGCCGCCGGGCTTCGGGTCGTCGATGCGACGGATCCCTCGCCCGGGCTGCCTTTCATCTCGCGCAAGGGCATGGATGCGAATGTCCTGTTCGAGGCGATCAGTGCCGCAATCGAGGCCATGTCCGACGAAGACCGGCGCATCACCGGACTCAAGGGCTTGGTCCGCATCCCGGCCGAGCGTTATCTCGCGGTCCCGACGCCACCGCCTCCTGCGCTTTAGGTCCGGTAGCGGTTGCCAAGACCTTCCGCGCGCCGCTACCCTTGCCGCACCTGATCCTTGCGGCGGCCCTAGATGAAAGCGCAGCTTGCCCTTCTCGCCCTCCTTGCCCTGCCGCTTCCAGCGCAGGCAGATACTGTCCGCCTTGCGACAGAAGGTGCGTTTCCACCGTTCAATTTCCTTGACGATAGCGGCGAGGTGGCAGGCTTTGAGCGGGAACTCGGCGACCTTCTGTGCCAGCGCGCTCAAGTGACCTGCAGCTGGTCGGTGACCGACTGGGCCGCGCTTCTGTCCGGCTTGCAGGCAGGGCAGTCGGATGCCGTGCTGGCCGCAATCACGATCACATCGAAGCGGCAGGCGGAATTCGACTTTACCCAACCTTACCTGCCCCCACCGGCTTCGGTCTTTGTCGCGCCGACAGCCGACAGTGACCTATCGACAGGTGTTATCGCCGTTCAGACCGGTACGGTTCAGGCGGACTATCTCGCAAGTCAGGGGCGGCAGACGCTCGCCACCGCGACCGCCGATGACGCCATCGCGGCGGTGACATCCGGCAAGGCGGCCGCGGCACTCACCGACCGCGTCTTCGCGATTGGCGCCATCGAAAGGGCCGAAGGCAATTTGGCGTTTGCCGGTGCGCCGCTATCGCTCGGTCCGGGGATCGGCATCGCATTGAGGCGGGACGAGCCAGAATTGAAGGCCAGTCTCGACAATGCGATCGGCACGATGAAATGCGACGGGTCGCTCGATGCGCTGATCCTGAAATGGCTCGGTGCCGACGCAGATGTCTTTGGCAAGGCTGGCAAAACGCAGTGCTGACCCCCGCGCCGTAGCAAGCCGCTTCAGCACGATTCCTGCGCTCGTGTGCCGCCAACGCCGCGAATCCCGCCGTTTCAGGCGAGAATCTGCTTGCGCGACGGCCTGATCCGGTAGTATCCATATTTTGATCAAATTATTCGGACACCCGTCCGGACCCGTGACGAAGCATGCCGTGCAACAGGTGTGCCGCGGGAGGGGATCGAAACTGGGGATAGGACCAAGGGCATGGTCCGCGCCGCTTCTTCTCGCGGTCAGCCGTGCTCCGACCTGACTGACATGACTGAGATGAAAAGCTGGCTTAGAAAGCACCCCGAGGTGCGCACGATCCGCGTGGCTGCGGCCGACCTGAACGGTCAGGCGCGCGGCAAACGCATTCCGGCGCGGTTCGCCGACAAGGTGGTCGAGGACGGGACGCGCTTCCCCTTCTCGGTGCTGAACCTCGACATCTGGGGCGAAGACATTGACGACAGCCCGCTCGTTTTCGAGCAGGGCGACGCCGATGGCGTGCTGAAACCGACCGAGCGCGGCTTCATGCCGATGCCCTGGCTGGAAGCGCCGACCGCGCTTCTGCCGATCTGGATGTTCCGCGAAAACGGCATGCCCTACGAAGGCGACCCGCGCCACGCGCTGCGCGCGGTGATCGATCGGTTCAAGGCAATCGGCCTGACCCCGGTCGTCGCGGTGGAGCTTGAATTCTTCCTGATCGACGACAGCGGCAAGACCCTGCAGGTTCCGCCCTCGCCCCGCTCGGGCAAGCGCCGGAAAGCGGCCGAGACGCTGTCGATCCGGGCGCTGGACGCCTTCGACACCTTCTTTACCGACCTCTATGACGCCTGCGAGGCGATGGACATTCCGGCTGACACATCGACCTCGGAAACGGGTCTGGGGCAGTTCGAAGTGAACATGATGCATTCCGACGATGCGCTGCGCGCCGCCGACGATGCGTGGCTCTTCAAGATGCTGGTGAAGGGCCTCGCCCGCCGCCACGGCTTCGCTGCCAGCTTCATGGCCAAGCCGTATCTCGAGTATTCCGGCTCGGGCCTGCACACCCACTTCTCGCTGATCGACGGCGAGGGGCGGAACGTGTTCAACGACGGCTCGGCGCAAGGGTCGCATTTCCTGCGCCACGCCGTCGCCGGCTGCCTCGACGCGATGCATGACTCGGCGCTGATCTTCGCGCCGCATGCGAACAGCTATGACCGCCTGGTGCCGGATGCCCATGCGCCGACGGCCGTTGCCTGGGGCTACGAGAACCGCACCACTGCGATCCGCATCCCAGCCGGCAAGCCGTCTTCCCGGCGGATCGAGCATCGCGTGGCGGGCGGCGACGTGAACCCCTACCTGATGCTGACCGCGATCCTGGGCGCCGCGCTTTCGGGGATCGAAGACCGGATCGAGCCGCCGGCGCCGGTTACCGGCAACGCCTATGCGCTCGACCTACCGCAGATTCCGACGACCTGGGAGGATGCGATCTCGTCCTTCGAGAACAGCCGCATCGTGGAACGCTTCCTGCCTCGCGAGCTGATCCGCAACTACGTCCTGACCAAGCGCCAGGAAATCCACTACATGACCGAGCTGAACCGCGAGGAACAGGTCGAACTGTACCTCGACACGGTCTGAACCCAATCCGGCAGCGGGGCTTGCCTCGCTGCCGGAGCGCGCCTAGCTTGTTACCATCGACATTCGGACATCCCATGCTCATCGGCATCCTCCAGACCGGCGAATCCCCAGACGCACTTCGCGCCGACATGGGCGACTACCCGGATTTCTTCGAGACCCTGCTTGCGGGGCGTGGCCTTACCTTCCGCCGGTGGGCCGTGCTGCGGAACGAATTCCCGAAGGACGTCAACGAATGCGAAGGCTGGCTTATCACCGGCTCGCGCTTCGGGGCCTATGAGCCGCACCCCTGGATTCCGCCGCTGGAAGACTTCATCCGCAAGGCCTATGCCGAGCATGTCCCCGTCGTCGGTGTCTGCTTCGGCCACCAGATCATCGCGCAGGCGATGGGAGGCAAGGTCGAGAAGTATCATGGTGGCTGGTCCGTCGGCCCAACCGAATACGATTTCGGCGACCGCACCTATACGCTGAACGCCTGGCATCAGGATCAGGTCACCGAGAAGCCGGAAAACGCCGAGGTCCTCGCCTCGACCGATTTCTGCGCAAATGCGGCGCTGCTTTATGACGACCGCATGTTCACCGTCCAGCCCCACCCCGAATTCCGCAAGGAGTTCATGGAGGGGCTCATCAAGTTCCGGGGACCGGGTCTTGTCCCCGACACGATCCTTGCCGATGCGACCAACCGCATCGACAGGCCACTCGACAGCCCGTCGATGGCCGACCGGATCGCGCAGTTCTTCTTGACCCACCAAGCAAAACTCGGGGCCGAGAAGCTCCGCGCCTGATCTTCGGCCGCGGGGGCCACCCCCCAAGAATGTGTGACTTATGTCCAAATGGACTGAACAGCTGCCAGAGGCGGCGCGAGACTACATTGGAAATCGGCGCGTTGATGAGGTGGAATGCGTGATCGGCGACATTGCCGGGGTCGCGCGCGGGAAGGCCATGCCCGCCGCGAAGTTCGCCAAGCAGACCAACTATTTCCTGCCGAACTCGATCTTCCTGCAGACCATTACCGGGGAATGGGCGGACAACCCGTTTGACGCCTTCACCGAACCCGACATGATCCTCGAGCCCGACTGGTCCACCGCGACTGCCGCCCCCTGGACAGCGGATGTCACGCTGCAGGTCATCCACGATGCCAAGGACCAGGAGGGCAACTATGTTCCCTTCGCGCCGCGGAACGTGCTGCGCCGGATCGTGCAGCTCTACGAGGAACAGGGTTGGCGGCCGGTCGTCGCGCCTGAGATGGAATTCTTCCTGACCGCCCGCAACATCGACCCGAACCAGCCGGTAATACCGCCGATGGGCCGTTCAGGCCGCCGCGCGGCGGGCAAGCAGGCCTATTCGCTGTCGGCGATCGACGAATACGGCAAGGTCATCGACGACATCTACGACTTCGCCGAGGCGCAGGGGCTGGAAATCGACGGCATCCTGCAGGAGGGCGGCGCGGGCCAGATCGAGCTGAACCTCGCGCATGGCGACCCTGTGCGGCTGGCCGACGACGTGTTCTTCTTCAAGCGCCTGATCCGCGAGGCGGCGCTGCGCCATGACTGCTTCGCAACCTTCATGGCCAAGCCGATTGCCGGCGAGCCTGGCAGCGCAATGCACATCCATACCTCGGTCGTGGACATCAAGACCGGCAAGAACATCTTCGCCGGGCCAAAAGGGGTGGAGACCGATGCGTTCCGCTACTTCATCGGCGGCTTGCAGAACCATCTCGGCGCCGGTGTGGCCCTGTTCGCTCCTTACGTGAACAGCTATCGCCGCTACGTTCCGGACTTTGCCGCGCCGATCAACCTGGAATGGGGTCGTGACAACCGTACGACCGGACTTCGCGTGCCGATCTCGGGCGCATCGGCGCGGCGCGTCGAAAACCGGCTGCCGGGGATGGACTGCAACCCCTATCTCGGCATCGCGGCGACGCTGGCCTGCGGCTATCTCGGCCTGGTGAACAAGGTCGAGTGCCGGCCAGAGTTTGAAGGCAACGCCTATATCGACAACGACGAGATCCCGACCACGCTTGGCGATGCGCTCGACCTTCTGGACGAGGACGAGGCGCTGAAAGAGGTGATGGGGCGCGAGTTCGTCGCGGTCTATGACTCGGTGAAGCGGAACGAATACAAGGAGTTCCTGCAGGTCATCAGCCCTTGGGAGCGTGAACACCTTCTGACGAACGTGTGACGCCATGAACCTGCTTTTTGCGAATGACAAGGCGGGGGAATACCCCCCGTCCTACTACGCCGCCACGGCGGCGCCGCTTGACCGCTTCCCGGAACTCAAGGGCGAGGTGCGCGCAGACGTCTGCGTCGTCGGCGCGGGCTATACCGGACTTTCGGCCGCCCTGCACTTGGCCCAACGCGGCCGCAAGGTCGTGCTGGTCGAAGCCCACCGGGTCGGCTTCGGCGCCTCGGGGCGCAACGGCGGGCAGGTCGGCTCCGGCCAGCGGCTGGAACAGGACGAGCTGGAAAAGATGGTCGGCCGCGAACAGGCGCGGCGGCTCTGGAACTTCAGCGAAGAGGCGAAGGACCTCGTCCGGTCGCTGATCCTCAACCACGCCATGCCGGTGACCTTCTATCCCGGGGTCGCCCATGCCTGCTGGACCGAAGCCGAGGTCAGGCATTCCCGGCAGATGGCCGAGAAACTGGCGCGAGACTACGGCTATACGCAGATCGAGACGCTGGATCAGCCCGGTATCCGCCGTCTGATCGGCTCTCCCGTCTACAAGGGTGGGGACGTGGACCGGGGCGCGGGCCATGTTCATCCGCTGAACTACGCCATCGGTCTCGCAATGGCAGCGGTCAAGGCCGGCGTCATCATCCACGAGAAGACGCTCGTCCATGCCGTCGAAGGCGGGGCGAAGCCGGTGGTGCGGGCACAGCATGGCCGTGTGCTGGCCGATCAGGTCATCCTTGCCGGCAATGGCTATCTCGGCGGCCTGGAGCCGAAGGTCGCCGCGCGGGTCATGCCGATCAACAACTTCATCATCGCGACCGAGCCTCTGGGCGATCGTGCAAAGGAGGTCCTGTCAGAACCGGTCGCGGTCGCTGACACCAAGTTCGTGGTCAACTACTGGCGCCTGAGCGAGGACAACCGCCTGCTGTTCGGCGGCGGCGAAAGCTATGGCTACCGTTTCCCGGATCTGGTCAAGACCGTGACGAGGCCGATGCTCGAGGTCTATCCGCAACTCGCCGACGCCCGCATCGATTACGCTTGGGGCGGGACGCTCGCAATCACCATGAACCGGATGCCCTGCTTCATCCGGCCGCAGCAGAATGTCCTGTCGGCATCGGGCTATTCCGGCCACGGCGTGGCAATGGCGACGCTGGCGGGCAAGATGCTGGCCGAAGCGGCCAGCGGAGAGAGCGAGCGTTTCGACGTGATGGCAAGCCTGCCGCAGCCGCGCTTCCCCGGCGGGGCGGCGCTGCGCTGGCCGATGCTGGTCGCGGCCATGACCTGGTATTCGATGCGGGACCGCTTGGGCCTTTGAAACGGCCGGATCTGCGCCCTGACGCGGCGTCAGGGCGCAGGTTTTGGCGCAGGACGACAAGTTGCCCCTCGCCAAACGGGGGCAATCCGCTTACAGCTTTCCGAAACAAGACTTTCAGGAAAGTTGTCGAACATGGCCGCAGACGGACCGATCAGCCCGCCTAACGTCTACGACGCCGAACCGATCCCCGAGGCCGCGCGGGCCGAGATTGACCGTTTGCTCGCCTCGGGCGACCTGTTCCGCTACACGGCGCCCGAAGGTGCGCCCGTTGCCCTGCTCGAAGCCGAGTTCGCGGCCCTTCTTGGCAGTCGCTATGCGCTGGCCGTCGCCTCCTGTTCGGCGGCGCTGTTTCTGTCGCTCAAGGCGCTGGATCTGCCGCGCGGCGCCCGTGTGGCAATCCCGGCTTTCACCTTCGCTGCCGTCCCCTCGGCCATCGTCCATGCCGATTGCGTGCCAGTCCTGATCGAGGTTGGCGCGAATTATCGGGTCGACATCGCCGATCTGAAGGCGAAGATCGCCGAAGGGCTGGACGCGATCCTCATCAGCCATATGCGCGGCCATACCTCGGACATGGACGCGATCATGGAGCTGGCGGATGCCGCCGCGATCCCGGTGATCGAGGATGCCGCCCATTCGCTTGGCACCACCTGGGCGGGGCGGAATATCGGCACCATTGGCAAGGTCGGCTGTTTCAGCTTCCAGTCTTACAAGCTTATCAACGCCGGCGAAGGCGGGATCATGGTGACAGATGATCCGGAAGTTGCGGCGCGGGCCATCATAATGTCGGGCGCCTACGAGCAGAACTGGAAGAAGCATCCGGGCCTGCAGAACAGCTTTGGCCACTGGCAGAACAAGCTGCCGCTTTACAATACTCGAATGCAGAACCTCTCCGCCGCAGTGATCCGGCCGCAGATCCCCGAACTGGCACGCCGCGTGTCGGACGGGCGGGCCAACCACGATTACGTCGCAGACCTTCTGAACACTTCGCCATGGCTTGAGGTGCCGCTTGCCTTGCCGAAGGAAGTGCGCGCCCCGGATTCGATCCAGTTCAACCTCGTCGGCTTCGACAGTGATGCCGAGGCGCTGGCTTTTCAGGACGCCTGCAAACGCCGCGGTGTCGGCGTACAGGTCTTCGGGTTGAGCGAGGGCAATGCCCGCGCCTTCTGGAACTGGCAGTTCCTGGGCGACCTGCCTGAACTGCCGCAGACGCGCGCGATGCTGATGCGGGCCTGCGACATGCGCCTGCCGGCGCGGCTGACCAAGCCCGACCTCGACTTCATCGCCGAGGCAATCCTTGGCGCGGCGGCCGAGGTGAAGGGCTAAAGCACCCGCAATTCCCGCTTCAACCAAGGCAGATCGGCAAGGGCCGGTTCGACGACGCGGGTCTGCAGGACCGGGCGAAGCAGCCCGGCCATGCGGGCTGGCATATCATGCAGCACTCCGGCCCGGGCCGAGAGCGAGATCGTCCGCGCGAAGGGCTCAAAAGGCAGGGGCAGCACGTCGACCCTGCTGCGGAACGGTGCAGCGTGCTGGACGCCCAGCGGGGTCAGGATTGTCCAGCCGGCTCCTTCAGAGACCATCGCCAGAATGGCGTGATAACTGTCGAGCTCGAAGCGACGCGACAGGCGCAGGTTCTGGCGCGCCAGATGGGCCGCGATCTGCCGGCCCATGTGATGGCGCGCGGTGTACTGGATCAGCGGCAAGTCAAGGAGCTGCATCGCCCCGTCCCTTCCCGACTTCACCGCCCCTTTCGGGGCAACGGCGACGAAGGGTTCGGTAAGCAGCGGGTGAACCTCCATCCAGCTCCCGCCGTCAAAGCCCGAACCAAGATCGGCGGCGACCACAACATCGAGCGCCCGCTGATCCAGTTGATCGAGCAGCCGATGGCTCGCACCGGTTTCCAACAGGAAATGGCAGCCACGAAGATCTTCAGCCAGGAGCGACAGAAGATGCGGCGTGACCGTGCCGTCGAAGTCCTCGATCATCCCCAGCCGCAGGGTGGTCAGCGCCGACATGTCGGCCATCGCAAGCTCGGCCCGCGCCTCGGCAGCCGCGTTGACGATGGTCTGGGCATGGCGGCGGAACATGCCCCCCGCCGGCGTCGTCCGCATCGGGCGCGCGGTCCGGTCCAGAAGCGAGACGCCCAAGGCGGCCTCCAGCCCGGAAAGTTGCTGGCTGACGGCCGAGGGGCTGGCCCCGAGGCGTCGTGCCGCAGCGGTGATCGATCCTTCTTCCGCAGTCGCGAGGAAGATTTCGATCCCCCAAAGCGTTACGCGGCCTTGCGATTCCGGCATGGCCGCATCCGCCCCGGCAGATCAGAGTTTCGACAGTTTCTTCTGCAAGTCGGCGAGCTGCTTCTTGATCTGGGCCAGTTCGTCGGTGCCCGGAGCCTCGCCGCCTTCTTCGTCCCGCGCGGGACCCGATCCACCCCAGCCGGGCATTGATGGCATGCCGGACATCAGCGTCTTCATGAAGGCTTCCTGCTGCTTCACCAGATCCTCGAAGCCCGGAACGCCCGCCATCGGGTTCGGCAGGGTCGAGAGGTTCTCGAGCATCTTTGCCTGGCCGTTGCGGAACATATCGAATGACATTGCCAGGAATTGCGGCACCACGCTTTGCACTTCCGTGGTGTAGCTGCGAACCAGATCCGTCAGCACGTTGATCGGCAGGACGTTCTCGCCCTTGCTTTCGTGCTCGGCCACGATCTGCAGCAGGTATTGCCGCGTAAGGTCGTCGCCGGATTTCAGATCGACGATCTGCACCTCACGGCCGGCCCGAATGAAGCCGGCTATGTCCTCGAGCGTCACATAATCGCTCGTCTCGGTATTGTAGAGACGACGGCTGGCATAACGCTTGATAAGCAGTGGCTTTTCCGCTTCGGACATCGTCCGCCTCCCCGATTTTTTCTGCATTGCATCGAAGCTTAGGGCAGCGCAGCAAAAAAAGAAAGGGCGGGCTTCCTGAGAAGCCCGCCCAGTGGCGCGTCAACCCGACAGGGAGGAGATGGGGAATGACGCTGCCTTCTAGATCACTTCGCGGCAGCGGCGACTTTTTTCGCAGCGGTCGTCACGTCGGCGGTGGCTTTCTTCACCGCGGCAGTGGCGTCTTCCTGCAGGTCTTTGCCGGCAGCGAGCAGCAGCTCGACGGTTTCCATCTGAACTTTCTTCGCGACTTCGGCGAAGGCGGCCAGGTGCTCGGCAGCCGATTCAGCAGCCGACGAAGCGAAGTCGCTGGCGGCTTTGGTGTATTCGGTCGGCTCGGTCTTGGCTTTCGACACGGCGCCCAGCTTGGCAATGGTGTCTTTCGCCCACTTGGACGAGATCTCGGTCGATTTCTCGGCAGCTTCGAGAGCCACTTTCGAGAACTTCTCGGCCAGGGCGGCCTGGGTCTTGAAGGCGTCCTGGAACGCTTTGGCGTCAACCGGCAGCGAGCCGAACGCATCTTGGAAAACTTTGGTGAAGTCCGGGGTCTTGGTCATTTCGATTTGCTCCTGGTTTCTGGCGCTTCCGGCATCCTGATAACGAACATATAGATGCTGCGCTGCAGCAAATCAAGAGGAAATGCTGCAGCGCAGCAAAAATCTTGTCAGCCAACCGACAAACAAGAAAAAACCTTCGGGATCAGTCGCTTGGAATCTGCGAAACGTAGGTTCCCGGAGCGGGAGCAAGCTCTGGGTGCCGAGAATCGCCAACTTGCCGCGCCTTGACCATCGGACCGGAATGGCCAGCCAGCCACTTCTCCCAGACGGGCCACCAGCTCCCCTTGTGGAAGGTTGCCTCCTTCTTCCAGGCGTCGGCGTCGGCGTCCAGCGGACCATCATGCATATAGTGGCCGTACTTGACCTTTGAAGGCGGGTTCACGATGCCGGCGATATGACCCGACTCTGACAAGACAAAGGTCTTGTCGACCGACCCGAATTGCCGAATGCCGGCATAGGAACTTTTCCAGGGGGCGATATGGTCGGTCTCACAGGCGATCGCGCAGATCGGCAGAGCCACGTCCTTCAGTGTCACCTTGTGGCCGAGCACCGCGAAACCCGCCACGGCGAAATTGTTCAACTGGCACAGGCCGCGCAGATACTCGACCGCCATCTTGCCAGGCAAGTTGGTCCCGTCGCCGTTCCAGTAGAGCAGGTCAAACGCGGGTGGTGGCTCGCCCAGCATGTAGCTGCGGATGGCCGGCTGGTAGACCAGATCATTGGAGCGCAGGTAGCTGAAGGTCCGGCCCATGAACAGCTTGGACATGATGCCATCGGCCTCGATCTGCCGCTCGATCCCGTTCACGAAATCATCGCTCAGGAACACCCCGACCTCGCCGGGTTCGCTGAAATCGGTCAGAGTGGTGAAGAAGGTGGCGCAGTTGATGTCCGTCACACCGGTCTTCTGCAGATAGGCGAGGGTCAGCGCCAGGGTCGTTCCCGCGATGCAATAGCCGACGACATTGATCTTCTTCTCGCCGGTGATCTGGCGGACCTGATCCATCGCGGTCAGATAGCCCTCTCGGATGTAGTCATCCATTCCGGTCTCCCGGTATGAGGGATCGGGATTGACCCAGCTGACGATGAACAGGGTATAGCCCTGGTCGACGATCCACTTGACCAGACTGTTCTGCGCCTTGAGGTCAAGGATGTAGAATTTGTTGATCCAGGGCGGGAAGATCAGCAGCGGCGTCTTGTGGACCTTTTCGGTCGTCGGCGCGTACTGGATCAGCTCAAGCATCCGGTTGCGGAACACGACCGACCCCTTGGTCGTCGCGATGTTCTCGCCCAAAACAAATGCGTTCCGGTCGGCGAGGCTGACCAGCAGCTCACCGTCGCTGCTCTCGATGTCGCGTACGAGGTTCTCCAGCCCCTGGACAAGGCTGCGCCCATTGGTTTCGACCGCCCGGGTCAGAGCATCGGGATTGGTCCCAAGAAAGTTCGAGGGGGCAAACAGGTCGATGAACTGGCGGGTGAAGTACTCCACCCGGCGGCGATCGGCCGGATCGAGGTTGTCGATACCAGCAACGGCCTGTGAAACCGCTTCGGAATTCAGCAGGTATTGCTGCTTGAGGTAATTGAAGAACGGGTGGGTTTCCCACAGCGGATTGGCGAAACGTCGATCCTTCGGGGTCGAATCGGGCGGGGCTTCGAGTGTACCCTTTGCGAGGGCCTGCTGGGCTTCGACATAGTGTTTCAACGTCTTGCCCCAGTAGGTTATCTGATGCTCCAGCATCTTCGCCGGGTTCTGCATCATTTCCGCAACATAGGCGGCGGCGGCCTTCAAATAGACCTCGTTGCCGGGCCCATTCAGCGCGGGATCGACAGGTTTCCGCTTTGATAGCGCCACCATCAGCCTTTGGGACAGCTCCTCGATCTTGGCGAGGTTCGCATTGAGCTGGTCCAGCCGTTCGGTGGATTCGCTATCCTCAGTTGTCATAAGTCAAATTCCCCCCTAACCTTACCCGACATTATCGTCGCGGGACTGGGGGGGAAAGCGACGAATTGACCTACAGGCCCGGGCCGGGCAGGAGCGGCGATGAAGTACATGTACACCTACGACGCCATGGAAACGGCGCGTAACACGAACGAATGGCTGGGCGCGACCGCGCGTGCCATCGCCTCCTATCCCGCTTTCGCCCTGTCGATGAACCCCGCGCTGAGCTTCATGGCCGCTTGGGGCGAGGTGACGGAACGCACCTTTGGCCGCATGATCGTCAAGCCCGACTGGGGCATCCGCTCCATCGTCGGACCGGACGGTCAGGATCACCTCGTCGACGTGAAATGCATCGTCGAAAAACCCTTCGGCAACCTCGTCCAGTTCTTCGTCCGTCGGCGCGCGCCCCTGGCCCGCAAGGTGCTGCTCGTCGCTCCGATGTCCGGGCATTATGCCACGCTCCTGCGCTCGACCGTCTCCAGCCTGCTTCCGGACTGCGACGTCTACGTGACCGACTGGAAGAACGCCCGCGACATTCCGGTAAGTGCCGGCAAGTTCGATGTCGAGGACTACACGCTCTACCTCGTCGAGTTCATGCGGCACCTTGGCCCTGACACCCATGTCATCGCCGTCTGCCAGCCAGCGCCACTGACCTTGGCCGCGACCGCCTATCTGGCGGGTGAGGACCCGGATGCCCAGCCGCGCTCGCTGACGCTGATCGGCGGCCCGATCGACCCCGACGCGGCGGCAACCGAAGTGACCGATTTCGGCCGTCGCATCACCATGGGGCAGCTAGAGCAGATCGCAATCCAGCGCGTCGGCTTCAAGTACAAGGGCGCCGGTCGGCTGGTCTATCCGGGCCTGCTACAACTGCAAAGCTTCATGTCGATGAACGCCGACCGTCACGGCAAGGCCTTCTTCGACCAGATCATCCGCGTCGCTCGCGGCGAGGCATCGGATCACGACGCCCATAACCGCTTCTATGATGAATACCTCGCGGTGATGGACATGACCGCCGAATTCTATCTGTCGACCGTCGAGCGGATCTTCAAGAACCGCGAGATCGCGCAGAACCGCTTCACCGTTGGCGGCAAGAAGGTCGATATCGGCGCAATCACCCAGGTGGCCGTGAAGACCGTCGAAGGGGCGAATGACGACATTTCGGCACCGGGCCAGTGCGTCGCCGCGCTGAAACTGCTGACCGGCCTGCCGGACAGCAAGAAGGCGAGCCACCTCGAACCCGAGGCGGGCCACTACGGGATCTTCGCGGGCAAGTCCTGGCGTCTGAATATCCGACCGCTGGTCTTGAATTTCATCGACGCGAATTCAGCCGCGCCCGCTGTCAGCAAGCCCCGGATCGTCGTCACCAACTGACGCCGCGCTAACGTAGCATCAGTGGTTCGTTCAGGAATTCCTCCATCGCGTCGGACACGAGTTCCGGCGCTTCCAGAGTCGGCAAATGCCCGGCCGATGCCAGTTTCACGAAGCGCCCCTTCGGCATCAGTTCGGACGTGAACTCCTGCCGCCGCGTCGGCACCAGCGTGTCACACGCCCCGGCGATGATTAGTGTCGGCAGAAGCCAGCGCCGCAGGGTCTTCTGGTGGTCCGGACGCCGTTGCCAGGCCTTGGCCTGTGCGAGATACTGCTCGGGCCCAAGGACGCGGGCCATGTCCAGCATGATCTCGAGCACTTCTTCGCGCCCAGGTCCAGGTGCCAGAGCGGCAGCCGGAATTTCACCCTTCATCGCCTCATCCAACCGGCCCATCCGCGCCGCGACAAGCCGCGCCTCGCGGGCGCCCGCGGCTTGGGGGGTCTCGCCGAAGGGATCGGTCGAGATCAGCATGCAGCGCGTCACCCGGTCGGGTGCGCGCCGAATAACGTCCAGCGCAACCGTGCCCCCCAGCCCCTGCCCTGCGATGGCGAAGCGTTGCGGCGCCGCCGCGACAACCGCCGCCGACATGTCCTCGACCATGCCGGGGCCAAGCGGCATCACGATGACGGGCCGTGTCAGCGACAGCGCGACGATCTGGTGAAAGAACACTCGGGCATCGCACATCAGCCCCGGCAACAGGATGACCGGTTCGCTCATCGCTCTGCCCCGTGATCAGACATGGGCGAGAACCTCGGCCAGGGTTGCCGTGATCAGGTCCAGGTTCTCGGGCGAGGAAAAGCGGTGATCGGCCCCCTTGACCAGCGTTAATCGGATGTCAGGACCGCTGACATGATCAATCAGCCGCAGCGCGACGCTTGGCGGCACGTCGGTATCCGCCGTGCCTTGCAGCAACCGAACCGGGAAGTGCAGCGGCAAGGGGTCGCGCAGGACCAGACGTTTGCGCCCCTCCTCGATCAGGCGCCGGGTGATGACATAGGGCTCGGGCGAGTAGTCCGAGGGCAGCTCGATCCGGCCATCGGTCAGCAGCGCCTGCCGCTGCGCCTCACTGGCGTCCGCCCACATGCTGTCCTCGGTGAAGTCTGGCGCGGCGGCAATCCCGACGAGACCGGCAATCCGCTCTGGGATCGCCTTCGCCAGCAAGAGCGAGATCCAGCCGCCCATGGACGATCCCACAAGGACCTGCGGCCCCTCTGTCAACTGGGTGACGGCCGCCAGCGCGTCCTCGAACCAGTCGCCGATGGAGCCATCGAGGAAATCCCCGTCCGAAACGCCGTGCCCGGAATAATCGACCCGCAGGAAGGAGCGCCCTTCAGCCGCGGCCCAAGCCGCCAGATGGACTGCCTTGCTGCCCTGCATGTCAGAGCGGAAGCCGTGCAGGAAGACCACCCCCGGGCCATGTCCAGCGTTGCGCCGATACGCAATGCGGCGGCCTTGCGGGGTCGTCAGGAAATCTGGCGGGGGCACGGGGAGCTCGGACGGGGTCATGTCCGCTATCTAGTGCCTCCCTGCCGGAAGCTGCAACCATATCGCCGCCCGACGCATCCGCAGGGCAAAAGCCTGCCGATCGCGGCACCATTCAGCCGATGCTTTGTGCAAGCACCCGGCTGATGGTGGCCAGATTGCGCCCGCTTTCCTTGACCCAAGCGTTGAATGCCGCCTGTACGGCGGCCATGGCCTTCTTCGATCCGGGCGCACCATCAATCACGCCTTCCGCAACCAGCCGGGCAACCACATCGCGGCTGAGGATGAAGCTGTCCTTGCCCATGTGACGCAGCATGTACTGCCCGGTCGTTCCGCCGAGCCTGCTTCCGTTGCGGCTGAGCCACTCCAACAGCCCTGCGAAATCCTCGGTCGGCCAGTCGGCGATGCGCCGTCCGAACGATCCGGCCTCTGCCGCGACCTCGCTCACGAAGACTGCATTGTCGCGAATGGCGACGATCTTCGGACCGCTGCGGATGACGCGAGCATCGCTGACCAAACGGTCGATCGCTTCGCCTTCCATCATCGACACCCGACCGGGGTCGAACCCGAGGAAAGCCTCTTCGATGCCAGGCCATTTGGTCTCGACGACCTTCCAGCTGATGCCCGCCTGGAAGATCCCACGGGCCATCGCCGCCAGCCAGCGGTCGTCGGGGATGGCGGCGATGGCCTCTGCCGATTTCGGAACGGGCGTCGCGGCCAGCACCGCCTCTTCGCTACCCTTTCGATCAGCCGCGATGGCAAGGATTTCTGCGAATGTGCGCATTGTGGCTCTCCCGGACGGTAGTTGTCGAGAACCTGACAGAAGGTCGCCACCCGGACAAGCGGGCCGCCGTTGACAATCGCCGCGCCCCGTCGCACAGAAGCTCGACAAACCCGCAACCGGGCGTTTCGTAGGCGCCAAAACGACGAGGAGCCGGCCATGAGCCAGATTTCCCTGACATTCCCCGATGGCAACCAGCGCGATTTCGCCGCCGGTGTGACGCCTGCCGAAGTGGCGGCGTCGATCGCGCCGAGCCTGGCGAAAAAGGCGATCTCGGCCACTGTCGACGGCAAGCATTTCGACATGCAATGGCCGATCACCGAAAGCGCCAGCATCGCCATCAACACGATGCAGGATGACGCCGTCGCACTGGAGCTGATCCGCCACGACTTGGCTCATATCATGGCCCGCGCCGTGCAGGAGTTGTGGCCTGACGTGAAGGTGACGATCGGTCCGGTCATCGCCAATGGCTGGTATTACGATTTCGACCGCGCGGAGCCGTTCAGCCCCGAGGATCTCGGCGCGATCGAGGCGAAGATGAAGCAGATCATCAACGCTCGCGATCCGGTCCGGACAGAGGTCTGGAGCCGCGCCGACGCGATCGCCTATTACGAAAAGGCCAGCGAGCCCTTCAAGGTCGAGCTGGTCGAGGCGATCCCCGAGGATCAGAAGATCCGCATGTACTGGCATGGCGGATGGCAGGACCTGTGCCGCGGCCCGCACCTGCAGAACACCGGTCAAGTCCCCGCGGACGCTTTCAAGCTGATGAGCGTGGCGGGGGCCTATTGGCGGGGCGACAGTGCCAACAAGCAGCTTCAGCGCATCTATGGTGTCGCGTTCAAGAACCGCGACGACCTGAAGGCTTACCTCACGATGCTGGAAGAGGCTGCCAAGCGCGACCATCGCAAGCTCGGCAGGGAAATGGAGCTGTTCCACCTGCAGGAAGAAGCGCCCGGCATGGTGTTCTGGCATCCGAACGGCTGGACGATCTACCGCACGCTGGAAGACTACATGCGTCGCCGCCTGCGCGGGGCCGGCTACAAGGAGATCCGCACGCCGCAGGTCGTCGACCGCGTGTTGTGGGAAAAGTCGGGCCATTGGGAGGCCTATCGCGAGAACATGTTCATCGTCGAGGTGGACGAGGAAGGCGCGAAAGAAAAGCGGATCAACGCGCTGAAGCCGATGAACTGTCCCTGTCACGTGCAGGTCTATAACCAGGGCCTGAAGTCCTACCGCGACCTGCCGCTGCGCCTGGCCGAGTTCGGATCATGCCATCGCTACGAAAGCTCGGGCTCGATGCACGGGCTGATGCGGGTGCGCGGCTTTACTCAGGATGACGCGCATATTTTCTGCACAGAGGATCAGATCGAAAGCGAGTGTGCGAACTTCCTGACGCTTCTGTCCTCGATCTACCGCGACCTCGGCTTCATCAAGTTCGACATCAAGCTGTCGACGCGGCCTGACGTACGGGTGGGTTCGGATGAAGTCTGGGACAAGGCCGAGACGGCGCTGGAGAACGCGATCCGCAAGGTGACGAACAACTTCACCATCGATCCCGGCGAAGGCGCCTTCTACGGGCCGAAGCTCGACTTCAAGCTGACCGACGCGATCGGGCGCGAATGGCAGTGCGGCACCTTCCAGTGCGATTTCAACCTGCCGGTGCGGCTCGACGCGGAATATGTGGCTGAAGATGGGTCCAAACGCCGTCCGGTGATGCTGCACCGCGCCATCCTCGGGTCGTTCGAGCGCTTCATCGGTATCCTGATCGAGAACTACGCCGGCAAGATGCCCTTCTGGCTGGCGCCGCGTCAGGTCGTCGTCGCCTCTATCGTCTCGGACGCCGACGAATATGTGCACGAGGTGACCAACGCGCTGCGGGCGGCGGGCCTGCGCGCCGAGGCTGATACGCGGAACGAAAAGATCAACTACAAGGTCCGCGAGCACTCGGTCGGCAAGGTTCCCGTGATCCTCGCCATCGGCATGAAGGAGGTCCAGGACCGCACCGTTTCGCTGCGCCGGCTGGGTGATACGCGTACCGAAACGCTGGCACTTCCGGACGTGATCGCGGCTTTGGCGCAGGAAGCGACACCGCCCGACCTGATGCCGGAGTAAGCGGCACTAACCGCCGAAATGGAAGGAAATCACCGAAATTTCGGCCGCGCCGCGGCCGAAACCCGGATGTTTCACGAGATACTTGATTTTTTCCGGGGATGCGGCAGACTTTTTGTCGCGTGGCCGGAAGTGCTGCCGGGGTCCCCTGCCAGGGACGACGGGGAGAACAGGTTCGGGGGACACGGCCCGGTGCAATCTCGCCCCGGGAGGACTGACTTAAGGAGAGAGCGGCATGCCGACCGGCACCGTGAAGTGGTTCAACGCGACCAAGGGTTATGGGTTCATCGCGCCGGATGACGGCGGCAAGGACATCTTCGTTCACATCTCGGCTGTAGAGCGGGCGGGCCTGAAGGGCCTGAACGACAACCAGAAGATCGGCTACGAGCTTCAGTCGGGCCGGGATGGCCGCCAGTCGGCGGGAGACCTCAAGCTTCTCTGAGCCATCGCCAGGAAGGCTTCTCAGCCCGTGCCTTCGGCGCGGGCTGTCTCATTTGAGGAGGGCGGCATTCACCTTGTCGTCCCATCCCAGATGAAGGTCCTTGCCTGACCGGATCACCGGACGCTTCATCAACGTTGGCTGCGCGGCAAGCTGCGCCTCGGGCTCGGCAGCCTTCAGGAATTCTCCAAGGGACCGCCAGGTCGTCGACTGACGGTTGATGATCGCATCGCCGAAGGCCTGCACGAACTCGGCGATCTCCTCCGCGGTCAGCGGCTCGGCGCGCACGTCGCGAAACGTCACCTCGATCCCATCTGCCTTCAGGGCCTTGAGCGCCTTCTTGCAGGTATCGCAGGTCGAAATGCCATAAAGGATCATTGCAGGGTCCGGTGTAGGGGGGCTGGAACCGGTATGGACCTGCCCGAGAGGCTATGCAATCCGCAAAGACAATGCCCCGGAACAGGCCGGTCACAGCAGGCTGAAATCACGCGCGATCATCGCGGCATGGGTGCGGTTCTTCGCACCGAGCTTCCGGCTCAGCGTCTTCACATGCAGCTTGACCGTGACCTCCTGCAGGTCATGGTCGCGCGCGATTTCCTTGTTGGACTTGCCTTCGCAAATGCCGCGCAGAACGTCGTGCTCGCGGCGAGACAGGTTGAAGCGCCCCTCCCCCGGCGAACCGGGATCGGTCAGTTCGCCGTAAGGCAGGAAGGCATCGCCTTTCAGCATGGCCTGGACCGCCGCGACCATCGCCCGCGATCCAAGCGTCTTGGGCACGAAGCCCGCAGCCCCCGACCGCATCGCCGCCTCGGCGACTTCGCGCGAGGCAAAGCCGGACAGGATCGCAACAGGCTTGCCGCCATTGGCCTTCAATGCCGAAGCCATGCCTTCCAGCCCATTCATGCCCGGCATGCTGTAGTCGAGCAGAACCAGATCGTTCGGTCCCTCAGCCTCGATCACCGCCAAGGCTTCCTGCAGGCTCCCGACGACCCTGATTGAATCGAATCCCTCGGCCTTCAGAAAGGCCGCGATCGTTTCGCGGACCAGATCATGGTCATCTGCCAGCAGGATCCTCATGATCGGTTCAGCCAGCCCTGTTCGATGAAAGTCGTCCCAACCGGAATGCGCCGGCACTTTCCCGATCTTCTCGAAATCCGGCAAGTCCGCAACCCAGATTCACCTCTTCCCCAAACAACAGACCGGCGGACTTGAACCCGGGGCCGGTTCGGCTAGCCTTCGGGCGGATAGAAGGTCGGCCAGCGCGGAAAGGAAAGCCAGAGTGGCAAAGGGACTGCGGGAAAGACAAGGCTGGGTGCGCTTTGTCTATGTCACGCTTGTCGCAGCGGCCCTGCTTCTGTTTGCGGTCGTCATCGTATTGCTGATGATAGAGGTCCAGCGCCAGCTCGAGGCGCTCGGCCGCGCGAGTTCCGACAACGTCCAATGGTCCCTTGCCCAGCTCGAGGTCGAGACGTCGCTGTTCCACGAAGCGCTGGACAAGCCCGAACCGGAACTCGCGAACATCCGCCAGAGGTTCGACATTTTCCTGTCGCGCTTGACTATCTTCGACAAGAGCAGTCTGTTCGAGGACCTCCGCCAGCAACCCGAATTCGCAAACAGTCTGGCGCAATACCGCGACTTTGTGGACACCGCCCTCCCGCTGATCGACGGGCCGGACGACCGGCTGCTGGCGGCAATCCCCTCCCTTGCCAAGCAAATCGAGACGCTGCGCCCCTATGCCCGGTCGATTTCCATGGCCGGGATCGACTATTTCTCGACGCGCGCCGATGCTGATCGGCTGGGGGTCGCGCAGACCTTGCGAAACGTCACTGTCCTGACATCGATGCTGGTGATCGCGCTGAGCGTCCTGGCCTATGCAATGTTCCGAAACAGCCAGCAAAGCCGCCAGCAGACGATCCAGATGGCGACGATGACCGATCGCCTCAAGACCGTAGTTGAATCCTCGGCTGACGCGATTCTCGTCATCGACCGGGACGGGATCGCATTCGAGTTCAACCCGGCAGCCGAAGAAATGTTTGGCTACAAACCCGACGAGGTGATTGGTCAATCCACGCAGATGCTGTTGCTGCCACCAGAATCCATGCGCGAAACTGTGCAGGAGATCGAGGCACGCGTGATCGACGCTCAAGGCAAGCTGTCCGGCCGGGCTCGGCTCGATCTTCTGGCAATGCGCAAGAACGGCGAGCGCTTTCCCGCAGAGCTGACGATCGTCGGCACCCGGGGGGGCAAGGGAGAGATGGCCGTCGTATTCCTTCGTGACATTTCTCTTCGCCGCAACACCGAAGAAGAGATGCGCAAGGCCCGCGACCGTGCGCTTGAAAACGAGCGGGCGAAGGCCGCGTTCCTCGCCGTGATGAGCCACGAGATGCGGACGCCGCTCAACGGGCTACTGGGCTCTGTCGAGATCCTCGGATCGACCGATCTGACGGAGCGTCAGAAGGAGATCGTCGACATCATCGAGACAACCGGAAATGTTCTGCTTGGTCACGTCAATGCGGTGCTGGACCTGTCCAGCAGCGAAGCCGGCGCCATGCGGTTGGATGCAGTCGCCTTCTCGGTCGAGGCTTTGGTCACCGAAGTGGTCGCGAACCAGTCCGGACTTGCCGAGGCTGCCGGAAACCATATCGAGATCGTTGCCGCCTCCGATCCGGTAGGACGGGTCATCGGCGATCCTGGGCGGCTGCGCCAGATCCTGCTGAACCTTGTCGGCAACGCGGTGAAGTTCACGACGGACGGCCGCGTCACGGTCGAGATCGAGGCCCTGCCCTCGCTAGCCGGCAACCCGCTGGTCGAATTCCGCGTCATCGACAGCGGCATCGGCATCGCCGAGGCGGATCAGGAGCGGATCTTCGACGACTTTGTCACCCTCGACCGCTCCTACGGGCGCGCGGTTGGCGGAACGGGCCTTGGTCTTGGCATTACGCGGCGCATCGTGGAAGCGATGGGCGGCCAGATCGGCATCGAAAGCGAACCGGGAGAAGGCAGTGTCTTCTGGGTTCGCTTGCCTTTTTCCACTGCTGGCACCGTCTCTGCAGAAGATTGGGAAAGCGCGGCCAAGGCGAAACCGGTGCCGCGGCGTATCCTGGTCATCGAGGACAATTCCATCAACCGCTTCGTGCTGTGCACCTTGCTGGCTGAAGGCGGTCATGTGGTTACCGAGGCCAGCGACGGCCTCGAAGGCGTCGCCTTGGCGGAGAGCGAGCAGTTCGACGTGATCCTGATGGATATCTCGATGCCGCGCCTCGACGGGATGGAGGCGACGCGCCTTGTCCGCCAGGGCGGCGCTTCGGCCAAGGCCCGCATCGTTGCGGTGACCGCTCATGCCATGCCCGACGAGTTGCACCATTACCGTGCCGCGGGGATGGACGATTGCCTGGTGAAGCCGATCACGCGCGGTGGCCTGTCGGCGGCAATCGAGGGGCGCGCGGTGATCGCTCCGTCCGATGGCACGTCCGACAAGCCGCTCGACCGTGACACATTGAACGACCTGGTCTCACATCTGGGCGCGGAAACGCTGGACGGATTGCTTCAGCGCTTCGTCGCCGAGGGGGACGCAACCATCGAGCGGATTGATGCCGGGGCAGAACCCGACGAGGTTCGCCGCTTGGCCCACCGACTGGCCGGATCGGCATCGACCTTTGGCGCACTCCCCCTGTCCCGCCACCTCGCGACGCTGGAAAGACTGCTCAAGCAGGGGCGACCGACAATCTGGGCGACGCACGACCTGCGCGCCAATTGGGCCGATACACGCGTCGCCGTGCAGGAAGCCCGCGCCGCAATCCTGCCCGTTGCAACCTAGCCGCGCCGCAGCCGATCAGCGATCACCTGCGGCACTGCCGCATGGCAACCGACCGGATCCAGAAGCGTCCCGGCAAAGCCGCCCTCGGCCAAAGCCTCGGGCAGATCGGTCAGGACATGCCCGCCGCGGGCCGCAAAGAACGGAAGGCAGATCGCTTGCGGACCGAGCCGGCGGGCGACCTCGGCAATTCGCGGGTCCTGCTCGATGAAGCCCGCTTCGACATTCGCCCCGGTTTCTGCGGCAATGCGGCGGGCCATGTCATCGGCGACTCTGGCAGGCGCCTGGCTGCGGCCAGACCCGTGCGCGGCCAAGAGGATTGCGTCGGTCGTCCCGACGGACAGGGCCTGCCGGGCCAGATCGACGGTCAGTCGATGAACGGCGGGATCAAGCCCGAACGCCGGAAGCTGCCACACCGCGCCCGCCCCTGCTTCGGAAAGCCGGGCAGGAAGGTGAACCGTGGTGAACCAGCCATCCGCCATGAACATCGGGTAGACGGCGATGATTTTTCCTGCACAGGCCGCGACCGCGCGCGAAAGCGAGCCCTCTGCGGCCAGCGTTGCGCCTTCAACTCTCCAGCCGGGCAGAAAGCTGGCGACACGGCCTGCAAGCGCGATGATTTCGGCATCGGCGGGGACCGGGGCAGACGGCTGCCCATGCGCGACGATGATCGCGTCCTTTAGCCCGCTTTCCCCTTCTAGCATCCCGCTGCCCCCCGCACCTGAGAGCAAGCTAGAGGCACCCGCGCATCCCGCAAGGGGCAGCCGCGAGGAAACCGAGATTCCCCTTGTCGGAACACAGTCGACAGTGCTACTTAATGGTCCGTTCAGTAAGTGCCTGTCGATGTCTGAGCCAATCCTCACAGAACCACCTCCGCTTTCGCCCGAGATCGGCCGCCTCGCTCAACGTGTGCGCCGTTTCCGGCAGGCCCGTCGGTTGTCGCTGCGCCAGCTGGGCGAACTCACCGGCACCTCCGCCTCGTTCCTGAGCCAACTCGAACGCGGGCTGACCGGGGCGACCACCTCGACTCTGATGCATCTTGCGCAGGCCTTGTCGATCTCGGTCGCGGACCTGTTCGACGAACGCCTGCCCTCGACCCACCGCGTCCTGCGCAAGGGTGAGCGTCCCGCGCTTCCGGAAGCGTCGGGCTACCGGAAGACGCTGCTGTCGCAACGTCCGATCCATGATTTTGAGGTCTATGTCGGCGAGTTCGACATCGGCGGCTCGACGGGTCCCGACACATACACCCACGGCAATTCGCACGAGATGCTGTTCGTCCTTCGTGGCGAGGTCGAGGTGACTTTGGCGGAAGAGCGATTCCGACTGAGTGCAGGCGACAGCATCGAATACTCCTCTGCCACACCTCACCGGACAGAGAATGTCGGCACGACCCCGGCCGAAGTGCAATGGATCATCTCGCCGCCGACCTCGGGTCTTGCGGATCTGGATCACTACACAAGGCAATCATGAACAAGCCCCTGACCGATAAGCCCCTTCCGGCAGAGCTTGCCGCCTATCTGGCGGAGCATCCCGGCACCCGTTTTGTTGACGCGTTTCTGTTTGATCTCTGCGGCACGGCGATCGGCAAGCGGCTGCCCGTGCGCGACGCCGCCAAGCTCTGGTCCTCGGGCGCGGCCTTCTGCGCCGGGATCACCACGCTCGACGCCCTTGGCACCTGCTGGGACGTGAACGGCATCGGCTTCTCGGACGGCGACCCCGATGCGACGTCCTATCCGCTGCCCGGCACGCTGGTGCCGGTCCCGTGGCAGAACGGCGTGGCCCAGGTTCAGATTGCCCCCGCCGCACCGGAAGGGTCGGATGGCTGGTGGTTCGATCCGCGCCGCATCCTCGAGCGGGTGGTTGCCCGCTTCGCCGAGTTGCATCTGACACCGGTCGTCGCCTGCGAGCTCGAGTTCTACATCGTCGATCCGACCCGCGATGAAAGCGGTCGTATCCACCCGGCACGACCGGCACGGGCCGGCCGAGCACCGGAGGCGCCGCGTGTGCTGGCCTTCGACAAGCTTGACGAATTTGGCGCGATCCTTGCTGAGATCGACGCGGCCTGTCAGGCGCAGGGCGTTCCGGCGGGTGCCGCGACGGCAGAATATGGCGGCGCGCAGTTCGAGGTGAACCTCGACCACATCGCAGATCCGGTCCGCGCCTGCGACCACGCGCTGATGCTGCGGCGGATCGCCAAAGGCGTGGCGCAGAAGCATGGTCTTGACGCCACCTTCCTGTCCAAGCCCTTCACCGACCAGTCGGGGTCGGGCCTGCATATCCACATGAGCCTTGCCGATGCCGACGGCAGAAACATATTCGACGAGCGCAAGCCGCAAGGCGACCTGATGCTCGGCCACGCGATTGCCGGGCTGCAGGCGACAAGCGCCGACGCAATGGCGATCTTCGCCCCGAACCTGAATGCCTATCGCCGGTTCGGGCCGAACCTGTTCGTGCCGGTCAACACCAGCTGGGGGGTCAACAACCGCTCGGTCGCGTTCCGCGTTCCGATGGGCGGCGGGCAGGCCCGGCGGATCGAGCACCGTTTCGCGGGGGCCGATGCCAACCCCTACCTCGTCATGGCTGCGATGCTGGCGGGCGTGCATCACGGGCTGGTCAACCGGCTGGAAGCGACCTCACCCTCGACCGGCAATGCCGGTGAAGAGGTCGATCCCGACATGCCGATGCGCCTCTGGACGGCGCTGGACCGGATCGAAGGATCGGCGATCCTTGCCGACTATTTCGGCCCGCGCTACCCGGCGGCCTATGCTGCGATCAAGCGCTCGGAGCTTGACGCATTCCTCGCAGATGTCCTGCCACGCGAATACGACTGGTATCTCTGAGATGCAGGTCGCGGACGTGATAATCATCGGCGGTGGTCTGGCCGGAGCGACCGCCGCGCTTTGGCTCGCGGATCGCGGCCATTCGAGCGTGATTGTCGAAGCCCGCGACCACCTCGGCGGCCGGGCCCGGTCCCGCCCCCACTCCGGGAACGGCGAGACTGTCGAGTTTGGCGGCGGCTGGATCCGCAAGGACCACGCGCAGATCCGCGGCCTTGCCGCGCGCGTCGGCGTCGGCTTCACACCACGGGCTCCGCTCGTCGGTCGCCGCGACTTCCTCGGCGGCCACCCGCTGGACGGCCCGACGCAGGCGGCCGAGGCCGAAGTCGGGATTGCCCGGTTCTGCGACGACGCGAAGGCGGCGCGGCAGTTCGAGGAGCTGACCCTTGCGGACTACTTCGATACCCGTTCGATCTCTGACGCGGCCCGGCGTGAAATCCTTGCCTGGTGGACGATCAGCGGCTCGGCCGATCCCGAACGCGTCAGTGTGGGTGAACTCCTCACACCCAAGGTAGGGTCTGGGCTGCTCATCAAGCTCGAAGAGCTGGCGGATACGGTGACTGGCGGTGTCGAGCACCTCGTCCGGCGCATCGCGGTGGTCTCGGGTGCCGAGTTGCGCCTGGGCGCGGTCGTCACGTCGGTCAGCGATACGGGAAAGGGCGTCGAGGTTGGCCTGGCCGACGGAACGAGTCTTTCCGCAAAGTTTGCCCTCGTCGCCGCGCCGATCAACACGCTCCGCGACATCGTCTTTGCGCCGCCCCTGCCACCAGAGGCCGCCAGGCTTTGCGCGAAGGGTCATGGGGGGCGGGCGATCAAGCTCTTGATCCGGGCCAAGGGCGCGGCGCCCGGCGTCGTTGCCCTGGGCGAAACCGCGGGCCTGCGCTGGCTTTACGCCGATCACATCGCGCCAGACGGAACGACGCTGGTCGTTGGCTTCGGCCTGAAGGACGAGGTGGGCGGGCCATCCAAGCAAGGCGTGACAGCCGCGGTGACCGCCGCTTTCCCGGAGTCGGAGGTGGTCGACTTCGACTGGCATGACTGGACCGCCGATCCCTTCGCGCGCGGAACCTGGGTATCGCCATTTCTCGACACTGTGGTCGCTTATGACCCTGCAAACTGGTCAGCTTCGCCGCATGTTCTGTTTGCGGGCTCGGACCATGTCAGCCCGGAACAGGGCTGGTTCGAGGGGGCGGTGGCTACCGCCCAGACAGCCGCCAGCGCCGCGGACCGGCGACTGAATGCAATGAAAGGCAAGCAATGAAGCCGCAAAGGACTGGCGACGTTTCGTTCTGGTATGCCGATATCGGTGGCCTTCCGACCCGCCGTGCCCCGCTCTCCGGCGACACGACGGCTGACATCTGCATTGTCGGAGCGGGATATACCGGCCTCTGGACCGCCTATTACCTCAAGAAGGCCGATCCGACCCTGAAGGTCATCGTCGTCGAGAAGGAATTCGCCGGCTTCGGGGCCTCTGGCCGCAATGGAGGGTGGCTTTCAGGCGGTTTTGCCTGGAACCACGAGAAATACCTGACCGGCGGGACGACGCCTGACGATGTCCGGCGGATGGTGCACGCGATGACCGGCACCGTGGACGAGGTCATCCGCGTGACCGAGGCCGAGGGGATTGACGCCGACATCTGCCGCACCGACGAGCTGATGGTGGCGACAAACCACGCCCAGATGACCCGAATGCTGGACGAGGTCGAGCATCGGCAAAGCTGGGGCGAGGGGCCGGACCGCGTCTATGCCATCGGCGAAGGCGAGACGCTGGCCCGCATCCGCATCCCCGGCGCAATGGGTGCGATGGTTGTGACCGGGGTCGCCCGCGTGCAGCCGGCCAAGCTCGCCCGGGGTCTCGCGGCTGCTGTCGAGCGGCTGGGCGTGACGATTGCCGAGGGCACGACCGTCATCGCGCTCGCTCCGGGAAAGGTCACGACCAATCGCGGCACGGTCACGGCCAAGGTTGTGATCCGCGCGACCGAGGGCTTCACCGCCACATTCCCCGGCCTGGCGCGACAATGGCTGCCGCTGAACTCGGCCCAGATCGCGACCGAGCCGCTGCCGCAAGAGGTCTGGGATCGGATCGGCTGGCAGGGGCACGAGATCATCGGCGACATGGCCAATGCTTATTGCTACTGCCAGCGCACCCGCGAAGGCCGCATCACCGTCGGCGCGCGGGGAGTGCCCTACCGAATGGGATCGCGTATCGACACCATGGGCGAGCCTGACCCCGTGACGGTAGAGCGCCTCATCGCGATCCTCAACCGGCATTTCCCCGAAGCAGCGAAATATGGCGTCGCCCACGCCTGGTGCGGCGTCATCGGCGTGCCGCGCGACTGGTGCGCGACCGTTGGCTTCGACCCGGCGACCGGTATGGGCTTCGCCGGCGGCTACGTAGGCGTCGGGGTTTCGACCTCGAACCTGTCAGGCCGGACGCTGGCCGATTTGTCGCTTGGCCGCAAAACCGGCCTGACCACCCTGCCCTGGGTCAACCACCGCGTCCGCAAATGGGAGCCCGAGCCGCTGCGCTGGCTGGGTGTGCATGGCATGTACAAGCTTTACGCCATGGCCGACCAGCGCGAGACGCGACCCGGCGTTGGCCCTTCGAAACTTGCCAAGCTCGGCGCCTGGATCACCGGGCGCTGATAGCCGTTCCACCCCGACGCTTCGGCTCCGCGCCTTGTCCGGCAGAAACGGAGATGGCGCGGCCTTGATCTGCGACAAGGCGGTTTCGTGCGGCTTCAGCTAACCCTACAAAGGATCAAGCAGGCCCTCATACTGGGGTCTTGCCGGGGGAGAGAGACATGCTGCACATCGACCTGCCGACCCGAGCCGACATCCTGAAGCTCATCGACACCCGGGGAGGGCCCTGCGTGTCGATCTACCTTGCCACCACGCCGCTGACCGAAGGCGCGCAACAGGACAGGATCGAGCTGAAGAACCTGCTCAAGGAGGCCGTTGCCCAGCTCGAGGCAGCAGACTCGCCCAAGCGGACCATCTGGCCGATCGAAGAGGCGGTGGGGCATCTGATCGCGGACGACGATTTCTGGGCCTTCCAGGCCAACAGCCTTGCCGTCTTCGTGACGCCCGACAGTCTGACGACCTTCCGCCTGCCGAACAAACTATCCAGCATGGTCGAGGTTTCGGACCGCTTCCACATCAAGCCGCTTCTGCGTTCCGTCACTTTCCCGCATCACGCCTATGTGCTTGCCATTGGCATGGGCGGTCTGCGTCTGGTCGAGATCACCAGCGACCTGCCGCCCTTCGAGGTCAAGGTTCCGGGCCTGCCCAAGACAATGGCCGACGCGCTTGGCCGTCGCAGCCACGGCGAGCGGACCGGCGCGGGCACGACGGGCGAAAAGACCAGCGAACATGCGCTGATGACCCGCTATGCCCGGACCGTCGACCAGGTTCTGCGTCCAGTGCTTGCGGGTCATGAGACGCCGCTCATCATCGCGGCGGCCGAGCCGATGAGTTCGATCTACCGCTCGGTCTCGACTTACGCCCATACGGCAACCGAGGTGATCCCCGGTTCGGCCGACCACACGCCCGATCATGAGCTTGCCGCAGCGGCGCGCAGCATTCTCGACCGGATCTACCAAAGCCAGATCGCCGAGGTCGCCGCCCTGTTCGCCGATCGTGCCGCGCAGGGCCGGGCAACGACGGACATTGCCCAGGCAGCGCGGGCGGCCACCTATGGCGCAGTCGAGACGCTGATCGTCGACATGGATCAGGTCGTGGTCGGCACCGTGGCGGACGAGGACGGGGCCGTCACCCTGGCCGAAAAGGCGGGTGCGGCGAACTACGGTGTGGTGGATGAAATTGCAGCGCGGGCACTGAGGGCCGGCGCGCGGGTGATCTCGGCGCGCAAGGCTGATCTTCCCGGCAATGGCGCGCTCGCTGCAATCCTGCGCTACGCCATCTGAAGGTCGGCAGCGTTTTTTGGCCTGAGGTTCTTCCGGCCTCAGGCCGGGCGGGCTAGGGTCGCGGCGTCACTCCAGTGAAGGTCGCCACGATGATTCCCCGCCGTCTTGCCGCTTTCCTGACTTCGTTCACGGCGACCGGACTGATCCTCGCCACCCTTTTTGCCGCCGCCTCGCTGACGCCCAGCCTTGTGCCCCGCCATCCGGTTGTGCAGGGGGCCTTGACGGGCTTTACCCTCGGGGCGGGCTACGGCCTTGGCTGGGGGCTGCGCTATCTGTGGCTTGGCCTGAAGCTGCCAGTTCCGGAAGAGCGGTCGCTCTGGCGGCTCAAGGCCGCCGTGATCGCGCTTTGCAGCCTTGTCCTCATCGTCGCGCTGTGGAAGGCGGCCGGCTGGCAGAACCGCCTGCGCGAGGTCATGGACATGCCGCCCATCACCAGTGCCGGCCCATTCACGATTGCCGTCGTCGCGCTGGTCGTCTTCCTGATCCTGCTGGTTGTCGGCCGGTTGTTCCGCAGGTTGGTCCTTTGGCTTTCGATGCGGCTTGCCCGCTGGATCCCGGGACCGGTCGCGGCAATCATCGGTCTGGTCGCAACGGCATTCCTGTTTTGGAACATCGGCAGCGGCGTGATCGTCCATCAGGCCTTTCTCGCCTTCGACCGGGTCTATGCAAGGCTCGATGCGACCTTTGAAGACGGCAGCCCGCAACCGACCGATCCGATGAAAACCGGCGGGCCCGGCTCTCTGCTGACCTGGGAAGGCCTCGGGCGCGCAGGACGCGAAACCATTGCGGCCAAGCCCGACAAGGCGATGATCGAGGCGATGACCGGCTTGCCGGCGAAAGAGCCGTTGCGCGTCTATGTCGGGTTGAACTCGGCCGATACGGTCGAGGACAGGGCGCAACTGGCCTTGGACGAACTGATCCGCATCGGCGCCTTCGATCGGACGAACCTTGTCATAGTGACCCCCACCGGTACCGGCTGGGTCGATCCCGAGGGCCAGTCCGCGCTGGAATACGTCCTCCATGGCGATGTCGCCAGTGTCTCGGTCCAGTATTCCTATCTGGCCAGCTGGCTCGCGCTTCTGGCCGATCCGACCTATGGCATCGACACCGCCCGCGCGGTCTTCGCCAAGGTGTATGACCATTGGCACAGCCTGCCCAAGGATCACCGGCCGCGTCTGTATCTGAACGGCCTCAGCCTAGGCTCGTTCAACTCTGATCTCAGCCACGACCTGTTCCAGGTGATCGGCGATCCCTATCAGGGAGCGCTCTGGGTTGGCCCGCCCTTCCCCAGCCGCACCTGGAACAACGTCACCGCGCAGCGCAATCCCGGCACACCCGCCTGGCTGCCCGAATTCCGCGACGGGTCCGTGATCCGCTTCACCTCGCAGACGAACAAGCTGAATGACGCGCCCGCGCCCTGGGGGCCCTACCGGATCATCTACCTGCAATATGCCTCGGATGCGGTGACCTTCTTCGATCCCCATGCGCTTTGGCGACGGCCGGCCTGGCTGCAACCGCCGCTCGGGCCGGATGTCAGCCCGGATTTCACCTGGATCCCGGTGGTCACATTCCTGCAACTCGGCATCGACATCATGCTGGCGACGACCCCGCCGCTTGGTCATGGGCACAGCTATGCCTTCCCGCACTACCTTGATGCCTGGGCCTCGCTGACTGATGCGCCGGGCTGGACGCCCGGGGGGCTTGAGGCGCTGAAGGCCAACGTCGCGGCGGCGCGCGATTGACATGGGTCATGGGCGAATCCCGCGGGACTGATAGGCAGGCAGCAACCGATCCATGGGCGACGCGATGACACCTCTTGCCTTTGTAGCAGCACTGATCGCGCTGCTGTTTTCTCCCGGTCCGACCAACACGCTGCTTGCAGTAGGCGGCGCGTCTCGTGGTCTGCGGTCGTCGCTCGTCCTGACAGCTTCGGAAGTCACAGCCTATCTTCTGGTCGTCACACCGCTCGCGCTGTTCGGCGGACCGATCCTGCAGGGCCATCCGTTTGTTGCCGAGACGGTAAAGCTCGTGGCGGCGGCCTGGGTCATCTACCTGGCGGTGCGGCTCTGGCAGGCGCCGCCCGCGACCGGCCCGGACCGGACGGTGACGCCGGCCCGTATCTTCATCACCACGCTCCTGAACCCCAAGGGACTGATCATCGGGCTTGCGATCCTGCCTGCGACTGGCAGCCTTGTCGCCCTGCTGCCATGGCTTGCAGGGCTGGCGGGGATCATTGTCCTTGCCTCGCTTCTCTGGATTGCGGCCGGGGCGACCCTTGGCCGGCTGACCGAAAGCGGATTGCCGCGGCCCCTGCGTCGTGGGGCCGCCGGCTATCTGGGGATTGTCGCGCTCGGTCTGGTGGCCTCGGCGATCTAGCTGCCGTCCACCAGCCAGGTGATGTCCCGGACCGCCACGCGACGGTTGCGGGGTTCATCCCTTTCCGACGGGACCTTCAGGAAGCGCTCGCCGTAGCCCTGCACCACTAGGTTCTCTGGCGGGATGCCGAAAACCTGCGTCAGGGCAAGCGCCACCGACTCCGCACGGCGGTCAGACAAGGCCAGGTTGTAGGCGGCACTGCCGACAGCATCAGTGTGCCCCTCGATCAGGAAAAGCGACCGTGGGTCATCAGCAATGATCTCGGTCATCAGCTTGGCCAGTTGCCCCAGGCGGCCCGCCTGCTCCGGCGGGATCGCGGATGACGCCGTGGCGAAGGTGATGGGGCGCGGGCTCAGTTCAGGCGCCAGGGCGCGGAGCTCGGCAATGCCACGCACCTGGGCCAGGCTGTAGCGGTCAAGCCCCGGCTGCTGCGCCTCGGCAAGACGATTGCGCAGGTCTGCCAGATCAGTGTCCTCGAGCAGGCTGAAAGAAGGGACACGCGGCTTCGGCAGCCGCGAGACATCGACCGGCTTCACCGGACGGGTATCGTCAATGATGCCGACGCGCTGACCATTCGGAAAGACAATCTCGCGCCGAAGAACGCGACCCGTCGCATCGCGTACCGTCTCGACGGTGCTGCCATCCCCGCGCGCGATCGAGGTCAGGGTCGAGCCGTCCGAATAGCGCTGCGTCGTCTCGACCACGCCGGGCTGGCGCAGAAGCGCGTCATCGTCCTTCCAGACGGCGAGGTTGCCGTTGCCCTGATCGACCACGACCCGGTCGCCGGAATTGGCGACCACTCGGTTGTTCGCTACCATCATGCCCACGGCCACCGCGCCGAGAGCCACGAGGCCGGCCTTCTCCAGATCGGAAAGCCCGCTCTTCTTCTCGGCGGTGGCGGGGGCCGCGGTCGTCACCTTGGTCTGAAAATCCTGCTCGCTGCTGCGGGCGGTTTCGGCAGTGATCGTCTGGGTCGAAGTCGCAGCCGGCTGAGGCGCGGCACCTTCCAGCGCGGCGGCGGCCGCCGGAGCGGCGGTTTCCGCAACAGGGGCTACGGCTTGCTCCAGCGTCTGCACCGCCGAGGCCACCTCGGGCTTCGCCATCAGCGAGTCGAGGACCGCCTGTTGCTCGGCCGTTGGCACAGGGGCCGTCTCGGCAACCGGCTGGTCCGCCGGGGCCGGCTCGGTCACAGACGAAGCCGCATCCGTGCTGGCTTGACCGTTCTCGGGTGGCGCATTGCCATCCTTGGTTACCGGTGCATCGGCGGGGGCTGCTTCGGCCGGAGGTGGCGCCGCGTCGGTCTCTGCCTGCCCGCCTTCGGGTAACGCATCGGTTTGCTTTGGCGCGTCGGCGGGGGCGGGCGCAGGCGTGGCCTCACTTTCGTCCGGTGCAGGCTCCGCCTGTGTCTCGGGTGCAGCCGGCGCTGTAGGTTCCTCGGTCGGGGTCGCTTGTGGGGCAGGTTCCGCGGTGCCGGTCGCCTGTGGCGCAGTCTCGCCGCCATTCTCGGGCACTGTTTCACCTGCCTGCGGATCCGCGGTCTTGGCAGGGGCCGGCGCCTGGTCTTGCGCAGGGGGCGTTCGCTCTGTCCCGGCATCGGTCGTCGGCTCCGACGGCGCGGCATCGGCCGGGGACGGTGCAACCTGCTGATCGTCGGCCGGCGCTTCAGCATCCGGCGCGATCTCGGGAACGGTCATGCCCGGATCTGTCGGCGATATCGTCGTCTCGGGGGATGGTACGGTCCCGTCCGCAGGCGAAGTCTCGGGGGGCGTACAGCCCGCGGCGGCAGGATCTACCGAGCAGTCTGTGTTCGACTGGGCCAGCCAGATATGCGCGCCATCAGAGATGGCCGCAGGGACCTGCCGCGGTATCCCCGCAACCTGGGCCGAGGCCACCCCGCCATTCACAATCGACAGCGACAGGGTCAGCGCCGTGGTCGTCTGCAGGATCGTGTGGTGCCGCATGGGTCAAAGCCTTTCTCGTGGATTGGTCAGGATCAGATTTAGGCAACCGGGGCCGAAGGGCCAGCCATTCCCTGCGGCCTCTCGCCCCGAGCGGCGGGTTGCCGCCCTGTTTGATTGTGCAGGGCAAGCCGGCGGGTTAGGCTTTACATAACCGTTTCGAGGTTCGGCCAGATTGGCCGCAAAGGAGTTCTGATGGCCCGTTCCCCCCGGAAAACAAAACCGATCAACCTTGCGCTGCAGGGCGGTGGGTCGCATGGCGCATTGACCTGGGGTGTGCTGGACCGGATCCTCGAAGAGGACAGGCTGGAGATCGTGGGCGTCAGCGGCACCTCGGCTGGCGCGATGAACGCCGTGGTCATGGCCGACGGCATTGCCGCCGGAGGGCGCGCGCGCGCCCGGGCTGGGCTCGAACGCTTCTGGAAGGCAGTCAGCGACGCCGCGCAGTTCTCGCCCTTCCAGCGCAGCCCGCTGGACCGGATGATTGGAAACTACAGCCTCGACCATTCGCCCGGATACCTGTTCTTCGAAGGGCTGAGCCGGATGTTCTCGCCCTATGATCTGAATCCACTCGGTCTGAACCCGCTGCGCGGGCTTCTGGCCGAACATGTCGACTTCGACAGGATCAACGCGGCAGAAGGGCTTCGGGTCCATGTTGCGGCGACAAATGTTCGCACGGGGCGGTCGCGGGTCTTTGGTCCTGGCGAGTTGGGGGTCGAGCCGGTGCTTGCCTCGGCCTGCCTTCCGCAGATGTTCCCGGCGGTCGAGATTGACGGCGAATTCTATTGGGATGGGGGCTTTACCGGGAACCCGGCGCTTTATCCGCTGCTGTCCAGCCCCGCCAGCCCCGACATCGTCGTGGTCCAGATCAACCCGCTGGTCCGCCATGAGGCACCCCGTTCCGCGCGCGAGATCATGAACCGGGTGAATGAGATCAGCTTCAACTCAAGCCTGGTCAAGGAACTGCGCGCCATCGGCCTTATGCAGCGCGTCGCGCAGGAGCGGGGCATCGACCTCGGTGTCTACACGAACACCTATCTTCACTTGATCCACACCTATCTCGAGGTGCAGGACCTTGTTGCGTCGAGCAAGCTGAATGCCGAATGGGCCTATCTCCGCAAGCTCTTCGATCTGGGCCGGGGCTGGGCGGATAACTGGCTGACGCAGAATTTCGACAGTATTGGCGAACGCTCGACGCTCGACCTCGACAGTCTTGAAGGCGATGCCCACTTGCCAGCGCCGCCTTCGGTCCCCAGAGCCGCCGAGTAGGTTCGGCATGGACGGCGCCGGGATCTTTGGTCGTTCCCTTTGGGCCTTTGCGCTTACGGCACTGACCGTGCTCTGCGCTTGCGCGCCCCGCGGCCGCATCGTTGTCAGCCCTGAGGCTGCGACCATGGGCGATATCCGCCCGGTTCTGGTCGCGACCAGCCGTATGCCCGCCGCAGATCCGACGGGTTTTTCCGGCAGCATCGCCCCGGGGATGAGCTTTGCAGAAACCGAAGTCTCAGTCCCGCCGAACCGCGAGCCTGGCACCGTGACCTTCCCGCGCGGGACACCTGATCCACGGACCGACTTCCTTGTGGTTGCCAATCGCCCGATTGCCGACGAGGCGGGGTTCATTCGCACGATCAATGCCCAGCTTGCGCGCATCCCGAAGAACCAGCGCGAGATCTTTGTCTTCGTCCACGGGTTCAATACGAATTTTGCCGAAGGGCTGATGCGGCAAGCGCAGATGAGTTCGGACTACGCGACCCCTGGCGTATCGGTCAATTATTCCTGGCCTTCTGCGGCAAGCGTCACCGCCTATGCCACCGACCGCGAAGCTGCCCTTGTCGCCCGCGACGACCTCGACCGGCTGATCGGGATCCTGTCGCGGACCAACGCCACGGACATCGTGCTCAGCGGCCATTCCATGGGCGCCTTCGTCGTGATGGAAGCGGTCCGCCAGCGCGCGATCCGCGACGGCGAGGCCGGCTTCAACAAGCTCGATTCGATCGTTCTTCTGGCACCCGATGTCGACGTCGAGGTGTTCCGACGCCAGATGCGCGCGCTTGACGGCATCGATGTATCGATCTTCGTCATCACCTCAAGCCGCGATCGCGCCTTGCGGATCTCGGCCCTCCTGCGCGGCACGCCCGACCGGCTGGGCTCGGTCAGCGATCCGATGCGGGTCAGCGGCCTGCCGGTGACGCTGATCGACCTGTCAGCCGTCGAGACGCAGAATGACAGCCTCAGGCACTTCAAGGTGGCCACTTCCCCCGTCATGATCTCGCTGATCCAGGGGACGGGAAGCATCGGAGCACAGATGCTCGAGGATGAAGAACGAAAATCCGGTTTCACTGCGGCCGGCGTGGTGTTCCAGGACCTGCGCAACGTAGCGCGGGCCCCCTTCGCTCAGTAAAGCCGCCCGGCCGTCAGCCAGCCGGCCCGGTCGGGTCCTTGTGCAGCGTCGTGTAGAGCGTCGGCAGGAAGATCAGCGTCAGCAACGTCGCCACAAGCAGCCCGCCCATGATCGCGAAGGCCATCGGCCCCCAGAACAGCGTCGGGGCGATCGGCAGAAGGCCGAGCACGGTCGAAAGCGCGGTCAGCAGCAGGGGCCGGAACCGGCTGGTGGCCGCCTTCACAGCCGCCTCGCGGACCGGAAGCCCGGCCGCCCGTTCATCGTTGATCTGGGTGATAAGGATCACTGCGTTCTTTGCGATCATCCCGATCAGCGCCAGGATCCCGAGGATCGCGACGAAACCGAGCGAGCGCTGGAACAGAAGCAGCGCACCAACGACCCCGATCAGCCCAAGCGGCAGGAGAGAGATCACCATCGCCGTGTCGCGGAAACTCTGGAGCTGGATCATCAGCAGCGTCACCATGATGAAGGCCATGACCGGAACCACGGCAAAGACCGACGCCTGGCTATCTGCGCTCGTTTCGACGGTGCCGCCGGTCTGCACTTCGAAGCCGGGCGGCAGCCCGGCGCCGAACGCGTCGATCTTGTCCTGCAAGGCCTCTACGACAGCCTCGGGGGTAACCCCGGGTGCGGTATCGGCGAGGATCGTCAACGTTGGCAGCCGGTCGCGCCGCCAGATGAAGGGTTGCTCCTGATCGTAGGTGAAGGTCGCGAACTGGCCGAGCGCCACCGTGCGGCCGCCGGGCACGGGCACCTGCAGCGTGGACAGCGTATCGAGTGAGACCCGGTCCTGTTCGTCCGCGCGGGCGACGATCGGGATCAGGTAGATGTTGTCCCGCAACTGCGAGACGGTGGTTCCCGAGACTGCTGTGTTCAGGATCGAGGCAACCTGTGCGCTGGTCAGGCCAAGGCGGCGGGCACGGTCTTGGTCGACCTCGATCTTCAGCTGTCGCGCCGGTTCGATCCAGTCGAAATGGACGTGCCGCGCATCGGGTTCCGAGGCGACGATCCCGGCAAGCTCCATCGCCTTCGCGCGCAACGCTTCGACATCCGGACCGGTCAGGCGGTACTGCACCGGCCAGCCGACCGGGGGCCCAAGCTCCAGCGGGCTGACGCGGCTGATCGCCTCGGGAAAGGTCTCGTCCAGCCAACCGGACAGTTCCGCCTCAAGCCGCTGACGCGCCTCGAAGTCCTTGGCCATGACCACGATCTGCGAATGATGGTCGCTCGGCGGTTCGATCGAGAGCGGCAGATAGAAGCGGATGACGCTCCGCCCGACGTAAGAGGTGTAGAATTGCGCCTCGCCGCTGTCCTTGATGTGATCCTCGATCCGCCGGATCGCGTCTTCGCTGGCAAAGATCGAACTGGCGCGCGGCAGCTGGAAATCGACGATCAGTTCCAGCCGGTCCGAAGCCGGAAAGAACTGCCGGTCGACATGGCGCAGGCCAATGACAGCCAGTGCAAACAGGCCAAGCGTCACGGCGATCGTCAACACGCGCATCTTCATCGCCACTGACAGAAAGCCCTGATACGCCCGCAGCACCGCCCCCGGCTTCTCGGCTTCTCCGGTCTCCGCGGGGGGCTTCAGCAGGACCGCACTGATCAGCGGAGCAAAGATCACCGCTACCAACCAGGAGGCGATCAGCGCGATCCCCACGACGTAGAAGATCGAGATCGTGTATTCGCCGGCCGAGCTTTGCGCGAAGCCGATCGGCACGAAGCCCGCGATCGTGACCAACGTTCCGGTCAGCATTGGCGCTGCCAGGGTGCGGAAAGCGAATCCGGCGGCCTGGTCGATGGTCTCGCCGATCGCCAGCCGCCGCAGAATCGCGTCCACGGTCGTCATCGCGTCGTCAACCAACAGCGCAAGGGCAATGATCAGCGCCCCGAGTGAGATACGGTGCAGGTCCAGCCCGAAGGCCTGCATGACCAGGAACACGATGGCGAGCGTCACTGGAATGGCGATCGCGACGACCGCTCCGGGTCGGACTCCGAGGGCCAGGAAGCTGACGCCAAGAATGATGGCCACGGCCTGCCAGAGCGACTCGGTAAAGTCGCCAATCGCCTGGTCCACGACCACCGGCTGATCCGAGATCAGGATTGGCTCGATGCCGATCGGGAGTTCCGCCCTGATGTTCGCCATAGCTTTGTCGATGTCGTGCCCAAGCGCCAGGATGTCCCCGCCCTCGGCCATCGAGATCGCAAGCGCGATCGCCCTTTGTCCGTTGATCCGCAGCAGCGGCTGGGGCGGGTCGGACAGGGTCCGCCGGACCGTTGCGATGTCCCCCAGGCGGATCATCCGACCATTGGCGACCAGCGAAACATTCAGCAGGTCAGCCTCGTTCTCGAACGAGCCGGAGACGCGTATCGCGACATTCTCCTGCCCGGTGGTGATGACGCCCGCTGGACGCACGACGTTCTGTGCGGCGATCGCTTCGAAGATCCGGCCATAGTCGAGCCCCATCGCGGCCACGCGGTCGGGGAGGAACTCGAGCAGCACCTGCTCGTCCTGCACCCCGATCCATTCGATCTTGGAAATGCCTTTCACCTGCCGCAGCAGCTCGGAACGGACCATGTCGACATTGTCGCGCAGTTCCCGATCCGAGAATCCGTCGGCGGTGAAACCGTAGATGATGCCGAACACATCCCCGAAGCTGTCGTTGAAGAATGGCCCCAGTACGCCGGGCGGCAGGGTATGGCGGATGTCGCCGACGCTGTTGCGCACCTCTTGCCAGACGGAGGGCACCCGGCCCGGCGGGAAGGATTCCTGCAGGTTGACATAGATCGTGACGATCCCCGGTCGGGTGATCGACTGCAGCGAGTCCAAACCCGTCGTTTCCTCCAGCCGCCGTTCCAGACGGTCGGTCAGCTGGGTCTGGGTTTCCTCCATCGTGGCGCCGGGCCAGACGGCGGTCACGAGCATGGTCTTGATGGTGAAGCTCGGGTCCTCGTCCCGGCCGAGGTTGATGAAGGCGAAGGCGCCCGCGATGACCGCGACGATCATCAGGTAGATGGTCAGCTGGCGGCTTTTCAGCGCCCAGCTGGACAGATTGAAGCCGGTCATTGCGCCGCTCCGGCCAATCGGACGGTCTGTCCGGGACGCAGTGCCTGCACGCCCGCCGTCACCACGACATCGCCGGGTTCAAGGCCGGTCTCGACCAGCACGCTTGCCGGAAGAAAGCGCTCGACCTCGATATCACGCAGGCTCACCGCCATCGTGCCTTGGTCGATCACCCAGACAGCAGGCCCGGTTTCACTGCGCGTCAGCGCGGTTGCGGGGATCTCGATCACGGTTCCCTCGCCGAAGTCCGCGGTCCCGGTGACGGTGGACCCAAGACGAAGCTCGCCCGGCGGGTCGATCAGCCCGACGCGCACGCGGAAGGTTCCGGTGACCAGATCTGCGCGGGGCGCCACCTCGCGGATGCGGCCCTTGGTGCTGATCGTCGGGCTTTGTGACAGCGCGACGTTCACCTCGGGATCGGCGGGGCTGGTCTCAAGAATGTTGGCCGGGACATCGAAGACCGCATCAAGCCCGCCATCGCGTGCCACCTGAACCACCATGCGCCCCGGCTGGACAACCTCGCCCGGTTCCGCGCCGACCGCCGTCACGCGGCCCGGCGCGTCGGCATAGAGCGCCGTGTCATTCAGGCGGCGCTTGGCGATCAGATACTGCGCACGCGCGGCATCGGCCTGCGACTCTGCCGTGGTGAGCCCTGTTTCCGCCCGGTCGAACGCCGCGCGCGAGGCGAAGCCGCGATCGTAAAGCTGACGCTGACGGTCGAAGTTCGTCCGCGCTTCGGACAGCTGGCCCTCGGCCGCGGTCATCGAGGCTTCGGCGGCGCGCAGGCCGTTTTCCTCGTCGGTCGCGTCGAGACGCGCCAGGAACTGCCCAGCCTCGACCTGGTCGCCCACGCCCACCGCCCGCTCGGTCATCCGCCCGCCAATGCGGAAGGCAAGATCGACCTGGACCTGGCTTTCGATGATGCCAGCCAGAGAGACGGTGTTGCCGAGCGTCTGCGGCTGGACCGTGACGCTGCGCACGGGACGCGCCTGTTCCTCGGCCTGCTTCTCTTCCTCACCCTTGCAGGCGCCGAGCGTGGCGACGACCCCCAGAACCAGCGCCAGTCGGGTCACGTTGCGCAGGTTTGCCAGCGGTTTGGGCATGGAAGGCTCCTTGGTCAGCCGGTCGCCCTTTCCGGGGCGACGGAGTGTCGGTCTGCTCGGCGGCGCGACTCCGGAGGACCCGTCGCCGCGGCGCAAGATTCTAGTTCTGGCGTGGACTTACGCCGGCCCAAGCGGAATGCCCAGCAGATACCAGGCAATGATAAGCAGCGTCCACAGGACCAGAAGGACGGCCGTATAGGGCAGCATCAGCGCGACGATCGTGCCGATGCCGGCGTTCTTCTCATACTTCTGCGCAAAGCCCACCATCACGGCCAGGTAGACATTCAGCGGGGTAATGACGTTCATCGGGCTGTCGCCGACGCGGTACGTCGCCAGCACAAGGTTCGGATCGCCGCCAAGCCGCATGAACAGCGGCACGAAGACCGGGGCAAGGATCGCCCATTTTGCCAGCGCTCCGGTCAGAATGATGTCGATGATCGCAACAACGATGACGAAGAGGATGATGTAGGCCGTCGCGCCGAGCGAGGTCGTCTGCAGGAAGTCGGCCAGGTTGACCGCCAGGACCGTCGCGAGGTTCGTGTAGTTGAAGAAGGCGATGAAGTTCGCGATAACGAAGAGCAGGAAGATCATCCCGGCGAGGTTGCTCCAGGTCTTCACCACCAGTCCGATGGCCGCCGTCGCATTCGCGATCGTGCCAGCGCCGCGCCCGTAGGCATAGCCCACCACAAGGAAGAGAAGACTGATCAGAATTATGAGACCAGACATGAAGGGTGAGCCGGCAAGGATGCCGCCGGTGTCCTGATTGCGCAGGATGCCCGACCACGCCCCCCAGGAAATGGGCGGCGCGGTCAGCAGCGCGATCACCACCACGAAACCAAGGAAGGCGCGACCCGCATATTTCAAACCCTGCTGTTCGCTGCCCGACAGGCCGGTTGCCGCCTCGACCGGCACACCGCCGGTATAGGGCCCAAGCCGCGGTTCGACGAAGCGTTCGGTCAGAATGGTGCAGATGATGCCCATCAGAAGCGACGAGGCGATCATGAAGTAGAGGTTGCCGACGATCGGGATGGTGGCATTCGGGTTCACCGTGCGGATCGCGTCATTCGTCACCTCGACCAGCAGGCCGTCCGTCGGCGTCGGAAAGAAGTTCACCAGGAACACCGCTGCCACACCGGAAAAGCCCGCGGCCAAACCCGCAAGCGGATGGCGGCCCATGCTGTGGAAGGCCGCCGCGGCCAGCGGCACGAGCACGAGGTATCCGGCGTCTGCGGCGATCGAAGAGACGACACCGACCATCACGATCATGAAGGTGAAGATCGACCGCGGCGCGGCGGCCACCAGTTTGCGAACAAGCGTGGCGATCAGGCCAGACTCTTCGGCCAGACCGACACCGATCATCGCGACGAGGATGACGCCAACACCAGTGAAGCCGAGGAAGTTCGCCACCGGCGAAGTCAGCATGAAGCGGATGCCATCGGGCGACAGCAGACTGCGAACGGAAGCAGACTGCTCGGCGATGTCGTTGGTGGCGAGGTCGAAGCCCTCATAAGTCACAGTCGTGCCGAGGGCGCCGAAGATCACCGACAGGACGATCACGATCCCGATCAGGATGAAGAAAATGATCGCCGGATGGGGCACCATGTTGCCGACGCGCTCGATCGTTCCAAGGAAACCGGACATTCCCTCCGGCTTGGAGTCCTGCGGTTGCTTGGCCACGACAAATCCCCCTGCAATACCGGCACTACGCGCGCCGTTTTGCCAAGACCATGGCACGGAACCGCTTTTCGCGGCAAGCATGACGGCCGAATGGCCAAGAAGAATTTCGGCTGCCGGCATCGGAGGCGTCGGTTTAAAGGTTGCCCCCCCTGCCGGCTTGCGTCCATTATCCCGCCACGACTGCAAGTGATCGGGGGATGGTGTGAGCGATATCTGGACCGTATTTGCGATCGTCGGCGGAATCATCGTCCTGTTCATCTGGGATCGCCTGCCGGTCATCGCTGTCTGCATCGCTGCGGCGCTCGCCCTGTGGGCAACTGGCGTTCTCTCGCTGAACCAGGCGCTTGCCGGTTTCGGCGACCCTGCTGTCATTTTCATCGCGTCGCTTTTCGTGGTTTCCGCAGGGCTCGAGGTTTCCGGCGTCACGGCCTGGGCCGGACAGATCCTGATCAAGCAGGCTGGTGAAAGCCGCACCCGGCTGATCGTGCTGATGATGGCCTTCGTCGGCGTTCTGGCGGCACTCATCAGCGTCAATGGCGCGGTAGCCGCTTTGCTGCCGGTGGTGGTGGTGATGGCGATCCGGCTAGGACGGGCACCTTCGCAGCTGCTGATGCCGCTGGTCTTCGGCGCGCATTGCGGATCACAGCTAATGCTGACCGGCAGCCCGGTGAACGTGCTGGTCGTGGAAGCCTCTGAAAATGCCCAGGCGGGCGGTTTCGGCTATTTCGAGTTTGCGCTCGTTGGCATTCCACTGGTCCTGGGCTGCATCGCGATCGTTGTCCTGTTCGGGGAAAAGCTTCTGCCGAACCGCACCAGCGAAACGCTGCCCCCGGACCTGAGCCGCCATGCCATGACGCTGGTCGAGCAATACCGGTTGTCGAGCGACGTTCACCAGTTGCGCGTCCGGGCCGGATCCCCGCTGATCGGAACTCCGCGCGACGAGCTGGGCAAGGTCGCGACCGGTGGCCTGAGCTTCGTCACCCTGAAGGATCACGAGGGCCGTCCGATCCGCAGTGACTCAGTGGCCGAGAACGACATCCTGGTCCTCAAGGGTCCTGCAGATGCGGCGGCAGACCTGGCCGTCGAGCAAGGTCTTGCCTTCCGCGAGGACATCCCGTCCGGCGGCGTGACGGACCAGCTTTTCAACCGCGACTCCGGTCTGGCCGAGGTGCTGGTGCCGCCGCGCTCGCCATTGATCGGGCAGCGGTTCTTCCCCGGCATGGTGACCGAAAGCGGCGACCTGATCGTGCTCGCTATCCAGCGGCAGGGCGCCGACCTCTCCCCGGGCGAGTCGCTGGCGGCCGGCGACACGATGCTCTTGCAAGGCACATGGTCGGCGCTGGACAAGCGGTTGCATCCGGCTGAGGTGCTGGTGGTCAATTCGCCCGATCTGGTCCGTCGGCAGGCGGTACCCATGGGGCCGGGTGCACAGACGGTGCTGATCGCGCTCGGGCTGATGGTGATCCTGCTCGCGACTGGGGTTGTGCCGCCGGCCGTCGCCGGCCTTATCGCCGCGGGCATCATCCTTCTGACCGGGGTGCTGAGCGTCGACGGGGTCTACCGTTCGATCAACTGGACCACCGTGATCCTTGTCGGCGCTCTGACCCCGCTGTCGACCGCGATGGAACAGACGGGTGCGGCAAGAATGCTGGCAGACGGGCTCGTCAGCGCCGTGGGCGATTCCGGGCCGCGGATGCTTCTTGCGGCCCTGTTCCTGTTCTCAGCCGTCCTGGGACAGGTGATCTCGAATACCGCGACCTCGCTGATCGTGATCCCGATCGCAGTGGTGGCGGCGCAGGAAATGGGCATTTCGGTGCAGCCGGTACTGATGAGCGTCTCGGTCGCCTGTGCGGCAGCCCTGCTGACGCCGGTCGCCACGCCGACGAACCTGATGGTGATGGAACCGGGCGCCTACAAATTCGGGGATTACTGGAAGCTCGGGCTGCCGATGATGATCTGGTACTTCATTCTGTCGGTGTTCTACGTTCCGATGATCTGGCCATTCTGAGGCCGGTTACGGATTTCTGCCCCGGGCTGCAGGGTCGACGGGGCATGTGTGAAGGGAGGGTTACACAATGTCCGATCTGGACAAGGTTCTGGCACATATCGACGCCGATCTCGACAACGCGCTCGACCGGCTGTTCCAGACGGTGCGGATGAAGTCGATCTCGACCGATCCGGCCTATGCCGGCGAAACCCGCGCCTGTGCCGAATGGCATTCGAAGGATCTTGAGGCGATCGGCTTCAAATCCGAGGTGCGCGACACGCCCGGCCACCCGATCGTCCTGGGCAAGAACCACGACGCCAAGGGCACCAAGGTGCTGTTCTATGGCCATTACGACGTGCAGCCCGCCGACCCGCTCGAGTTGTGGGAAGGCGAGCCCTTCGAGCCGAAGATCGTCACGCTGCCGGATGGGTCCAAGGAAATCCGCGGACGCGGGGCCTCCGACGACAAGGGCCAGATGATGACCTTCATCGAGGCCTGCCGCGCGTGGAGGGCGGTCACGGGCAAGCTGCCGATCCCGATCACCATCCTGCTGGAAGGCGAGGAAGAGTCGGGTGGCGCCAACCTGCCCGGCTTCCTCGATGCCGCGAAGGATGAACTGAAGGCCGATGTCGCGATGATCTGCGACACCAACATGTGGGACAAGGAAACCCCGGCGATCACAACCAGCCTGCGGGGGCTCTGCGCCGAGGAAATCTGCATCCACGCCGCCGACCGTGACCTGCATTCGGGCTTCTACGGCTCGGCCGCCGCGAACCCCAACCACATCCTTGCCCGCATCATCGCCGACCTGCGCGATGCCGATGGCCGTATCACCATCCCCGGGTTCTATGACGGTGTCCCGGAACCTTCGCCCGATCTGCTCGCGGGCTGGGACAAGCTCGGCTTCTCGGAAAAAGCCTTCCTCGGCGAGGTTGGCCTGTCGATCCCTGCTGGCGAAAAGGGCCGCTCCGTGCTCGAACAGACCTGGTCCCGTCCGACCTGCGAGGTCAATGGGATGCATGGCGGCTATATTGGCGACGGGTTCAAGACCGTGATCCCCGCCGTCGCCTCGGCCAAGATCAGTTTCCGCCTCGTCTATGACCAGGACCCGCACAAGATCCGCGCCGCCTTCCGCGACTTCGTGAATGCCCGCGTACCCAAGGACTGCCGGGTGGAGTTCACCGAGTTCGGCTCGGGCCGTGCCGTGGCCTTCGAGGTCTCCGCCCCCGCCTTCCAGCGCACGCAAGCGGCGATGTCGGACGAGTGGGGCAAGCAGGCGGCCTTTGTCGGCGGCGGCGGGTCGATCCCGGTCACCACGATGATCAAGGAAAAGCTTGGCATGGACGTGGTGATGGCGGGCTTCGGCCTCAGCGATGACCGCATCCACAGCCCGAACGAGAAATACAGCCTGACGAGCTTCCACAAGGGCATCCGGTCCTGGGCCCGGGTTCTGGCCGCTCTCTGAGGCCCCCGGTGTCGGACGCTGACCGGCACCCCGACCTGCACCGCCGCTTCGGTGCCCTCAGCCGGGCCGAAGCGGTGCTGGTCGATAATATCGGCATCGGGCATTTCGACCGTCTCGGCGGCCTGCCCGAGGCCGGCGACGCTGACCGCGAGGTGCGGGCCGACCTGATCCGCGCGCTGCTCCTGGGTGGCGAGGGCATCCCGAAGATGCATGAAAAAGGCATCCGGGTGTCCGGCGCCTGGATCAGCGGCATCCTCGACCTCGAGGGCTGCCGGATCCCGCACGACATCGGTCTTCTCGATTGCCGGTTCGAGGCGACGCCGGTGCTGCGCTCCGCTGTGGTCGATACCGTGTCCTTCGACGGCTCGGTGCTGCCCGGACTTGCCGCTGACCGGGTCGACCTGCGCGGCGACCTGCTGCTGCGGGCGGCGCAGGTCGGCGGGCCGATCGCCCTTCGCGGGGCGCGCATCGGCGGAGACTTCGCGATGGACGGCGCAGAGCTTGCCCATGCCGACGACCGTGCGCTGAGTGCCGAGCGGATCGCGATCCGGGGCGGGGCGCTGTTCCGGGGGACAAGGGTCCAGGGCAGCGTAGCCCTGCCCGGTGCGCGCATCGGTGGCGATCTCGATTTCGTGGGCGCGCATCTGGAACGCCACGACGGCCCGGCGATCGAGGCGGATGCGGTGCAGATCAACGGCGACCTCATCCTGCGCCGGATCGAGGCGACGGGTCGCGTGACGGCCGTCTCGGCCAAGATCGACGGCGATGCCGATGCCTCGGGCGCAGGCATCTGGGCTCCGGGTGAGATCGCCCTGAACCTGAACCGAAGCGAGGTCGGGGGTGCCTTTTTTCTGCGGGACGGCGCCGTGATCGACGGGGCGCTCAGCCTGATGGGCGCAACGCTCGGTGCCATCGTCGATGAGTCCGACTGCTGGCCCAAGACGGGGGACCTGCTCTTGAACCGCTGCCGCTACGGCGGATTCCTCGGCGCGCCCGTTGCCGCCCGTGAAAGGCTGGACTGGCTGTCACGACAGGACCCGGCGCGGTGGGGCGAGGATTTCTGGCCGCAACCCTATGAACAGCTCGCCCGGGTGCTGGGCGAGATGGGTCATCAGGAAGACAAGCGCTCGGTCCTGATCGCGAAGGAGCGGTTGCAGCGTCGTGCCCGTATCAGGCGGGCCCGCAGCCTGCCGCGAAAGGCGCTTCTGTGGATGTCCGACAGGCTGCTCTGGGCGACCACCGGCTACGGTCGCCTGCCGCTTCTGGCGCTGATCTGGATCCTCGCCTTCTGGCTGCTCGGCGGGGTCTACTATGCCTGGCTCGAACGGACCGACGCGTTGCGCCCCAATTCCCCGGTCGTGCTCCGCTCGCCCGAATGGGTGCTGTGCGGGGTGCCTCAGGGCCAGACACTCTTCCTGCCGTCGGTCGGACTAGAGCGCGAGGGGCGCGCCCAGCCCGGTCAGGCACAGTTGTCCTGCTTTAAGTCGCAGCCCGAAGCGAACGCCTATCCCAAGTTCAGCGCATTGATGCTGTCGGCCGACATGATCTTTCCCGGTCTCGGGAGCGGGCAGAAGGATTACTGGTCGCCCGATACGCGGGTGACGGTGGGCTATATCGGCAAGCTTTACGCCTATTTCCAGACGCTCGCCGGCCTTGGCCTTGGTCTGCTGGCGGTCGCGGGGTTCAGCGGGATCGTGCGGTCGGACTAATCCGGCAGATCAGCCTCGATCCGCGCCTTGACCACCCGCACCGGGAACACCGCGAGCGAGGGCCCATCCTCTTCGTTGGTCCCGTCGGTCAGGTCGAAGGCCGACCCGTCTGCCGGGCATTCCAGCACCGTGCCGTCCAGAACAGCCCCCGCCAGCGGAGCGTCACAGACCGGGCAGGCCCCGGCGCAGCAGAAGACCGTGCCGTCATCGGCTTCGAATACGACGTAGGGCGCGCCGTCGTGGTGAAACGGCACGGCTTCCTCATCCTCCAGTTCCGCAGTCGGGCAGACAGCGACCCAGCCCATTCTCACGCCTCCTCCGCCGGCACCTCGGCCGGCTTGCGACCCTTGACCCGTTCCCGGATCGACTGGAACACGACATAAAGCGCCGGCACCACGAAGATGCCGACCAGCGCCGCCGACAGCATCCCCGCCGCGACACCGGTGCCGACCGACCTGCGCGAGATCATGCTGGCCCCGGTCGCCGTAACCAGCGGAATCAGGCCGGCGATGAAGGCGAAGCTCGTCATCATCACCGCCCGGAACCGCGCCCGCGCGCCGTCGATCGCGGCATCGACAATGGTCTCACCATGCTCGCGGCGGAGCTTGGCAAATTCCACGATCAGGATCGCGTTCTTCGCCGCCAGCGCAATCAGCACCACGAGGCCGATCTGGGCGTAGATGTTGAAGGGCAAGCCGGTCAGCTTCAGCGCCCCCATCGCGCCCGCCACCCCGAAGGTCACCGACAGCATCACCGGCACGGGGATGGTCCAGCTTTCATACAGAGCGACCAGGAACAGGTAGGCGAACAGCAGTGCCAGCGCGAGGATCATCGTGGTCTTGCCGGCCGCCTCCTTCTCCTGCAACGCGGTCCCTGTCCATTCGTAGCCGAAGCCCTGTGGCAGCCTCTGGGCCGCGACCTCTTCCATCGAGACGATCGCCTGCCCTGACGAGGCGCCCGCCGCTGGCCCGCCGTTGATCGTGGCCGAGCGGTTGTTGTTGTAGCGCTGCAGCATCATCGGGCCGACCGTATAGTCGGGCGCGGCAAAAGCCCCGACCGCCACCATGTTGCCGGTCTGCGACCGGACGTGGATCCGTCCGATGTCGTTGACCGAGGCACGGTCCCCTTGCGCCCCGGCAAGCTGCACCTGCCAGGCCCTGCCGAACAGGTTGAAGTCGTTGACATAGACGGTGCCGAGGATCGCCTGCAGGGTCGAGAACACATCCGACAGCTGCACGCCAAGGGCATAAAGCCGGTCGCGGTCGATGTTCAGGAACAGTTGCGGCGTATCGGCCGAGAAGGTGGTGTAGACGCCCGTCAGGCCCGGGTTCTGGTTTGCCGCGGCCGAAATGCCGCGTGCCGTCTCGGCCAGCTCGATCGGAGAGCGGCCCTGACGGTCGATCAGCTGGAACTCGAAGCCCGACCCGGTGCCGAGACCCGAAATCGGCGGCAGGTTGAAGGGGATCACCTGCGCCTCGCGGATGGCCGCACCTTGGGCATAGGTCTGCTTCAGCGCGGCATAGACAGACTTCGAGAAATCAGTGCGCTCTTCGAAATCCTCGAGCGAAACGATGGTGAAGGCAGCATTCGACCGGGCAAGGCCATCGAGCATCGAATAGCCGGTCATCGAGGTGACATTCTTCACCCCGGGAATGGCCCGGACCATCTCGATCACCTTGGCCTGCACGGCGGCGGTGCGGTTGACCGAGGCCGCATCGGGCAGGCGCGTCTCGATCATGTAGTAGCCCTGGTCTTCGGCCGGCAGGAAGCCGGTCGGAACCGTCTTGAACAGCCAGCCTGACAGACCAAGCGCCGCAACCAGCAACGCCACCCCGATGATCGACCGCCGCGCGATGGCACCGGCGACATGGGCATACCCGTCGCGCGTCTTGTCTATACCGCGGGAAATCCATCCAAGGATCCCCTTCCGCGGTCCGTGATGGGGCTTGAGGATGATCGCGCAAAGCGCGGGCGACAGGGACAGCGCGTTGATCGCCGAAATCACCATCGAGACCGAAACCGTCACGGCAAACTGCTGGAACAGCTGGCCAGAAATGCCGGGAATGAAGGCGACCGGCACGAAAACCGACAGCAGCACCAGCGTGATCGCCAGGATCGGTCCGGTGATCTCGCGCATGGCGGCGCTTGTCGCCTCCGCCGGGGTCATCTCGGGATGGTCGTGCAGCTTCGCCTCGACGGCCTCGACCACGACAATTGCATCATCCACGACGATACCGATCGCCAGCACCATCGCCAGAAGCGAGACGGTGTTGATGGTAAAGCCCATCGCCAGCATCACTGCAAAGGTGCCGATCAACGCCACCGGAACGGCGACGACCGGAATGATGGTTGCGCGCAGGCTGCCGAGAAAGATGAACACTACGGCCACGACCAGCACGAAGGCCTCGATCAGAGTGTGCTCGACCTCGGCGATGCTGGCCTTGACGAAGATCGAGCTGTCGCCGACCAGGTCATAGGTCACACCCGGCGGGAAATCCGCCTTCATTTCCGCCATGACCTGCTTGACGCCCGCCGCCGCAGCCAGCGAGTTCGCACCGGGCGACAGGTAAAGCCCGACCAGCGTGGCCGGAGCCCCGTCGAAGCTGGTCAGCACGTCCGAGTTCCGTTCACCCAATTGGACATCGGCCACGTCGCCGATGGTTACGGTCGACCCATCGGGATTGGCGCGAATGATGATCCTGGCGAACTCGGCCGGGTCCGACAGACGGCCCTGGGTCTGCACGTTCAACTGCAGACCCGGATCCTCGACCATCGGCTGCGCGCCGATCCGGCCGATTGCCGCCTGGATGTTCTGGGTCTTCAGCGCGTTCGACACATCGGTCGGCGTCAGGCCGAACGACGCGAGCCGGTTGGAGTCGAGAACGACGCGCATTGCGAATTCGTTCGAAGAGAAGACCGAGGCGTCCCCTACCCCCGGGACCCGCTTCAACGCGTCTAGAAGGTTGATCCGGGCATAGTTGGTCAACGTCGCCGCCGTCTGGCTGGAATCTGGCGAATGCAGCGCCACGCCCATCAGCAGGGCCGAGGATTTCTTGGCGACCTTCACGCCTGTCTGCCGCACCTCGGACGGCAGAAGCGGAGTCGCCAGAGAGACCCGGTTCTGGACGTTCACGGTCGCGATGTCTGGGTCGGTCCCGACGGCGAAAGACACCGTCAGGGTGTAGGAGCCATCCGCCCCCGAGGTCGAGCGCATGTAGATCGAGTTGTCGACCCCGACGACCTTGTCCTCGATCACCTGCGCGACGGTCTGTTCCGTCACCTCGGCGCTGGCCCCGGGATAAGACGCGGTGACGGACACCTGAGGCGGCACGATGTTCGGGAACTGCTCGATCGGCATCACCGACATCGCGATGAACCCGGCAAGGGTCAGGACGATCGAGATGACCGCCGCCAGTCGCGGGCGGGCGATGAAGATGTCGGCGAACATCGCTCAGTTGCCCCCGGCAATGGCAGCATCGACCTTGATGCCGGGACGCGCCTTGTTCAGCCCCTCGGTGATGACCTTGTCGCCCTCGCTCAGTCCTGTGGTCACGACAACGCGCCCCTTCGCGCTGCTGCCCGTCTCGATGCGGCGCTGCTCGACCATGCCATCATCGCCCACCACCAGGACATAGGGACCGGTGATGTCGCGCAGGACCGCCTGCTGCGGGACGGTCAGGGACTTTTCACTGGCCTTCTCTTCGACATTGACCGTCACCAGCGATCCGTCGCGAAGCCTGCCTTCGGGGTTGGGGAACGCGGCACGGATCATGACTGTGTCGGTCGACTGGCTGACCTGCATGTCGGCAAAGTTGACCGTACCCGGAAGCGCGTAGGGCAAGCCGTCTGCGAGCGTCATTTGCACGGTCCCCTCGCCAGAACTCGCGCCCGTCCGGACGCTCTCCTGAAACTGGAGGAAGAGCCGCTCGGGCACCGGGAACTCGACCATCATCGGATCGGTGGTGACCAGGGTGACAAGGGTTCCGCTTTCCGGTCCGATCAGGGCGCCGACGCTGACGCTCGACAGTCCGACCCGCCCCTCGAAAGGCGCCCTGATCTGGGTGTAGGACAGGTTGAGCTCCGCCGCGTCGTGCTGTGCCGCCATGCGCTGTACCTCGGCGCTGGCCTTTGCCGCCTCGGCCTCGGCCTTGTCGAGCGTCGCCTGCGCCGAGGCCTGGCGCGTCACCAACTCCCGCTGGCGGTTGCGTTCCAGAAGCGCCAACGCCTCGCTTGCCTTGGCCGCAGCCAGAGCCGCGTCGGACTGCGCGAGACTGGCCTGAAACTCCTTCGGGTCGATGGCAAAAAGCAGCGAGTCCTTCTCCACGACGCTGCCCTCGGTAAAGCCGATTTCCGAGACGAAACCGCTGACCCGGGCACGGATATCGACCTTCTGCTCGGCAACCACCCGTCCGTTGAACGCCGCCGCCTGGACGACCTGTGTCATTGCTGCCGGCTCGACCGTGACCGCCGGAAGCGGCTGCGTCTGGGCAAGGCCCGGCCCGGCAATGCAAAACCCGAGTCCGAGGGCGACAAGGCTGCGCCGCAGGTGCGGTGATGTGACCGGCCCGTTCATGATTCCCCCGATTTCTGGCGTCGACTGGTGCAGACTAGCAGGATTGACGCGACTGTCATCCGTAGCCATCTACACGAAGATCACCGCCCAACCACCTACATTTCAAGTATTTTCTTGCCGAATGGGCAATTCTGGATCAGACTTCGCGCACCAGACCGATGGGGGTTTTCCATGAAACACTGGCTTCTTGTGCTTATCGCCGGGATCGTCGCGATCGTCGGCGGCATCATTGCCCTGCTCAACCCGCTTGCTGCGACCATCTTCGCCACCACGCTGGCCGCGTGGTTCTTCATCATCGTCGGAATCCTCCTGATCGTCGGGGCGATCAGCGATTCAGGCGTAAATCACCGCTTCTGGACCGGCTTGCTAGGCGTGCTCGCCGTGCTGGTTGGCGCGCGCATCCTGAACGCCCCGATCCTTGGCGCGATCACCCTGACATGGATGGTGGCCATCCTGTTCCTCGCCGAAGGCATCGTGAAGATCGTGCTGGCCTTCCGGTCGCGGGGCATGTCGTTCTTCTGGCCCGTTCTGTTGTCTGGGCTTCTTTCGGTGGTACTCGCCATCATGATCCTTAGCAACTTCCCCGAATCCTCTGTCTGGGTGCTTGGGGTTCTGCTTGCGATTGAGCTCATCTCGACCGGTGTGACACTGGTTGCGCTCGGGCTCTTCGGCAAAAACGTCGAGGCCTGATCCTTGGAAGGGGCGTGACGGATGCGCGGCGCGCCCTTTCTCAACCTTGTCCTGGCCGTTGCCCTCGCACTGATGACCGGCTGGTTGCTGGTCGTTGGCAAGGACATTTTCTTGCCCATCGTCATGGCGATCATCGCCGTCTATGTCCTGACCACGGCGGCCGAGGCGCTTGGCCGCCTGCCGGTTCTTGGCCGCATGCCGGCCTTCGCCCGGCATCTGGCGGTGCTGCTGGCCTTCATGGCCGCGCTCTTCGGATTTGCGCTGGTCGTCCAGGTTACGGTCAGCCAGCTGGTCACCGCGCTGCCCCGTTATCAGGCGAACCTCCAGGCCCTGATCGACCGGCTGGCCGAGAGCGGATGGATCCAGGACAACCCGACGCTTGAAGACGTCCTTGACGCGACACTCGAGAAGATCAGCCTGCAGGCGCTGTTCATCCGGCTTCTGGGCGGGCTGACCAGCTTCGGGATGAGCGCGTTCCTGGTCGCGCTTTATGCAGCCTTCCTGCTCGGCGAACGGCGCGATTTCGGGCGCAAACTGGCTGCGGCCCTGCCACTCGGCGATCAGGCCGAGGTCACGGGCCGCATCATCACCCAGATCAATACGCGGATCGGCGACTACCTTGCGGTCAAGACGCTGATCAACGTGATCCTCGGGATCGTGTCCTTTGCGATCCTGTGGTGGATGGATGTCGACTTCGCTTTGTTCTGGGCGGTGCTGATCGGCCTGTTCAACTATATTCCCTACCTGGGTGGGGTGATCGGCGTGGCGCCGCCGGTGATCCTGTCGCTGGCGCAGTGGGGCGATCCGCTGAAAACCGCCGTGCTCGCCATTCTGCTGACGCTGGCGCAAACACTGATCGGCACGATCCTGGACCCAAGGCTGGTTGGCAAGCAGGTCAACCTCAGCCCCTTCGCCGTCATGGTGGCGCTGGCGGTCTGGGCGGCACTCTGGGGGCTGCCGGGGGCAATACTGGCTGTCCCGATGACGTCGATCATTGCGATTGTCTGCGCCGCCTTTGAACCAACTCGCTTCGTCGCAGTTCTTCTTTCGGAGAAGATCGCGGACGAGGCCTGACTGTACCGGGGCCAGCTTTGGCCCGGTGCGCAGGCGTCGCCCGCCCTCGCCATAGAATGCGAAAGGAAAGCGCCGTGAAGCTGTTCGAATGCCAGTGCTGTGGTCAGTCGCTGTATTTCGAGAACACGACCTGCCTGAGTTGCGGACGAACCCTCGGCTACCTGCCGCAGGAAGACCGCATGGTCGCGGTCGAGGCCGACGGCCCCGTCTGGTACATCTCCGCCCCCCGGGGCGGAGCCGGCGACGACCGCCGCTGGCGGTTCTGCCACAACTGGGAACTGAGCGCCTGCAACTGGATGGTCCCGGCATCGGTCGAGGATGCAGGCGGCCCCCCGGAATTCTGCGAGGCGTGCCGTCATAACCGCATCGTACCCGACCTGTCCGACCCGCAAAATCATGCCCGCTGGCAGCGCATAGAGGCGGCGAAGCGGCGGCTTGTCTATGGACTGATGCGTCTGGGCCTGGCGCGGCCCGCGCCGGGGTCAGGCCATCCCGAACCCCTGGTCTTCGATTTTCTCGCCGATGATCCGGGACTGCAGCAGCGGGTCCTGACCGGCCATGCATCAGGCGTGGTGACCATCGCGCTGGTCGAAGCCGATGACGCAACGCGGGAAAAGATGCGCAGCGAGTTGGGCGAAGGCTACCGAACCCTGCTGGGCCATTTCCGGCACGAGGTCGGGCATTATTACTGGGATCTGCTGGTGAGGGACACCAGCGCACAGGATGCGTTCCGAACCATGTTCGGGGACGAAAACGCAGATTACGCGGCCGCCCTCGACCGTCATTACCGCGAGGGCGCCCCCATGGGATGGCAGGAAACGCATGTCTCGGCCTACGCGACCATGCATCCTTGGGAAGACTGGGCCGAGACCTGGGCCCATTACATGCATATCACCGACACGCTCGAAACCGCAGGGTCGCTTGGCCTGAGGGTCGATCCCGGCGTGGACGAGGACGGTGACCTGTCGGCCGAGGTCAATTTCGATCCCTATCGCGTCAGCGGGGCGTCGCGCCTTCTCGACGCCTGGGCTCCGCTGACGGTTGCCCTGAACATGCTCAACCGCTCGTTGGGTCAGGCGGACCTCTATCCCTTCCTTCTGCCCGAGCCCGTGCGCCGGAAGATCGGTTTCGTGCATGACCTCGTGCGGGCGGCCCGCAGGGATCAGAGCCTTTCCAGATAGATCCGCACCGCCTCCTGCACATGACGGAAGCGGTCGCCGCCCAGGTGCTTGCCGCCGAACCAGCGCGTGACGACGACGATGTGGTCCCGGAGCCCCTCGCGTTCGAGCATCCGCAGGATCACCATGCCCGCCCCCGCCTCGCCATCGTCGTTCTTGATCGGCGTCACTCCGGCGATCAGCGCCCAGCTGTTATGGGTCGCCCTGGCGAACCGCTTGGCGCGCTTCAGGTCTTTCAGGAAGGCACGCGCTTCCTCTTCTGAAGTGCAGGGCCCGCCCGAGACGGCGTATTTCGAGCCCCGATCGCTGATGATGTTGTCGAGGGTCAGCATCGCCGCCCGCCGTCAGCGCTTGCGCACGAACTCGGTCCGCAGGACAAGGCCTTTGATCGTGTCGTGGCGGCAGTCGATTTCTTCGTCGCTGTCAGTGAGGCGGATCGAGCGGATGACCGTGCCCTGCTTGAGGGTTGTGCTGGTGCCCTTGACCTTCAGGTCCTTGACCAGAACCACCGCATCCCCGTCGGCGAGTTCGTTGCCTGAAGCGTCGCGGACGATCCGCCGGTTCGCGGCAGCCAGTTCCGAAGCCGGCCGCCATTCGCCGCTGGCCTCGTCATAGACATAATCTTCGTCGGACATCGGCGCCCCCTCGGTCAAAATGAAAAGGGCCGCAGAGGCGGCCCGGTTTCGAAGTCAGTCAAGGTCTTGGTGGAGCAGAGGGGGATCGAACCCCTGACCTTATCATTGCGAACGATACGCTCTCCCAACTGAGCTACTGCCCCGTTCGACGCGCTATTTGGCGAAGGCGTGGGGCAATGTCAAGCGACGCCGCACCATTCATCAGGCCATCGTCGGCACATGCTGACGCACGAAGGCGTCGATCTCGGCGGCGGGGCGGGCGCCGGGCAGCCGCGCCACCTCGCGCCCCCTGTGCCAGAGGATCAAGAGCGGGATGCCGCGAATGCCGAGGCGCTGCGAGATCTGCGGATGATCCTCGGTGTTGATCTTCGCAAGCCGGGCGTGGGGCGCGACCGCCTTCGCCGCCTTGGCGAATTCCGGCGCCATCATCCTGCATGGACCGCACCAAGGGGCCCAATAGTCGATCAGCAGCGGCAGGTCGTCGGTGCGGATCGCCTTGTCATGTGTCGCAGGATCGAGTTCGGCAACCTTGCCGTTGACCAGCGGCTCACCACAGGAGCCGCATTTCGGGGCGTCGGCCAGACGGGCGACTGGGACGCGGTTGCCCTGCCCGCAGGTCGCACAGGTCAGTTTCACGCTGTCGGACATGCGCCATCTCCGATAAACATTCCGGCAACGGAATAGATAAGCTGTCGCGCAGGCCGCACAAGGACACCGGCCACGCTTCCTTCAGCGCCACCACGGGTCCCTGCGCGGCATGAGCAGATGCCCCCTGCCCTACTCCGCCGCCTCCATGTAGCTCTCGACCGGCGGGCAGATGCAGATCAGGTTGCGGTCGCCATAGACGTTGTCGACCCGGCCGACTGGCGGCCAGTACTTGTCCACCCGGAAACTCGCCGGAGGGAAGCAGCCCTGCTCGCGGCTGTACGGGCGGTCCCACTCTGCAACAAGGTCGTTGACCGTGTGGGGGGCGTGCTTGAGCGGGTTGTTCTCGCGGTCGATCTCGCCCTGCTCGATGGCGCGGATCTCCTGGCGGATGGACTGGAGCGCCAGGATGAAGCGGTCGATCTCGGCCTTGGTCTCGCTTTCGGTCGGCTCGACCATCAAGGTACCCGCGACCGGCCAGCTCATCGTCGGCGCGTGAAACCCGTTGTCGATCAGGCGCTTGGCGATGTCGTCGACCGTGACGCCAGCCTCGGCGAAGGGGCGGGTGTCGAGGATGCATTCATGCGCGACCCGACCCTTGTTGCCCATGAACAGGACCTCGTAAGACCCCTTCAGCCGAGCGGCGATGTAGTTGGCGTTCAGGATCGCAACCTTGGTCGCCTGTGTGAGCCCCTGGCCGCCCATCATCAGGCAATAGGCCCAGCTGATGAGCAGGATCGAGGCCGATCCGTAGGGGGCCGCGGATACCGGCCCTTCGCTGCCGCCGGTTTCGGGATGCCCGGGCAGGTGTGGCGCAAGATGCGCCTTGACCCCGATCGGCCCCATGCCGGGGCCGCCGCCGCCATGCGGGATGGCGAAGGTCTTGTGCAGGTTCAGGTGGCTGACGTCGCCGCCGATCTCGCCCGGTTTCACCAGACCGACCATCGCGTTCATGTTGGCGCCGTCGATATAGACCTGTCCGCCATGGGCATGGGTGATCTTGCAGACCTCGCGCACCGTCTCCTCGAACACGCCATGGGTCGAGGGATAGGTGATCATGCAGGCGGCAAGATTCCCGCCCGCGTCCCGCGCCTTGTCGCGGAAGTCGTCGATGTCGACATCGCCGTTCGGGGCGGATTTCACCACGACCACCTTCAGCCCCGCCATCTGGGCCGAGGCGGGGTTGGTGCCATGCGCCGAAACCGGGATCAGGCAGATGTTGCGGTGCCCTTCGCCCCGTGCCCGGTGATAGGCTTGGATGGTCAGAAGTCCGGCATATTCCCCCTGCGCCCCCGAGTTGGGCTGCATCGAGAAGGCCTCATAGCCGGTGATGGTGCAAAGCTTCGCCGACAGGTCCCTGATCGCCTCGGCATAGCCCTGCGCCTGATCGCGCGGGGCGAAGGGATGCAGCGAATTGAACTCGGGCCAGGTGATCGGCATCATCTCGGCCGCCGCGTTCAGCTTCATCGTGCAGGAGCCGAGCGGGATCATCGCCCGGTCCAGAGCCAGATCGCGGTCGGACAAGCGGCGCATGTAGCGCATCATTTCCGATTCCGCCCGGTTCATATGGAAGACCGGATGGGTCAGATATTCGGTCTCGCGCAGCATCGTCTCGGGAAAGCCGAGCGTTGCGCGATGGGGCGGCACGCCCTCGATCCCGAATGCGCGCAGGATGCGGATCAGCACCTTCTCGTCGGTGGTTTCATCCAGGCTGATCCCGACCCTGTCATTGCCGATCTTGCGGAAGTTCAGCCCCTCATGGCGTGCGGCGGCGAGGATGCCCGCCTGCCCCACGCCGACCTCGACAGTCAGCGTGTCGAAGAACGCCTTCGGGCTGACCTTCGCCCCCGCCGCCTTCAGCGACCGGGCAAGACGGTTGGTCAGGAAATGCACCCGCTCGGCAATCGCGCGCAGGCCTTTCGGCCCGTGGAATACCGCGTAGAAGCTCGCCATCACGGCGAGCAGCGCCTGCGCCGTGCAGACGTTCGAGGTGGCCTTTTCACGCCGGATATGCTGTTCGCGGGTCTGGAGGGACAGCCGGTAGGCCCGCCCCCCGCGCGAGTCGATCGACACCCCGACGATGCGGCCCGGCATGGCCCGCTTGAGGTCATCCCGGCAGGACATGAAGGCGGCGTGGGGCCCGCCATACCCCATCGGCACGCCGAAGCGCTGGCTCGATCCCACGGCGATGTCGGCACCCATCGCGCCCGGTTCCTTCAGCAAGCACAAGGCAAGAAGGTCGGTTGCGACGATGGCGATGGCGCCTGCACCGTGCAGGGCGGCAATCTGGTCGGTGAAGTCCCGGACATGGCCGTAGCTGCCGGGATACTGGAAGATCGCCCCGAACACCTTCGCGGGGTCGAGCTTCTCCACCATGTCCTCGATGATCTCGATGCCAAGCGGCAAGGCCCGGGTGCGGATCACCTCGATGGTCTGCGGATGGCAGAAGCGGTCGACGAAAAACGCCCGCGCCTTCGACTTGGCGCTGCGCTCGGCCATCGCCATCGCCTCGGCTGCCGCCGTTGCCTCGTCGAGAAGCGAGGCATTGGCGACCGGCAGGCCGGTCAGGTCGGCAACCATCGTCTGGTAGTTCAAGAGCGCCTCGAGCCGCCCCTGTGCAATTTCGGGCTGATATGGCGTGTAGGCGGTGTACCAGGCCGGGTTCTCAAGGATATTGCGCTGGATCGCCGGCGGCGTGACCGTGCCGTAATAGCCCTGCCCGATCAGGCTGGTCATGACCCGGTTCTTCGCCGCCACCTCGCGCATCTTGGCCAGGAGCTCGTGCTCGGCCAGCGGCGCCCAGTCGAGCGGGTCCTTCTGCCGGATCGAGGCCGGCACCGTCTCGGCGATTAGCGCGTCGAGCGATGAGACGCCCACAGCTTTGAGCATCTCTGCCATCTCTTCCGGAGAGGGGCCGATATGGCGGCGGTTGGCAAAGTCGTAGGGGTTGTAGGCGGTCGGTGTGAAGGTCATCGCATCATCCTGGAAGGCGACCGGCCAAAATCCTTCGAAGGATTTTGGCAAGGGTTTTCGAAAACCCTTGCCCGGCTCGGCCGTTGCGCTCAGCCGATCAGTTCGTTGTATTCGTCCTCGTCCATGAAGTCGTCGAGCACCGAGAGGTCATCGAGCTTCATCTTGAAGAACCAGCCCGCTCCAAGCGGGTCCTCGTTCACGAGGCCTGGACTATCGGGCAGCTTCTCGTTGACCGCGACGATTTCGCCATCGACCGGCGCGAGGATGTCGGAGGCGGCCTTGACGCTTTCGATCACGACGACCTCGTCGCCCTCGGCGACCACCGTTTCAGGTTCCGGCAGTTCGACGAAGACCACGTCCCCGAGCTGCGTCGCCGCATGTTCGGTGATGCCGACGGTGACGAGATCGCCGTCGACGCGCAGCCATTCGTGTTCCTTGGTGTATTTCATCTCGGTCCTCAGCGTTTGTAGGTGGAGGGTCGGAAAGGAAGGTCGCAGACGGTGACAGGCAGGCGCTTGCCGCGCACTTCGCCCTCAAGCCGCGTGCCGGGTGCGGCAAGCGCGGCCGGGACGTAGCCCATGGCGATCGGCGCCTCGACCGAGGGGCCGAAGCCACCAGAGGTGATGATGCCGATTTCCGTGTCACCCGAGTAAAGGATCGTGCCGTCCCGCATCGGCGCGCGGCCTTCGGGACGCAGGCCGACCCGGCAGCGGTCCGGTCCGTCGGCGAGTTCGGTCAGAATCCGCTCGGCCCCGGGGAACCCGCCCGACCGCGCCCCGCAGGTGCGACGGCTTTTCTGGATCGCCCAGGTCAGTCCGGCCTCGACCGGCGAGGTGGTCGTGTCGATGTCATGGCCGTAGAGGCATAGCCCCGCCTCGAGCCGCAGGCTGTCCCGCGCGCCAAGGCCGATCGGCGCAACCCCGGGCAGCGCGAGAAGCGCCTCGGCAAAGGAACGGAGGTAACTATTGGGCACCGAGATCTCGAACCCATCCTCGCCGGTGTAGCCGGACCGTGAGATCCAGAGTTCCGCCCCGGTCCAATCGCGGGTGGTGACATCCATGAAACGCAAGGTCGCGATCCCGGGCAGCAGGCGCGACAGCACCCCTTCGGCATCCGGCCCCTGCAGTGCCAGAAGCCCGCGGTCCTGCACCGCCTCGACAGTGGCGACGCGCGACAGATGCGCCTTGAGATGTGCAATGTCCTCGGCCTTGCAGGCTGCGTTCACCACGACGAACAGGTGGTCGCCTCGATTGGCGAACATCAGGTCGTCAAGGATGCCGCCTGTGGCATTGGTCAGAAGGCCATAGCGCTGCCGGCCCTCGGCCAGGCCCAGCACATCGACCGGCATCAGCGCCTCGAAGGCCAGGTCCAGCGACTGCATCCCGACCTTCGGCCAGAGCAGCACCTGCCCCATGTGACTGACATCGAACAGCCCGGCAGCCGAACGGGTGTGGAGGTGTTCCTTCAGCACCCCCATCGGGTACTGCACCGGCATCTCGTAGCCGGCGAAAGGCACCATCCTGGCGCCGAGGCTGACATGAAGATCGTGGAGCGCGAGGCGCTTCAGGTCCGTCGTCTCAAGGTCGGCCAATCGCCACCCCCTTGTTCCGTGCCGGTTCCTCTTTCCGGCATCGTCCGGACAGGCCGATCCCTGTCCTGCGATGCCCCCTCTGTCCCTTGCGCCTGAGATCGTTATCCCTTCGGCGCCCCGGCTCCTCCACCGGGGTCTCTCCAGAGTGTCGTTGTCCGGACGGTCCCTTGCGCCTGAGAGTTTACCGGGGCGGTTGCTCCTTCGGCACCGCGTGCAAGGATCGCCCCTGCCCGCGGATTCTCCCGATCCTGACACTCCTTGGGTAGCCCGGCCGCCCTGCAGCTGGCAAGCGGAAAGCGAAGGACGACGCATCGGCCGCCAAAAGCGACGGACACTGCCTGACGGACCTTTGTCCTGTCTCTTTTGTCCAAATATCCTCGGGGGTGAATGCGCGGCAGCGCAGAGGGGGCGGAAAGCCCCCTTTTCGCCGTCTCCCGCCCGGACCGACTTCAGGCCGGCAGGCGCAGCTTTTGCAGAAGCGGCATCAGGTCGGCCATCTCGGGCCCGGCATCGCGCCCGGTGAGCGCCCGGCGGAGCGGACGGTACAGGCCCTTGCCCTTGCGCCCCGTCGCCTCCTTGACCGCGTTGGTCCAGTCGCCCCAGGTCGCCGCCGTCCAGGGCTTCGGCGGCAGCATCGCCAAGGCCTGCTTCACGAAGTCGGCATCCTCGGCATCGACGAGCGGCTCGGCGCCATTGGCGATCAGGTCCCACCAGCCGGCCAGATCGGCGCGGGTGGTGATGTTGGCCTTGGCGACCGACCAGAAGGCCGGGGCAAGATCATCCGGCACCCCGAGAGCGCGGATCGTGTCGGCCATGTCGGCGGCCGAGCGGGTCTGCAGGTCGGCATGGGTCAGCGGGAACAGGTCCTCGGCGTCGAACTTGGTCGGAGAGGCGCCGAAGGAGGACAGGTCGAACCCGTCGATCAGGTCCTGGTGCGAATGCGCCAGTTCCACCGGCTTCGAGGAGCCAAGCCGCGCCATCAGCGACAGCAGCGCCATCGGCTCGACTCCTGCCGCGCGCAGGTCTCGCAGCGAAAGGGTGCCGAGGCGTTTGGACAATTCCTCGCCCTTGGCGCCGGTCAGCAGAGAGTGGTGGGCAAAGGCCGGGGGCGTGCCGCCGAGCGCTTCCATGATCTGGATCTGCGTCGCGGTGTTGGTCACATGGTCCGCGCCGCGGACGATGCTCGTGACTCCCATGTCGATGTCATCGACCGACGACGCGAATGTATAAAGGATCTGGCCGTCGGCCCGGATCAGCACAGGGTCCGAGACTGACGCGGCGTCGATCGAAATGGGGCCGAGGATGCCGTCGGTCCATTCGATGCGGTTCTGGTTCAGCAGGAACCGCCAGTAGCCCTCCCGCCCCTCGGCGCGGAAGTCGGCCTTCTCGGCCTCGGTCAGCTTCAGCGAGGCGCGGTCATAGACCGGAGGCTTGTGCATGTTGAGAAGCTTCTTGCGCTTCAGATCCAGCTCGACCGGGCTTTCGAAGCATTCATAAAACCTTCCGGCCGCGCGCAGCTCGTCCGCCGCTTCGCGGTAACGGTCGAAGCGCAGCGACTGCTTCTCGATCCGGTCCCAGGTCAGGCCCAGCCATTCGAGGTCCTGCATGATCCCGTCGGCATATTCCTGCTTCGAGCGTTCCTGGTCGGTATCGTCCAGACGCAGGATGAAGGTGCCGCCGGCCTTGCGGGCGATCATCCAGTTCATCAGCGCGGTGCGCAGGTTTCCGACGTGAATGTAGCCGGTGGGCGACGGGGCAAAGCGGGTGACGGTGGTCATGGGTCTCTCCTGAACCCGCCTGCTTTTCCACAAGGGAGGCGTTTTGTCCAGTTGCGAGCCGCCATGCAACCCGGGCAAGGCAGATGGGCGGGCCATGCCGGGCGCGCTTGCTTGCGGTCATTGCGACCGCCTCCCCTGATGCCTATCCTGCACTCCATGACCGCTGATCCACATCACCTGACCGCCCCCGACCTTGACCAGATCGAGGCTCTGGCCCGGACCGCCATCGACCTGTTGCCCGCGCCGTTCGCAGCCGCCGCCCGCGAGGTCGGTCTGCGCGTGGTCGATTTCGCCCCGGACGACATCCTCGAGGAGATGGGGCTGACCGATCCCTTCGAACTGACCGGGCTCTACGACGGCATCCCGATGACCGAGAAATCGGTGTTGGACCAGCCCATGCGGCCCGACACGATCTGGCTTTTCCGCAGGCCGATCCTGGACGAATGGTGCGAGCGTGGCGATGTTTCGCTCGGCGATCTTGTCACGCACGTGACGGTGCATGAATTCGCCCATCATTTCGGCTGGAGCGATGAGCAGATCGCCGCGATCGATCCGTGGTGGCAGTAGCCCGCCACCGAATTTTCTACGAAAATTCTCGGCTGTCGCGCCCTGATTTTTCGCAGAAAAATCGCAACGTAGGCTGATTGTCGAAGCCGCGACTGGCGAAAGACGCGAGGCGAACTACCGTTTCCGCCAAGCAACAGGGAGCATCGCCATGACTTCTGTCCGACTTTCGCGCCGCAGCGCGCTTGCCGCCACCCTGGCCCTGCCGATCGGAGCCGCCCTGCGGCCGACGGAAGCCCGTGCCGCTGCCGAGATGATGGGCGGCTCGGTTCCGGCCTTCAACCGCTTCAGGCTTGGAGAGATGGAAGTGACCGCGCTGCTGGCGGGAACCCGCACGGTCGAAAAACCGACCGAGATCTTCGGCCTGAACGTCCCGCCCCAGGAATTCGCGGCAGTCTCCGAGGCCGCATTCCTGCCCACGGACAAGGCACAATTCTTCTTCACGCCGACCTTGGTCAATACCGGCAAGGAATTGGTGCTCTTCGATGCCGGGATGGCCCCCGAAGGGATGACAACCGCTCTTGCCGCGGCTGGCTATTCGCCCGACGAGATCGACGTCGTCGTCTTGACCCACATGCACCCCGACCATATCGGCGGACTGATGTCGGGCGGTACTCCGACCTTCGCCAAGGCGCGATATGTCACCGGCAGCACCGAGCACAACTTCTGGTCAAGCTCGCCAAGCGAACTCTTCACCGCCAATGTCGTGCCGCTCAACGACCGGATGACCTTTCTTGATGACGGCGGAACCGTCACGGGCGGCATCACCGCGAAACTCGCCCCCGGCCATACGCCCGGACACATGGCCTTTCTGGTCGAAAGCGGCGGGCAGACGCTGGCGATCACCGCCGATACGGCGAACCATTACGTCTGGTCGCTCGCCCATCCTGATTGGGAGGTGCGCTTTGACGCCGACAAGCCCAGGGCCGCACAAACCCGGCGCGACGTGTTTGGCATGCTTGCTGCGGACCGCATTCCATTCATCGGTTATCACATGCCCTTCCCTGCCATGGGATATGTCGAGGCGCAGGGCGACGGGTTCCGATATGTGCCGGTCAGCTACCAGATGATGATGTCGGGCTGACCCAGTCGGGCGCATTGCCGATGCGGTCGGGCTCTGGCAGGCTGGCGGCGCCGAGTGAGAGGGCGCCCATGACACCGATCCTGACCGTGACACTGAACCCCGCGCTCGACCTTGCCACGAATGTCGGCGACGTGATCCCGGGCCACAAGCTTCGTTGCTCGGCTCCGCGGCTCGATCCCGGCGGCGGCGGCATCAATGTGAGCCGCGCGATCCGGCGCCTGGGCGGGTCGAGCCTGTGTTTCGTGGCGCTTGCAGGTGGAACCGGCGCGCAGGTTGCCGAATTCCTGCATGGCGAGGGGATCACCATCGTTACCTTCCCGGGGCCGGGTGAGACCCGCCAGAGCCTGACGGTGAACGAGGAGAAGACCGGGCTTCAGTACCGCTTCATGCTGCCAGGCACGCCCTGGGATGCGCCGCGAATCGAGGCGGTCGAGAGGGCGCTGTCTGACGCCGCGCCTCTGACCGGCACGATCGTCATCAGCGGCAGCCAGCCACCTGGCCTGCCGATCGACTTTCCCTCTCGCCTGGCTGCCGATCTCGACGCAAGGTCGGACAGCCGGGCCAGGCTTGTGGCGGATACGTCCGGCGCCTCGCTCGCCCATATCGCCAAGGGGCCGCCGACCGGCATCGACCTGCTACGGATGGATCAGGAGGAAGCTGAGGAACTGATCGGGCACAAGCTGACCTCGGCCGCGCAGGCGGCGGACTTCGCCGCCACACTCATCTCGCGCGGCTCGGCCCGCCGGGTGATCGTGGCGCGTGGCGCCGACGGCTCGGTGCTGGTCGGTCCTGGCCTGCGGGTGTCGGTCAAGCCGCCGGAGGTCCAGGTCCGCAGCAAGGTCGGCGCCGGCGACAGCTTCGTCGCCGGCTTCGTCCTGGCAGAAGCGCGCGGAGCGACCCCGGCAGAGGCACTGGCCCACGGAGTCTCTGCCGCCGCGGCGGCTGTGATGACCGAAGGCACCGAACTTTGTAGGCGAGAAGACGCCGAGGAGATCTTCCGTCAGTGCACGACCGAGACGGTCTGACCGGTCAGAACTTCAGTTCCGCGACAACTGCGCGGTGGTCCGAGGGCCAGGGCATCACCTTGATGTCGCTGCGGGGGCCGTCCTCTCCCACGATCGCTGCATCGGTCACGGTAAGCCCATCGCCCTTGACCAGGATAAAGTCGATGCGGTCGGGGTGGTCGTCGGTCGCCTTCTCGTCATAGCGCGGGGTCCAGGTGAAGGCGGGTTTCGCGACCGGATCGGGCCAGACCGCACGATAGGCGTCGGTGAATCCCTGCGAGGTCAGGCGCCGGGTCGTTGGCCAGTCAACCTTGACCGGCTGTTGGCCGGCGGCAACGGCCGCGTCGGTCCAGTCGAGGCCCGAGGGTTCATTGAAGTCGCCGGTGACGATGATCGCCGCCGCGTCCTTGACCGATTTCATGTCCTCGGCCAGCAGGTCCATCGCCGGGCCACGGGTTTCTTCGGCAAACTTGATCGCCTCAGCCTCGGTCTTGATGAAGGGGGCTGGCCCATACTCGATGCCCAGCAGCTGGTAGGGCTGGTAGGGCTCGTCGTCGTGATGGATGTTGAACATCCAGACGGTCTTGCCATCCACGTCGATCGGCATCCCCAGGTCATGCGGCGTGGCCGGTCCGATCGGATAGCGCGAGATCACCGCATTCGCCCAGAGCGCCACGTTCTGCTTCGACTGGTCGTAGTAGTGCCAGCCCAGTGCCTTGGCGATTTCGGCCGCGACACTCGGCCCGGTCGCCACGCAATCGGTCGCGGTGCAGGGATCGGGCTCGACCTTGGTTTCCTGAACCCCGACGATATCGGCCCCGGCGGCCTTGATCGCCGCGACGGTCTCTTCGACGCCCTTCCCTTCGTTCGCTCCGCCGCCCCAGATGTTGAAAGACATCACCCGCAGCGTGGTTTCGGCCGAGGCCGGCAGGGCCGTGACAAGCAAGGCGGACAGGACAAGACGCGCGGCGCGCAAGGCATTCATGGCAAAGCTCCCCCGAGGTTTGGACGCCTCGATGATTAGCGATCTGCCATCACGAATCCATGACGTTCGCGACTATCCCTCGTCCCGCCACCTGTTCACGATCGGATAGCGGCGGTCGAGCCAGAAGGCGCGTTGGGTCAGGCGCACACCGGGGGCGGACTGGAAGCGCTTGTATTCGCTGATGTAAAGCAGGTGCTCGACCTTCTTCACCGTGGCGCGGTCGTACCCCTTGGCCACGAGTTCTGTCACCGACTCCTCGCGGTCCACCAGCCCTTCGAGAATGCCGTCCAGCACCGGATAGGGTGGCAGGCTGTCTTCGTCCTTCTGGTCGGGGCGGAGTTCTGCACTTGGCGGCTTGTCGATGACGCGGGGCGGGATCATCTGCCCCGCCGAGGCCAACATCCACGGGCGGTGGTTCTCGTTCCGCCAGCGACACATGGAAAAAACGCGGGTCTTGTAAAGATCCTTGATCGGGTTGTAGCCACCGTTCATGTCGCCGTAGATCGTGCAGTAGCCGACCGCGACCTCGGACTTGTTGCCGGTGGTCAGCAGCATCTCGCCGAACTTGTTCGACAGCGCCATCAGCAGAAGGCCGCGCAGGCGGGACTGGACGTTTTCCTCGGTGATGCCCGGCTGAGTGCCGGCAAACAAGGGCGCCAGTGCCTCGCCCACCGCCGCCTGCGGGCCCGAGATCGGCACGGTGTCCAGCCGGCAGCCCAGATTGCGCGCGACCTCGCCCGCATCGTGAAGCGAATGCTCAGAAGTGTAGGCAGAGGGCAGCATCACGCAGCGCACATTCTCCGGACCGATCGCGTCGGCGGCGATGGTGGCGACGATGGCACTGTCGATGCCGCCGGAGAGGCCGAGCAGCACCTTCTTGAATCCCGACTTCGCAAGGTAGTCGCGCAGGCCCAGCACCATCGCATGGTAATCGGCCTCATGTCCGGTCGGCAGGGTCGCGAGATCCCCTTGCAACGCCCGCCAGCCGTCCTCGGTCCTTTGGAAGTCGACATGGGCAAGCGCCTCATCAAACTGCGGAAGTTGCAGCATCATGCGTCCGCCGGGGTTGAGGACGAAGGTCGTGCCGTCGAACACCTGATCGTCCTGCCCGCCCACCATGTTGAGATAAACCAGTGGCAGGCCGGTCTCGACCACGCGGGCAACCATCAGGTTCATCCGCACGTTCGGCTTGCCGCGATGGTAGGGAGAGCCGTTGGGGACGAACAGAATCTCTGCCCCGGTTTCCGCCAGCGTCTCGCAGACATCGGGATGCCAGGCGTCCTCGCAGATCGGGATGCCAACGCGGACCCCTCCGATGCGGACTGGTCCCGAAACATCGGCCGAAACGAAGACGCGCTTTTCGTCGAAGACATCGGAGTTTGGCAGGTGATGCTTCAGGACCGTCGCCGCGATCCGGCCGCCTTGCAGGATGTAATAGGCGTTGTAAAGGCGCGAGGCCTCGCGATGCGGGGCACCAATTCCGATCGCCGGGCCATCGGCGCAATCGCGGGCCAAAGCCTCGATCGCGGCGCGGGCGACATCGGCGAAGGCAGGCTTCATCACCAGGTCCTGGGTCTGGTAGCCGGTCAGGAACATTTCGGGCAGGCCGACCATGTCTGCCCCCGCCTCCTTCGCGGCCCTCCATGCAGCTTTCGCCTTTTCGGCATTGGCGGCGAAATCGCCCACAACCGGGTTCAGTTGCGCCAGCGTCAGGCGGAAGGTGTCGGCCATCGGGAACTCCTCGCGCCGCCCGCTCGCGGCATCGTGTTCGCGTTCTAGCAGACTGACGCGCGAGGAAAAGCCGAAGCGGGGCCTCGGGCGTTGTCCTTCCCTTGTCACACCGGATGCCTGCCGGTAACTTGCCGCAAAAGTCGGCGTCGGGACCGGTTTCGGCGCCTAGTCTGGTTGTTTTCTCGATCCCTGGCAGGAGGCGCGACGTGACGGCATTTTCGGGCGGCAGACAGGTCCGGGCCCTGATCGTTGCGGGGCTGATCGCCACGCCGCAGACAGGCCTCGCGCAATCGGATGGCGATGTCATCTCCAAGCAGTATTCCGACGGCAGCGTCTACGAGGGAACCTTCAAGGACGGCAAGCAGGACGGGACCGGCACCTATCGGTTGCCCAACGGCTATGAATACACGGGCGAATGGGTGAATGGCGAAATCAAGGGCCAAGGCACCGCGCACTTCCCCAACGGGTCGGTCTATGTCGGCCAGTTCGCCGCCGGCAAGCCCGAGGGCAAGGGCAAGATCACCTTCACCGATGGCGGCACCTATGACGGCGACTGGGTCGACGGCAAGATGACCGGCCAGGGCACTGCCCATTATGCCAATGGCGTCACCTATACCGGCCAGTTCAAGGACGCCGTCCATGACGGCAAGGGCGTGATGAAAAGCCCGGACGGCTATACCTATGACGGCGATTGGGTGAATGGCGTCAAGCAGGGCAAGGGAAAGATCACCTATGCCGACGGCGCGGTTTACGAAGGCGGACTCGACAAGGGCCAGCGCGCCGGCGAAGGCACGCTCAAGATGCCGGACGGGCTGACCTATGTCGGCCAGTGGGCCAACGGCCAGATGAATGGCGCCGGCAAGCTGACCCAACCTAATGGCGATGTCTATGAAGGTCCGCTGGTCGACGGGCAGCGTCAGGGCAAGGGCAAGATCACCTATGCCAATGGCGACGTCTACGAAGGCGACTTCGCCGAGGACAAGCCGCAGGGCAAGGGTGTGTTTAAGGGCGCGGACGGCTATCTCTATGACGGCGACTGGAAGGATGGCGAACGGGAAGGTCAGGCCAAAGTGACCTATCCCGATGGCTCGACCTATGTCGGCAGTTTCGTTGCAGACCAGGCCGAGGGTCAGGGCAAGATCACCTATGCCGATGGCGCGACTTACGAGGGCGACTGGAAGGCGGGCGTGCCCGACGGCAAGGGCAAGGCCACTTATGCCAACGGGCTGGTCTATGTCGGTGACTTCAAGGACGCCAAGATCGACGGCACAGGCACGATGACCTATCCCGACGGCTACAAGTACGAGGGGCAGTGGGTCGACGGCCAGCGGCAGGGCCAGGGCACCGCGACCTATGCCGATGGGACCGTCTACAAAGGCGCCTTCGTCGCCGGCCAACGCGAGGGCCAGGGCGAGATCACCATGGCCGACGGCTTCAAGTATGTGGGCGAGTGGAAGGCGGGCGAGATCGACGGCAAAGGTATCGCGACCTACCCCAACGGCGACACCTACGAAGGCATGTTCCGCGCAGGCAAGCGTCAGGGTCAGGGCGTCATGCGCTACAAGACCGGACAGGAAACCGGGGGCGAGTGGAAGGACGGCGCCCTGACCGCCCCCGCCCCGGCCGCCGGCGAGGGCGCTGCAGGCGCTTCCCCCACAACCGAAGGACAGACCAGCGGCAACTGACCCGCTTCTCGGCGCTGTCTGGATCCGGATGCTGTGGAAAAGGCGAAGGATTCGTAGGAATATGCCTTTTCTTTCCCGTCGGCCTTCGTATAGTCCGGCGCCATGATACGGGTTCGGCATATCCTTTCTGCCTCTGACGCGCTCCGCGCGTCGTCTGCCCGTGCGCTTCTTCTCCTTAGCAGCCTCTGAGCGTGCCCTTGGGCGCGACCGCTCGGAGGTGACCAGCGCCCGGGACCAGAAGCTGAGGAACAAGGACTTTCCGCAAATGACCGACAAAAGCACGCAAGACCGCGTCCTGATTTTCGACACCACGCTGCGCGACGGGGAACAGTCGCCGGGCGCGACCATGACCCATGAGGAAAAGCTGGAAATTGCCCAGCTCCTCGACGAGATGGGCGTGGACATCATCGAGGCGGGCTTTCCCATTGCCTCGGAGGGAGACTTCGCCGCGGTGAGCGAGATCGCCAAGCTGGCGAAGAACGCCACGATCTGCGGTTTGGCGCGGGCGAACTACAAGGATATCGACCGCTGCTGGGAGGCGGTGAAACACGCCAGATCGCCGCGCATCCACACCTTCATCGGCACCTCGCCGCTGCACCGCGCCATCCCGAACCTGGACATGGACCAGATGGCCGAGCGCATCCACGAGACGGTGACGCATGCCCGCAACCTCTGCGACAACGTGCAGTGGTCGCCTATGGACGCGACGCGGACCGAGGCCGACTACCTGTGCCGGGTCGTCGAGATCGCGATCAAGGCCGGGGCGACGACCATCAATATCCCGGACACGGTCGGATACACCTATCCGCGCGAAAGCGCCAAGATCATCGAGATGCTGCTCGAACGGGTTCCGGGCACCGACGAGATCATCTTCGCGACGCACTGCCACAACGACCTCGGCATGGCTACGGCCAACGCTCTGGCGGCGGTCGAGGCCGGGGCGCGCCAGATCGAATGCACGATCAACGGCCTGGGCGAACGGGCAGGCAATACCGCGCTGGAAGAAGTCGTGATGGCGCTGAAGGTCAGGAATGACATCCTGCCTTTCCGCACCGCCATCGACACGACCAAGATCATGAACATTTCGCGTCGGGTCTCGACCGTCTCGGGCTTCCCGGTCCAGTTCAACAAGGCCATCGTCGGCAAGAACGCCTTCCTGCACGAAAGTGGCATCCATCAGGACGGCGTGTTGAAGAACGTCGAGACCTTCGAGATCATGCGGCCCGAGGATATCGGCCTGACGGCGAAGAACATCGCCATGGGCAAGCATTCCGGCCGTGCCGCGCTTCGGTCGAAGATGAAGGAGCTCGGCGTCGATCTGGGGGACAACCAGCTGAACGACCTCTTCGTGCGGTTCAAGGCGCTCGCCGACCGCAAGAAGGAGATCTACGACGACGACCTGCTCGCCCTGGTCAAGGACAGCGAGACGAACGAGGCCAACGACACGCTGCAGGTCAAGCGCCTGCGCGTGATCTGCGGCACCGAGCGCCCGCAGGAGGCCGAGCTGACCTTGTCGATCGACGGCGTGGACCACTCGATCGACGCCACCGGCGACGGCCCGGTCGACGCGGCCTTCAACGCGGTCAAGATGCTCTATCCGCACAAGGCTCGGCTGCAGCTTTACCAGGTTCACGCCGTGACCGAGGGAACGGACGCGCAGGCCACTGTCTCGGTCCGGATCGAGGAGGACGGGCGGATCGCAACGGGCCAGTCGGCGGACACGGATACCATCGTCGCCAGCGTCAAGGCCTATGTGAACGCGCTGAACCGGTTGATCGTGCGGCGGACCAAATCAGCGCCGGATAGCGACGTGAAGCAGGTCAAGTACAGCGACGCCTGAGCGTCTACAGGATTGGCAGGCGGCGGTTCACCCGCATCAGGACCGCCGCCAGAGCGGCCGAGATCACGATGGTCAGGAAGACCTTCGGCGTTTGGGCCAAATCTGTGTGCTGGTTGAGAAGCTTCAGCACGGCAAGATGGCCAAGGTAGATGGCTGTGGCAAACAGCGCCATCGACTTGCCCGGCCCGCCAATCCGGACGCGCTTTGCCGCCAGGAACAAGGCCGGGGCGGCAAGATAAAGCGACAGGAGGATGTCGAACGGCTCTTTCCTGCCGATCAGCCGCAGATTCATCCCGCTTTCCAGCAGCAACGCGGCAAGACCGGCGCCGAGCAGCAGCGCAATCTCGAGCCGCGTCAGCGAAATCTGCGCCTCGTACCGGGAGATCAGGAAACCGATCGTCAGGAAGGGGAAGCCAAAGAACAGGAAATTGCGACAGCTTTCGGACCGGTTCAGCAAGACATCCTGCGCGCCGCCGAACAGGTGGTAATTGCCAAGATACTGGACCCCAACCCCGAGGATCGCGCAGACCACCGCTAGCCCTGCGAGCCTGATTCCGGGCAAATTGCGGAGCGCGAACAACAGGCATCCGGCGCAGGCGAGCGCGATCAGAAACCACAGATGATAGTAGCCGAAAGCCAGTTGACGCAGGAACGCCAGAGGTGAGGTCACCGGGTCGATCCACCAGAATCCCGCGTAAAGCACCATCCACAGCAGATAGAGCCACAGGACATGGCGCACCCATCTGCCGAACCGGGGGGACTCGGTCTGCTCCAGATAGTAGCCGCTGATGATGAAGAAACAGGGGACGGCGATACGGCACAGCCCCTGCTCCATAAGGTAACTCGCCCGATGGTCGACTTCGGCGAACACATGCCCATGTAGGCAGATCACCAGTACCGCCAACACGATCCGCAAGGCGTCGACCCCCGCGGCCCGTATTCTGTCGGGTACCACTGCCGTCGGGACTGGAAGGACTGCCGTCAACTCGCCATACCGCGTTCGAATTCCGTTTCCTGTCTCATTTGAAGTGGAACAGCTTTGTTAACCAAAGATTAACCGGCCCAAGGCGAGCCTTGTCCGCCCGCCTGCCCGTCGCTTTCACGAAAACGTGCGGCAAGCCAAGGAAAACGGCTTGGTGCGAAGCTGCCGAAGCGGGTGTGCGGGCCTTTCGCTTGTCCGGTCGCCCGCCTATAAGGATGCGCCCGCCTCGGAACCCCGAGTCGCGGGTCCTTCTTGAATTGCTCGGTACAGGAAATCCCCAGGATGGCATTTGCAGGCCTTTTCTCGTCGGACATGGCGATCGACCTCGGCACGGCGAACACGCTGGTCTACGTGAAGGGACGCGGCATCATCCTGAACGAACCGTCGGTCGTGGCCTACCACGTCAAGGACGGCAAGAAACAGGTCCTGGCCGTGGGTGAGGATGCCAAGCTGATGCTGGGCCGGACACCCGGCAGCATCGAGGCGATCCGCCCGATGCGCGACGGCGTCATCGCCGACTTCGACGTGGCGGAAGAGATGATCAAGCATTTCATCCGCAAGGTGCACAAGCGCACGACCTTCTCGAAGCCGAAGATCATCGTCTGCGTCCCCTACGGCGCGACCCCGGTCGAGAAGCGCGCGATCCGCCAGTCGGTCCTGTCCGCCGGCGCCCGACGCGCCGGCCTGATCGCCGAGCCCATTGCGGCCGCGATCGGCGCGGGGATGCCGATCACCGACCCCACGGGCAGCATGGTCGTCGACATCGGCGGTGGCACGACCGAGGTCGCGGTCCTGTCGCTTGGCGACATCGTCTATGCCCGCTCGGTCCGCGTCGGCGGTGACCGGATGGACGAGGCGATCATCAGCTACCTGCGCCGCCACCAGAACCTCCTGATCGGGGAATCCACCGCCGAACGCATCAAGACCTCGATCGGCACGGCGCGGATGCCAGACGATGGTCGCGGCCAGTCGATGCAGATCCGCGGCCGCGATCTCTTGAACGGCGTGCCGAAGGAAACCGAGATCAACCAGGCCCAGGTGGCGGAGGCGCTGGCCGAACCCGTGCAGCAGATTTGCGACGCGGTGATGCAGGCGCTGGAAGCGACGCCGCCCGACCTCGCCGCCGACATCGTCGATCGTGGCGTGATGCTTACCGGAGGCGGTGCGCTTCTTGGCGATCTCGACCTGTCCCTACGCGAACAGACCGGGCTTTCGATCTCGGTCGCCAACGAGTCACTCAATTGTGTTGCGCTCGGCACCGGGAAGGCGCTGGAGTACGAAAAGCAACTCCGCCATGTGATCGACTACGACAGCTGATTTCGGCCCCCGCTGCAGGGGGCAGGCTCTCGCGCCGGAGACCAGTGAACCTTGGCCAGGGACCGGACATCGCCGGAAGAATTCACGCGACCGCTGCGACGGATCCTCGTCGGCGGCCTCGTGTTTCTCTTGCTTGCCCTATTCCTGCTGTGGCGGATCGACAGCCCGCGGGTCGAGCGATTCCGGTCGGCCCTTGTCGACCGCGTCGTGCCCTCTTTCGCATGGGCGATGCTGCCGATCACCAAGGCCGCGGAAATGGTGGAGAACTTTCAGTCCTATACCCGCATCTACGAGCAGAACCAGGAACTGCGCCGCGAGCTTCAGCAGATGAAAGCCTGGCGCGAGGCGGCGCTGCAGCTTGAACAGAAGAACGCGCGGCTTCTGGATCTGAACCAGGTGCGGCTTGACCCGAAGCTGACCCATGTGACCGGAGTCGTGCTGGCGGATTCCGGATCGCCGTTCCGGCAATCGGTGCTTCTGAATGTCGGCGCGCGCGATGGCATCCGCGACGGTTGGGCGACGATGGACGGGATCGGGCTGGTCGGCCGGATCTCGGGCGTGGGCCAGACGACAAGCCGCGTGATCCTTCTGACCGACAGCAACAGCCGAATCCCGGTCACCGTGCAGCCGTCGGGACAGAAGGCGCTTCTATCGGGTGACAACACCTCGGCCCCTCCGCTTGAATTTCTTGAAAAACAGGACCTTGTGCGCCCGGGTGACCGGGTCATCAGTTCCGGCGACGGCGGGGTATTTCCGGCGGGGCTGCTGGTGGGTCAGGTTGCGCTTGGTGTCGACGGACGGCTGCGCGTGCGTCTTGCTGCCGACTACGAGCGGCTCGAATTCCTCCGAGTCCTGCGCAGCCACGAAAGCGAGGTCATCAGCGAAACCGGCGCCCTGATCCCGCCGCCGGTTCCGCCCGCAGCAGTCGAGGCGCTTCCACAGCCCGAGGCGGCAGCCACATCGACAGGAGGTGCCGGTGGCTGATACCGCGCCCTCCGCCGTTTGGGGTTTCCGCGGCCTCTATGTCCTGATCGCCGCCGGTCTTCTGTTCCTGCGCCTTCTGCCGCTTGGCTCCGAGGCGGGAGGCTGGCCGGGGCCCGATCTACTGTTCGCGATGACCCTGACCTGGGTGCTGCGACGGCCGGACTATGTGCCGGCGCTGCTGATCGCCGTGGTCCTCCTGCTGGAAGACATGCTGACCATGCGCCCGCCGGGCCTCTGGGCGGCAATCGTCGTTGTCGCGGCCGAGTTCCTTCGCGGACGCGCAGCCCTGTCGCGTGAGGTCAGCTTTGTCGTCGAATGGCTGATCGTCGGTATCGTGATGGCCGCATCGGTCGTGGCCTACCGGCTGCTGCTGTCGCTGGTGATGCTGCCGCAGGTCAGCCTCGCGCAAAGCGTGATCCAGCTGGTGCTGACCATCCTGAGCTATCCCGTCGTCGTCGTCGTGTCGCGCTTGGCGCTTGGGGTACGAAAGCCAGCGACGGGCGAGGTCGACGCCTATGGGAGGCGACTGTGAGACGGACGCAGAAGGATACCGAGGCGAGCGCGAAAAAGGTCAGCCGCCGCGCGCTGATCCTGGGCGGCGCCCAGATGGCCTTTGTCGCCGTCCTTGGGGCGCGCATGCGCTACATGCAGGTCGAGAAGGCGGGGGAATACCAGCTTCTTGCCGAAGAGAACCGCATCAACATCCGCCTGATCCCGCCGGCGCGCGGCCTGATCCTGGACCGCAACGGCAAGCTGATCGCCGGAAACGAGCAGAATTACCGCGTTGTCATCACCCGCGAGGAAGCCGGCGATGTGGATCTTGTCCTGACGCGCCTGTCCGAGGTCATTCCCCTGACCTCCGAGGATATCGACAAGACCAAGAAAGAGATCGACCGGCGCAGTTCCTTCGTTCCGATCGTGGTGGCCGACTGGCTGCGCTGGCAGGATCTGTCGGCGGTGGCGGTGAACACGCCAGCCCTGCCCGGCATCAACCCGGAGGTCGGGCTGAGCCGTCACTACCCGCGCTATGGCGACATGGCCCATGTCGTGGGCTACGTCGGCCCGGTCAGCGATGCCGACCTGGCTGCGCTGGATGACCCGGATCCTCTGCTTCAGATCCCCAAGTTCCAGATCGGCAAGATCGGCGTCGAGAAATGGATGGAGCAGCAACTGCGCGGCAAGGCCGGCACCACCCAGATCGAGGTTAACTCGGTCGGCCGGGTCATGCGCGAGCTGGACCGTCAGGAAGGCGAAGCAGGCGCAGATATCCGCCTGACCATCGATGCCGATGTGCAGAACTATGTCCAGGCGCGGCTCGATGGCGAAAGCGCCGCGGTCGTGGTGATGGATGTCCAGTCCGGCGATCTGCTGGCCATGGTCTCGGCGCCGTCCTTTGACCCGAACCTGTTCGTGCGGGGCATCAGCCATGCCGATTACACGCTGCTGATGGAGAACGACCACCGCCCGCTTGCCAACAAGAGTGTGCAGGGCGCCTATCCGCCGGGATCGACCTTCAAGATCGTCACCGGTCTTGCCGCGCTGGAAGCCGGGTCGATCACGCCCAATTCTTCGGTCTACTGTCCGGGCTACCTGGAATTCGGCGGGCGCAAGTTCCACTGCTGGAAGCATGGTGGCCACGGTCAGGTCGACCTGACCAAGTCGCTCAAGGAAAGCTGCGACGTCTTCTATTACGAGGTCGCCCAGAAGGCCGGCATCGACGCGATCGCAGAGATGGGGCGCAAGCTTGGGCTTGGCCAGCGCCATGACCTGCCGATGTCGGCCATCGCGGAGGGTGTGATGCCCGACAAGGACTGGAAGCAGACGCGACACAAGGAAGAGTGGCGCATCGGCGACACGATCAACGCCTCGATCGGGCAAGGCTATGTGCTGGCGACGCCGCTGCAGCTGGCGGTGATGACGGCGCGGGTCGCCTCGGGCAAAGCAGTTACACCGCGTCTGGTGATGGCTATTGGCGATACCGAACAACCGATTCCGGACGCGCCGCCGCTTGAAATAGCACCGCAGAACCTTGCCGCCGTGCGCAAGGGAATGTTCGCCGTCGTCAACGCGCCGGGTGGCACCGCCGGCGCCTCACGCATCACCTACGAGACGATGCTGATGGCCGGAAAAACCGGGACCAGCCAGGTGCGCAACATCTCGGTCTCGGAACGGGCCTCCGGCGTCATCAAGAACGACCAGCTCCCCTGGAAGCGGCGCGATCACGCGCTGTTCGTGGCCTTCGCACCCGCTGACAACCCCAAGGTCGCGGTTTCGGTGATCGTCGAACATGGCGGCGGCGGCTCGATGGTGGCGGCCCCGATCGCCCGTGACGTGATCCTTCGGGTACTCACCGGCGGTCTGCCGCCGTTGGACGCCTATCCCGCCGGACAGAAGAGCAAGATCGAGGAGCAGCAGAAGAATTTGAAGCTGCGTCCGGCGGACGAAGACACTGTCGTCAGCACGAGGGCCTGATCCGCGATGAGTTTTCTCGAGTACCAAGTCAAGACTGTCCCCTCCGGCATTCGGAAGCTGTTCTACATCAACTGGGGACTGGTGCTGCTGATCATCGCGGTCGCGGCGATGGGCTTCCTGATGCTCTACTCCATCGCCGGCGGCAACATGGAGCCCTGGGCCGAACCTCAGATCAAGCGCTTCGCGGTCGGCCTGCTGGTAATGCTGGTCATCGCCTTCATTCCGATCTGGTTCATCCGCAACATGGCAGGCGTCGCATATGGTGTGTCGATGCTTCTGCTGCTGGCCGTGGAGTTCTTCGGGCAGATGGGCAAAGGCGCGCAACGCTGGCTCGAGATCGGGCCGATCGTGATCCAGCCTTCGGAACTGATGAAGGTCGCGCTGGTGATGATGTTGGCGGCCTACTACGACTGGCTCGATCCGAAAAAGGTCTCGCGACCGCTCTGGGTGCTGCTGCCGGTCCTGCTGATCGTGTCGCCAACGGTGCTCGTGCTCATGCAGCCGAACCTCGGGACGTCCCTCATGCTGTTGATGGGCGGGGCCTCGGTCATGTTCGCAGCGGGGGTCAGCTTCTGGTATTTCGCCGTCGTCATCGGCCTGGGTGTCGGCGCCGTGGCGGGCGTGTTCATGACGCGGGGCACGCCCTGGCAGTTCCTGCACGACTACCAGTATACCCGGATCGACACCTTCCTGGACCCGACCTCGGACCCGCTCGGGGCAGGCTACAACATCATCCAGGCCCAGATCGCACTTGGCTCCGGCGGCTGGTCCGGCAAGGGCTTCATGCAGGGCACGCAGTCGCGGCTGAACTTCCTGCCGGAAAAGCATACCGACTTCATCTTCACCACGCTGGCCGAGGAATTCGGCTTCGTCGGGGCTTTCTCGCTTCTGTTGCTCTACGGGCTCATCATCTTCTTCTGTTTCGCTGCGGCGCTTCAGAACAAGGACCGGTTCTCGCAGCTCCTGCTGATCGGGATCGGCTGCACCTTCTTCTTCTACCTCGCGGTCAACCTGTCGATGGTGATGGGCATGGCGCCGGTGGTGGGGGTGCCGCTGCCCTTCCTGTCCTATGGCGGTTCGGCGACGCTCGTGCTGATGCTGGCCTTCGGCGCGGTGCAAAGCGCCATCGTCCATCGCCCGAGGTGATCCAGATGCCGATCCGTATCCTGTTTGCCGCCGACCCGGCGGACTGGCCCGACTATCAGCCTGCGCTGACCAAGGCTCTGAAAGACGCCGGGATCGACGCGATCCTATCCGATACCGCGCCCGATCCGGCTTCGGTGGATTACATCATCTTCTCGCCCGGCGGCACGATCCGCGACTTCGGCCCCTATGTGAACACCAAGGCGGTGCTGAACCTCTGGGCTGGGGTCGAGCGGATCGTTGGCAACCAGACACTGACGCAGCCGCTTTGTCGCATGGTCGATCCGGCCATGACCGAAACGATGGTCGAGTATGTCGTGGGCCACGTCCTTCGCCACCACCTGGGGATGGACGAGCATATCCTCCATCAGGACGGCGTCTGGCGCCACGGCGCCATCCCGCCGCTTGCGCGCGAGCGTCCCGTCGCGATCCTGGGCATGGGCGAGCTTGGGCAGGCCGTGGCCCGCGCGCTGCTGGCGCTGAACTTCCCGGTCCGGGGCTGGAGCCGCACTCCGCGCGAGGTGCCGGGCGTCGCCACCGACAACGGGGCCGAGGGGCTGACGCGCGTCTTGACCGGCGCACAGGTGGTCATCCTCCTGATGCCCAACACCCCCGACACCGCAAACACGCTGAATGCCGAGCGGCTGGCGCTTCTGGCCCCTGGCGCCTTTGTCATCAACCCGGGGCGCGGCCCGCTGATTGACGACGATGCGCTTGTGGCGGCGCTTGATAGTGGCCAGCTTGCCCATGCCACGCTTGACGTGTTCCGGGTCGAGCCGCTGCCGCAAGATCATCCGTTCTGGCACCACCCCAAGGTGACCGTTACCCCACATATCGCCGCCCAGACCCGCCCCGACACGGCAAGCCAGGTTGTGGTGGAGAACATTCGCCGTGCCGAGGCCGGCGAGCCGCTTCTGCACCTGGTCGACCGCCAGCGCGGCTACTGAGCGCGGAATCAACCCTTCGGCGTCGGTATCGGAACAGCCCGCGACCTGCAGGACAGGAACACTGCCCGGAAACGGGAGGGTCGGATGCAGTACGGGACGGGGGCGGCTCTGGTGGTTCTGGCCTCGGTGATGTGGTCCTTCACCGGCCTGGCCATCCGCAACATCCACGAGGCCGGGACCTGGGCGGTGCTGTTCTGGCGCTCTGTCGGACTCGTGCCCGTGCTGATCGCCTTCGTCAGCTGGCGGTCGGGCGGCCACCCGCTGGACAGTTTCCGCAAGGTCGGCCGGCCTGGAGTGGTCGGCGGAATCGGACTGGCGTTCGCTTTTGCCGGCGCAATCTTTGCGCTGCAGAATACGACAGTGGCCAACGCGGTCTTCCTGTTCGCCGCCTCGCCCATGCTGGCCGCCGTCCTGGGATGGATCCTGCTTGGGGAACGGGTGCGCGGAGCGACCTGGGTGAGTATCGCGGTGGCGGGGATCGGCATGTTCGTGATGGTCCGGGAGGGGCTCGCCACAGGAGCCGTGATCGGCAATGTCGCCGCGATCCTGTCGGCGCTCGGCTTTGCGGCCTTCACCGTCGCCCTGCGCTGGAGCCAAGCCGACGACACAACGCCATCGATCGTGATTGCCGGTCTGTTCTCGATGCTGATAGCGATCGTGATGCTGCCCCTACAGGGGGAGACGCTGAACGTGCCCCAGCGCGATATCCTGATCGCGGTGGCGCTCGGGGCTTGTCTACTGGGCACCGGCTTGATCCTGTACACGATCGGGGCGCGCGTCGTTCCCGCGGCCGAACTGACGCTCCTGTCGATGGTCGAGGTCATGCTGGCCCCCGTCTGGGTCTGGCTGTTCGTCGGCGAAACGGCGAGTGCCAATACTCTAGCTGGTGGTGCGATCCTTTTGCTCGCCATTGCCGGAAACGCCCTGTCCGGTGCCCGGCGGCCAGCGACCCCACCCATCACCTGACGCACCGTGATGCAGGAGCAGGGGGGTTCCATCTGCCCGCGCCAAGCATTAACGTCACCGCGTTCAAGGCGCATAGAACGCCTGACGGGGAGATAGAGATGCAATTTCCAGACAGGCCCAGGGGGCCAAGGATGGAAGGGCAGACGGTGCATCGCACACCGTACGAGACAAGGAAGCCCGAGTTCGACGGAGCCCTGAGCAGCCCGAACTCCCGGCGCGGCTGATCCGCCGCTCCGGTCAAAGCCATTCCTTGCCCGCCTTCAATGCGGGCCCTTCCATACAAGAAAGATCACATCATGCCGGGTAATCTGACCCTCGACCAACTCAAGGACCTCGTCTCGAAAGGCGAGATCGACACCGTACTGGTGGCCGGAATCGACATGCAGGGCCGCCTCATGGGCAAACGCTTCCATGCCCAGTTCTTCGTCGATGGCGGCTACAAGGAGACCCACAGCTGCAACTATCTTCTGGCCGTCGATATGGAGATGAACACGGTCCAGGGCTACAAGTCCTCCAACTGGTCGACCGGCTATGGCGACTACATCATGAAACCGGACCTCAACACGTTGCGGCTGGTTCCTTGGCTTGCCGGAACGGCGCTTGTGCTGGCCGACCTTCTCGACCACCACACGCACGAGGAAGTCGAGCATTCGCCCCGCGCCATCCTGAAGAAGCAGGTGGCCCGCGCCCGCAAGATGGGGTTCGAGCCGATGATGGCGTCCGAGCTTGAATTCTACATCTTCGAGAACAGCTACGAGGCACTGCGCGACAGCAACTTCACCGGGCTGAAGCCGGTCAGCGCCTATAACGAGGACTACCACATCTTCCAGACCACCAAGGAAGAAGACGTGATGCGCGCCGTCCGCAACGGGCTTTACGCTGCGGGCATCCCGGTCGAGAACTCCAAGGGCGAAGCGGAGGCGGGCCAGGAAGAGGTCAACTACAAGTATTCCGATGCGCTCGACACCGCCGACAACCATTCGATCATCAAGAACGCCATCAAGGAAATCGCCTGGTCCAAGGGCAAGTCGGTAACCTTCATGGCGAAGTACGACCATCGCCGCGCCGGGTCCTCGGCCCATGTCCACCAGTCGCTCTGGACGCTGGATGGCAAGCCGGCCTTCGCCGACGATGCGGACAAGCACGGCATGTCCCAGACAATGAAGCACTATCTTGCCGGGCAACTGGCCCATGCGCGCGAGATCACGCTGTTCCTCGCCCCCTACGTCAACAGCTACAAGCGCTTCTGCATCGGCATGTTCGCCCCCACCAAGGCCGTCTGGTCGTCCGACAACCGCACCGCGGGCTTCCGAGTGTGCGGCGAACATACCAAGGCGGTGCGGGTGGAATGCCGCATTCCCGGGTCCGACATAAACCCCTATCTGACGATGGCGGCCCTTCTGGCCGCGGGGCTCGACGGGATCGAGAAGAAGATGGACCTGGAACCGGAAATGAGCGGCGACATGTACCGGGCCGAGGGCGTGCGCGAAATCCCGAAGACGCTGCGCGAGGCCGCGGAACTGGCGCACGGCTCCTACATGCTGCGGGCGGCCTTCGGCAACGACGTGGTGGATCACTACCACCACAACGCCCAGTGGGAGATTTCCGAGACCGACCGTGTCGTGACCGATTTCGAGATCCAGCGGCTGCTTGAACGCGCCTGAGGCGCCGGGTGCGGGCGCCCCCGCACCCAACCACAATTTCCGGCGTATCGGTGCATGCGCCTTCTGATGAGGACATCATGACGAAGACCATTCAACTGATCTCGCCCGTCGACGGGCAGGTCTATCTGGAGCGTCCCGCGCTGTCGCTCGACGCGGCGCAGGCCGTCGCCGCCCGTGCCAGGGCAGCGCAGAAGGGCTGGGCAGCAAAGCCGCTCGCCGACCGCATCGCACTGGTGAATGCCGCCGTGGCCAAGCTCAACACGATGAAAGAGGTCGTCGTCGAGGAACTCGCCTGGCAGATGGGCCGCCCGACCCGCTACGGCGGCGAATTCGGCGGCGTGAACGACCGGACCAAATACATGTCCGAAATCGCCGCCTCGGCCCTTGCGCCGATGGTGGCCGAGGCTTCGGACCGCTTCGAGCGGCGGATCGAGCGCGAGCCGGTCGGCGTCGTCTTCATCATCGCCCCCTGGAACTATCCCTACCTCACCACGATCAACACGCTGGTCCCGGCCCTGATCGCCGGCAACACGGTGGTGCTGAAGCACGCGACCCAGACGCTCAAGGTCGGCGAGCGGATGGCGGAAGCCTTCCACGCCGCCGGAATTCCCGAGGATGTGTTCCAGAATGTCGTCCTTGACCATGACGTGACAGAGGCCCTGATCCGCGCCCGGTCCTTCGGCTTCATCAACTTCACCGGCTCGGTCGGCGGCGGCGCTGCCATCGAACGGGCGGCTGCGGGCACCTTCACGCCGCTCGGGCTGGAACTCGGCGGCAAGGACCCGGGCATCGTCCTTCCCGATGCCGACCTCGATGCGGCGGTCGATACGCTGATGGACGGCGCGATGTACAATGCCGGCCAGTGCTGCTGCGGCATCGAGCGCATCTATGTCCACGAAAGCCTCTATAGCGATTTCGTCGAGAAATCCGTGGCCTGGGTCGGGCAGTTGAAGCTCGGCAACCCCTTCGACGCCTCGACCACCCTCGGCCCGATGGCCAACAAGCGCTTCGCCAAGACCGTGCGCGAGCAGACGGCCGAGGCGCTGGCTGCCGGTGCCAAGGGGCTGATCGACCCGAAGAAGCACCCGGCTGACGATGGCGGCGCCTATCTGGCCCCGCAGATCCTCGTCAATGTCGATCACTCGATGCGGGTGATGAAGGAGGAAAGCTTCGGCCCCGTCGTCGGCATCATGCCGTTCAAGACCGAGGCCGAGGCGATCGCGCTGGCCAACGACTCGCCCTATGGCCTGACCGCCTCGATCTGGACCAGGGACGCCGACCACGCCGCAGCCATGGGCGCGCAGATCGAGACCGGCACCGTGTTCATGAACCGCTGCGACTATCTCGACCCGGCCCTGACCTGGACCGGCGTCAAGGACACCGGCCGCGGAACCAGCCTGTCGTCGCTCGGCTTCATGTCGGTGACGCGCCCGAAATCCTACCATCTGAAGAAGGTGACGAAATGAGCCCCCGCGCAAACTGGTCCTACCCTACCGCCGTCAAGTTCGGCGCGGGCCGCATCTCGGAACTCGCGACCCAGTGCGAGGCCGTGGGCATCACCAAGCCGCTTCTCGTGACCGACAAGGCACTGGCGTCCCTGCCGATCACCAAGCAGGCGCTGGATATCCTGGAGAACGCCGGGCTTGGCCGGGCGGTTTTCTCGGAGGTGGACCCGAACCCGAACGAGAAGAACATGGAAGCCGGGCTCGCCGTCTATCGCGCGGGCAAGCATGACGGCGTCGTCTGCTTCGGCGGCGGCTCGGCGCTGGACCTTGGCAAGATGATCGCGCTGATGGTCGATCAGAAGGTGTCGGTCTGGGATCTGGAGGATATCGGTGACTGGTGGACCCGCGCGGATGCCTCCAAGATCGCACCAATCATCGCCGTGCCGACGACCGCAGGCACGGGATCGGAAGTGGGCCGCGCGGGCGTTCTGACCAACACCGCGACCCACAAGAAGAAGATCATCTTCCATCCGAAGCTTCTGCCCTCGGTCACGATCTGCGACCCGGAACTGACGGTCGGGATGCCGCGCTTCATCACCGCCGGCACCGGCATGGACGCGCTGGCGCACTGCCTCGAGGCCTATTCCTCGCCGTTCTACCACCCGATGTCGCAGGGCATCGCGCTGGAGGGGATGCGGCTGGTCTTCGAGAACCTGCCGAAGGTCTACGACAACCCCAATGATCTCGACGCCCGCGCCAACATGATGAGCGCGGCGGCCATGGGCGCGGTCGCCTTCCAGAAAGGCCTTGGCGCGATCCACTCGCTGAGCCACCCGGTCGGCGCGGTCTACGGCACCCACCACGGCACCACCAATGCCGTGGTCATGCCGATGGTGCTGGAGTTCAACCGCCCGAAGATCGAGACCCTGATCGAGCGCGCGGCGGCCTATCTCGGCTTCAAGGGCGGCTTTGCCGGATTCCACGACCAGATCATGGAGCTGCGGGCCAAGCTGAACATCCCGGCCAATCTGTCGGCCTTGGGCGTGCAGTTCGGCGATCTCGACATGCTGACCGAGATGGCGCTGGAGGATCCCTCCTGCGGCGGCAACCCGGTGGAGATGACGCGCGAGAATACCCGCGCCCTCTTCGACGCCTGCATGTAACTGAAAGGGCGGAAGCGGGGGCTGTCTGCCCCCGCACCTCCGAGGATATTTGGAAACAGAAGAAGCAGCAGGGTCGGTCGCCGGGATGACGAAGCGCGCACTGGTCACCGGCTCGGCCGGGTTCATCGGGTTCCACCTCAGTCGCCGGCTGTTGGCCGAGGGCTGGCAGGTCACCGGGCTTGATGCCGTCACGCCCTATTACGACGTCGCGCTGAAGGAGGCGCGGCTGGACCGACTGCGGGCGGAGCCGGGTTTCACCGAGGTCCGCGCCCGGATCGAGACGCCAGATTTGCTGCGCGATCTGATGGGCAAGGAAAGACCGGAACTGGTCGTCCACCTCGCCGCGCAGGCCGGCGTGCGCTATTCGATCGAGGCGCCGCGGTCCTATGTCGAGGCGAACCTCGTCGGCTCCTTCGAACTGCTGGAGGCGGCGCGGGCGCATCCGCCGAAGCACCTGATGATGGCCTCGACCTCGTCCGTCTATGGGGCGAACACCGCCATGCCCTATCGCGAGACGGACAAGGCCGACACGCAGATGTCCTTCTATGCGGCAACGAAGAAGGCCAACGAGGCGATGGCGCAGTCCTATGCCCATCTCTACGGCCTGCCAACGACGATGTTCCGCTTCTTCACCGTTTACGGGCCCTGGGGCCGGCCCGACATGGCGCTGTTCAAGTTCACGAGCGCGGTGCTGAAGGGCGAGCCGATCGAGATCTACAACCACGGCGACATGATGCGAGACTTCACCTATATCGACGATCTGGTCGAGGGGATCGTCCGCCTGTCGCAGGCGGTGCCGGGCAGGGAGCGGGCGGGCGAGGCCGACAGCCTTTCACCGGTTGCGCCGTGGCGGGTGGTGAACATCGGCAATGGACAGCCGGTGAAGCTCTTGGATTTCGTTGAGGCGATCGAGGCGGCGACGGGCCGGACGGCGGAGAAGATCATGCGACCGATGCAGCCGGGTGATGTGCCCGCGACCTGGGCCGATGCGACGCTGATTGAGGCGCTGGCGGGTGCCCTGCCCCGCACCGACATTCGCGATGGCGTGCGCCGCTTTGTCGACTGGTATCGGGACTTCTACCGGGTCTGACTGGGGCTAGTGCCAGCCGCCCTCGATCTGCGCGCGGGTCTCCTCCACTGCGACCTCCCAGAGCGCCAGCATGTCGCTGTCTGGACGCTGGAAGAGCCCGTGGTAGTTCCCCTCGCCCATCCGCTCGCGCTTGCGGACCGCATCGACGCGCTCGACCGCAGGATAGTCGAGCCTGGGCTTCGCCTCGGCCGGCACCGGCGCATTGGGCAGGCGCGTCCAGGGGAAGTTCTCCATCCAGCTGGCATGCGACGCCGCCGGGTCGATTTCCTGCACCTTGGCCCAGGTCCGCGGCGCCCGCCACCAGTCGTGCAGCTTGACCGAGCTGTCGGGATGGCGGTTCAGCCATTCAGCCAGAACCACCGAAATCGGCGAGTTGCCACCGTGCCCGTTGACCAGAAGGATACGGCGGAAGCCGGAGCGGTGGAGGCCGTCCAGCAGGTCCTCGATCAGGCCGATATAGGTGCGCATCGACAGGCTGACCGTGCCGGGATAGGCCACGAAACCGGGCGTCATCCCATAGGGCAGGCAGGGAAAGACCGGCACGCCAAGAGGCTCGGCCGCTTCCACGGAAACCCGCTCGGCCAGGATCATGTCCGTCGCAAGGCTGAGGAAGGCATGCTGCTCGACACAGCCGAGCGGCAGGACGCAGCGGTCCTCGGTTTTCACCAGCGCCTCGACCTCGGCCCAGTGCATGTCCTGAATGCGCATGAATGCCCCCTCTGGTCTGGCCCGATCACTGGCGGGCGAGGAATTCGGAGAACAGGGCCAATCCCTGTCTGAGAACCTCGGTATCGCAGGCATAGCCGATCCGGAGCCACCCTTCCATGTCGAGCGCCGAGCCAGGCAGCAGCATCACGCCCGTCTCGGTCTGCAGGGCGCGGCAAAGGTCGGCGGAGGAGATGTCGAGGTCGTAGCGCAGAAGCGCGGTGGTGCCGGAGCGGGGCCGGACATAGTCGATCTTGGGTTCCCGCGCGATCCAGTCGTCGAGGATCGCGAGGTTCGTGCGGGTAATGCGGCGGCTTCGGTCAAGCATCCGCTCTGCCGATTCAAGAGCGATGGCGGCAAAATGGTCGTCAAGGCGTCCGACGCTGATGGTGGTGTAGTCGCGGTGGATCGAGACGGCATGGATCACGTCCTCGGGCGCGGCAATCCAGCCCAGTCGCAGGCCGGCGAGCGAAAAGGTCTTGGACATGCCGCAGGTCGAGATGCCCTTCTCGTAGAGGTCGGCCATGGACGGCGTGAAGCCGTCCCCGTCCTGGTCGATGCCGCGATAGACCTCGTCGCAGAGCACCCAGGCGCCGTTGGCGCGGGCGATCGCGGCAATAGCCTCGAGCCCCGCCCGGTCGATCAGCGCGCCGGTCGGATTGTTGGGGTTGGTGAGGGCGATCATTTTCGCGCCCTTGGCCGCGACCTCCAGCTCGGCGAGATCGGGCAGGAAGCCGTTCTCGGGCTTCAGCCAGACCAACTGGACCTCGGCGCCGCAGCTTTCGGGGATCGAGTAGTGCTGCTGGTAGGTCGGCACGATCGAGACCACGATGTCGCCCGGACCGACCAGCGCGGAATGGACAAGGTGGTTCGCGCCGATTGTGCCGTGGGTGACGATGACGTTCTGCGGTGACTGCCGGTTGTAAAGTGCACAGATCGCGGCCTTCAGCCGGTCGGAACCCTCGATTGCGCCATAGCCCATCCGCATCGGCAGAAGCTCCGACAGGGCTTTGTCATTGCGGCCTGAGAGTGCCAGCAATTCGGCAATGGTGATCGAGTCAACGCAGGTCTCGGCAAGGTTGTAGACCGCATCATTCTCATGGGCGTTCATCCAGATCTCGACGCCAAATTCCCGGATCTTCATGCGGCCCGCTCCCCGTGACTGTTCCCAAAGTTCTGCCACGGGTTCGCGGGGAAAGGGAATGCGGGAACCAAAAGCCTTCGGAGGCTTTTGGCAAATTTCTCCGAAGAAATTTGCGCCGCGGGATGTCGCGGACACGCTTGCCTTAAGGGACGCGCCGCGATCACCATCGGCGGATCAGGAGGTGCCGCCCATGACACTCGATACCCCGTCCGTCCAGTATCTGAACCTCGATCCCTCGCTCTATGTGCGCGAGGATATCTGGCAGGTGGAGCGGCAGAAGATCTTCGCCCGGACTTGGCAGTTCATGGGACCGGTTTCCGCCTTGGCCGACACGGGCCAGTACATTGCCATCGACATTGCCGGCATCCCGGTCTTTGCGATCCGCGGCCGGGACGGCGCATTGCGCGGGTTCAGGAATGTCTGCCGACACCGGGGGGCCAAGCTGCTGGCGGACGGGACCGGCCAATGCGGGCTGATCGTCTGTCCCTATCACAAGTGGAGCTTCGCCGACACCGGGCGGCTTGTGCAGGCGCCGTGGTATGGCAAGGACCCTGCGATCATCCCCGAGGACTGGCCGCTGCAAAAAGTGGCGCTCGCCGAATGGCGCGGGCTTCTCTTCGCATCACTTGACCCTGAGATGCCGCTGATCGAGCAGTTGGGCGACCTGCCCCAGGAACTCGCCGACGAACCGATGGAACGCTACACGGCGACCGACAGCGCGACTGTCAGCTTCGAGGCGAACTGGAAGGTCTATACCGACAACTTCGTCGAGGGTTACCACATCCCCGGCACGCATCCGTCCTTCTACGCCGCCATCGATTTCGAGGCCTTCGAGACGACGGCGCATCCCGGCTACGTGCGCATGACCGCTCCGCCGCGCGAGGGGTTGTTCTATCGCGGCAAGTGGCTGTGGATGTGGCCGAACTGGACGCTGTCGCTGTTCGAGGGCGGCATGAATGTCAGCCGGATCAACCCAACCAGCCCGCATCACACCGACCAGCACTACCATTTCTTCTTCGCCGACACCTCCGAAGCCGGGGCCGAGGCGCGGGCGAAATCGGTAAACGGCACTCTGGCCGTGGTGCGAGAGGATTACCAAGTCTGCGTCGAGACGCACCGTAACTATGCGGCGGGCGCCTATACGTCCGGTCCTCTGTCTGGCAGGCACGAGAAGGGCGTGCAGTACTTTCAGGAGCGGGTGGCGGCAGCGCTTGGGGTGTAGGTGCGAATTCTCTACGAGAATTCAGAACTAGAGCGCCCCGAATTTTCGTAGAAAATTCGTTGGCTTAGTCGGCCACGGGCGCCCAGATCACCTCGTCGATCCGCGGTGCGCCGGTCGCCAGCATCACCAGACGGTCGAAGCCGAGCGCGATGCCGCTGGCGGGCGGCATGTGGGCGAGGGCCGCAAGGAAATCCTCGTCCACCGGGTAACGCTCGCCATAGACGCGGACCTTTTCGTCCATCTCCAACCCGAAGCGACGGCGCTGTTCGGCAGGGTTGGTGAGTTCGCCGAAGCCGTTGGCGAGTTCCACCCCGCAGGCATAGACTTCGAACCGTTCCGCGACGCGCGGGTCATCGGCCGCCGGCCGGGCCAGCGCCGCCTCGGCTGCCGGATAGCGGTCAAGGACCGTCATCCGCTCCATCCCGAGCTTCGGCTCCACCTTCGCGACCAGAGCGCGCGACAGAAGGTCCGACCAGGTATCATCCTCGGTCGCCCGCAGGCCGACCGCGAGCATCTGGGTGCGGAGCGCGGCGGCATCGGTCGAGGCATCGGCCCGGATCGTCGCCAGCAGGTCGATCCCCGCATAGCGCGCGAATGCCTCGGCGACGCTGAGCCGTTCATAGGGCAGGAAGGGGTCGCAGGTCCGGTCGCGGTAGCGCAACTGCATCGCGCCAGCCGCCTGGGCGGCGAGGCGCAGGAAAGACATGCAGTCGTCCATCAAGACCGAATAATCCTCGCCCACCCGGTACCATTCCAGCATGGTGAATTCCGGGCTGTGGAGCGCCCCGCGCTCGCGGTTGCGCCAGACATGGGCGAAGGCAAAGATCCGCTCCTCTCCCGCCGCCAGCAGCTTCTTCATCGCGAATTCGGGCGAGGTGTGGAGGTAGAGTGTCCGCCCCTCGCCGTCATTGCCGATCGCGGTGGTGGCAAAGGCATGCAGGTGCGCCTCGTTCCCCGGGCTGACCGCCAGCGCCGCCGGATCGACCTCGACGAAATCGCGGTCGGCCAGCCAGCTGCGGATCGCCGCCTGGATGCGATTGCGGGCGAGAAGCACGGGGCGGCGGTCGGCGTGGCGGCTGGCGGACCACCAGGGAGAGGCGTCGGAACGGTCGGCGGGCATGGGTTCAGGCGGCTTTCGACTGGCGAAACGGGAAAAGATGCGCTAGAGGCGGGCGCAATCGCCCGCGCTGATTAGGCTGCGGGTTTCAAAACCACAAGGAAGACCTTCGTGAAAGTCATCGCCTCGAGCCTGCGCAAGGGCAATGTCGTCGAGATGGACGGCAAGCTCTATGTCGTTCTTACCGCCACCAACTTCCACCCCGGCAAGGGTACGCCGACCACCCAGATCGACATGCGCCGCATCTCGGATGGCGTGAAGGTCTCGGAACGGTGGCGCACGACCGAACAGGTCGAGAAGGCCACCGTGGACGAGCGCGAATATGACTACCTCTACGAGGATGGCGAAGGCTTCCACTTCATGGAACCGATCAGCTACGACCAGATCGCCGTTTCGCCCGATGTCGTGGGCGACGGCAAGGTCTACCTCCAGGAAGGCATGCGCTGCTGGCTCAAGACCTTCGAAGGTGTCTGCATCGCCATCGAATTCCCGCAGAAGATCACCGTCGAGATCACCGAAACCGAGCCGGTGGTGAAAGGTCAGACCGCGTCGTCGTCCTACAAGCCGGCCATGACCGACAACGGCCTGCGCGTGATGGTGCCGCCACATATCGGTGCGGGCACCCGGATCATCATCAACACCGACGACAACTCTTACGTCGAGCGCGCCAAGGACTGACCGGCATGTGGCTGGCGGTCCTGCTTCGTAGCCTGACCGCTTTGCCGCTTGGCGGCCTATTGCTGGTTTGGCCGCTTCCCTGGCCTGCCAATGCCACGCCCCAACCATCCGGGTAGGCACTTTCGTGACGCCGATCCAGTTTGACCTGCACGCCTATCCGGTCGACCGCTAGACCCTGACCTTCTGGATCGAGTGCACATCCGGCGCGCGCAGCGTCATTCTTTCTCCCGACAGCACGGACTCCCGGCACGCGGATTTTCTGACCGTGCCGGGCTGGGCGGTCAGTGGCCTTGCCCTGCAAACGCTGCGCTGAAGCAATCCGGCAACAGGGGCGCAATTGCCCCAGTACTGCCGCCTATTCTCCAACAATCTTCCTTCTTCACCTGAAATTGTTGCGGATATCGTCGAAAATGGGCCTCAAGCCAACCGACCCCGCTGATTGAAGAAGGAGAAGATTGCCGATGCGAACCCCTATCCTGGCCACGCTTGGTGTGGCACTTGCTACTGCCCTGCCAGCCTTGGCAGAGGATAAGCCCATCACCTGGAAGGATGATGTCGCGGGCTGGTACATCGGCGTCGACACCTCGATCGGCAACGGCTGCTTCATGACGGCCGCCTACGAGGCCGGCACCTACCTGCGGGTCCAGTTCAACCCGTCCAGCGACAATTTTCAGTTCATCATTGGCGACGAGGCCTGGAACTCGATCGAAGACGGCAAGCTCTACAGCATCGGCATCGCCTTCGGAAGCCGCAGCCCCTGGACCGGCGACGCCGAAGGCGGACGGCTGGGCGAACTGCCGACGCTGACCGTCGATGTCGGCTTTGAGAAGGACAAGGCTGCAGCCTTCATTGACGAGTTTCGCCGGATGACCAGCGTGGCCGTGACTTACGAAAGCAAGGAAATTGCCCGGCTGACGCTTAGCGGAACCAACGCGGCGATGGAAGAAGTGATCAACTGCCAGAGCGCCGTGAACGAGGCCGGCGCGTCCGCTCCGGCCGACGATCAGGACCCGTTCAGCTCAGGCAAGACGACGGATAGCGATCCGTTCAACTGACGGGTCAGAGCATCCCCGGCACAACCTGATCCGGCGGCCGGTGGCCGTCGGCGAAGGTCTTGATATTGAGGATCACCTTCTCGCCCATCTCGATCCGCCCTTCGAGCGTGGCCGAGCCCATGTGCGGCAGCAGAACGACATTGGGCAATTCGCGCAGACGTGGGTTGATCTCGTGCCCATGCTCGAACACGTCGAGACCGGCTCCGGCGAGTTCCCCGGCGCGCAACCCGCGAGTAAGGGCATTCTCGTCGATGACCTCGCCGCGGGAGGTGTTCACGATCACTGCGGTCGGCTTCATCAGCTTCAGCCGACGGGCGTTGAGCAGATGGAAGGTCGACGGGGTGTGCGGGCAGTTGATCGACAGGATGTCGACCCGCGCCAGCATTTGATCCAGGCTTTCCCACCAGGTCGCCTCGACCTCCTGCTCGACCTCGGGGCGCAGCCGCTTGCGGTTGTGGTAGTGGATCTGCATGCCGAAAGCCTGCGCGCGCCGCGCGACGGCCTGCCCGATCCGACCCATGCCAAGGATCCCCAGGCGGCGACCGCCGATGCGGCCGCCAAGGTGTGACATCGGCGACCAGCCTTGCCACCTGCCAGCCTGCATCTCGGATAGGCCTTCGGGAATGCGACGGGTAACGCCAAGGATCAGCGCCATCACCATGTCGGCGGTATCCTCGGTCACGACGCCGGGGGTGTTCGAGACGAGAATCCCGCGCTGGCGGGCAGTAGCGACGTCGATGTGATCGACGCCCGCGCCATAGTTCGCGATCAGCTTCAGCCGGTCGCCCGCCTGCGCCAGAGCGGCGGCATCGATATGGTCATTCAGGGAGGGGACAAGGACGTCGGCGCGGCGCATGGCTGCGATCAGTTCATCGCGCGTCATCAGCGTGTCGGGATCGCGCAATTCGACGTCGAAGAGCTCCTTCATGCGGGTCTCGACGACCTCTGGCAGGCGTCGCGTCACGACAACACTCAGGCGCGCTGCAGGCATCCGGATTCTCCCATCTCTTCCAAATCAAGGCTCGCAATGGCAAAGTGCCGGTAAGCGGGGCGCGGCACAAGCCCCGGAGGATGCAGCAGACGGACGCAGCCTGGGAAGCGGGCTGAGCCGGTAAACAGGCGGATTGGCATGAAAGCATCGGTTCGGCTGGCCTTGGCAGCCGCGATGGCGTTGTTGGCATGGGCGCCCGCGGTTTACGCCGAGGATCAGCAACCCTCGCTGGACGAACTGGCCGAACGCCGGCCGATGCCTCGGCCCGAGCCTGTCGTCCCGCAGGACGGTGCGGGCGACGCCGCAGCGGCCGCTCCGCAGGAGGGAGCCCCACAGTCGAACCTGGAGAAAGAGCGCGACACCCATCTCGGCAGCGTCACGAACCTGCCGATCCCGCGCTATGTTTCGCTAAAGACCAACCAGGGCAACGCCAGGCGCGGGCCGGGCCTGACACACCGGATCGACTGGGTGTTCACCCGCGCGGGAATGCCCCTGCGCATCACCGCCGAGTTCGAACACTGGCGCCGTGTCGAAGACCAGGACGGTATCGGCGGCTGGGTGCAGTACTCGCTGCTATCGGGGGTGCGGACAGTGATCGTGACGCTCGACATGGCCGAATTCCGCACCATGCCGGACCCGAATGCGCCGGTGGTCTTCCAGGCCGAACAGGGCGTCGTCGGCAAGATCCTGAAATGCGAGCCCGACTGGTGCCGCATCTCGGCCGAGGGTAACCGGGGCTGGGTTCAGAAGACCGCGCTTTGGGGTGTGGATCCCGGCGAGATCATCGACTGATCCCACCGGCACGTCTCAGACGGGTTCAAGAAGTCCCCTGCCCTTCAGCAGCGGCTCCACACCCGGCATCCGGCCGCGGAATTCGGTATACAGCTCGTCGGCCTCGCGCGATCCGCCCGCGGACAGGATGAACCGCTCCAGCTTTTCGGCGGTGGTCGGGTCGAAGGCATCGCCCGCTTCCTCGAAGGCGGCGAAGGCATCGGCATCCATCACCTCGGACCACATGTAGCTGTAATAGCCCGAGGAATAGCCATCCCCGGCGAAGACATGGGCGAAATGCGGGGTGGCATGGCGGGTACGGATCGCGTGCGGCATCCCTATCGCCTCCAGCACCTCGGCCTCCTTCGCCACCGGATCGGCCGGCGGCTCGCCTTCGTGGAAGGCAAGGTCCACAAGTGCCGAGGCGACGTATTCCACCGTGGCAAAGCCTTGGTCATAGGTTCCGGCGGCAAGCAGTCGGTCCAGCATGTCCTTGGGCATCGGTTCGCCTGTCTTCCAGTGGCGCGCGTGCCTGGCCAGCACCTCGGGCACCTCGAGCCAGTGTTCGTAAAGCTGGCTCGGCAATTCGACGAAGTCGCGGGCCACCGATGTTCCGGAAATGAAACCGTAGGTCACGTCAGACAGCATCTGGTGCAGCGCATGGCCGAATTCGTGAAAGAGCGTGCGCGCATCGTCATAGGACAGAAGCGCCGGATCGCCCTTGGCGAAGTTGCAGACGTTCACCACCACCGGTGCGACCACGCCCCCCAGCTTGCGTTGGCTGCGGATGGCCGAGCACCAGGCGCCCGACCGCTTCGATCCGCGGGCGAAGTAGTCGCCAAGGAAGACCGCGACGTGACGCCCCTTCCGCGTCACTTCCCAGGCGCGGACATCGGGGTGGTAGAGCGGCACATCGAGCGGACGGAACTCCAGCCCGAACAGGCGGTTCGCAACATCGAAACAGGCCGCAATCATCGCGTCGAGCGACAGGTATGGCTTCAGGGCCGATTCATCGAGGTCATGCTCGGCCTTGCGCCGCTTCTCGGAGTAATAGCGCCAGTCCCAGGGCTCCAGCTCGCCGTTGATGCCATGCCTATGCATCATGCCGGAAAGGATTGCCGCGTCGGCTTCGGCCTTGGCGCGGGCCGGTTTCCACACCTGCGTCAGCAGGTCCCGCACCGCCGCCGGGGTGCCTGCCATCTCGGTTTCCAGCTTAAAGCTCGCAAAATCCTTGTAGCCGAGCAGTTGCGCCCGCTCTTGCCGCAGTTTCAGGATCTCGGTGGCGATGGCGCGGTTGTCATGGGCGTTGCCGTTGGCGCCGCGCGCGACCCAGGCCAGGTAGGCTTTCTGCCGAAGATCGCGGCGCGGCGAGAATTGCAGGAAGGGCACGATCAGCGAGCGGTTGAGTGTGATGACATGGCCGGACAGGCCCCGCTCGCCTGCCGCCGCCTTGGCGCTGGCCACGACGAAATCGGGCAGTCCCTCCAGATCGGCCTCGGACAGTTCCATGAACCACTCGCGTTCATCCGCCAATAGGTTCTGGGTGAACTCGGTCCCCAGCACGGCAAGGCGCGACTTCACCTCGGTCATGCGGTCGGCCCGGGCCCCGTCTAGCTGGGCCCCCGCGCGGACGAACATGCGGCGGTAAAGCATCAGGACACGGGCCTGCTCCGACGAGAGGCCAAGAGTTTCACGGGCGTTCCAGAGCGTCTCGATCCGGGCGAAAAGCTTGCCGTTATTGGTGATTTCCGACGAGAACGCCGACAGCTTTGGCGCAAGGTCGCGCTGCAGCGCCTCGCGCGCGGGGTTCGAATCCGCGCCGCTGAGGTTGAAGAAGACGCCAGCGACCCGGTCCAGCGTCGCTTCCGCCTGTTCCATCGCCTCGATGGTGTTGGCGAAGGTCGGTGCGTCGGGATTATCGGCGATGGCGGCGATGGCGGCCCGCGCCTGCTCCAGCCCGGCATCGAAGGCCGGAGCGAAATCTTCGTCGCGGATCAGGTCGAACGGGGGCAGGTCGAACGCGGTCGTCCAGGGCGCGAGCAGGGCATTGGTCATGCGGAATCTCCTTTGCGTCAAAGCTAGGAACAGCCGCCGGAAAGGTCCAGCCCGTCAGCCCTCGGACCTGCTGCGCAGCCGGTGCTCCAGACGGCGCAGGAGCAGCGACAGGGTGATGGTCATGGTCAGGTAGATCAGCGCCACGACGTTGTAGGTTTCGAAATAGCGGAAATTTCCCGCCGCCGTGACCTTGCCCAGCTGGGTGATGTCGCTGACCCCCAGCACCGAGACCAGCGAGGAATCTTTCACCATCGCAACGAAATCGTTGCCTAGCGGCGGCAGAATGGTGCGGAAGGCTTGCGGAAACACGACAAGACGGAAGCGCTGCCAGCGGTTCAGGCCAAGCGACATCGCTGCCTCGATCTGACCCTTCTCGACCGACAGCAAGCCGGCGCGAAAGATCTCGGACAGGAAGGCGGAATAGGCGATGGTCAGCGCGATGATGGCACGCCAGATCAGCGGAAAATCGCGGGTCTGCCAAGAGCCGAGGCCAAATGGCGCGGTCAGCCTGTTCCAGGCCTCGACCACGGCTGGCGCAACCGCGAAGGCGACGTAGAGCAAGAGGACAATGATCGGAATGCCGCGCACGACCTCGACGTAAAGCCGCGCCACCTGCCGCAACATAAGCCGTGGGGACTGCGATGCAATGGCAAGTGCTAGCCCAAGTAGGCAGGCCAGCGTGAAACCCACGACGGTGACGAAGATGGTGATCCAGATCCCCTTGGCCAGGGTTGTCAGCACCTGGGCATAGATCTGGTCCGTTGCGACCTGCCAAAACAGGTAAAGCCCCGTCGCCGCGAGGACGAGGAGCCACCAGGGAAAGTCTTCCTTCTTCGGATTCGACGGACGAGTCATCTGGGCGGCACCGGCCAGCCGATCAAAGGCGGGCCGGCGAGGTCATCATTCGCCCATCTTGTAGTCGAGGAACCACTTCTTGTTCAGCGCCTCGAGCGTGCCATCGGCCTTCAGCGCCTCGATCCCCGCATTGATCGGGGCAACAAGGTCCGATCCCTTCGGGAAGATGAAGCCGAAATCCTCCACCCCGAGTTTTTCGCCGACGATCTTCAGCGCACCATTCGAAGCCGCAACATAACCGGCCCCGGCCGTTCCGTCGGTCAGCACAAGGTCCACATCCCCGGCCTTGAGCGCCTGGACGGTGGCACCGAAGGTTTCAAAGAGCTTGATGCGCGGGTTTGCTTCGTTGCCGTCGAGGATCTCGTACACGGCAGTGTAGAAGGGCGTCGTGCCGGGCTGGGCCGCGATCAGCAGCTTTTCGTCGGCACCAAAGCTTTTGGCGTCGGTGAAGCGGGTCTCGTCGCCGCGCACCAGCATGACCATTTCGGACCGCATGTAGGGTTCCGAGAAATCGACCTTCTCCTTGCGGTCGTCGCGGATGGTGATGCCGGTCATCCCGATGTCATACTGGCCTTCCGACACGGCGGGGATCATCGCATCCCAGCTGGTGTTTTCGTACTTCACTTTGAAGTTCAGCAGCTTGGAAAGGGCGTCCATCGCGTCGTATTCCCAGCCGATCGCCTTGCCCGTCTTCTGGTCGACGAATTGCAGCGGCGGATAGGCGTTCTCTGTCACGACGGTGATCTCCTTTCCGCCGAGATCGGGCAGATCGGAGGCAGAGGCGATCGTGGCGGCGAAGGCAAGGCCAAGGCCTGCAAGGACAGCGGTCAGTTTCATGGGGGCTCCCTGACGGATCGGTTTCTTGTCGTCGCGCAGGTTAGGGCGAGGGCGAGGGGGCTGTCCAGCCACCGGCAGCTCCGGCGGAGTGAACATGGCCGCAAACAGGACAATCCTTGCGCCGCGCGATGCGGATCACCCGGTTTTCACCATAGAGACCATCGAAGATCATCAGCCGCCCGCGCAAGCTGTCGCCAGCACCTGCGATCTCCTTCACCGCCTCAAGCGCCATCAGGCTGCCCAATACGCCTGGCAGAGGTGCGGCGACGCCGGCCTCGGCGCAGGTCGGCACCGTGCCGGGCGCGGGTCGGTCGGGAAAGATGCAGGCATAGCAGGGGGCGCCGCGGGCCGGATCGTAAAGGCTGATCTGCCCTTCCCACTGGGTGATCGCGGCGGCCAGAAGCGGCTTGCCCTGCCGGACGGCGATTTCGTTGGCGAGATAGCGCGTGTCGAAATTGTCGGACCCGTCAAGGATCAGGTCCTGCCCGGCAAAGAGCGCCTCGGCGTTGTCTGCGGTCAATCGCGCGACGACCGGATCGACCGTGATGAAGGGGTTCAAGGCGCGCATGGCCGCAGCCGCAGACTCAGCCTTGGAGAGGCCAAGGCTGGCGTCGGGATGGATGATCTGGCGCTGCAGGTTCGATGCCTCGACCCTGTCGTCATCCACGACCGTAATGGTCCCGACGCCCGCTGCCGCCAGATAAAGCAGCGCGGGCGAGCCAAGCCCACCGGCGCCGATCACAAGTACCCGCGCCTCTTTCAACCGCCGCTGCCCCATGCCCCCGATTTCCCTCAGGGTGATATGGCGGGCATAGCGTTCAAGTTCTGCCGGTCGGAAGGGGCCGGACGGAGGCGTCACTTCCTGCGCGGCGGCTCGCGCACGCAGGCGGCTTAGGCCAAGCCGGTAGGTGAGAATCACCGCCGCCGCTCCGCCCACCACCAGCCACACCCGCGCGTTCCCGCCCGTCGCCACGCGGAGCGGATGACCGTCTGGCAACACAAGATGCTCAAGGATCAGGCCAAGCCAGAGGATACCGATCTTGATCAGCCGCAGACGGACCGGAGCCCGCATCAGCCAGCCGATCGCCCAGATCGCCACGACAAGGATCACGACCAGTTGCATGGATCAGCGCCGCCCGGTCGACCCGAACCCGCCCTCGCCCCTGTCGGTCTGGCCAAGTTCGGCAACGACCTCGAACCGCGCCTGCACGACCGGCGCGATGATGGCCTGCGCGATCCGGTCGCCGTGATGGATGGTGTAGGGCTCGGACCCGAGATTGACCAGCAGCACGCCAAGCGGCCCGCGATAGTCGCTGTCGATGGTACCGGGGGTATTGGGCAGGCTGATGCCGTGCTTGAAGGCCAGCCCCGATCGTGGCCGGATCTGCATCTCGAACCCGGCAGGGATCTCGACGCGCAGCCCGGTCGGAATGATCGCGCGACGCATCGGGTCAAGGATGAAGCCCGTCGCGCGATCCTCGGGTTTGAGGTTCGCGCGCAGGTCGGCGCCCGCCGCGCCGGGGGTCTCATATGATGGGAGGGGCAGGCTTTGATCGGCCCAGTCTTCCCAAAGCAGCCGCAGGACAGGGGTCATGCGGGCGACCCCGCTTGGGCGGGCGCGCCAAGACTTCTTGAAAAGTCCTGGCAAAATTCTTCCAAGATTCTTGCCGCGCTCATGCAAGAGCCTCGGCTATGCGGGCCGCGAGTTTGCGGGCGACCTGATCCTTGGTCATGCGCGGCCAGGTTTCTGCCCCGTCAGCACTGATGAGCGTCACAGCATTCTCGGACCCACCCATGATGCCGGTCTCGGGTCGCACGTCATTGGCCACGATCCAGTCGCACCCCTTGCGGGCACGCTTGGCCGTAGCGTGGTCAATCACAGCATCGGTTTCGGCGGCGAAGCCCACGACAAGGGCCGGCCGACCGGTATTGCGCTGCGCGATCGTGGCAAGGATATCGGGGTTTTCGGCGAATTTGAGCGCGGGCGGACGGCCCGAGCCGTCCTTCTTCATCTTCGATCCCGAGGCATTGGCAACGCGCCAATCGGCCACTGCCGCGGCAAAGATGGCGGCATCGGCCGGCAGCGCCGCCTCGACCGCCGCCAGCATCTCGTGCGCCGTCTCTACCCGCACCACGGTCACGCCCGCGGGCGGCGGCACGGTCGCGGGGCCGGTGACGAAGGTGACACGCGCCCCCAGTGCGGCAAGGGCAGCCGCGAGCGCCGTGCCCTGCGCCCCGGACGAGCGGTTGGCAATGTAGCGCACCGGGTCGATCGGCTCATGGGTCGGGCCAGACGTGACCAGCACATGCCGCCCGGCCAGCGGCCCGCTGCCAAAGGCGGCCTCAATGGCCGCGACGATTTCCAGCGGTTCGGCCATTCGGCCGGGGCCGAACTCGCCACAGGCCATGGCGCCGTCATTGGGACCGACAACAAGCACGCCATCGCCCTGCAAGGTTGCAAGGTTGCGTTGCGTCGCGGGATGGGTCCACATGCGCACGTTCATGGCCGGCGCGACCAGCACGCGGGTGTCGGTGGCCAAAAGCAGGGTCGAGGCGAGATCATCGGCCCGACCGCCAGCCATCTTGGCCATGAGATCGGCCGTAGCCGGCGCAACCGCAATCAGATCAGCCACGCGGCTGAGCTGGATATGTCCCATCTCGGCCTCGTCGGTCAGGTCGAAAAGGTCCTTGTAGACCTTCGCCCCCGCGAGGGCCGAAACCGAAAGCGGTGTCACGAATTCTGCGCCGGCCTTGGTCAACACCGGGGTCACGCTGGCTCCGCGCTCGGTCAGGCGGCGGATCAGGTCGAGCGCCTTATAGGCTGCGATCCCGCCGCCGATGATCAGGAGAATCCGTTTGCCGAGCATGCTGGCCCTCTGACCCGGGACTATCGTCCCAAGCAATAGGGTGCCGGGCCGCCGAACTCAATCCGCAAGGGCCTAGCCGAGCAGGGCGCGAATTTCGGGGGACTGGGTGGTCAGCGACCGGCGAAGCTTGGTGAAAGCCGCGGCCTCGAGCTGTCTGACCCGCTCTTTGGACAGGCCGAGCTCCTCGCCAAGGCTTTCCAGCGTCCGTGGGTCATCGCGCAGCTTGCGTTCGGCGACGATGAACCGCTCACGCCGGTTCAGCCCCTGCATGGCAGAGACAAGCCAATCGCGCAGCCGCGCCACGTCATGCGTCTGCGCGACGCGGGCTTCGGCCTGATCGCTGTCATCCTCGAGCGAATCGATCCACTCGCGACCGTCCTCGTCGGAGGACTGGGTCGCATTCAGCGAGAAGTCGTTTCCCGACAGACGGCCCTCCATCATCTCGACATCGGCAAGCGGCACACCCACCTCGCGCGCGACAAGCTCGCGCAGCTGGTGGGTGTCAAGCTTTTCGCCCCGCTGCGCCGCCTCGCGCTCCAGCTTGGCCTGCACGCGGCGCAGGTTGAAGAACAGCGACTTCTGGCTGGAGGTGGATCCAGTCCGCACCATGGACCAGTTCCGCATCACGTAGTCCTGGATGGAGGCCTTGATCCACCAGACGGCATAAGTCGAAAAGCGCACCCCGCGATCCGGGTCGAACTTGTCGGCGGCCTTCATCAGGCCAAGGCTGGCTTCCTGAATCAGATCGTTCATCGGCGCGCCGTAGCGCTTGAATTTCGCCGCCATGGATATGGCAAGGCGCATATAAGCTGTCACCAAGCGATGCAGGGCCTGTTCGTCGCGGCGGTCACGCCAGGCATAGGCAAGCTGCAATTCGGTTTCGGCATCGAGAAGCTCGGCGCGCATTGCTTGGCGCGACAGGTTTTGGTCGTTATATGCGTCCAAGGCCATGGCAGACCCTCGTTTACTGAAATGCGTGCAAACAACTCTACGAAGGTGGGGAATGTTCGGATCAATTCCTATATCCGATACATGTAATTTTGCACTTATCATCGGCGGAGCCCGCTCCGGTAAGTCTGTTATTGCTGAAACGCTTGTAAAACAGGCAGGTTCCCGCCGCCGTTACATCGCCACGGCCGAAGCCTGGGACGATGAGATGCGCCAGCGCGTCGCCGATCATCGCAAACAACGCGGGGAAGACTGGCTGACGGTCGAGGCGCCGCTGGACCTTGCCGGCGCCTTGGCCGAGGCGCAGCCGGACGAGATCGTATTGGTCGACTGCCTGACCCTTTGGCTCACCAACCACCTTCTGGCCGAGAGCGACCTTGCCGCCGAAGCAGACCGGCTCATGACTGCGCTCGAGGCCTGTGCCGCCCCTGTCGTGCTGGTCACGAACGAGGTCGGCCTGAGCATCGTGCCCGACAATGCGCTGGCCCGCCGGTTCCGCGATGCGCAGGGTCGGCTCAACCAAACCGTGGCGGCAAGGGCCGGTCTGGTGATCGGGGTGATGGCCGGCCTGCCCTTCGCGCTCAAGGGCAAGTTGCCCGAGGGGCTGGCATGACGCGCTTCTGGTGGGTACGGCATGGTCCGACCCATGCCAAGACCATGGTCGGTTGGTCCGACCTTCCGGCCGACCTGTCCGACCGGGCGGCGATCGAACGACTGCGCGACTATCTGCCCCCTGTGGCCACAGTTATCTCGTCAGACCTGTCCCGCGCAGTTACCACGGCCGACGCCGTCCAGCGGGGCGGCGTCCGCCTGCCCCATGATCCCGATCTGCGCGAGATTCATTTCGGCGCCTGGGAATTGCGCAGCCACGCCGAAATCTCGGCCGAGGACGAGGTGCTGGCCCGGACCTTCTGGGAAAGGCCAGGAGACATTTGCCCACCCGGTGGGGAAGGCTGGAACCAGCTGTCAGCGCGGATCGGCCGCGGCGTCGACCGGCTGGTCCAGGCGCATCCCGATGGCGATGTCGTGGTCGTCGCCCATTTCGGCGCCATCCTGGCGGCCCTGCAACGGGCAAAGGGAATAACAGCCGTCGAGGCCTTCGGCTACCGCATCGAGCCGCTGTCGGTCACCGAGCTGACGCATGACGAAGGCCGATGGACAGTCGGACGGATCAATCACCGGCCGTGATGCTGCACTTCAAGAGAATTCGTTTTCCTGATCGCTTCGACCCGTCTAGCCTCCGGCACGTTCCTGATCGACCGGAGAGAGCCGCATGACCTACGACCTCGCCATAGGCGACCGCGCCTATTCCAGCTGGAGCCTGCGGGGCTGGCTTTTGTTCGACGCCTTCGGCATTCCCGTCCGCACCCGGACCGCCCGCCTGTACACCGAGGAATTCCCCGAGCTTCTGGTCGATTTTTACCCCGCCCGGACGGTTCCGGCGACCCTGATGCCAGATGGCAGCGTGGTGACCGAAAGCATCGCCATTGCCGAGGAACTCGCCAGCCGCCACCCCGAGGCCGGCCTATGGCCATCAGATCCGCAGCACAGGGCCGTCGCCCGCGTCCTTGCGGCCGAAATGCATGCGGGTTTCGTCGCGCTGCGCAACCATTGCCCGATGAACCTGCGTGTCAGCTACAGCGACTGCCAGCCCACCGAAGCCGTGCTGGCTGACCTGGCCCGACTGGAAGAGATCTGGGCCTGGGGCCGGCGCGTGACAGGCTCGACCGGCCCCTGGCTCTGCGGCGCCTATAGCGCCGCTGACGCGTTCTACGCTCCGGTCGCGACCCGGATCGCGACCTACAACCTGCCCGTGGGACCCGAAGCCCAGACCTATGTGGAGGCGCATCTGGCGCATCCCTCGTTCCGCCGCTGGAGAGCCATGGGCATGGTCGATGGCGCCGACCAGGACTTCTACCGCCGCGACTATCCGCGCCGGCCCTGGCCCGGCCCGGCTCCGCTGACAGCGCAGGTGATCGATTTCCGGCCGGCCGAGAACGCAGCCTGTCCCTATTCGGGAAAGCCGGTGACGGACGTGCTGGAGCTGGAAGGGCGCGTCTGGGGATTCTGCAACCCCTTCTGCCGCTACAAGACCGCGGCCGATCCGGAAGCCTGGCCCAAGTTCATGGCGATGCTGACGGCGGCGTGACTGCCGCTACCACTTGAAGCGGGCGCCGAAGAAGAAGGCATTCGAGTCGTCGTAGGCGACCGTCGCGGTCGAGGCCGAATAGGTCCGGTAGGCCGCATAGATCTCGGTGTTCCAGCTGACGACGCTCTGCACGACCGAGATCGAGGCCGAACTGCTGTCAGCACCCGCCGCGAAGATGTCGTTGCCCTGATAGTAGTCGATCGCAAATGCCGTCTTGCCCCAGCTCACGAGATCGGCAAGCCAGCCGGCTTTGACATACCAATAGGTGCCGGTCCGAACCTCGTTGTCCGAACTCGCCGCCGCCAAGGTCAGGTTCAGCCCGGTTGGTTTGTGCAGGACGGAGGCTGAGCCATCGAGGGTGGTCACGGTCGCGCTGTCGCCGACGGCCCAGGAATAGGCAGCCTGAGCGGCGTATTTGAAGTCGCCCGCTTCACCCTCGTAAGCGACCGCAACGTCATAGAGCGGATCATTCTGTACGGCCTGAACGGATGACAGTTGATCTTGACCATAGGACGTGCGGAAGGTGAAGCCATTGAAGGAAGGCGTATCGTAGCGCACGCGGACCTTCCGGCCCAAACCATTGTAATCCTTGAACGCATCCTTGATCTTCACCTTGGACAGCGTTCCATCTTCGAGCCGCAGGAGCTGCCCGCCCGCCAGATCCTGTACGGCGACGCCTTGCGTCACGGTTGTGCCGGAAAGATCGACCTTCGCAGTATCGTTGGACGCCATGTTGCCCTGACCAAGATAGAACGAACCGTAGGTTTCGTTCGTCAGCTTGTTGTCGATCTGGCGGATGTTGGCATTGGTGAACATGTAGGCGTCGGAAAGTGGCGACGGTTGCAGGATGCTGGCCGTAGAGGTCGAGAACGGCGCATACTGAAGTTCGAGTGTGCCCAGATATTTCCAACTGTCGCCGATCTTGGCGTTGTAGGTCAGGCCGACGCGGGTGTTAGAGTTGTTGTTGTCGATCAGGCCATAGGATTCGCTCACAAGCCCGTCGTCATAGCTCAGCACGCCCTTGTTGATCTGGCCGTAGAAGCGCAGCACGCTGTCGTTGGGGAACTTGAGCTCGACCTTTGGCAACGGCTTTGGTTCGGCATGGGCAGCACCGCCCGTAATCAGGCCGCCGCCCGCCATCACCACCGTGAATGCAGCGACCAACTTCATCTTCTGATTGCTCATGGTCTTGCCTCTTGGAACCTCTGAAGGCGCACACCGGCTCGCATGCGAAGCCGGACAAACCCGCCAGAGTTGAGACTAGAGACGTATTTTGACGAACCCTTGAACCGCCCGTGACAGTTAGGCCACCGTTGCCGGCCCTGCAGCTTCGACACAGCGCGCCCTTCTTCTCCAGCGCGCTTTGGGCATCAACAAGGGATCTTCACCCCACTTTGATCTTGCAACAACAACCAGCGGCGGAGCACGCTCGTTCCGCATCCGAAGGCGTCGAGGTGCTACGCAACGCCGTACTCGACCTTCCCGGCTTTACTCTGGCCGGCCCGACAACGCAGCGAACCAGGTGCGAAACCGGAGTCGCGAAAGGTTCGCACCTTCACCACTTGAAGCGGGCACCGAAGAAGAAGGCGTTCGAGTCGTCATAGGCGACCGTCGGGGTCGAGGCCGAATAGGTCCGGTATGCCGCATAGATCTCGGTGTTCCAGCTGACGACGCTCTGGACGACCGAAATCGAGGCCGAGCTGCTGTCGGAACCCGTCGCGAAGATGTCATTTCCCTGGTAGTAGTCGATTGCGAAGGCCGTCTTGCCCCAACTCACGAGATCGGCAAGCCAGCCGGCTTTGACATACCAATAGGTACCAGTCAGGGTCTCATTATCCGAACTAGCGGCAGCCAGCGTCAGGTTGAGGCCGGTCGGCTTGTGCAGCACAGAGGCGGAGCCGTCGAGAGTGGTAACAGTGGCGCTGTCTTCAACGTTCCAGGAATAGGCGGCTTGCGCGGCAAACTGGAATTCGCCCGTCTCACCTTCATAGGCAACCGCAACATCGTAGAGGGGGTCATTCTGTTCCGCCGGGTTGGAAGAAAGCTGGTCCTGGCCGTAGGAGGTGCGAAACGCGAAGCCGTTGAACGCGGGCGTGTCGTAGCGCACGCGCACTGCTCGACCCAAACCGTTGTAATCATTGAAGGCTGTCGAAATCTTGGTCTTCGACAGAGTACCATCTTCCTCCCGAAGGAGCTGCCCGCCCGCCAGATCCTGCACTTCGACCCCTTGCGTGACCGACGTGCCCGAAAAATCGACCTTGACCGTATCGTAGGACGCCATGTTGCCCTGGCCGAGGTAGAAAGACCCGATAGAGCCATGGGTCAGCTTGTTGTCGATCTGGCGGATATTGGCATTGGTGAACATGTAGGCGTCTGACGGCGGCGAAGGTTGCAGAATGCTGGTGTTCGAGGTCGAGAAGGGCGCATACTGAACCTCGATCGTCCCGAGATAGGTCCAGGAAGGTCCGAGCGCGGAACTGTAAGTCAGGCCGAGACGGGTATTGGAGTTGTCGTTGTCGATGAGTCCGTATGTTTCGCTCACCAGCCCGTCGTCATAACTCAGCAAACCCTTGTTGATCTGTCCGTAGAAGCGCAGGACACTTCCATCCGCAAAGGACTTCTCGACCTTCGGCAGCGGTTTAGGATCGGCCGCCGCAGGCCCGCAGAATGTAAGGCCCAGGAAGGAAATCGCGACAGCCAGAAGGTTCGCTTGCTTCAAGCCGTGAAACATTTCTGGTACCCATACTTTGCATGAGGCGTCGTCCACGCCCGGAACAGGGCCATAAGAAACACCCTCCGATCCGGCTGTACATGGGGAAACTTCCAGTCGGGCCTTCCCCGATGGCCAAAGACTTGGCACCTGTTGCTTTAGCCTCCGCTAATTAACCTTTCGTGAACATTTCTGCGCCACGCCTATCCCAACACGGGAGAATTCGGTGGCCGCACGCGCCCACACTGTCGCATTCGAGGGCGTCGAGGCCCGCCCGGTCGAGGTGCAATGCGCCGTTGCACCGGGTCTTCCCGGCTTCACCCTCGTCGGCTTGCCCGACAAGGCGGTGTCGGAAGCCAAGGAAAGGGTGCGGGCGGCGCTGTCGTCCATGTCGATTGCCCTCCCGTCGAAACGGATCACGATCAACCTCTCTCCGGCTGACCTGCCCAAAGAGGGGTCGCATTTCGACCTCCCGATCGCCCTTGCGGTCCTGTCCGCGCTTGAAATCCTGCCGCGGGACGCGGTCGATGGCAGCGTGGCCCTGGGGGAGTTGTCGCTTGACGGGCGGATCGTGCCGGTGATCGGCGCGCTGCCCGCCGCACTTGCCGCAGCCGAGCAGGACCGCAGCCTCATCTGCCCACGCGCCTGCGGGGCCGAAGCGGCCTGGGTCGGCGCAACGCCGGTCTTCGCCGCGGCCTCGCTGGACGAGGTGGTGCGTCATTTCACCGGACAGTCGATCTTGCCACCGTCCGAGGCTGGCGAGGTCCTGCCACCGGCCCCGGGCCGAGACCTGCGCGAGGTGAGAGGTCAGGAGCGGGCGAAGCGCGCACTGGAAATCGCAGCTGCCGGCCGGCACCACATGTTGATGATCGGCTCGCCCGGTTCGGGCAAGTCGATGCTGGCGGCGCGACTGCCGGGTATCCTTCCGCCCCTTACGGCGGTCGAGGCGCTTGAAACCTCGATGATCCATTCGCTGGCCGGTCTTCTGACTGACGGCGGCATCTCGCGCCAGCGGCCGTTCCGCGAACCGCATCACACTGCCTCGATGGCCGCCATCGTCGGTGGCGGCAAGGGCGCCAAACCGGGCGAGATCAGCCTCGCCCACAACGGTGTGCTCTTCCTGGATGAGTTCCCGGAGTTTCCGCGGGCCGCGCTTGAAACCCTGCGTCAGCCGATCGAGACCGGCGAGGTCATGGTGGCGCGGGCGAATGCCCACATCCGCTACCCCTGCCGCTTTCTGCTGGTGGCCGCCGCCAATCCCTGCCGCTGCGGCTATCTTGCGGAACCGGAGCGGGGCTGCAGCCGCGCGCCCGCCTGCGGCGAGGATTACCTTGGGCGAATTTCCGGTCCGCTGATGGACCGGTTCGACCTGCGCATCGACGTCCCGCCGGTTGCCTATTCGGACCTCGACCTGCCCGCGAACGGCGAAAGCTCCGCGACGGTGGCGGAACGTGTGGCCAGGGCGAGGGCGATCCAGACCGAACGGTTTGCGGCGCATCCCGGAATGCGTGTCAACGCCGATGTCCAAGGCGATCTCTTGGACGAGATCGCCGCACCGGACACCGACGGCAGGGCGCTCCTGTCGCGCGTGGCCGAGAGGTTCGGCCTGTCGGCACGCGCCTATCACCGCATCCTGCGGGTTGCCCGGACCATTGCCGACCTTGATGGCTCCGCCACGGTCCGGCATCCGCATTGCGCCGAGGCGATCAGCTACCGGCTGTCCGCGTTGAGCAAGGGCTAGTCAGGCCCGCCGTTTCGCCTCGATCACTTCCCAGATCCGGGCCGCGGCATTGGTGCCGTCAAAGCGTTCCAGCTCCTGGATCCCGGTTGGCGAGGTCACGTTGATCTCGGTCAGGTATTCGCCGATCACGTCGATGCCGACGAAGATCTGGCCCTTCTCGCGCAGGATCGGGCCGATGGTCGCGCAAATCTCCAGATCGCGCGGCGTCAGCCCGATCTTTTCCGGGCGGCCGCCGACATGCATGTTCGACCGCGTCTCGCCCTCCTGCGGCACCCGGTTGATCGCACCCACCGGCTCGCCATCGACAAGGATCACCCGCTTGTCCCCCTTGGCGACGTCGGGCAGGAATTTCTGCACAATCAGCGGCTCGCGGCTCATCGAGGTGAAAAGCTCGTGCAGCGACGACAGGTTGCGGTCATTGGGGTCGAGGCGGAACACCCCTGCCCCGCCATTCCCGTAGAGCGGCTTCAGGATGATGTCGCCATGTTTCGCCTTGAATGCCCGGATGGTCGGAAGGTCGCGGGCAATGGCCGTCGGCGGGATCAGTTGCGGGAATTGCAGCACCAGAAGCTTTTCCGGCGAGTTGCGAACCCAGAACGGGTCGTTCACCACCAGCGTCCGGGGATGGATCATTTCCAGCAGGTGCGTCGTCGTGATGTAGCCCATGTCGAAGGGCGGGTCCTGACGCAGCCAGACGACGTCGAATTCGCCCAGATCGACCTCGGTTTCTGCCCCGTAGGAAACGTGGTTGCCCTTTTCGCGCCGAAGCTCGACCGGCCATCCCCGGGCCGTGACCCGGCCCTCCTGGAAGGCCAGCCGGTCCGGCGTGTAAAAGAACAGCGAATGACCGCGCGCCTGTGCTTCCAGCGCTATGCGATAGGTGCTGTCCGCGTCGATGTTCACGGCCCCGATCGGGTCCATCTGCAGGGCCACCTTGAGCGCCATCGTCTTCCTCCGCAATTGACGCCCCTACATCGCGCGCGGAGCCGACGGATGCAATCACCGGCTTCCGCAATCAGGCGCCGAAGGCATTTTCCAGAAGTTCGACCCTGCCCTGGCCGTCGACCAAGGCGACATCAAAGCGCGAAGGCGTCAGTTGTCCTGCCGGTTCCCCTGCCAGGAACAGCGAGGCGGCGGCCGCGATCCGACCCATCTGCCGCGCCGACAGGCTTTGGGCAGCCTCGGCGTGGCTACGGCTTTGCTTGACCTCGACAAAGATGACCTCGGCGCCATCGCGCGCGATCAGGTCGATCTCACCTGCGGTGCTGCGCCAGCGGCAGGCCACGACCTGCCGCCCCTGCGAAAGATAATGTGCCGCCACAATTTCCTCTGCCGCCTTTCCGGCGTGATAGGAAACCGAGCCGCTCATTCCTCCTCCGACAAACCAAGCGCCATGCGATAGACCTCTTTCCGTGGCAGACCGAAGGCTTCGGCCACTTCGGCGGCGGCATCCCGGACCGACGCTCCGCGCAACGACTGACGCAACGCCGCCTCGATGTCCGACCTAGTCGCCACGGCCGCTGTTCCCCTGTCGATCACCACGACGATCTCGCCCTTCACGTCCCGGTCCGCGTACTGCGCCGCAAGGTCCGCCAGCGATCCGCGCGAGACCTCTTCGAACCTCTTGGTCAATTCCCGGCAGACCGCCGCCTGCCTCTCGTCTCCCATGGTTTGCGCCAGTTCCCCTAACAATCGGCTAATGCGCTTCGGCGATTCGTACAGGACCAGCGTGGCCGGCACCGGCGCGAGCTCGGCCAGGAAGCGTGCCCGGTCGCCGGCTCCGGCCGGGGGGAAACCTGCGAACAGAAAGCGGTCGGTCGGCAGGCCGGAAACCGTCAGGGCAGCCAGCACGGCAGACGGCCCCGGCGCCGCCAGGACCGGATGCCCGGCAGCAATCGCGGCGCGCGCCAGTTGGTAACCCGGATCGGCGACCAGCGGCGTACCGGCTTCTGACGCATAGGCAACAGAACGCCCCTCTTCCAGCGCGCGCAGCAACCTCGGGCGGACCGCCTCGCCATTGTGGTCGTGATAAGCGATCAGCGGCCGGTCACCGAGTGACAGACCATGGATTTCCATCAGGTGGCGCAGGGTTCGGGTATCCTCGGCCGCCAGCACGTCCGCTCCAGCCAGGATGTCGAGTGCGCGCAGCGTGATGTCGCGGGCAGCGCCGATCGGGGTCGCGACGAAATGAAGGCCCTTCGGCACGCTGCGCGCCGGCGCGGTATCGGCCATGTCTGTCGCTCTCCTTGATGCGTTGCCTTCCCCGTCCTATGCGCTTAGGCTTCGCGGTCATGGCGCCCTCGGGGAAGAAGGAATTTTCAATGTTGTCCGTTCTGTCTTTCGCCCGCAAGGGTCTGGCCAGGCTGGCGCCCGCCCTGACAATTCTTGGCCTTGCCTCCTGCGTGGCGCCCACCTCCGGAAATGGACCGTCGGTCGAACCCGGCGCCCCGGTGCAGGTCGCCCTGCTGGTGCCCGCCGGATCCGGGCAGGGCAGCGACGATTTCCTTGCGCGCAGCCTCGAGAATGGCGCGCGTCTGGCCATCGCCGATCTCGGCGCGACCAAGATCGACCTGCGCGTCTATCCGACTGGCGGACAGCCCTCGGCCGCTGCCGCCGCCGCGACACAGGCGGTGAACGAGGGGGCCAAGATCATCCTCGGCCCGGTCTTCGCCGAGGAAGCGAATGCCGCCGGCCTCGCGGTCAAGGGCAGCGGCGTGAGCGTACTCAGCTTCTCGAACAACCCGGCGATCGCAGGTGGCAACGTCTTCGTCCTGGGTCCGACCTTTGCAAATACCGCCGACCGCCTGGCGCGCTATGCCGTCACCCACGGCCGTCCGCGCGTCATGGTCGTCTATGATCAGACGGCCGCGGGCGAGATCGGCCGTTCGGCCATCGAGACGGCGGTCCGCGGTGCGGGCGGCACGGTCGTCGCGCAAAGCGGCTACGAATTCTCGCAGAACGGACTGGTGAGCGCGGTTCCCGGCATCGCCGCCTCAGCGCGCGGTACGGCCGACGCGCTGTTCCTGACAGCCGATACCGCCGGGGCGCTGCCGCTTCTGACCCAGCTTCTGCGCGACAATGGCCTTGACCCGGCCTCGAGCCAGTTCATCGGCCTCACCCGGTGGGATATTCCGCCGCAGACCCTGTCGCTGCCTGGCGTCCAGGGCGGCTGGTTCGCACTGCCTGACCCCGCTCTCTACCAGCAATATGTCTCCCGCTACTCGGCCGCCTATGGTGCGGCCCCCCCGCCGGTTTCGGGCCTTGCCTATGATGGAATCGCCGCCATCGGCGCGTTGATCCGCCAAGGCGGCAACAATCCCCTATCGGCGCAGCGGCTGACGCAGGGTTCTGGCTTCGTCGGCGTAGGCGGCATCTTCCGGCTTCTCCCGAACGGCTCCAACCAGCGCGGCCTTGCCGTTGCGCAGATCCAGAACAGTCAGGTCGTCGTCATTGACCCCGCACCCCGTGCCTTCGGAGGCGCCGGCCTCTAAGCCGGCGGTTTCGGCCCTTCCCCTGTCGATGCATTCCGCGATTCCCGATACGGACGCGCTGTTCCGCGCGATCTCGGACGACCTGCCAGTCGATGCCGACCAGCGGACGGTACGGGCGACGACCGTTCGTCATCTGGCCCAGGCGCGCGCCAACGGCAACGCCGCGCTGGCCGCGGCCTTTCGCGCAGAGCCGCGCGCGGCGCGCAAGCTGGTCAAGGCCCAGTCGGACCTGACCGATGCGCTGGTTCAGACGGCCCTTGACGTGGTCCTGCGCCGGATCCATCCCCTGGCCAATCCGACAGAGGCCGAGCGTGTCGCCGTCTTGGCTGTCGGTGGTTACGGCCGGGCGGAAATGGCCCCCTTTTCGGACGTGGACCTTCTGTTCCTGACGCCCTGGAAGACAACGCCCTGGGCAGAGAGTGTCGTCGAAAGCCTGCTTTACATCCTTTGGGATCTGAAGCTGAAGGTTGGCCACTCGACTCGTACGGTAAAGGATTGCATTCGCCTCGGGCGCGACGACATCACCATCCGCACGGCACTGCTCGAGCATCGCTTCCTGAGTGGCTACGAACCTCTGGCGAAGGAGCTGGGTGACCGTCTCTGGGCAGATCTGTTCCACAATTCCGGCCCCGAATTCATCGAAGCCAAGCTGCAGGAACGCGCCGAACGTCACCGGCGGCAGGGTGGGCAGCGTTATGTTCTGGAACCGAACGTCAAGGAGGGCAAGGGCGGACTGCGCGACCTGCAGACGCTCTACTGGATCGGCAAGTATCTCAACCGGGTGGATTCCCCTGAAGGTCTGGTCAGCGCTGGCCTCTTCACCCGAGAGGAATATGACAGCTTTGCCCGGGCGGAAGAGTTTCTTTGGACTGTCCGCTGCCACATGCACTACATCACCGGCCGCGCCACCGACCAGCTGACCTTCGATTTGCAGGTGCTGGTGGCCGAACGCATGGGTTATGTCGATGCTGGTGGACGGCGCGCGGTCGAGATCTTCATGCAGGACTACTTCCGACAGGCAACCCGGGTGGGCGACCTGACCCGTATCTTCCTGACCGAGCTGGAGGCGCGCCATGCCAAGCCGGCCTCGTCCTTGCGCGGTCTGCTGACACGGCGCAAACGCCTGAAGCCGGGTCTGAAGCTTGTCCAGGGCCGCATCGACATCGAGGACCCCAAGGCCTTCCTGTCCGACAAGTTGAACATGCTGCGGATCTTCGAAGAAGGCCTGCGCACCGGCTACCTTCTTCACCCCGACGCGATGCGGCTGATCGCCTCGAACCTCGACCTGATCGACGACGAGATGCGGTCTGACCCCGAGGCGGTGCGCATCTTCATCGACCTGCTTCTGAAGCACGGCAACCCCGAGCGGTCGCTCAGGCGGATGAACGAGTTGGGTGTGCTTGGCGCCTTCATCCCCGAATTCGAGCCGATCGTGGCGATGATGCAGTTCAACGTCTACCACCACTACACGGTGGACGAGCACACGATACAGTGCATCTCGACCCTCGCGCAGATCGAGCGCGGGGAACTGGTCGAGGAGCTGCCCGTCGCCAGCCGCATCCTGTCCGAGGGTGTGAACCGGAGGGTTCTATATTTGGCGCTGCTCTTGCATGACATCGGCAAGGGCCGGCCCGAGGACCACTCGATCCTTGGCGCGCAGATTTCGCGCAGGGTCTCACACCGGCTTGGGCTGCCGACGGAAGAGGCCGAAACGGTCGAATGGCTGGTGCGCTATCACCTGCTGATGTCGGATATCGCCCAGAAGCGGGATCTCAGCGATCCGCGGACGGTGCGCGACTTCGCCAAGGCGGTGAAGACTCGCGAACGGCTGGATCTGCTGACCGTGCTGACCGTCTGCGATATCCGCGGCGTAGGGCCGAATACATGGAACAACTGGAAGGCCATGCTGCTGCGCCAGCTATACGGCGACACGCTGGATGCGCTTCAGGGCGGGCTCGAGTCGGTCAACCGCGACCGCCGCGAGGGCGAAGCCAAGCGCGCCCTGCGCGAGGCGTTATCGGACTGGGACAGCCGCGACATTCGCGCCGAGGTGTCCCGCCATTACGCGCCCTATTGGCAGGGGCTTTCGACAGACACGCAGGTGGTCTTTGCCCGGCTGCTGCGCGACCTGCCGGATGACGAGATCCGCATCGACCTGCATCCCGACGTGGCGCGCGATGCGACACGCGCCTGCTTTGCGCTGGCCGACCATCCCGGCATCTTCTCGCGTCTCGCCGGCGCCCTGGCGCTGGTGGGGGCGAACGTCGTCGACGCGCGCACCTATACCTCGAAGGACGGCTACGCGACGGCCGTCTTCTGGGTGCAGGACGCCGAAGGCCGCCCCTATGAGGCCAGCCGCCTGCCCCGTCTGCGCAACATGATCGACAAGACGCTGAAGGGCGAGGTTGTTGCCCGCGAGGCCCTGAAGGACCGCGACAAGATCAAGCGCCGGGAAAGCCAGTTTCGGTTCCCGACCCACATTGCCTTCAACAACGACGGGTCTGACATCTACACGATCATCGAAGTCGATACCCGCGACCGTCCTGGGCTGCTTTATGATCTGACGCGGACTCTTGCCGCGAACAACATCTACATCGCTTCGGCTGTGATCGCGACTTTCGGGGCGCAGGTCGTCGACAGCTTTTACGTGAAGGATCTGTTCGGCTTGAAGCTGCACACAAAATCCCGGCAGGAGGCGCTGGAGAAGAAATTGCGCCAGGCGATAGCCGAGGGCGCCGAACGGGCCCGGAACTGATGGCAGAGAAACGCCTGATCACCGGTTTCCTCACCCTTGGCGGCTGGACGCTGGTCAGTCGTGGCGCGGGGTTCCTGCGCGATGTGATGATGGCTGCCTATCTTGGCGCCGGACCGGTGGCCGAGGCCTTCCTGGTCGCCTTCTCGCTGCCCAACATGTTCCGCCGCTTCTTCGCCGAGGGCGCCTTCAACTTCGCCTTCGTGCCGATTTATGCCAAGAAGCTCGAGGCGGGCGAGGATGCAAATGGCTTCGCCCGCGATGCCTTCAACGGGCTTGCGGGGATCCTCATTCCCTTCACGGTGATCGGCACCATCCTCATGCCCTGGCTGGTCTGGGCAATGGCATCGGGCTTTGTCGGCGACGCGCGGTTCGACCTTGCTGTCGAATTCGGTCGAATCTCGTTCTCCTACATCCTCTTCGTCTCGCTCGTGGCGCTTCTGTCCGGTGTACTCACGACATACGGCCATTTCACCGAGGCCGGATTCGTGCCGGTACTGCTGAACCTCATCTTCATCGCGGCCATGCTGCTGGCCCAGTGGATGGGCTGGGACATGGGCACGACCCTGTCCTGGACGGTGCCGATCACCGGTATCGCGCAGCTGGCCTTTACCTGGGTCACCGCCCATCGCGCCGGTCTGCGGCTGACGCCCGGCATCCCGCGCTGGACACCCGACCTGAAGCGGCTGGCGATCATCGCCGGTCCCGCAGTGCTGGCTGGCGGCGTGGTCCAGATCAACCTGCTCGTTGGCCGGCAGGTCGCCTCCTTTACCGAAGGGGCGGTTGCCTGGCTCTCCTATGCCGACCGGCTTTACCAACTGCCGCTCGGTGTAGTCGGAATCGCCATTGGCACCGTGCTTTTGCCCGACCTGTCGCGCCGATTGCGGGCGGGCGATGTGGAAGGCGGACGCGACAGTTTCAACCGGGGGCTGGAATTCGGGCTGGCCCTGACCTTGCCTGCCGCGGTGGCGCTCGTCGTGATCGCCATGCCGCTGACCACCGTCCTGTTCCAGCGCGGCGCCTTCACCTCGGACGATGCTGCCAATACTGCCATCGCGCTTGCCGCCTACGGAATCGGCCTGCCTGCCTTCGTTCTGCACAAGGTGCTGCAGCCGCTGTTCTATGCCCGCGAGGACACGCGGCGGCCCTTCCGCTATGCGGTATTCTCGATGATCGTGAATGTCGGTTTCGCCGTCGGCATGATGCCGGTGATCGGGTTCATGGCCGCCGCCCTGGCAACCACGGTTTCGGGCTGGGTGATGGTCTGGCAGCTCTGGCACGGGTCGCGCCCGATGGGAGAAGCCGCCCAGATCGACGCGCGGTTCCGCCATCGTTTTCCCCGGCTTCTCATGGCCTCCGTTCTGATGGGGGCCGCCCTTTGGGGCGCGACGGTGCTGCTCGGCCCGGCATTGGGCATGCATCTCATCCGGTACCTGGCCCTGCTCGCCCTCGTCTTGATCGGGGCCGCCGCCTATTTCGGCTTCGGCACGCTGCTGGGCGCTTTCCGCCTGGCCGAGTTCCGCTCGCTCATGCGCCGCCGCCGCGGCTGATCCCCAAACGCCCTGTCGCACGATGCCGCGAGGTCCGTGTTCATCGGCGCGGCAGCGGCTTCGTGTCGCTACCCGGAGTCGCGGCTTCCTCCTACTCTGCCCGAAATCGAATCTCGCTCGCCCACCCGGCTACGGCGACCCAGCAGGAGACCAAGGCATGACCACTCGTCGACAGTTTATCGGCGCGATTCCCGCAACCGGTGCTGCCTTCGCCCTTGCCGGATCCACGCTGCTCGGCGAGGGTCCGGCCCGGGCGCAGGAGCTGGCCCCGCTGCAGCCCGGTCATTTCCACCCCAAGGGCAAGGCGCCCTCGCCCCACACACTTGAGGTTCTGCGCCGGGCGCAGGAGGGACTGCCCTTCGCCGACAGGCGTGATTTCGCCGAACAGGAAAAGGGTTTCATTGCGCCGATGCCCGACCTGAAGATCATGGCCGATGCCGGCCATGTCGCCTGGGACATGGAGCGCTTCCAGTTCCTGAACGAAAATCACCCCTTCGACAGCATCCACCCTTCGCTGCTGCGGCAGTCGCGGCTGAACAACAACTACGGTCTCTACGAGGTGATCCCCGGCATCTATCAGGTGCGCGGGGTCGACCTGTCAGACATCACCTTTGTCCGCGGCAAGACCGGCTGGATCGTCTTTGATCCTCTGGTCTCGGCCGAGCCCGTCCGTGCCGCTTGGCAACTGTTCCAGCAGCATGTGGGCGAAGGGCTGCCGGTCTCGGCGGTGATCTATTCGCATACGCATGGTGACCATTTCGGCGGCGTACGCGGGCTGGTGGACGAGGAGGACGTGCGGTCGGGCAAGGTGCCGGTCATCGCGCCCTTCGATTTCATGGACTTCACGGTTTCCGAGAACGTCTATGCCGGCAACGCGATGAACCGTCGGCTGTTCTTCCAGTACGGCCTCCTACTGCCCGCCAGCCCTTACGGCTATGTCGGCCAGGGCCTGGGCCAGGGCGTGTCGGCCGGGGCGACTGGCCTCATCGCGCCGACCCGCCTTGTCACCGAGCCGATCGAGGAATTCGAGGTCGACGGCCTGCGGATGATCTTCCACAACACGCCGAACACCGAAGCCCCGCGCGAAATGAACACCTACATCCCCGAGATGAAGGCGCTGTGGATGGCCGAAAACGTTACGGCCACACTGCACAACATCTACACGCTCCGCGGCGCGCAGGTGCGCGACCCGCTGCGCTGGTCGAAATACATCGCCGAGGCGCTTTATCTCTTCGGGCTCGAGGCCGAGGTGATGTTCGCCTCGCATCACTGGCCGCGGTGGGGCAACGACCGGATCCAGGAGGTTCTGCGCGACCAGCGCGACCTCTATGCCCACATGAACAACCAGGTGCTGCACCTGGCCAACCAGGGCGTCACGATCAACCAGATCCACAACGTCTATGCCCTGCCCCCGAGCCTGCTGGAGAAATGGCACTGCCGCGGCTATCACGGCTCGGCCCAGCACAATGCCCGGGGCGTGGTACAGCGCTATCTCGGATTCTGGGACTGCAACCCGGCGACGCTTGTGCCGCTGTCGCCCGAGGACTCGGCGCCGCTCTATGTCGAGATGATGGGCGGCGCGGCACCGATCCTGGCGCGCGGGGCCGAGTTGTTTGCCGAGGGGAAATACCTTTACGCTCAGGAAATCCTGAACAAGCTGGTGTTGGCAGAACCCGGCAACATGGCCGCCCGCGACCTTCTGGCCGACACCTATGAGCAACTCGGCTACCAGAACGAGAACCCCGGACTGCGCAACAGTTACCTCGCTGCCGCCTATGAGTTGCGGACCGGGATTCCCGAAGGCGATACCGCCAATTCGTCCTCTCCCGATATCGTCCGTGCCATGTCGACCGAACTGTTCCTGAACTTCCTCGGCATCCGGATGGACAGCCGCAAGGCCGAGGGAATGCGTTTCACCATCAACCTCGTCACCCCGGACAATGGCGAGAAGTTCGTCATCGAGTTGGAAAATGCCACTCTGACGAATTTCCCGGGCCAGCAAGCACAAAACCCCGACCTGACCCTGACCATCAACCGTTCCGATCTGGAACAGACGATGATGGGTGCGCGCCAGTTGGAAGACCAGATCGCAGACGGCACGGCAAGGTTTGCGGGCGACATTTCGGTGCTGGGCAAACTGGCCGCAATGATGGTGGTCTTCGACCCGCGCTTCGAGGTGCTGCCGGGGACCAAGGCCATGCCTCTGCCCGCCGACGTGCCACCCTTCGAAGCGCTGACCGGGCAGATCGCCCCGGAATAGGCGGGCGCTAGCGCTGGCGGATCCGGGCGACAACCTGCCGCCAGCCGCCGGGGCTGACGACAAAGGAGAGAAGGAATCCGGTCGCGAATCCGGCAAGGTCCGCGACCCATTCCCAGCCGCCGCCGAACAACAGACCAAAGAGAAGCTGTGCCCCAAGGAGGAAGCCGATCATGGTGAAGGCCCGGTAGCGGTTGGCCCCCTGCGCGGCAAGGCGCATCCAGATCAGGAAGGTGAAGGCCCCGATCAGGCCATAGACCGGCGGATAGCCCCCGATCAACGGCGCCTGCATCGCGGGTATGGCGGTGTAGACCAGCGCGCCGACGATGCCCGAGACGAAGAACACCACCAGCACCGCCCACCAGCGGAAGATGTCGCCTACCATCTTGCCAAGCGCCAGCAGGATCACCAGCACGAACAGCGCATGGGTGAAGCTGAGATGGACGAAGGGATAAGTGACAAGACGCATCACGCCTTGCAGCGGATACTGGTGCAGATCAATCATCTGCCGCATGTAATCGGGCGAATAGGCAAAGCATTGCACCGCATCCAGTCGCCAGCCGATCGCATTCGGCCCACCCACCAGCCCGGCCGCGCCAAGGCTCAGGACCACTTCCATCGCGATCATCGGCAGGGCAATGGCCCAGACCGCGGGGGAAAGCGGGTTCAGGGGCGCGTGCTTGACATCCTGCTCCATCGGGTGCCTCCGGTTGACGGGCTTCATTGACGGCCCTTTCCCAAAAGCGATAAGGCCTGACGGCCAGACTTTCCAGCCAGACTTGACAGACGGAGCCACACCATGACTGAGCCGGTCCAAACGCCTCAGACTTTTTCGCCGCGCATCTTCTCGGGGATCCAACCCTCGGGTGGGCTGACGCTCGGCAATTACCTTGGCGCGCTGAAGCGCTTCGTGGAAAAGCAGGACGAGGGGATCGAGACGATCTACTGCCTCGTCGACATGCACGCGATCACCGTCTGGCAAGACCCGGCAAAGCTGCGCCAGCAGACGCGCGAGGCCGCCGCCGCCTTCATCGCCGCGGGAATCGATCCGACGCGATCGATCCTGTTCAACCAGAGCCAGGTCACGGCCCATGCCGAACTGGGCTGGATCTTCAACTGCGTGGCGCGCATGGGCTGGATGGGGCGCATGACCCAGTGGAAGGACAAGACCGCCGGCAAGAACGCCGAGGCGGAAAGCCTGGGCCTGTTTGCCTATCCGTCGCTGATGGCGGCCGACATCCTTGCCTACAAGGCGACGATGGTGCCGGTGGGCGAGGACCAGAAGCAGCATCTAGAACTGACCCGCGACATCGCGCTCAAGTTCAACCACGACTACGGCGTAAACTTCTTCCCGGTGGTCGAGCCGATCATCGAGGGCGCGGCAACCCGTGTCATGTCGCTCCGCGACGGGACCAAGAAGATGTCGAAATCTGACCCCTCGGACCAGAGCCGGATCAACCTCACTGACACAGCCGATGTAATTGCCCAGAAGATCCGCAAGGCCAAGACCGATCCCGAGCCCCTGCCCCATCACCTCGACGGGCTGAAGGACCGGCCCGAGGCACGGAACCTCGTGAACATCTACGCCGCGCTTTCGGGCCATACGGCCGCGAAGGTGGTGCAGGATTTCGCGGGCGCCCAGTTCGGCACCTTCAAGCCGGCGCTGGCCGACCTTGCCGTGGCCAAACTGGAGCCGATCACCACCGAGATGAACCGCCTGATGCAGGACCCGACCGAGATCGACCGCATCCTTGGGCAAGGCGCCGTTCGGGCGGACGCGATTGCCCGACCGATCCTCGAACAGGTCTACGACATCGTCGGCATGATCCGCTCGCGCCCGGTCTGAGCCGGTGAAGCGGCTGGCGCGGGCGATCCTGACGGCCTGCATGGCTGGGTCGCTGATCCTGACGCTGGTCGCGACGGCACAGATCGCCATGTCGGACACGCTCGCGCCTCTGCGCGAGCGCACGGCCGAGGAAATCGTCGCGGTCACGGATGCGCTGATGGCCCGGGCCGCAACGCCTGAACGCATGACGGATCTGATCGAAAGCCGGCTGGCCGAGGATCCGCGCAACTGGGCGACGTTGACTGCCCTGCGCGACGCCGCGACTGAGCAGGGCGTGGTGCTGCCGCCGGATGTGGTTGCGGCCTATGATCGTGCCAAGGCCGAAGACGGAAGCCTTGCGAACATGGCCGGTGACTGTGCCGCCTGCGCCTGGGACATTGCCAACTGCTCACTCTCCACCGCGATGGTGTGCAAGCTGCCGATCCTCGTCACCCCGGTCGAGGATGTGCGCGGCGTGGTCAAGGCAGGCTGGGACTATCTGGCGGGCAGCGAAGTGGACGAGGTCGATCTTGGCCTGTCGATCGTCGGCCTGGGGGCAACGGCGCTGATCCTTTTCACCGGCGGCACATCCGAGACGCTGAAGCTTGGCGCTTCGGCAGCCAAACTGGCGCGGGGGATGAAGATCCTGTCGCCGGGGCTGGAGCGCATGGCGTTGACAGCGGTCAGAACCGGGGTGGACTGGAAGGCGCTGACCCGCATCGACGGCTCGGTTGAAAGCCTGACCCGGGCTGTGCGGCTCGATGCCTTCCGGCCACTTGCCGAAGTCGCGTCGGACATCGGCAGGATCGGGACGGCGACCGGGCCGACCTCTGCCCTCCACCTTCTTCGTTATGTGGACGACGCCCCACGGGCCCGCCAGATGGCCCGTGCCGCCGAGGCGCTTGGCCCCCGGACAGTCGCCCGGGCCGAGGTGCTTGGGCCGGCGCGACTCTTGCGGTCGACAATGCGTCTGTCCGGCACCGCCTGGGAATTGATCAGCGGGCTTCTGGGGCTGATCGGGTCGCTGACCCTGCTCGTGATCGGGGCGCTGAAAGGCGCGGCGTTCCGCCTTCTGCGTCGCCTCGCGCGCTAGGCCTGTCACGGAATCGAGTCAATTGCCTGCCACAGTCTCCTGGGGCAGCCCCACGCCCTTCGGGACCGCGCTTTTCCTGTTGATCGCTGCCAGCGGCTACCCCGGCCCTTGCTGCCGTGTCCCGAATTTGCCCCCGGACGAACCCTGTCCGGGGGCCCTTTTTCCTTTGACGGGCGCTGGACAGCCGTGCGGGCGCGCGCCATGATCCCCGCCGGAAGAGAGGGGCCATGCGCAAGTTTCTTGTCGTACTGGACGACAGCCGGGAATGCCTGAATGCCATGCGGTTCGCAGCACTTCGGGCCTCGCATACGGGCGGCGGTGTACAGATCCTGTCGATCATCGAACCGGAAGAGTTCGGGACCTGGATCGGCGTCGCCGACCTGATGCGCGAGGAAGCACGGGAAAGAATTGTCGCCCATTTCGAAGTCTTCGCCAAATGGATGCGGGACAAGCAGGGCGTCGATCCGGAACTGGTCATCCGCGAAGGTGACCCAGTGACAGAGATCCTTGCCCAGATCCGCGAAGATCCGGCGATCGGCGTTCTGGTTCTCGGCGCGAGCCTGGAAAAATCCGGCCCTGGTCCGCTTGTGACCCAGATGTCGAAGAATTCGGGCAGCCTTCCTGTTCCGATCACCATCGTTCCGGGTGACATGTCCAAGGAACGGCTCGAGGAGATCACCTGATCCAATGTGCCGCACCGGAGGCCGCAGGACCTGTCCCGGGCTTTTGGATCGTCAAACTGGAATCGTTCCAGAAACTTGACACTGGCTGTCACCGGGCGCATATCCGACTGGAATAGTCGGAGAAGCGCCATGTTCATCCAGACCGAGTCCACCCCGAACCCGGCCACCCTCAAGTTTCTGCCGGGCCAGACCGTGCTTGAAGTCGGCACGGCCGACTTCCCAAGCGTCGATGCCTCCAAGGCCTCACCCCTTGCCGCGCGCATCTTCGCGACTGGCAATGTGACCGGTGTCTTCTTCGGACGCGACTTCGTCACGGTGACCAAGTCCGACTCCTCCAACTGGGATCACGTCAAACCCGCGATTCTGGGTGCGATCATGGAGCATTACCAGTCCGGCGCGCCGGTGATGGAGGGCGAGGCCGCCTCGGGCCATTCCGCGCATGACGGCGGCCCGGACGAAGAGATCGTCCTGCAGATCAAGGAACTGCTCGATACCCGCGTTCGCCCTGCCGTCGCACAGGATGGCGGCGACATCACCTTCCACGGCTTTGACCGCGGCATCGTCTATCTGCACATGCAGGGGGCTTGCGCCGGTTGCCCGTCTTCGACCCTGACGCTGAAGATGGGGATCGAGAACCTGCTGCGGCATTACATCCCGGAGGTGATCGAGGTGCGTCCGGTCGCCGCCTGACACACCATGAGGGATACGGTCCTCGGCTTCGACACATCGGCCGCGCATTGCGCGGCCGCTCTCGTATCGGGCGGCCGCATCCTCGCCTGCCGGATCGAGCCAATGGAGAAAGGCCAGGCAGAACGCCTGATGCCGATGCTAGAGGAACTGCTGGCCGTAGCCGGGCTGGGGTGGCGCGATCTTGGCGCAATCGGTGTGGGTACCGGGCCGGGGAACTTCACCGGCGTGCGCATCTCGGTCGCCGCCGCGCGCGGTCTGGCCCTGTCACTTGGCGTTCCCGCGATCGGCGTAACTGCCTTCGAGGCGCTTCCATACGGGCTGGCCTCTCCAGCGGTTGCCCTTGTGGATGCGCGGCGCGGTGCCGTCTGGCTGGCCGCCGATGATCTCGCCCCGACCCAAGCGGATCAACGCGCGTTGCCCGAAAGCCTGCGTGGGCGTAGTTTTGTCGGTCATGGCGCCGATTCCGCCGCTGCATCCCTTGCCGGCACGGCGCTTGTCCCGGCACATCCCCTGCCTGTCGCCATCGCCCTGATCGCAGAGGCGCGTCGCGGTACAGTGCAGCCCCGCCCGGCGCCGCTCTACCTGCGCGCCGCCGATGCAGCGCCCTCATCCGATCCGCCGCCGGTCATCCTGCCATGACCCCGTCGCGGATGGCAGAGATCCACGCCGCAAGCTTCGTCACCCCGCGTCCGTGGAGCGAAGCCGAGCTTGCAGGATTGCTCGCCGACTCCTCCGTCGTTTCAGTCGATCTGGCGGACGGCTTTGCCATTGGCCGGGTTATCCTCGACGAGGCCGAGTTGTTGACGATCGCCGTCGATCCCGCCGCACGGCGCAAGGGGATCGGCAAGCGCCTTCTGGCCAGACTGCTCGACGCGATGGCCCAAGCCGGCGCGACGACGGTCCATCTTGAAGTCGCCGCTGACAACGCCCCCGCCCGCGCGCTCTACATCGCGGCAGGATTTGCGGAATCCGGTCGCCGGAAGGGCTATTACCAAAGTCCTGAGGGCACTCGCATCGACGCTTTGGTCATGCGCCGGTGAGGATAGCCAAGCTCACGCGAAGTTTGATCGAAAAGTCAAACTTTCAAGCGCCACCTCCGTCCACCTGTCAGAATCTCCCTTGACCGCCAAAGCGGATCGGCTCCTAAATCAGGGCAATCCGTCGCGACAGCTGACGGCAAGAATTATCAACCGGGAGACATCAATGACCTTCATGAAAACGCTTCTCGGCGCGGCCGCGACGCTTGCGCTGACTGCAGGTGTATCGCTCGCCGATCCGGCGATCATTTTCGATCTGGGCGGGAAGTTCGACAAATCCTTCAACGAGGCGGCCTTCAACGGGGCGCAGCGGTGGGCGCAGGAAACCGGCGGCACCTTCAAGGAGCTTGAGATGCAGTCGGAAGCGCAGCGCGAACAGGCGCTGCGCCGTCTGGCGGAATCGGGCGCCAACCCGGTCGTGATGACCGGCTTTGCCTTTGGTGACGTGCTGAACAAGGTCGCCCCGGACTTCCCGGAGACCAAGTTTGCGATCGTCGACATGGTCGTCGAGCAGCCGAACGTGCGTTCGGTGGTCTTTACAGAAAACGAAGGCAGCTATCTGGTCGGCATGCTGGCCGCGCAGGCCTCCAAGACCGGCACGGTCGGCTTCATCGGCGGCATGGACATCCCGCTGATCCGCAAGTTTGCCTGTGGCTACGCCGAGGGCGTGAAGGCGGTGAACCCGGATGCCAAGATCGTGGTGAACTTTACCGGAACCACCCCGGCCGCCTGGAACGACCCGGTCAAGGGCGCCGAGCTGGCGAAGGGCCAGAAGGCGCAGGGCGCCGACGTGATCTATGCTGCAGCCGGCGGCACCGGCATCGGTGTGCTGCAAGCTGCCGCCGACGAAGGCATCCTGTCGATCGGCGTCGACAGCAACCAGAACTACCTGCATCCGGGCAAGGTGCTGACCTCGATGCTCAAGCGCGTCGACAACGCCGTCTATGAGGCGTTCAAGGAAGGCGCCGACCTCAAGACCGGCATCGTCGTGATGGATCTCAAGGCCGAGGGCGTGGGCTATGCGCTGGACGACAATAACCGTCCGCTGATCAGCGCCGACATGGAAGCCGCAGTCAATGCCGCGGCCGGCAAGATCAAGTCGGGCGAGCTCAAGGTCCACGACTACATGGCGGACGACAGCTGCCCGGCCATTAAGTTCTGAGATGACCGCTGACATGGGCGGGGGGCGGCCGGCAGCGGCCGCCCCGTCTTCCACCCCCTTCGCCATCGAGCTGAAGGGCATATCGAAGTCCTTTGGCCAAGTTCAGGCCAACAAGGACATCAACATCGCTGTGCCGAAAGGCACCATTCACGGGATCATCGGCGAGAACGGGGCGGGGAAATCCACGCTCATGTCGATCCTCTACGGCTTCTACAAGGCCGATGCGGGCGAGATCTTCGTGAATGGCAAACTGACTGCCATCCCCGACAGCCAGAGCGCCATACGCGCCGGCATCGGCATGGTCTTCCAGCATTTCAAGCTGGTTCAGAACTTCACCGTACTCGAAAATGTCGTGCTTGGAGCCGAAGACGGCGCGCTGCTGCGTCCGTCGCTCGCCAAGGCGCGCAAGACGCTGCAGGACCTTGCGCAGGAATACGAACTCGACGTCGATCCCGATGCGCTGGTCGAGGATCTTTCCGTGGGCCACCAGCAACGGGTCGAGATCCTCAAGGCGCTCTACCGCCAGGCCGAAATCCTGATCCTGGACGAGCCGACGGGCGTGTTGACCCCTGCCGAGGCCGATCACCTGTTTCGCATCCTCAAGGGCCTTCGCGATCAGGGCAAGACGGTGATCCTCATCACCCACAAGCTGCGCGAGATCATGGAGGCGACCGACAATGTCAGCGTCATGCGGCGCGGCACGATGGTCGGAACGGTAAAGACCGCGCAGACATCGCCAGAGGAACTGGCCGAATTGATGGTCGGCCGCAAGGTGCTGCTTGAGGTCGAGAAGAAACCCGCCACACCCGGGAAGGTCGTCCTGTCGGTTCAAGACTTGCGGGTCAAGGACGAGATCGGCGTAGAGCGCCTCAAGGGGGTCAGCTTCGAGATCCGCGCGGGTGAGATCCTTGGCATCGCCGGCGTCGCGGGGAACGGGCAATCGGAACTGCTTGCCGCGCTTGGCGGAATCCAGCCTGCGACCGGCGCTGTCACGATGAACGGCGCGCCGCTGCCATTGTCCGGCCATGACGCCAACGGCCGCGCCCGGCGCGAGGCTGGCATCGCCCATGTGCCCGAGGACCGGCAGGTGCTGGGCCTGATCATGGATTTCGCCGCCTGGGAAAACGTCGCCTTCGGCTATCACAACGAGCCGAAATACCAGAAGAACGCGCTGCTGATGGACAACGACGCCATCCGGGCGGACACCGAGAGGAAGATGACGACCTTCGACGTGCGCCCGCCGATCCCGGGGCTCTCCGCCAAGAACTTCTCGGGCGGCAACCAGCAGAAGATCGTCGTCGCGCGCGAGATCGAAAGCGACCCTGACCTGCTGCTGGTCGGCCAGCCGACGCGCGGTGTCGACATCGGCGCGATCGAATTCATCCACAAGCAGATCGTGGCGCTGCGCGATGCGGGCAAGGCGATCCTGCTCGTGTCGGTGGAACTGGACGAGATCATGAGCCTCTCCGACCGCATCGCCGTGATGTTCGACGGGCGCCTCATGGGGTTCCGGGACCCGGAAACCACCAACGAACGGGAACTGGGCCTGCTGATGGCCGGCGTGTCGGGGGACGCGGCATGAACGCACGAATTTTCTACGAAAATTCAGAAATTTCGCAGGAGTTTCGCGAAAGGGCCAGCGCATGACCAAGCTTCCGACTTGGGCAGATGTCGTGCTGGTCCCGCTGATCAGCCTGGCCCTCGCCGCCATCCTCTCGGCCTTTGTACTGCTCGGCATCGGGCAAAGCCCGACCGAGGCCTTCTGGGTCATGGTCGATGGCGCGGTAGGATCCGCCTATGGCTGGGGCTACACGCTCTACTACGCGACAAGCTTCATCTTTACCGGGCTTGCGGTGACGGTGGCCTTCCATGGCAGCCTGTTCAATATCGGCGGTGAAGGGCAGGCGCAGTTGGGCGGCCTCGGCGTCGCACTGGTCTGCCTGGCCCTGCCCTGGCCGCACTGGACGCTGGCGTTGCCGGCGGCGATGGTCGGCGCGGCGCTGTTCGGCGCGGCCTGGGCGGCGATCCCGGCCTGGCTGCAGGCCAAGCGCGGCAGCCATATCGTGATCACCACGATCATGTTCAACTACATTGCCTCGGCGCTGCTCATCTACCTGCTGGTCAACGTCCTGCGCCCCGCCGGACAAATGGACCCCGCAACGGCAAACTTCCCGCCGGGAACCCATCTGCCGACGCTGAACGAGATTCCGGGCCTGAACCTGATCTTCACGAAGAAAGTGCCAGCCAATGTCTCGCTCTTCGTGGCGCTAATTGCCTGCTGGCTGGTCTGGCTGCTGATGTGGCGGACGCGCCTCGGCTACGAGATCCGCGCCTTCGGCAAATCGGAGAAAGCCGCGACCTATGCGGGTATCTCATCCTTCAAGATCATCATGGTCGCCATGCTGATCTCGGGCGCACTGTCCGGCCTCATGGCGATCAACAACGTCATGGGGGAAAGCGGCCGCCTGTTGCAGAACTCGGCTGAAGGCGCCGGCTTCATCGGCATTGCCGTCGCGCTGATGGGTAGGAACCACCCGGTCGGCGTGCTGCTGGCGGCGATCCTTTTCGGCTTCCTTTATCAGGGCGGAGCGGAACTGGGCCTCTGGACGACGATCCCGATCGAGCTTCGGACTGTGGTGCAAGGCCTCGTGATCCTGTTCACAGGCGCGCTGGACCAGATGGTGCGGATGATGCTCGGCGTGTTCTTCCGACCCCGAGCCCAAGCGAGGGCTGCGTGATGGATTACGCGACCTTCCTGCAGGTCCTCGACACGACGCTGCGGCTGGCGACGCCGCTGCTACTGGCCTGTCTTGCCGGGCTTTACTCCGAACGCGCCGGGATCTTCGACATCGGGCTTGAGGGCAAGATGCTGATGGCGGCGATGTCGGCCGGGGCGGCAGCCTATCTGTCGGGCTCTGTCTGGGTCGGGCTTGTCGCAGCGATCGCTGGATCTCTTTTGTTTGCAGCCGTGCATGGCCTGGCCTCGATCACCTTTCGTGGGAACCAGCTGATCTCTGGCGTGGCGCTGAACTTCGTTGCCTCGGGGATGACGGTTCTGATCGCGCAGTCGCTGTTCGGTCAGGGCGGTCGGACGCCTCCGCTCGACGGGCCAGCTAGATTCAACCCGATCACCCTGCCTCTTGCAGACCAGATCGCGGGGGTGCCGATCATCGGCCCGTTCTATGCCGAGGTGATCTCGGGCCACACATTCCTCGTGTATGTCGGCCTGCTGATGGTGCCCGTAAGCTGGTGGGTCCTTTACCGGACGCGCTTTGGTCTGCGTCTGCGCGCGGTTGGCGAAAACCCCGCCTCGGTCGATACCGCAGGCATTTCGGTCGTGCGACTGCGCTATACCGCTGTCGCCATCACCGGAATCCTCTGCGGCCTGGCCGGGGCCTATATGTCGACAGGCCTGCAAGCTGGCTTCGGCAAGGAGATGACCGCGGGCCGCGGCTATATCGCGCTGGCCGCGCTGATCTTCGCCAAGTGGCGGCCGTGGTACTGCCTGTGGGCGACGCTGCTTTTCGGCTTCTTCCAGGCAATCGCTCTGCGTCCCGACGTGATCGAGAACACCATCGGCATATCGATCCCGGTTCCGGCACTGGACGCGTTGCCCTACATCCTGACGGTTGTTGTCCTCGCCGGGCTTGTGGGCAAGGCGATCCCGCCGCGGGCCGGAGGAGAGCCCTACGTCAAGGAACGTTGATGCGCGGGCTTGCTGCAGGCCTGATCGTCCTTGGTCTGGCGACGCCCACTGTCGCCGAGGACCGTCCACACATTGCGGAATGGGTCGTGCAGGAGTCGTGGGCCGGGGGCTATATCGGGACGAACCCGCGCAACCGCGATGGCATCCTGTTCCGGCTGGAGGACGGAACGACGCTGCCGGTCGCCTGGGATGAGGCCGCGGGACCGAGAACAGTGCTGAAAGGCTGCGAGTTCTTCCTTGGAGAATCCAGCCGCCCCTGCCACGCCATTCTGCGCGCCGGCGCTGTCAGGGACGGTACACAGATGGTGATGATCGTCTACCATGTTCGCTCCATCGACCCGCCAGCCTGGGTAAGGAACTGACCATGACTGATGCTGACAGCCTGAAACGCCTGATCCAGTCGCGCGCAGGGGCCGCGCCAGTCAGGCTGGGCCTGATCCTGGGGTCGGGCCTGGGCCATCTGGCCGAAACTGTTAGCGGCGTCGCCATCGACTATGCCGAGTTGCCCGGATTTCCCCATGCCGGCGTTTCAGGCCACAACCCGAAGCTGGTGATCGGCGATCTCGAAGGCGTGCGCGTCGCCGTTTTCGGAGGGCGGGCCCATTATTACGAAAGCGGCAACCCGGCAGTCATGCGCCTGCCGCTGGAAGTCCTGGCGGCCCTGGGCGCCGAAGCCGTCATTGCCACAAATGCCGCCGGATCGCTGCGCCCTGACATCCGGCCTGGCGACGTGATGTTGCTGTCCGACCACATCAACTTTTCAGGCCTGAACCCCCTGATCGGCGAACCGACCGACCGCCGTTTCGTCCCGATGACTGACGCCCACGATCCCGGCCTGCGCGCCCGTCTCAAGGCGGCCGCTAAGACGGAAGGCATCGCCCTGCCCGAGGGCATCTATGCCTGGTATTCCGGCCCGTCTTTCGAGACCCCGGCCGAGATCCGCGCCATCCGCGCCCTAGGCGCCGATGCGGTCGGCATGTCCACGGTGCCCGAAATCATCCTTGCCCGTTTCCTCGGGCTAAAGGCCGCAGCCATTTCGACCATCACCAACATGGCGGCCGGCCTGTCGGACGAGAAGATCAGCCACGAGCACACAAAGGCGATGGCCCCCCTTGGTGCGGCAAAGCTCGAGCGGCTGATGCGCCGGATGCTGCGCGACCTGGACTGAGTCATTTCAGCAAGCCGCAACAACAAAGCGTGACGACAAGATGCAGGCGGTTTGACAATGCCGGGCAGCAGGGATTGAGTGAGAAAAATCCTTCCCGCTCCCGAACATGCAGATCTACCTGCCCATAGCCGAAGTATCGGTGAACGCCTTTGTCCTTCTGGGGCTTGGCGGAATCGTGGGCTTCATGTCCGGTATGTTCGGCGTGGGCGGCGGCTTCCTTATCACGCCGCTTCTGTTCTTCATCGGCATCCCCCCGCCCATCGCTGTGGCCACCGGCGCGAACCAGGTCGTCGCGTCGTCGGTCTCTGGCGTGCTGGCACATCTGAGGCGCCGGACGGTCGATTTCCGGATGGGGATCGTGTTGACAGTCAGCGGCCTGATCGGTTCGACTATAGGCATCTACGTGTTCTCCCGGCTGAGTGCGCTCGGCCAGGTCGATCTGCTGATCCAGCTGTCCTATGTCGTCTTCCTGGGCTTTATCGGCCTGCTGATGCTGCAGGAAAGCCTGCGGGCACTGAACCGCAGTCGCAAGATGGCCAGGGCCGGTGCGACAGCCCCACGTCGAGCGCATGAGCACCTGTTGGTGCACCGTTTGCCGCTGAAGATGAAGTTCCGCACCTCGGGCCTCTACATCAGCGTGATCCCCCCGATCGCGGTCGGCGCCTTCGTCGGCTTCCTGTCGGCGGTCATGGGGGTCGGCGGCGGTTTCATCATGGTCCCGGCGATGATCTATCTGCTTGGCATGCCGACCAAGGTCGTGGTCGGCACGTCGCTGTTCCAGATCATCTTTACCTCGGCCTACACGACCGTCGCCCATGCCACGACCAGTTTCTCGGTGGACATGGCGTTGGCGCTTCTGCTGATCCTTGGCGGCGTGATCGGGGCGCAACTGGGCGCTCAGGTCGCATTGCGGCTCAAGGCCGAGCAGTTGCGGATCCTGCTCGCCCTGCTGGTTCTTGCCGTCGCCGCCAAAATCGCGCTGGAGCTGGTCCTGACGCCCGCCGAATTCTACTCGCTGTCGGTGGCGCGATGATGAGGTTCCGACGCCTCCTCCTTGTGCTGGCGCTCGCCGCGCCGCTGCCGGCCAAGGCGCAGAACGACAGCGAAAAGGTCGTGGCCGGCCTGAGCCAGAACGAAGTTTCGATTACGGCACGATTTTCGGGATCCGAGATCATGGTCTATGGCGCGGTGAAGCGCGACGCGCCCCCGCCAACCACGCCGCCGCTCGAAGTGATCGTGACGGTCGAAGGCCCGCTGGCCCCTGTAACGGTGCGAAAGAAGAACCGCCGCTATGGGCTGTGGATCAATACCGAAGCCGTGAAGATCGATGCCGCCCCCACGTTTTACGCCGTCGCAACGACCGGTCTTCTTCCCGAGGTCCTGTCTGACACCGACGACCTGCGCTACAAGGTCACCATCCCCCGGGCCATTCGGGCCGTGGGCATCGCCGGCGAAGCAGAAGATGCCCCAAGCTTTACCGACGCCCTGATCCGCATCAAGGCGGAACAGGGCGCCTACAAGCTCAGCCAGAACGCGGTGAGTCTGACGCAGGACACCTTGATCCGGACGGATGTCGCCCTTCCTGCCAATCTGATCGAGGGCACCTACAAGGTCCGCATCTTCCTGACACGGGCCGGGCATGTCATCGACGTGAGCGAAAACGAGATCGATGTGCGCAAGGAAGGGCTCGAGCGCTGGTTGACCAATCTCGCCCATAACCAGCCGCTGGCCTATGGCCTGCTGTCGCTTGCCATCGCTGCACTGGCTGGCTGGGGCGCCTCGGAAGCGTTCCGCACCCGCCGCGCCTGATGCGTCAGAACGCCTTGAACGTCATGGTGGTCAGGGTGCGCACGACGCCGGGAATGTCAAACAGCCGCTCGTTCAAATAGCGGCCGACATCCTCCTCCTCGGGAATGTAGACCTTGGCGATCAGGTCATATTCGCCCGAGGTCGAATAGAGCTCCGAGACCAGTTCCCGGTCATAGATCGCATCGGCCACCTCATAGGTCTTGCCGGGGGCGCAGTGGAACTGGACGAAGACGCAGTGCATAGGCGGATTCCTTCTTGCGGCAGTCAGAGACTACCGGGCTTCGTCGCGAAGCGGAAGCGGTGCAGAGGGAGCTGTCTGCCCCCTCTTGGCCTGCCGGCCCATTCACCCCCGAGGATGTTTTGGCAACAAAGACTGGAGAAGCGTGCCTAGTCCCCCGCATCGGCCTCGAGCGTCAGGGGAGCCGCGCGGGTCGGCAGGTCGTCCGTCGAAAGCGGGCGCTGTGGCATGGCGAGGCGGTTGCGGACCACCCAGTGCAGGCGGTGCTCGGCGCGGGTGATCGCGACATAAGCGAGGCGCTTCCACAAGGGCAGACCCGCCTCCATCCGGCCCGACTGGGCGGCTGCATAAAGGTCGGGGGCGAAGACCTGCACCTCTTCCCACTGGGAGCCCTGCGCCTTGTGAATGGTCACCGCCGCCCCGTGGAGGAAGGCTGCGCCCATGGTGGCGGCATGGGGAATGAAGGGTTCTTCCTCGTCCGGCTTCTCGATCTTGATGATCGCCGCGGCGGAGAGTTGCGGCTCTTCGGCGCCGATGACGTGCAGTTTCGCAAAGCCAGTACGATTGCCGGGGCCTAGATAAATCACCTGTGCGCCCTTGATGAGACCGCGCGCCTCGAGGTCGATGCGCTTCTTGCGGTGCTTCAGCGGCAACTCGATGCCATCGCAGATCAGCGGCTCTCCGGGCAGGAGTTCGAAGTCAGGCGCCCCATGTGCGGTGCGGAAGGCCGTGATGAGGCGAACACGGGTTGCGTTGCGCCAGACCAGAACCGGCGAGCGCGCCATCAGGTCGGAGTCAACCCGCTGCGCCAGAACAACGCGGTCGTCCTGGCGCGCCACGTCCTCGACCAGCCGCTCGAAATCCTCGAAGCCGAGCGCCGGGTCGGCCAGCGCATGGGCAAGGTCAAGGATCGGGTTGCCTTCGACCTGTCGGTGGATCCGGTCGAGCACCAGCTTGCGCGTGTCGCCAAGCTTGTCAAAGACCATCTCGCCCGACTGGCCCACAGGCGCCAGCTGCGCCGGATCGCCGAACAGCACCAGCGTCGGAAAGATCTCGCGCAGGTCGTCGAACTGGCGTTCGTCCAGCATGGAGCTTTCGTCGACGAAGCCTATGTCCAGCGGTTCCTCCCTCCGCTTCCAGCCCTTGATGAAATCGCTGCCCCTCAGCCCCGCTGCCGCCAGCGCGCCGGGGATCGAAGGCAAACCGTCGTAGAACGCCTTGGCCCGGTCGAGCTGCGCGTCGGTCAGCCCCTCGACCACGGGACGGGTTGCCTGCCCCGCCAGCCAGTCAGCGATCTTCTCATATTGGGGGTCGTAGACCGGGGTATAAAGGATCCGGTGGATGGTGGTGGCCGGGACGCCGCGCATGCGGAGCACGGAAGCCGCCTTGTTCGTGGGGGCAAGGATAGCGAGGGTGCGCCGATCCTTGCGCCGGCGCCCCTCGTAGTCGCCGGTGACGATCTCGACCCCGGCCGATTTGAGTGCACGATACAGACTGGCCAGCAGCATGGTCTTGCCCGAGCCTGCCTTGCCCAGAACGGCAAGGACCGAGGCCTTGCCCTCGGCCTGAGGGGTCAGTGTGCCCTCGAAAAGATCCACGCCCATGCCGCGAAGCTGGTCGGCGACGCGATCCCAAGCCTCGGCCTGGTCGTCGGAAAAGGTCAGCGCGGGGGCCTGCATGGCGCGGACCTTAGACGCTGCGGCAGGTCAGTTCCAGCGGTCAGTTAGGGCGGGAGCGAAGCGGTCGCATGTCGCCCTCGTCATCCTCGGAATCGGAGCGTCGAGCCTGGGAAAGTTCGCGTCGCGCCGTCCGCATGGCTTCTTCGACCTTGTCCGCAAGGCCCGGCAGGTCGTTGGACAAGGCATAGAGGCGAAGGTCGCCCAATACTTCAAAAATCCAATCGTGGGCCATGACAAAACAACCGAGCGAACAACTGCTCCAATAAGAATAACATAAGATGAAGGGAAATGATTGTTCGCCACCGCGCAACAGACCGTTGCCAGGTGATCGACAAGCAGCCCCGGCGCAAGATTGGGCGCCGGGGCTGGATTTTCAGCGGCGCCCGGCCTCGAGTGCGTCTTCAAATGTGCGCAGGCCGGTCCGCGGGGCCTGGACCAGCACCGCCATGTTCCCGGGCTTGTGTTGGTTCTTGTACATCTTGGTATGGGCGAGCGGAATCTCGGCCCAGGAGAAGACCTCGGACATGCAGGGATCGAGCCGCCGTTCGACCATCAACTGGTTCGCGGCCGAGGCCTGCTTGAGATGGGCGAAGTGGCTGCCCTGCAGGCGCTTCTGGTGCATCCACATGTAGCGCACGTCGAAGGTGCAGTTGAAGCCGGTCGTGCCGGCGCAGATCACCACCATGCCACCCTTCTTGCACACCAGCGACGACACCGGGAAGGTCGCCTCACCCGGGTGCTCGAACACCATGTCGACGTTCACGCCCTTGCCGGTGATGTCCCAGATCGCCTTGCCGAACTTGCGGGCTTCCTTGAGCCAGTCGTTGTACTCCGGCGTGTTGACCTTGGGGAGTTGCCCCCAGCACTTGAAGTCCTTGCGGTTGATGACGCCCTTGGCGCCCAGCCCCATGACGAAATCGCGCTTGTCCTCTTCGCTGATGACGCCGATCGCATTGGCGCCCGCGGTGTTGATGAGCTGGATCGCATAGGAGCCGAGGCCGCCCGAAGCGCCCCAGACCAGCACGTTCTGGCCCGGTTTCAGGTCATGCGGCTTGTGTCCGAAGAGCATCCGGTAGGCGGTGGCGAGCGTCAGCGTGTAGCAGGCCGACTCCTCCCAGGTCAGGTGCTTTGGCCGCGGCATCAGCTGCTGGGCCTGCACCCGGGTAAACTGCGAGAAGGACCCGTCCGGCGTCTCATAGCCCCAGATGCGCTGCGTCGGGCTGAACATCGGGTCGCCGCCGTTGCACTCCTCGTCGTCACCGTCATCCTGGTTGCAATGGATGACGACCTCGTCGCCGACCTTCCAGCGCTTCACCTTGTCGCCTACGGCCCAGACGATGCCCGAGGCATCCGAGCCGGCGATGTGATAAGGCTGCTTGTGTCCGTCAAAGGGGCTGACCGGAACGCCAAGGCCCGCCCAGACGCCGTTGTAGTTCACGCCAGCGGCCATCACGAGCACCAGCACCTCGTGGCTGTCGATCTTCCAGGTATCGACCACCTCGATCTGCATCGCCTTTTCAGGCTCGCCATGCCGCTCGCGACGGATCGCCCAGGAATACATCTTGGGCGGGACATAGCCGAGGGGCGGCATCTCGCCAATCTCGTAGAGGTCTTTCTGCGGCGCGTCGTAAGCCGCGATGCCTTCCTGCGCGTCCAATGCCATCACTTTGCTCTCCCTTGGGAAACCTGTGCCGCGACGCAGAATCGCACCGCTTTCTGGGGAGAGAATTAGAATCCAATGAGCAATATTGCAATAGCTTCACGACGCATTTTGTAATTTTATGTCTGCGGCGTTGCAGCAATCTGATCAAGCATCTGCTGCACAGGCGCGGCGTGATAGGCCAGAAGCGCCTCCTTGCCAGGCGCGGGGCAGAGTGCATTTTCCAGTTCCAGGATCATGTCCCGCTGCATCAATGCGCCCAGACCCTCAGCGATGGCACCTAGCGCACCGCCTTCCGGCAGCTCCATTGGCTGCCCGGCGGCCTCCAGCTGTTCGACGATGTCGGCCACACGTGCCGGCAGATCTGCCCGCGGCACTGGCGTATTGCCGATGGCCGCCGCAACCAGCGGCACAGGCAAAACGGGCACGCTTTTCTGAACCTCTTCCATCAGCCGTACACCCAGGCCGACCGTCACCCGCTCGAACGACAATCCTTCCATCCCATCGATGACGAAATCGCGCAGGCTCACGGGGGCGCCGAAGGCGACGGCCGCTGTCCCGAAGCCGGGGAAGCGACCGGTCATCTTGCGCCAGAGCGTGCGCCAGATGAAGCCGAGGATCGACAAAGGGCGTGCCCGGAACCGCCGGATGCCGGTCTGATGCGCCTCGGTCAGCAGTCTGTCCTCGAGCACCCGATCATAGGCCAGACCCACGGGCACGAAGACGACATCGCGTGACGGCTCCTGCTCGAAACCCTGAACCATGTAGGACAACAGTCCAAGCTTTGCCGCGCCGACCCGGCCGTCCAGCGACAGCCCGCCTTCGGGAAAGATCGCCTGCGTCGTGCCTTCGGCAGTCGCCATCTGCACGTAACGCGCCAGAACCTGGCGATAGAGGCCGTTGCGTGAATTGCGGCGGATGAAGTAGGCGCCAGTTGACCGGATCAGCGCCGACAACGGCCAGATCCGCGCCCATTCGCCCACGGCATAGGAAATGGCCGAGCGGTCGGCGACCAGCCAGGTCACCAGCACATAATCCATGTTGCTGCGGTGGTTCATGACGAAGACAACCGTCGCCCGCGGGTCAATTTCTGCGATCGCGTCATCGACCTTGCCTACCTTGACCCGGTAGAAAAGCTGGCTCAGCCAGCGCGCAGCCGAGGTGGCAAAGCCGAAATAGAGCGTGGCCGAAAAGGCGGGGGCGATTTCCCGCGCATAGCTGCGCGCTTCGTCGAAGACGACGTTTTCCGGTTTGCCGGTCTCGACCGCTTCCTCGACGACCGCAGACATGACCTTGGGATCGTAGGCGAGCCGAACGACGACATCCTGTCGGCGCATGAACTTGAAGGGCGAAATCGGTCGCACCAGCCGCGCGTTCAGCCGCGCAACGGCGCGTTCCATCCGCCTGCGGAAGAACCAGCGCACCGAGGGAAACAGGAAATGCGACAGGAAGGCCACCGCCGCGAAGGCGACGATCAGCACGAACAGCCAGAGAGGCAACTCAACGGTCGAGAACATGGACGTCGCGAGGTCGGTCCCCCGCCGGGCAGAAGTCACGGCGGCTCACTGGAAGGCCAGCGTCGCCATGAGCAGGATCAACGTGAATATCCCCATGCCGATCTTGCCCAGCATCGGAAGTCGTGCCGCCGCGGCACCATCACCGGTCCGCGCCCGTTTGCCGGTCCGAACATTGTAGACCACCAGCGCGATCAGAAGGACCACGAGCAGCATCTTGGCCCAGAAAGCGGCGGGCATCGATGCTGCATCGTAACGCGCCCAGACAAGAAAGAGACCGGTCGCGATCAGCGTTCCGATCGCCATACGCCCCATCTTCGAGAGAGTATCGATGGTTGCGCCAACAACCGGACGTGCCTCGACCGGGCCCTGCATCATCAGCCGCCCGACGACAGGAATTCCGAAAGTCGCACTGCCTCCGACGCCAATGGCCAGAAAATGCAGCCAGAGCGCGATCTTCACCAATAGTTCCATGAACCTCCCCCGCGGACACGGCCCACGGGGGCAGCCTTTCAAATTTCGGACAGTTTGGGAAGGCCTGCCAGTCTGCAGCCGCTCAATCAGGGCTGATAGTAGTAGTCGCCGATCTCGCAGACATTGACGTTCGCACGGGTCAGCTCGGTGCCATCCTCAAAGATCGCCCGGAAGTCAAACTCGCAATAGCCGTACTTGTTGTCGAAATTCATGTTCATCACACCGCCAGGCGCGAGGGTCGACGACCCCATCACGTCCTTGCCCCATTTCGGCGAACCGGAGTTCGTCGAGTAGAAGCGATAGAGCGTCAAACCGGTTTCGTTGTGGATGCGGACGTTGCGATCCACGGCGAGAACCGGCGTAGCGGCGGCGGAGACGATTGCGGCCGCAAGGACGACGCGCAGGGCATTCTTCAGCATCTCGAAAATTCCTCTTGTCTGGCGAGGCCGGAAATCAGTCGGCCGACGATAAACTTACCGTGATCCGCGGCAGAAAAAAGGAGAGTTGCGAATTTTTGCATGACTTTCCAACGGCGAAACTTCGTTTGCGCCGCACTGCAGCGGATTCCTTGTTGACACTTTATGTCGCCTGTGACTTTTTCCGTGAAAGAAAATTACACTCCCGAATCCGGAGCCCCCTATGACCGCATCCGCGAAAGAACAGCCCTGGCTCTTCCGAACCTATGCCGGCCATTCCACTGCCGCAGCCTCGAACGCGCTGTACCGGACAAACCTCGCCAAGGGTCAGACCGGGCTTTCGGTCGCGTTCGACCTGCCGACCCAGACGGGATATGACAGTGACCACGAACTGGCCAAGGGAGAGGTCGGCAAGGTCGGCGTGCCCGTCAGCCATCTGGGCGACATGCGGGCGCTGTTCCGGGACATCCCGCTGGAACAGATGAACACCTCGATGACGATCAACGCGACGGCGCCGTGGCTGCTCGCGCTTTACATTGCCGTGGCCGAGGAACAGGGCGCCGATGTGACCAAGCTGCAGGGCACGGTTCAGAACGACATCATCAAGGAATACCTGTCGCGCGGCACCTATATCTGCCCGCCGAAGCCCTCTCTGAGGATGATCACCGACGTTGCCGCCTACACGCAGCAGCACCTGCCCAAGTGGAACCCGATGAACGTCTGCTCCTACCATCTGCAAGAAGCGGGTGCGACGCCGGAGCAGGAACTGGCTTTTGCGCTGGCGACGGCGCAGGCGGTGCTGGATGACCTGAAGGGCAAGGTCCCCGCAGCCGATTTCCCCAACATGGTTGGCCGCATCTCGTTCTTCGTCAACGCCGGCATCCGATTTGTGACCGAGATGTGCAAGATGCGGGCCTTCGTCGATCTCTGGGACGAGATCCTGCAGGACCGCTACGGCATTGCCGACGCCAGGTATCGCCGCTTCCGCTACGGCGTGCAGGTCAACTCGCTTGGTCTGACCGAACAGCAGCCCGAGAACAACGTCTACCGCATCCTGCTCGAGATGCTTGCGGTGACGCTGTCGAAAAAGGCTCGCGCCCGCGCAGTGCAGCTCCCCGCCTGGAACGAGGCGCTTGGTCTGCCCCGCCCCTGGGACCAGCAATGGTCGCTCCGCATGCAGCAGATCCTCGCCTACGAGACCGACCTTCTGGAATATGACGACCTCTTCGACGGCAACCCGGCGGTGGACCGCAAGGTGGCGGAACTCAAGGACGGCGCCCGCGCCGAACTGGCGCAGATCGACGCCATGGGCGGCGCGGTGGCCGCGATTGAATACATGAAGTCGAGGCTGGTGGAGTCGAACTCCGAGCGCATCGCCCGGATCGAGGCCAAGGAAACCGTCGTCGTCGGCGTCAACCGCTGGACCGAAGCCGCGCCCTCGCCGCTCACCGCCGGCGACGGCGCGATCATGGTGGTGGACGAGGCGGCGGAGCGCGATCAACTGGAACGCCTCGCGGCTTGGCGCGCTTCCCGCGACGAAGGCAAGGTCAAGACGGCGCTCGAGGCCGTTCGTCAGGCCGCCGCGACCGGCGCGAATATCATGCCGCCTTCGATTGCCGCCGCCAAGGCGGGCGCGACCACCGGTGAATGGGGCGACGTGGTCCGCAAGGCTTTCGGCCAATATCGCGGACCGACCGGCGTGTCGAAGAACCCCTCGAACCGCACCGAGGGTCTCGACCCGATCCGCGAGGCGGTGGATGCCGTCTCGGCCAAGCTCGGCCGCAAGCTCAAGTTCCTCGTCGGCAAGCCCGGCCTCGACGGCCATTCGAACGGCGCCGAACAGATCGCCGCCCGCGCCCGCGACTGCGGCATGGACATCCATTACGAAGGCATCCGCCTGACCCCGGCCGAGATCGTCTCGGCCGCCGCCGACCAGCAGGCGCATGTCCTGGGCCTGTCGATCCTGTCGGGCAGCCACCTGCCGCTGATCGCCGAGGTGATGGACCGGATGCGCGCCGCGGGCCTGTCCGACGTGCCGGTCGTGGTCGGCGGCATCATCCCGGAAGAAGACGCCGCGCGCCTGCGCGCCATGGGCGTCGCCGCCGTTTACACGCCCAAGGATTTCGAGCTGAACCGCATCATGCTTGACATCGTGGCACTGGTGGACGCCCGCCCGATCGCCGCCGAGTGACTTGATCCGGGTCAAGGTCGGCGGACTCCGTCTTCGCTATCTCCCCAATGGGGGGAGATTTGTACGGAGACCGATGGTGTTTGAACGCCTGCGCATGATGTTCGACCTTTGGCGCGACCAGCGCGAGATCGATGCCCTAAGTGATCGCGAAGTCGAGGATCTGGGTCTGACCCGCGACCAACTTCGCGCCTTTGCCCGCGTGCCGATGGACGTGCCGGAGCGGCTTGTCGCCATGGCCGCGATCTTTGGCCTGACCGAGGCCGATGTGAAGCAGAGCTATTCGGATTATCTCGAACTGCTTGAAGTCTGCGCCCGTTGCGGCGCACGCCAGCAATGCGCCGAGACGCTGGACGATTTCGCAACCGCAAGACCCGATGCCTGCGGCTTTTGCGCCAATGCCACCAGCTACCAGCGCATGGCCGAGATCGCCGCCTGATCCGGGCACGACCACAAATTTCTTCGAAGAAATTTGCCAAAAGCCTTGCAAGGCTTTTGGTCACTGTATGCCTGACCGCATAATTAAACAAAATTGTTGAACGATAGCCGATCCATGCTATCGTTCAACATCATGGTTGAATCAGAATCACCCCAACTCGACACCCTGTTCAATGCCCTCGGCGATCCGACACGGCGCGACATGCTGCGCCAACTGGCCGAGGGCGAACGCACTGTCACCGAACTGGCGGCGCCGTACGACATGTCGCTTGCCGCCGCGTCGCGCCATATCAAGGTGCTGGAAGGCGCCGGGCTGATCCGGCGCGAAGTGCGCTGGCGCACCCATTACTGCCGCCTGAACGCCGGACCACTGGCTGCCGCCCAGGACTGGCTTGCCTTCTACGAACGCTTCTGGACCACGCGTCTCGACATCCTCGATCGCCTGCTGCGCGAGGAGGATGCGAGATTGCGCCCGACACCTGCCCCGCCGATACCCCACCCTAAACCCCCGGGAGACAAGTCATGACCCAACTGGCCAATCGCGAAGCCTATGGCTCGCTCATCGAACCCACGACCTTCCGCATCGAGCGACGCCTTCCCGGCCCGATTGAGCGCGTCTGGTCCTACTTGACCGACAGCGACCTGCGCCAGAAGTGGCTCGCCTCGGGGGTAATGGACCTGAAGGTCGGCGCCCCCTTCGAACTCGTCTGGCAGAATGACAGGCTCACCGACGACCCCGGCCAACGCCCCGAGGAGTTCGGCGAGGAGCACCGGATGAGCAGCCGCATCCTTCTGGTCGATCCGCCGCGAAAGCTGGTGTTCTCGTGGTTCGAAACCGGCGAGGTAACGATCGACCTGACCCCGGAAGGCAACGAGGTGCTCCTCACACTTACTCACCGGCGTCTGTCGGGTCGCTCTGGCCTTCTCAACGTCTCGGCCGGTTGGCACGCGCATCTCGACGTGCTGGCGGCCCGCCTTGCCGGTGTGCCCTTCGGCACCTTCTGGGACAAGTGGCGCGCGTTGAAAGAGGATTACACCAGTCGCATTCCCGAATGAGTTTCTTCCGGGGCGGGTGTTCTGTCGACCCCGCCCCGGAAGTTTCCGAGGCCTTGTAAAAGCCCTGTGGTGTCCAGACGCTTTTCTGGCCCGCTTTTCCCCGCTACCCCTGACGTTAACCCCGATTCCGCGCGCCAAGCCGGAACGGAGCGTCAGGGAGCCCAAGAATGACTGTCCATATCGGCGCGAAACCCGGCGACATCGCCGAAACCGTCCTTCTTCCCGGCGATCCCTACCGCGCCAGATGGGCAGCCCAGACCTTTCTCAAGGACGCGCGGATGGTGAACGAGGTGCGCGGCATGCTCGGATTCACCGGCACCTGGAAAGGCCATCCTGTCACGATCCACGGCACCGGCATGGGCATGCCGTCGCTGTCGATCTACGTCAACGAACTGATCCGCGACTATGGCGCCAAGACCTTAATCCGCATAGGGTCTGCGGGCGGGATGCAGGAGCATGTGAAGGTCCGCGACGTGGTGCTTGCCATGTCGGCCTCAACCCTTTCCACCCCCTCGCGCGGCATCTTCCGCGAGTTGAACTTTGCCCCGACGGCAGATTTCGGCCTGCTGAAGGCGGGATGGGAAGCGGGCAGCCGCCTCGGCGTCGGGCTTCATGCCGGGCCGATCTATTCCTCGGACGTGTTCTACGACGAGCGCCCCGACTTGAACGAGCAGATGCGCCGCCACGGCATACTGTGCGTCGAGATGGAAGCGGCCGAGCTTTACACCCTCGCCGCCCGTTACAACCGTCGCGCGCTCGCTGTGCTGACGATTTCCGATCATCTCCTCACACACGAGGCGCTGCCCGCCGCCGACCGCGAAAAAAGCTTCGGCGACATGGTCGAGATCGCGCTTTCCGCTGCCTTCGCCTGAGCCCCGGCGCTTTCACCCTTGACCAGATCGATTCGCCGCCGTTTGCTCGGCTCCCCCCAAGGAAAAGGAGCAGCACATGCGCAAACGGCGACTGGGTGAAGGCGGACCCGAGGTTTCGGCAATCGGCCTCGGCTGCATGAGCTTCGGCGGCATCTTCGGCCCCACAACCGAGGCAGAAAGCTTTGCCTGTCTTGACGCCGCGGTCGATCACGGCATCGACTTTCTGGACACGGCCAACATCTATGGCATGGGCGTCTCTGAAACCGTGATGGGCCGCTGGATTTCCTCGCGCAAGCCCAAGGTGGTGATCGCGACCAAGGCCTCGATCGTGCGCGGTGGCGGTTTTGACAATTCTGAAGCACACCTGCGAACCGAACTGGACGGGTCGCTCAAGCGCCTGGGCGTAGATCGGGTTGAATTGTTCTACATCCATCGCCGTGAGCAGACCCGACCGGTCGAAGAGGTGGTCGGAACGCTGAAAGCATTGATCCAGGAGGGTAAAATCGGTGGCTACGGCCTGTCGGAGGTGTCGCCCACCACACTGCGCCGCGCCCATGCCGTGCATCCCTGCATAGCGGTGCAGAACGAATACTCGCTCTGGACGCGCCTGCCCGAGCTTGGCCTGATCCGCACCTGTGCCGAACTGGGCGTGGCCTTTGTGCCGTTCTCGCCGCTCGCCCGCGGCGCCTTCGGATCGCCGATGGCCGATCCCGCAACCTTCGGGAAGGACGATTTCCGCGCCACCATCCCGCGCTTCCACGAACCGGAATGGTCAGCGAACCGCAAGCACATCGTCGCCTTCACCGAGTTCTGCGCAGCGCGCGGCTGGTCAGTTCCGGCCGCCGCCCTGGCCTGGATCCTGGACCGGGGCGATCACCTGATCCCGATCCCCGGTACGCGGACGGCTGGGCATCTTGCCGCCTGGGCGGGGGCCGATGACATCCGCCTGACCGATGCCGACCGCGCCGAGATCGATCGCCTGCTGCCTGCGGGCTGGGCCCATGGCGACCGGTACGGCGACGATCAGGCAAAGAATGTCGAGCGCTACTGCTAAGGCTCAGACCTCCTCGGCCCGCCCATGCGGCGGGTCGAGGTGAAGCGCAGCGATCTCGGTCGCCACCAACGCCTGCAACTTCCATAGATAGGCATCGTGGATGCCCAGCATTTCAAGGTGTTCGACGGTATTGCGCAGATAGGCCGCGCCGCTGCCGACGTGGCCGCAGGCCCGCGCCAGCCGGCTGGCCTGCGCCTCGATCGGCAGGTGGATGTAGGAGGGATCGTGCCGGGGCAAGCAGTAGAAGGCGAGCGCCGGAAAGCGCTCTGCCCCGTCACACACCGTCAGCCAGCGGACCGAGGGAATGTCCTCGTGATAGGCGACCTCGCGTTCGAGCAGGCGCAGCATTCGTCCGAGCCGGTCGTCCTCGGGCATCCGGTAGGCGACGCCGTTGCACGATCCGCCCAGCTCCATCGCCAGCATCAGGCCGGGCTGTTCGGGACTGGCGCGCCAGCGGTCGATATCCAGACAGAAGGACCGTCTCCAGCCATGCGCCACAACCCGGCGCGCCTCGACGTGATCGAAGGCCGGCTTCCAGATGAGCGAGCCATAGGCAAAGACGCGAAACGGCTGGCCGTCGATCTGCCGCAGAAAGTCACGCGCAAAGGCTTCACGCTCCTGCTGGGTCAGTTCGACAAGGCTCTTGTCTGGGCCGGGATCAGCGACCTCGCGCTCGACCCGCGCGACAAGATCCTCGGTCAGGGAAAGCTGGCGCGGCATTGGCGATCACCCGGCATTGCGCGAACAGCCTCGCGCCGGGGCGCGCGCCTGTCAATCATTGCCCGGAGGCCTCATGCAGTCGCGCGGAGTTTCCCCGCGTGGCAGATCGACCTCTGCGCCGCAGGCGGCACAGCGCCAGTGACCAGGTGCCGTAGCGCGATCAAGACGCCAGAGGCATTGGCGCGTCAGCGTCGAACGACGACGCATCAGCCACAAGGCAAGGAAGACGGCGATCAGGCCCAGAGGCAAAAGGAACATGCGGCACAAGTGCCCGTGGATCTGGCCCGGTGCAAGTCCCGTCAGCCGTCGCGCAGGCAAACATCCGGCGGCCGGGTATCGGTGGTCTCGCAGCCGCTGTTGCAGCGCGTGCAATACCATTCCGTTGCCTCGCCATCCGCCCCGGCGCGAAGCTGCCGCCAGGCGCAGCGCCCGGCGACTGCGGGCGCAAAGCTGCGCCCCGGCGCGCCGTGCCGCGACGACGTCGACCGGAACCGTTCGTTGCCACCTCTCGGTGCCTTTGACGACGCCTTGGCAACTGCGTGCCCAACCCTTGCCGGCGGAGGTGGCGCCTTGGCGACTGAATTGCGGTCAAGGCCCCATCGCGCCAGACGCATCAATCCCCAGCTGATGAGCATGACGCCGAAGAATACCGCGGCCTGGTTCTGGGCATTGTCCAAGCCAAGGGCATAGACAATCCCGCTCAACCCGCCTTGTTCGTGCTGCTGGTCGGCAACGACGATCAGATGCGAGCCTTCAGCGATATGCCGTTCATCCGCCATCCCTGCATCCGGCTGCAAGGGTCAGCCCACCGTCCAGCGCCTGACCAATCAGATTGCTTCAATAATTTCCGGTGTTAAACCGCGCTGAAGCCGTTGTCGACAAACAGCTGCGCGCCATTGACGAATTCTGCGTCATCAGAAGCGAGGTAGAGCGCTGCGCGGGCAATGTCCTCGGGCTTGCCCATCCTTCCCTGCGCCGCCCGGATCGCGTCTTCCGAAACGTCCACGCCAAGTGCCTGCAGTTCCTTTACCTCGCGCAGGCCATGGGGCGTCTCGATGAAGCCGGGACAGACCGCATTGCAGCGGATGCCACGTTCGCGGAACTCAACCGCGATAGCGCGGGCGAACATGTGGCAGGCGCCCTTCGTCGCGTCATAGAGCACTTCCATCGGCGTGGCATAGACGGCCGAGATCGACGAGGTGCAGACGATCGAGCCGCCGCCTGCCGCCAGCATGTGTGGCAGCACGGCGCGCGTCATCAGGTACATCGACTTCACGTTCACATCGAAGAGGAAGTCCCAGTCGGTCTCTTCGGTCTCGAGGAACGGTTTGATGACAATGGTGCCGGCGTGGTTGAAGAGCACCGTCACCGGTCCAAGCGCCGCGACCACCTTTGCCACCGCGGCCTTGACCTCGGCTCCGTTCGCGACATTCGCGCTGGCAAACATCACGCGATGCCCCAAAGCTGTCAGCTCGGCCGAAAGCGCCTCGCCCCGCGCCGTGTCGCGGTCGATGATGCCGACGGCAGCCCCTTCTTGCGCGAAAAGCCGAACGGCTGCAGCGCCGCAGCCCCCTGCTCCGCCCGAGACGATTGCCACCTTGCCCGCCAACCGCTGTGCCATGACACTCTCCTTGTTTCTTGCCAGCCTATCAGCAGGTGCAGCCCGGCATCAATGTGATGGCTGCGGAGCGATGACGCAGGTCAAGGCAGGCGCTCGTCGACATGGTAGGAAGGCCCGGTCGCAGGAGGATAGCCATGCCGCAGCCGGCAACCCTTGCCCTTTTCGTCGCATCCCTCGCCGGGGGCGCCGCCATGGTCGCCAGGCAGTATCGCCGGGCGATGGCCGAGGCGGCGCGCCATTCCGATCCGCAATTGAGCCAGATTGCTCCGACGCGCCACGGGCCGATGGAATATGCGATCGCCGGGTCTGGCCCGAGCCTTTTGATGCTCCACGGGACGGGCGGCGGATTTGATCAGGGGCTTGAGATGGGGGCACCGCTGATCGAGGCGGGATACCGGCTGATTGCCCCCTCGAGGTTCGGCTATCTTCGCACCAAGATGCCTGAAGCCGCCTCTCCCCAGGCCGAAGCCGACGCCTGCGCCGACCTTCTCGACCATCTGGGGATCGAAAAGGTCTTTGTGCTGGGCGGATCGGCCGGGGCAATTCCCGCCGCGGCCTTTGCCGCCCTTCATCCCGATCGCGTTTCAGCGGTTGTCGCGCTGGTTCCCGCGATCCTGGGCCCGGAACGCGCGCTGCCCCGCCCCTGGAGCGCTTGGCAGGAACGGGTTGCCCTTGCCGTTCTTGGGTCCGACTTCCTGTTCTGGCTCGTTCGGGCGACCCTGCCCCGGTTCCTGACGCGCACCATCCTGGCAAGCGACGCGGCTCTACTCGATGCCGCCACTGATACGGAGCGGGAGCGGGTGGCAAGCATCCTCGACAGCATCCTGCCAATCAGCCGAAAAGCTGCGGGACTGATGAATGACGCCCATTGGGCCAACAGCCCGGTGGAATTCGATCTGTCACCGATAAAAGCGCCGACGCTTGCCATCTCGATGGAGGATGACTTCTACCAGACTGCGGAAGGCGCCCGCTATGTCGCGTCACAGGTGCCGGGGGCAGAGCTTCTGCTATATCCGACTGGAGGGCATGTCTGGATCGGCCGCAACAGCGAGCTTTTTGCCGCCATCGACAGCTTCCTGCGCAGGTCCGGCGCAGGTCTGAGCTAGAGCGGGTCAGACGACCCGCTCGACCATCATCTTCTTGATTTCGGCAATCGCCTTGGCTGGGTTCAGGCCCTTCGGACAGGTCTTGGCGCAGTTCATGATGGTATGGCAGCGATAGAGCTTGAAGGGGTCCTCAAGATTGTCGAGCCGCTCGCCCGTCGCTTCGTCGCGGCTGTCGATGATCCAGCGATAGGCGTGCAGCAGCGCCGCCGGGCCGAGATACTTGTCGCCGTTCCACCAGTAGCTCGGGCACGAGGTCGAGCACGAGGCGCACATGACGCATTCATAAAGGCCGTCGAGCTTCTTGCGGTCGTCGATCGACTGGCGCCATTCCTTCTCGGGCCGGTTGGTCTTGGTTTCGAGCCAGGGCATGATCGAGGCATGCTGCGCATAGAAATGCGTCAGGTCCGGGATCAGGTCCTTGATGACGGGCATGTGCGGCAGCGGATAGATCTTCACGTCGCCCTTGATCTCGTCGAGACCATAGATGCAGGCCAGCGTGTTGATCCCGTCGATGTTCATCGCGCAGGAGCCACAGATCCCCTCGCGGCACGACCGGCGGAAGGTCAGGGTCGGGTCGACCTCGTTCTTGATCTTGATGAGCGCGTCCAGAACCATCGGGCCGCACTTGTCCATATCGAGGAAATAGGTGTCGACCCGCGGGTTTTCGCCGTCATCCGGATTCCAGCGGTAGATATGGAAGGCTCGCACGTTCTTTGCGCCTGCGGGCTTGGGCCAGGTCTTGCCAGTGCGGACCTTGGAGTTCTTGGGAAGCGTGAGCTGGACCATCTCTTACCCTTTCAGTTCCGGGCGTTTCGCGAACGGTGTGACCGGCAGCTGGCCAGATCTGCGGATCACACAGTCATTGTATTGCTGAGCGGGGTCGACCCGCGATGCGACCGGCACGGTGGTCGAGACAGCAACTCCGGTGCCTCCCCACCCGCCATAGCCGGGGCCGTCCCAGCCCCAGCCGCCATATCCTGTCCCGACCCCGAAGGTGACCGAGGTATTGCCCGTGTTGCCGGACAAGACCTGCTGAACGCATTGTGCCTCGGCCAGATCGACTGGCACGGGTTTGGGTGGGGCGCATCCCGCGAGGGCCGCGGCCGCCCCGATCGCGGAAGAGGTGATGGCAGATGTCATGCGCATGACGACCTCACAGTTGGGGCACTCCGAACCCAAGTCCATCGATGCAGGCAATGACATTCGGGCGCGCCATGATCGCACGCACGATGTCGACTGTCTCGCGGTTGACTGGAGTGGCTTCGTTCGCGGCCAGCGCTTTCACTTCGTCCTGACTGGTATAGGTCATGGCGCAGATCGCGACGTATTTGGCCGAACTTGCCGGGGAAGCGGTCGTGATGACCTGCATCATGACCTGCTGCGCCGTTTCAAGCTCTGCCTTGTTGCTGGATTTCCCCCCGACGCAGGCGGCAAGGGGAAGAAGCAGCGACAGGATGGTCGCCAAGCGTCTCATTGCGCCACCGGCGTCTTTGGCAAAGCCTTGAGACAGGCCGCAACCGGATCGCGCTTTTCGACCTTATGCAGGCTTGCGACGTGATCGGTCGTCAGCGTGCCCCGATAGGTGGTCCCGAACTTGACCACCTCAATAGGCTTCATGCCCCGCACCACACAGGCGGCCGCCTGGTCGGAAGGCAGATCCGGGTTTTCGCTTGCCATGATCCGCCCGACGGCCTCAAGCGTCTCTGTCCGCGAGCCGCCATAGATCCCGGCGCCGACCGCTATGCAGCCGGACTGGCTGGACAAGACAAGACCAAGTGCCGCCACGTGGACCATCCTCAATAGACCCGAGCCTTCGGTGCGATCTTCTTCAGGGAGATGCCGCCTTCGTCTTCGGTGGTCAGCGGCTCAAGATGCACAGGCCGATACGCAAGTTTGACCTGATTGCCATCGATCCAGGCGAGCGAGTGCTTGCGCCAGTTCGCGTCGTCGCGGTTCGGATAGTCCTCGTGCGCGTGGGCGCCACGGCTTTCCTTGCGCGCCTCGGCTGCCACGATGGTGGCGAGCGCGTTCGGCATCAGGTTGGTCAGTTCCAACGTCTCCATCAGGTCCGAGTTCCAGACAAGGCTGCGATCGGTCACCTGAATGTCGCCCATCTTGCCGGCGACGGCCTCCATTTTCTTCACGCCCTCGGCCAGAGTCTTGTCGGTGCGGAAGACCGCGGCATCGGCCTGCATCGTGCGCTGCATCTCAAGCCGCAACTCCGCGGTGGGCGTATGGCCCTTGGCGTTGCGCAGGCTGTCGAAGCGGTCGAATGCCTTGTCCACGCCCGCCTTGTTCAGCGGATGGTTCGGCGCACCTGGCGTCAGGATCTCTCCCGCGCGGATCGCCGCCGCCCGGCCGAAAACCACGAGGTCGATGAGGCTGTTCGAGCCGAGCCGGTTCGCGCCATGAACACTGGCGCAGCCGGCCTCGCCCACGGCCATCAGGCCGGGAAAAATCGCATCGGGGTTGTCGGCGGTCGGGTTCAGCACCTCGCCCCAGTAGTTTGTCGGGATGCCGCCCATGTTGTAGTGAACGGTCGGCAGGACCGGGATCGGCTCCTTCGTCAGGTCCACACCCGCGAAGATCCGCGCGCTTTCCGAGATGCCGGGCAGCCGCAGCTCCAGCGTCTCTTTCGGGAGGTGGTTCAGGTGCAGGTGGATGTGGTCCTTGTGCTCACCCACGCCGCGGCCTTCGCGGATTTCGAGCGTCATGCAGCGTGAAACCACGTCGCGGCTGGCAAGGTCCTTGTAGGTGGGGGCATAGCGCTCCATGAACCGCTCGCCGTTCGAGTTGGTCAGGTAGCCACCCTCGCCGCGTGCGCCTTCGGTGATTAGGCAGCCCGAGCCGTAGATGCCGGTCGGGTGGAACTGGACGAATTCCATGTCCTGCAGCGGCAGGCCCGCCCGGGCCACCATGCCGCCGCCGTCGCCGGTGCAGGTATGGGCCGAGGTTGCGCTGAAATAGGCCCGGCCATAGCCGCCGGTTGCCAGCACCACCATCTTGGCCGAGAAGACATGCATCGTGCCATCGTCAAGCTTCCACGCCACGACGCCGACGCAGCGCTTGCCATCCTCGGAAAGGATCAGGTCCAGCGCGAAATACTCGATGTAGAACTCGGCGTTGTTCTTCAGGCTCTGGCCGTAGAGCGTGTGCAGGATCGCGTGACCGGTGCGGTCCGCCGCGGCACAGGTGCGCTGCACCGGCGGGCCTTCGCCGAACTCCGTGGTGTGGCCGCCGAACGGGCGCTGGTAGATCTTGCCCTGCTCGGTGCGGCTGAAGGGCACGCCGTAATGTTCCAGCTCGTAGACCGCCTTGGGCGCCTCACGCGCGAGGTATTCCATCGCGTCGGTGTCGCCCAGCCAGTCCGACCCCTTCACGGTGTCGTACATGTGCCACTGCCAGCTGTCGGGGCCCATGTTGCCGAGGCTGGCCGCGATGCCTCCCTGTGCGGCGACCGTGTGAGAGCGGGTCGGGAAGACTTTGGTCACGCAGGCCGTGCGCAGGCCCTGCTCGGCCATGCCGAGCGTGGCGCGCAGGCCCGCGCCACCGGCGCCGACAACCACGACGTCATAGACATGCGTCTCGTAAGGGTAAGCAGCCATTTCGTTTCTTCCTTCAGAGCGCCAGGCGGACCAGGGCGAACAGCCCCACCGCGATGCAGGCGTAGCACAGGCAGGTCACGCCGATGATGAGGGCCTTGCGGGTCAGACCGTGGGCGTAGTCCTCGATCGCCACCTGAGCGCCGTTCTTGAAGTGGATAAAGGACACAAACAACGTCAGCCCGGTCACGATCGCGGGGAACGGTCGGCCGAAATACTCCAGCACTTCGGGATAGGGCGCGCCCAGGATGCAGCCGAAGGTGAAGAGGAACACCGGGATCAGGATCGCCAGGGCAACCGCGCTGACCTGCATGTGCCAGAAATGCTCGGTCCCGGTCTTGGACGATCCCAGACCTTCCGCTCGCTTGCGATCGGTAAGATAGGCCATCTTCGCCCCCTTCAGAGAATGATGACGGTGAGGACGGTCAGGATGACCGAACCGATGATGACGCCCCAACCCAGCTTTTCAGCCGTAGGAATGTCGAGCCCGCGGCCGGTGTCGTAGTAAAGGTGCCGCAGGCCGGCGAGGAAGTGGTACCAGATCGCCCAGATCGAGCCGAGGAACACCAGCTTGCCGAACCAGGACCGCAGCACCGCATCGGCGAAGGCGAAGTAATCCGGCCCTGTCGCGGCAGCGAGCAGCCACCAGACGACCAGGATCGCCGCCACGATCAGCCCGTTGCCGGTGATCCGGGTCAGGATCGAGGTCACCGAGGTCAGTTGCTTGCGGTAGATCTGGATGTGGGGGGAAAGCGGCCGGTTGCCCCGGTTCACGTCAGCCATGATCGGCTCCCTCGTTCTGGCGGGCCTGCCCAGTTGCAGAACTGCGGCGGGCCTGTGGCGGGCTGGAATAGATGTCAACGCTGTGAATAGCGGATTTTTGCGGCATGTCACGCCTCACGAACGACGCGGATGCTGCGCGGCAGCGCAAAATGGAAAGAATTTTGGTTTTGTGATCACGATTTTCAGGGGCGTGATCACAGCCCAACCAACTTGAGCGACTCGGTTAGCGCTAGCGGGGCATCAGGGCCCAGTAGTCGAGATCCAGCAGGACATCGGCCAAGTATTTGCCATCCTCGCCCTTGAGCGCAAAGGGCGCCGCCCCTTGCTTGACCGCCACCAGCCGCAGCCGGACGGCGCCCACACCAGGTGCGGCGGTTTCGGCCTTGTCGAGGACCTCGGACCAGGCCCGCACGGTGTCGCCGGCGAAGCACGGATTGGCATGGGCGCCGCCGTTCAGCGCCACGATCAGTTGCGCGTTTGCGAGGCCATTGAAACTCAGCGCTCGAGCCAGGCTGATGACATGGCCGCCATAGATGAGGCGCTTTCCATCCTCGCGCTGCGTTGCGTCGAAATGGACCTTCGCCGTGTTCTGCCAGAGCCGCGTGGCCAGCATGTGCTCGGCCTCTTCCACGGTGACGCCGTCGACGTGGTCGATCTTTTCACCCACCGCATAGTCACCCCAGGCATGCGGCTCGCCCGCCAGGGTGAAATCATATCGGCTGAAGTCGAGACCATTGGGCACTACCAGCGCATCGGCGGCCAGCGCAGGGGCCAGTTTCGGCACCACAGCTTCGGGCGCGGGCGCGTCGAGCCGCTTCTTCCGCACCATCACCCACCGCACATATTCCAGCACCGCCTCGCCGCTCTGGTTCAGTCCCTTCGTGCGCACATAAACCACGCCCGATTTGCCGTTCGAGTTTTCCTTCAGCCCGATCACCGTCGATTCCGAGCGCAGCGTGTCGCCCGGCCAAACGGGGGCCAGCCAGCGTCCTTCGGCATAGCCAAGGTTCGCCACCGCGTTCAGGCTGATATCCGGAACCGTCTTGCCGAACACTGTGTGAAAGGCGATCAGATCATCCAGCGGCGACGCGGGCAGTCCGCAGGACCGTGCGAATTCGTCCGAGGAGTAAAGGGCGTGCCGGGCCGGGTAGAGCGCATGGTACAGCGCCCGCTCGCCACCCGAAAGGGTGCGCGGCACGGCATGAACGATGGTTTCGCCCAGTCGGTAATCCTCGAAGAAACGGCCCGGATTGGTCTTCATTTCAGAGTTCGCCCAGCTTGAGATCGGGGTGGTAGTCGCCCGGCACGTCCTTCACGACGGCCTGGCCGCAGCGCATCACGTTGTGCGCCGCGTCGAAGGCATAGGTCGGTCCGCCGTGCAGTTCCCACCCGGCATTCAGTGCCTTGGTGACCTTGTGGCAGAAGGCCGAGGTGTCGTCCTCGGACAGGAAGCGATAGAGTTTCATGGGTATGTTCCAAGGAAGGGGCTGTGGCCGAGCCAGATGTGGATGCCGGCGATGATTGCGTAAAGCACGACCGTGCCCACCAGGTTCATCAGGTCGCCCTTCACGCCCCTGCCATCGGTCGGCCTGATCCACGGTCCCGCGCGGTTGATCGCCACCATGGCGACCAGCGCCCAAAGGCCTATGCCACCAAACAGCAGGACCGAGGCCATATCGCCGTTCACGAGAAGATGCGCGATCGACCACAGGACCGTTCCGATCAGCATCGGATGGCGCATCCGGGGATAGAGCGTGCCCTTGGTGCCGCCGACCCCGAACAGGAAGACCGATATCAGCATCAGGAGGTTGTTCAGATGGCCCATGCCAGGGAGCGGCGCGTAGACCGGTACGAAGTCCGCCCCGCGATAGCCGATCACCATCAGGACGATCGACAGGGCAAGGGCAAGCGACACAAGCCCTTTGCCGCGGTCCCCCATCGCCGCCCGCTGCGCCGGCGCGATCCGCTTGAACAGATGGGCCGCCCACCACAGGGCGATCCCGAGGATAAGGAGTGTCATGGCTGGCTCCGGTCAGGTTGCTCGCCCTACCCCTGCACCTATTCCGCCATCGCCGCAATCGCGGCGGCGCGCGCCAGCGTTGCCTCGGCGGTCACGATGTGCAGGTTCTCAACGATCCGCCCATCGACCACGGCGACACCCTGCCCCGCGGCCTTCGCCGCCTCGAAGGCTTCGATCTGGCGGCGGGCGAGGTCGATCTCGGCTTGGGACGGCGCGAAAGCCTCATTGGCGATGGCGAGTTGCGCGGGATGGATCAGCGTCTTGCCGTCAAAGCCCATGTCGCGACCCTGCTCGCATTCGGCCTTCAGACCCTCTTCGTCCTTGAAGGCGTTGTAGACGCCGTCGACGATGGTCAGCCCGTTGGCCTTGGCCGACAGCAGGCACAGGCCGAGGCCGGTCTGCAGCGCCAGCCGGTCGGCGCGGAAGCGGCTGCCGAGTTCCTTGGCCAGATCGTTCGTGCCCATCACCATGCCCTTGAGCTGCGGATGGGCGCCGATCGCGGCGGCGTTCAGCATGCCGGCTGCAGTCTCCATCATCGCCCAAAGATCGACCCCCGGCGCTACGGCAGTGACGGCATCCAGATCAGCAGGCGAAGACACCTTCGGCACCAGCAGCGCATCGATCTTCGCCGTCGCAAACGCCGCAGCGTCTGCCCGGCCCCATTCGGTGTCGAACCCGTTGATACGGACGATCCTGGCTCGCGCGCCATAATCCGCCTCGGCCAACACCCTGGCCAGAAGCTCGCGCGCTGCGGGCTTCTCATCGGGGGAAACGGCGTCCTCCAGATCGAAGATGATCGCGTCGGTCGCCAGCTCGCGCACCTTTTCAAGCGCGCGCTCCTTCGAACCGGGAATATAGAGAACCGAACGCCAGGGCCGCGTCTGCTGGGTCATGATTCGCACCTTCGCAACTTTATTGCGCTACGAATGGCAGATTTGGCATTTCCGGCAAGACCTGATTTGCCGCAATGCAGAAATTCCTGGTCCGGCGCCGCGAGGCCACCCGATTAACCAATGATGCAGGAACCTTGGGCAGGCTGATGTCGATCTCTGCCAGAAAGGTTGAACGATGTGGCGCTCTCTGGTCTACCTTCTTCCCCTTCTCCCTTCCGGTTTTCCTTCTGCAGCATACGCAGGCTGCGACCTGCGGCCGGCGATCGTCGCCGATCTAACGGAACGGCTCGGCCAGACACGGAGGGGGCTGGGCGTCACGCAGGAGCAGACGGTTCTGGAGCTTTTCGCTGCAGATGACGGTGAGTGGACCCTGATCGCCACGACTCCGAGCGGAATAGCTTGCCCCGTTGCCAGTGGCCGGAGCTGGACCGACGCGGGCATGGCCTTGCCCGCACGGGGCTAGGCGGTCACAGGCCCTGACTTGCCGCTTCCCAGATCAGTCGAAACGATATCAACAGCAAGGCCCAGACGACGATCTTGAAGAACAACTGGGTCGGCACGATCCGCACCAACCGGACCCCGAGAAAGACCGCGAGCGCCGACGGCACGAGCAGCACCGCCGCCACATGCAGGTTCTCGGCCGAAAGCTGACCAAGAAACCAGTAAGGCACCAGCTTGATCGCGTTCACATAGGCGAAAAGAATGGTCGAGGTTCCGGCGAATACCATCTTGGGCAAGCGCAGCGGCAGCACGAAGACCTGATAGGGCGGCGCGCCGGAATGGCTGACAAAGCTGGTGAATCCGGTCAGGCTCCCCCAGAACCAGCCCGCACCGCGGTTCAGCGGCCGCGCCGGCGGCTCGGCATTCCGCTGAAGGATTGCGTTCAGGGCAAAGGCGGCCCCGATCAGGCCGATGATCCCGGTCACAAGCCATTCAGGCACGATGCTGGCCGTCGCCCAGCCCAACCCCACGCCAAGCGTGGTCGCGGGGATCAGCACCTTGAGGACCCGCGCGTCGAATTCCCGGCGATAGGCGTATAGCCCGAACCAGTCGGACACGACATAAACCGGTAGAAGCAGCCCCGCCGCCGTGACGGGAGATATGGCCAGCGACAGCACCGGCACCCCGAGCATACCAACCACCGGGAGCCCGCCCTTGCTCATGCCGACGAGTATGGCCGCAAGCACGGCGAGCGACCAGAAAAGCGGGCCTTCCATCGCGACTCCTCTCCCTGCGAATCAGTTTGGCATACAATTGCATGCCGAAATCATGCAGGCGCGGCGAGGTTTAGCGCAAACAACAGCGGCAAAACAGCCCTCTGGCGCGGTTGCCGCGCGGCAGGCTTGCACGATGGGTTGCGAAGGACTACCCATCGCGGCGTCATTCAACCGGACCCGGAGACAGCACCCATGGCCAGACCCAAGATTGCGCTGATCGGCGCAGGTCAGATCGGCGGCACCCTTGCCCATCTCGCCGCGCTCAAGGAACTTGGCGACGTCGTTCTGTTCGACATCGCCGAGGGCACGCCGCAGGGCAAGGCCCTGGACATCGCCCAGTCGGGTCCGTCGGCCGGGTTCGACGCGGACATGTCGGGCACCAATGACTACGCCTTCCTGCGTCGCGCCGATGTCTGCATCGTGACCGCCGGTGTGCCGCGCAAGCCGGGCATGAGCCGTGACGACCTTCTGGGCATCAACCTCAAGGTGATGAAGTCGGTGGGTGAAGGCATCAAGAAATACTGCCCCGACGCTTTCGTGATCTGCATCACCAACCCGCTTGACGCGATGGTCTGGGCGCTGCGCGAATTCTCTGGCCTCCCGCACAACAAAGTTGTTGGCATGGCAGGCGTGCTCGACTCCGCCCGTTTCCGTCACTTCCTGTCGGTAGAGTTCGGCGTCTCGATGAAAGACGTCTCGGCCTTCGTGCTGGGCGGCCATGGCGACACGATGGTGCCGCTGCCCCGTTACTCGACCGTCGGCGGCATTCCGCTGCCGGACCTGGTCGAGATGGGCTGGACCACGCAAGAGAAGCTGGACGCGATCGTGCAGCGCACCCGAGACGGTGGCGCCGAGATCGTCGGCCTGCTGAAGACCGGCTCGGCGTTCTACGCCCCGGCGCAAAGCGCCATTGAGATGGCGGAAGCCTATCTCAAGGACCAGAAGCGCGTGCTTCCCTGCGCAGCCTTTGTCGACGGCGCCTATGGCCTGAAGGGCATGTATGTCGGCGTTCCGACCGTGATCGGCGCGAACGGCATCGAGAAGGTCATCGAGATCAAACTGAACAAGGACGAGCAGGCCATGTTCACCAAGTCGGTCGATGCGGTGAAAGGTCTTGTCGAAGCCTGCAAAGGCATCGACCCGACGCTGGCCTGATCCGGGTCAAAACGGCGAAATCCAGTGGGGCGGCCAGAGCAATCCGGGCCGCCCCGCGTCATTTTCGGCACCATGAGTCGGGGAGCATGAAAAGCCGTTTGCGTTAACAGTTTCAAACTTGTGATCACACTTTTCGAGACTGTGATCACATTTGTCATTTTTCCTGCCCGAGAAGGGGATTTTCCGCAAATCACGTTTTGACACTGCCCATTTCTATGGCATCAGGCCCCGAACGGCGACTTCGACACAACTAAGTAGCGGGACGGTCCCATGAACATCCACGAATATCAGGCCAAGGCGCTTCTCCGCAGCTACGGCGCCCCGGTTTCCGACGGCCGTGCCGTCCTGAAGGCGGAAGAAGCCAAAACGGCGGCGGGCGAACTCGACGGTCCGCTCTGGGTGGTCAAGGCCCAGATCCATGCCGGCGGTCGTGGTAAGGGCAAGTTCAAGGAGGCCGAAGCCGGCGAAAAGGGCGGTGTCCGTATCGCCAAGTCGGTGGAAGAGGCTGCGACCCTCGCCCGCCAGATGCTGGGCCGCACGCTTGTCACCCACCAGACCGGCCCGTCCGGCAAACAAGTGAACCGCATCTACATCGAAGACGGTTCCGACATCGCCCGCGAGCTTTATCTGGCGCTGCTGATCGACCGGAAGACCAGCCGCATCTCCTTCGTATGCTCGACCGAAGGCGGCATGGATATCGAGGAAGTCGCGGCCCACACGCCGGAAAAGATCCTCTCCTTCTCGGTCGATCCGGCCTCGGGACTTTCCGATTTCCACGGTCGCCGCGTGGCTTTCGCGCTTGGGCTTGAAGGCAACCAGATCAAGCAGTGCGTGGCCCTCATCAAGACGCTCTACAAGGCCTTCGTCGAGAAGGACATGGAGATGCTCGAGATCAACCCGCTGATCGTGACACCGTCGGGCAACCTCAAGGTGCTCGACGCCAAGGTGGGCTTCGACAACAACGCGCTTTTCCGCCAGCCCGACATCCTCGCGCTGCGTGACGAGACCGAGGAAGATCCAAAGGAACTGGCCGCCTCCAAGTTCGACCTGAACTACATCGCGCTCGACGGCGAGATCGGCTGCATGGTGAACGGCGCGGGCCTTGCCATGGCGACGATGGACATCATCAAGCTTTACGGCGCGGAACCGGCGAACTTCCTCGACGTGGGCGGCGGCGCCACGAAAGAGAAGGTGACCGAGGCCTTCAAGATCATCACTTCGGATCCGAACGTGAAGGGCATCCTCGTCAACATCTTCGGCGGGATCATGCGCTGCGACATCATCGCGGAAGGCATCATCGCCGCGGTCAAGGAAGTGGGCCTGCAGGTGCCACTGGTCGTGCGGCTTGAAGGCACCAACGTCGAACTGGGCAAGGAGATCATTCGCAACTCCGGCCTGAACGTGATCGCGGGCGACAACCTCAGCGACGCGGCACAGAAAATCGTCAAGGCAGTGAAGGGGTAATCCGATGGCCGTCCTCGTCAACGAAAACACCCGTGTCATCTGCCAGGGCATCACCGGCAGCCAGGGCACGTTCCACACCGAACAGGCGATCGCCTACGGCACCAAGATGGTCGGCGGCGTGACCCCCGGCAAAGGCGGTTCCGAGCATCTGGGCCTGCCCGTGTTCAACTCGGTCCATGACGCCAAGGAAAAGACCCAGGCCAACGCCACGGTGATCTACGTTCCCCCGCCTTTCGCCGCGGACTCGATCCTCGAAGCGATCGATGCCGAGATGGAGCTGATCGTGGCGATCACCGAAGGCATCCCTGTCCTTGACATGATGAAGGTCAAGCGTGCGCTGGAAGGCTCCAAGTCGCGCCTCATCGGGCCGAACTGCCCGGGCGTCATCACCCCGGTGCCTGCAAGATTGGCATCATGCCCGGCCACATCCACAAGCGCGGCTCGGTCGGTGTCGTGTCCCGCTCGGGCACGCTGACCTATGAGGCGGTGAAGCAGACCTCTGACCTCGGCCTTGGCCAGTCCTCGGCCGTGGGCATCGGCGGCGACCCGATCAAGGGCACCGAGCATATTGACGTGCTCGAGATGTTCCTGGCCGACCCCGAAACCCAGTCGATCATCATGATCGGCGAGATCGGCGGCTCGGCCGAAGAAGATGCCGCGCAGTTCCTGGCCGACGAAAAGAAGCGTGGCCGCTGGAAACCGACCGCGGGCTTCATCGCCGGCCGCACCGCGCCGAAGGGCCGCCGCATGGGCCATGCCGGCGCGATCGTCGCGGGCGGCAAGGGCGATGCGGAATCTAAGATCGAGGCGATGAAGGCCGCCGGTATCATCGTGGCCGACAGCCCCGCCCATTTGGGCGAAGCCGTGATGAAGGCTCTCGGCAAGTAAACTTGGACGGGCGGGGGTTATCCCCGCCCGCTACACGACTTACGTCATCTTGGCGGGGTACTGACCGCCGCACGGAGGCAAGATTGACCGAACAATCATCCAACACCCAATTCCGCGCATCGACCTTCATGGACGGCGCGAATGCCGATTACATCGACCAGCTCCAGGCCCGCTATGCCTCTGATCCGGCAAGCGTCGATGCTGGCTGGGCCGAATTCTTCAAGGCGCTCGGCGACAGCGAGCTCGACGCCAAGCGCGCTGCCGCCGGCCCGTCCTGGGCCCGCACCGACTGGCCGCCGCAGCCCGCCGATGACCTGACCTCGGCGCTGACCGGCGAATGGCCGCAATCTTCGCCGAAAGAGGCGAAGGCCGCCGCGCAGAAGATCGTCGAGAAGGCCACCGAGCAGGGCGTGAGCCTGACCGATGCACAGGTCCAGCGCGCCGTGCTCGACTCGATCCGCGCACTGATGATCATCCGCGCCTACAGGATCCGCGGCCATCTCGCCGCCGACCTCGATCCGCTCGGCATCCGCGACCGCTCGAACCACCCGGAACTCGATCCGAAATCCTACGGCTTCTCCGACGCCGACATGGACCGGCCGATCTTCATCGACAACGTGCTTGGCCTTCAGGTCGCGTCGATGCGCCAGATCATCGAGATCGTGAAGCGCACCTATTGCGGCACGTTCGCACTCCAATACATGCACATCTCCGACCCTGAACAGGCCGCTTGGCTGAAAGAACGGATCGAGGGCTACGGCAAGGAAATCGCCTTCACCCGCGAGGGCCGCAAGGCCATCCTCAACAAGCTGGTCGAGGCCGAGGGCTACGAAAAGTTCCTGCATGTCAAATACATGGGCACCAAGCGCTTCGGCCTTGACGGCGGCGAGGCGCTGATCCCGGCGATGGAACAGATCATCAAGCGCGGCGGCGCGCTTGGCGTGAAGGAGATCGTCATCGGAATGCCGCACCGCGGCCGCCTGAACGTGCTGGCCAACGTGATGGCCAAGCCCTACCGCGCGATCTTCCACGAATTCCAGGGCGGCTCGTACAAGCCCGAGGACGTGGACGGTTCGGGCGACGTGAAGTACCACCTCGGGGCGTCATCCGACCGGACCTTCGACGGCAACACCGTCCACCTGTCGCTGACGGCAAACCCCAGCCACCTCGAGGCGGTGAACCCGGTGGTCCTTGGCAAGGTACGCGCCAAGCAGGACCAGCTCCACGACACCGACCGGCACGAGGTCCTGCCGATCCTCTTGCATGGCGACGCGGCTTTTGCCGGCCAGGGCGTCGTGGCGGAATGCTTCCAGCTTTCGGGCATCCGCGGCCACCGCACCGGCGGGACCATCCATCTGGTCGTCAACAACCAGATCGGCTTTACCACCGCCCCGTCCTTCAGCCGCACCTCGCCCTACCCGACCGACATCGCGCTGATGGTCGAGGCGCCGATCTTCCACGTCAACGGCGACGACCCCGAGGCCGTGGTACACGCGGCCAAGGTCGCGACCGAGTTCCGCCAGACGTTCCACAAGGACGTGGTGATCGACATCTTCTGCTACCGCCGCTTCGGTCACAACGAAGGCGACGAGCCGATGTTCACCAACCCGGCGATGTATACCCGCATCCGCAAGCAGAAGACGACGCTCCAGCTCTATACCGAGCGTCTAGTCCGCGACGGGTTGATCCCCGAAGGCGAAATCGAAGACATGAAGGCGGCCTTCCAGGCCACCCTCAATGCCGAGATGGAAGCGGGCAAGGAATACCGTCCGAACAAGGCCGATTGGCTGGATGGCCGCTGGAAGAACCTGGCACGCGAGGACAGCGAAAGCTATCAGCGCGGCGAAACGTCGATCGCGCCGGAAATGCTGGCCGAAGTCGGCGCGGCCCTGACCCGCGTGCCCGAGGGCTTCGACATCCACAAGACCGTCGCCCGCCAGCTCGAGGCCAAGGCCAGGATGTTCGAGACCGGTCGCGGGTTCGACTGGGCCACTGCCGAGGCACTCGCCTTCGGCAGCCTCGTCAGCGAAGGCTTCCCGGTGCGCCTGTCGGGCCAGGACTCGACCCGCGGCACCTTCAGCCAGCGCCACTCGGCCTTCATCGACCAGGCGACCGAGGACCGCTACTACCCGCTGAACCACATCAAGGCGGGCCAGGCGCGTTACGAGGTCACCGACTCGATGCTGTCGGAATATGCCGTGCTCGGCTTCGAGTATGGCTACTCGCTGGCCGAGCCGAACGCACTGACGCTGTGGGAGGCCCAGTTCGGCGACTTCGCCAACGGCGCCCAGATCATGTTCGACCAGTTCATCAACTCGGGCGAGTCGAAATGGCTGCGGATGTCGGGCCTCGTCTGCCTACTGCCCCATGGGTTCGAAGGGCAGGGACCGGAGCATTCCTCTGCACGTCTCGAGCGCTTCCTCCAGATGTCGGCCAATGACAACTGGATCGTGGCGAACGTCTCGACCCCGTCGAACTACTTCCACATCCTGCGCCGCCAGATCCATCGCAGCTTCCGCAAGCCGCTGATCCTGATGACGCCGAAATCGCTGCTGCGTCACCCGCTCTGCGTCTCAGATGTCGAGGATTTCACCACGGGGTCCAGCTTCCACCGCGTTCTTTGGGACGATGCGCAGAAGGGTCATTCCGAACTGAAGCTGAAGCCAGACGCCAAGATCCGCCGCGTGGTGATCTCGTCCGGCAAGGTCTACTATGACCTGTTGGCCGAGCGTGACGCGCGGGGCCTCGACGACGTTTACCTGCTGCGTCTCGAGCAGTTCTATCCTTTCCCCGCCCTGTCGCTGGTCAAGGAGCTTGAGCGCTTCAAGCGGGCCGAGATCGTCTGGTGCCAGGAAGAGCCCAAGAACCAGGGCGCCTGGTTCTTCGTCGAGCCCAACCTGGAATGGGTGCTCGGTCGGATCGGCGCCAAGCATGGCCGCCCGACATATGCGGGACGCGCCGCCAGTGCGTCGCCCGCTACCGGGCTCGCCTCGCGCCACAAAGCCGAGCAGGAGGCGCTGGTAAACGACGCGCTGACGATCGGCGGCTAAGGGGCGGCGGCGGAAATGGCAGTCGAGGTCCGGGTTCCTACGCTTGGCGAAAGCGTCACCGAAGCGACCGTCGCGACTTGGTATCGCAAGCTCGGGGACGTGGTCGCGCAGGACGAGATGCTGTGCGAACTGGAAACCGACAAGGTAACGGTCGAGGTGCCCGCCCCGGTGGCCGGGCGCCTCG